>NZ_JADWYX010000014.1:0-63973 GCF_016786355.1 Frankia sp. AgB1.9
GGACAAAATAAGACCACAATTATAAATGATCTTCTCCATCGCGATGCGGAAAACAGCGCCTTGTCACCCGAGGGGTAATCGAAAGACGAAGGCATGAGCAGCGATTCCGTGATCGAGGATGATCTTGTTTGCGATCAGGCTCACTCGCGCTCTTCCCAAGGTGCTGTCGCTCATCGGCATCAGGTGTCCCTCCGACACCAAGAGATCATCTAAGTCGTAGGTGCGATCAAATAGATGGAACCTGATTCGACGGTCGTGAAAAGTGCTCGAAAGGTGAACCATCAGCTCCTTGCGGTTGTCCTCATCGACTGGTTTGTCGAAGAATACGATCAAGTGATAGCCGCGCGGAGTAGTCATAGGGAGCGTCGAAGCCTAAGGATTGCCTCGTAATCGCTTCCGGTGGTCCGGTACTTGTCCCATTCGGCCTCGGACAACTGCGCGAGAGTGCAGGGTGAGAAATGGTCACTCACATACAGCTGCGAGAGGGGCCAGTCGCGAGTGTGGAGACCACGCGGCTCATCTAATATATGGCCCTTCTCGATCGCCCTCTCAAAGTGCCTGGTATAACCATCAAAGTAGGCCAGATCGGTAATGAACTTCACAGTGCGATCGGTCTGCCCCTCTGCTATGCGCAGGAGTGCCTCGACGCTAAATTTATGCAGAGTAGTGGCCCGCAAGGACCTACGGGGGCCTGCATGCCCCCGTAGAATTAAGGTCTTCTCGTGCACAAGTACGGGATGTCCGGGCAATAAGACTTTTGCGCGCTCCAGCTTGGCCTGGATAATCCTTCGGCCATCGCTGACGTGCGGAGGCGTGAGTCGATGCGTGACCTGTACGAGGTGAATCTGGAACGAGGACAGGAAATCCTGATACTCCTCGTATAGACGGGTGTCGGTCGTCATGAAGTAAATTATAGAGCCATCTTTCATCGGTCCCTTCTTCTTTAATGCCATACACATCCATGTGTATGGCTTACATTTATATATACACATGGATGTGTATGGCGCAAGAGCAATTTTTCGCCTGGGGCGGCGAGATCATGGCCGATTTTGTCGTGTAATATCTGAGTGCCAATATCCGATATCCGACTTGGGAGTCCCACAGTGCGTGAGGTTGAGGTCAAGTTCGAGGTAGTGGACCTGGATGCGCTGCTCGTGGCGCTCAAATCTCGCTACGTCGAGCTGGGAGATTTGGTCTTTCAAGACGACCAGGCGTTTGCCCCGCTCGGCTGGTCCTTCGGCGACAGCAAGCTCGGGGTGTCGTTCCTGCGTCTGCGGACGGTGAACGGTCGCCACTGGTTCGCGTTGAAGCAGCCGGGCGTGAACGCTCAGGACTGCTTGGAGTACGAGACGGAGGTCGCGGACCGCCGGCAGATGCACGAGGCAATCTTGCGCATGGGCTACTGGGCCACCGTGCGCGTGGCGAAGTCTCGGCGGACCGGCCGGCACGGCGAAGTGTCGCTGTGCCTGGATGAAGTCGAAGGCGTCGGGACCTTCCTAGAGCTGGAGCGGATGGTGCCCGACGACGAGCCGGCCACCGCCGTCCAAGACGAGCTGGCGGCCTTCGTTGCGTCGCTGGGGATCGACGCCGTGCGTACCAGTGAGACGTACGACTCCTTGGTACGGGCTGCTCAGGAGGAGGCGGTGCGGGTGCCGTCCAGTCGAGAGAGCACAGAAGCGGTGAGCACACCGGCCACCTGACCACGTTCGGTGCTCGGAGGCCTACGCCTGGGTCCCGTCTGTTGCTACGAAGGCCCGCACGAGGGGTGTCGTGCGACTGATGAGAAATGGCTAGAAGATGGAGCATGAACGCTACTTAGGCAACGCTATTTAGGTATTGCATTTCTAGTCAATTAGCATGAAGCTATATGTGCAAGTAAGCAAGGATCGCCGAAATGAGCCCTTCACCGAAATTCCCCGGGATCGAAACCGACATCATTGTATGGGTCAAGACCGGCAGGAAAGATCTTGAAAGACTCCATCGAGCCGAGATCGCTAAGCTTCAAGCGCGTGCGAGTATTGAGCTTGGTCTCTTGGCGGCTGAGTCAGTTCTTGAGCGGTTCGAGTCTTGTTTCCCGGAGGATGACCTTCCGCGGAAGGCACTCGGCGCGGCTAGGGCCTGTCTGGACGATCCGAGCGCGGCTCATGCCAGAGCTGCAATAAAACTAGCGGATGATGTTTTCAATTCTGGTCCGGGTTACTCCGATGGTGATTGGTTTGCGGCGCGAGCAGCAAATGCTATTGGCTTTGCTGTCTCCGCTGCGGCTTCCATCGATGGCCAAGTGAATTCCAAATTGGATGTCGACTTCGCCATCTACTGTGCCGCTCTGGACCACAGTTCGTTGTGGCTTGATGCCGCTGGACGCCAAGTTAACTTCATGAAGGAAGAGCTAGGTGTATAACATCACTCCAGAGAATGTGGCCCGCTAAGCGGTATTGTCGAAGATGAGGATGAAGATAGCGGGATATCTAACATCGCCTTAAGAGACGAGTTGGCTGCTATATTCATGTCGGGCCGGTCGGCCGCCACCAGGCAGGCGAGGCCGAGGCTGCGGTAGTCGTCGGTGCCGAAGCGGGCCAGGCTTCCGAGCGTGCTGACCGTCGGTTCCTTCGTGGCGAGCACGGGCAGACCCCGTCCAGCGAGCTGTCGGGCCAGGGCTGCCGTAACGGTGCTCTTGCCGATGCCGCTGGGTTCGTCGATGGCGAGGAAGAAACCGGTGCTCATCGGCGGATGGCGGATCGCTCGTGCTGCTCGCGGGACAGCGCCACCAGGGCAGCCCGCACCTCGTCCACGGTGGCTTCGCCGAACTGGAGATTCACCGAGAAGTTGAACTCATCCCGGCCGCGCATCGCCTCGTCGAGGCCGCCGCCTGTGAGGTCGACGGCGGTGTAGGCCAGCAGTTCCGCCGGCTCGTAGCGGCCGGTGGCCAGAAGGCGGTCCCACTCTGGGGTGCCGGGGTAGGGACGGAACTCGAAGACGGAAGCCCGGAAGTCTCCGGGCTGGCCATCGGCCACCTCCCATAGCTCCCGGACGTGGCGGACGGTGGCCGCCAGCTCCTCCCGCGTCTCGGTGGGGAAGCCGAGGATGAAGTAGCCCTTCACCGAGATGCCGCGCTCGGTGAGGCGGCGGACCACGGAGCGGGTCATGTCGGGGCTGATCCGCTTGCCCATGTACCCAAGGAGCCGCTCGCTGCCGGACTCCACGCCGAGCGCCACTTCCCGCAGTCCGTTGGCGGCCAGCCGGTCCAGTAGGGCGTCTTCGGCCCGGTGGAGGATGTTGATACGGCCGGTGGCGTCCCAGACGTAGCGGTTGCCGATGCCGTGAGCGGTTAAGGCTTCCATGCAGCGGCGGATGAACCGCTCGTACCCGAGGAAGAGATCGTCAACGAACCGGAAGGCGGTCACGCCGTAGGCGGCGTACAGCGCCTCCATCTCGGCGATGATGCTTCCCGGTGCGCGGGTGCGGATGGTGACGTCCGGGTTGGCGCTGACGGCGGCGCCGCAGAAGGAACAGTCGTACGGGCAGCCGCGGGCACCAACCATGTTGGCCTCGATGCGGCCGTCTGACGCTTGGTACGGGTCGCCGGCGAGGAAGCGGCGGTCCACGAACGGCAGCCGGTCGACATCGGGCGCCAGGTGGAAGCCGGTACCGGGTCGGCCGCCGGTCACTGGACGGCGCAGGACCGGATCAAGCCACATCACGCCGGGCAAGTCGGCGCGGGAGCGCTTGTCTCCCAGTAGCTCAGCGACGCGAGTTTCGCCTTCGCCGAGCACCAGGGCCTCAAGGGCCGCGAAGCGGGAGTCGGTGATGATGGCCTCGGGCATGGCCTTGGCCTGGTGGCCGCCGACCATGACGCAGATGCCCGGGTCCAGGCCGGCGGCGATCTGGGCGCTCACCTCGTAGGTGGGGGCCAGGAGGTTGAAGCCGGCCCATCGCGGCCCGAGGCGGCTCACGAGTTCGGAAGTCTCTTTGACGCCCAGCCCCAGGGCTTCGGAGTCCAGCACCCCGACGTTGAAGCCCTGGGCGCTCGCGTAGGTGGCGATATAGGCCATGCCCAGAACCGGCAACGTGAAGTCGTTCACCCGGGGCCGCAGGCCGTAATCGCGCAAAGGGGCGTTAATGAATATGGCGTCGAGGGGGCGGCTTAGGTCGGCGCCGCGGACGGCGGCGTCATCCGATGTCTCCATGACGTGATCCCCAAGCAAGTGTCAAAAGCGTGAGGGCGGAAAGGTGCTCGCCGGCCAGGTGCCGCCACTGGGTGCCAAAGGCGCGCTCGTTGTGAAACCAGTGGTGTGCGGGGGCAGCCCGTCCCGCCCAGGTACGCACGGCCAGATCGACGTAGGGGTAGAGACCCCAGTCATTCGTGTAGTCAGCGACCGCCGCGCCTGCGGTCCACGGGCCGATGCGCCGCACGCTCTGGAGTTCGTCGACGAGAGCGGGCCAGGAAAGGCGGTCCCAGGTGGCACCGTGCTCCAGATAGGCCGTAGCGGCAGCGCTAAGCGCCGGGCGTTTGAAGGCAAGGCCCAGTTCCGTGAACTGCACGTCGGTCAGACCGAGGATCGCCTCGGCCGAGGGAAACAGCCCGTAGAAACTGCCATCTGGGAGCGCGACCTGCTCGCCGTGGGTCGCGCACAGAAGCCGGTAGAGCTTCTTGGACTGCCCCGCGCGGATGACCTGGCGCAGGATGGCCGTGCCCAGTGCCTCCCACAGGGACGGGTTGCGCAGGCGCCCGACCTGCCCGAGGTCCGCGAGCTGCTTCGCCAGCTCCGGCACGTCCCCGGCGGCGCCGTCCGCCAGGCCGAAGACGTCGGCCGCCGGCTCCACGTCGCTTGCGCCCAGCGCGGTGAGCGTGAGGACGTCGCCGCTGACTTCCGCCAGAACCGGACCGCCCGGGAGCGACAGGACGCGGCGTACGCCCGTATCGGTTGGCAGCCAAGCGGGGTATTCGGTCATCCAGCGGTCTGCGGCGAGCGGCATAGGAAGAACCTTCGGCGAGGGGGCGTGTGCGGACGAGAAAAGCGGCGCTATTGTCTCATGGCGTCACCCTGGGGCAATCGGGTGTCAAGGGCCAGTAGGCCGTCGAGGACCCGCCGGAGCACTACCAAATCACCGAAATAGAACGAGTCTGTGCGGGCCACAGTCGCCTGGCGGCGTGGCAACGGCGCTATTGGTGCGTCGACTGGCGTGGCTTCCGGCGCCGCGATCTGGCACCAGGTGACTTTTCCTTGGCCGGTCGGCGAGGGATAATAGGCGGCGGCCAGGCTCAGGGCTTCGACAATGCGGAGACCTCGGCCGCCCTCGTCCTCAGGAGACAGGGCCTGGAGCCTGGGCGGCTTTGGATTGCGGTCCCAAACCTCGATAACGAGGCTTTCGGCCGCCCAGCTGATGCGCATAGCCACGACGGCACGTGGGCGTGGGTCGAGTACGGCGGTGGCCTGGACCGCGTTGGTTAGGAGTTCCGAAACGAGAAGGATTGTGGTGCCCCGAAGATCCGCGAGTCCCCAGCTCTGGAGGAGCTGGTCGGCCGCGCGCCGGGCCAGTGCCGGGGCTGTGGTGGTGGCCGGAAACTGACGGACGCCCACGCGCAGGTTGGCGGTGGGCTGCGGCGCCTCCGCAGTGGGGATGTTCATGCCGGCCTCTGGAGGGGGATGACCGGCGCAGCCTGGGGATTGGTGGCGCCGATCCTGCTGGGGTGCGCCGTGGTGGTCAACAGCTCGGCGCCGAGGATCTCAATCTGCACCTCGATCGCCCGGCGGACGGCCGGCAAAGAGGAGAGGTGATCGAGGTCTGCCACCAGGACGCCCGCGGCTTCGGACCGGATGACGGCGTCGAGCAGCACCGTGAGGCCCGGCCGGATGATCCGCCCCGGCGGCATGCTGCGGTCCACGAAGATTTCCGCCAGGGTCAGGCCCTCGGCGCTGGCGTGCTGGGTGAGTTGGTCGTGGAGTCGTTCGATTTCGGCCTCGTCGGCGTACTCGGAGCTGATGTAGCCGTAGACGGTCCGAGGCATGGTTTGTCCTCCTTCGCGGTGTGTTGGGCAGGCGAGACCGGCGGCGGGTCTCTTCGACGCCCCGCGTGGGGCGCCGTCCAGCACCGCCGGTCCCGCGTCTTGAGGGGCCGAGCGCAGTGCTCGGCCGTTTTGGTGCGGCGCTACGCCGGCGTCTCGATGACGGGCGCGGCGAAGAAGGCCATGAGGCGGTCGCGGATGACCTCGGCCAGGCGCTCCGGCGGCCGGGCGCCGCAGTCGACGCGCAGGACGTCGAACCCGGCCTGGATCAACCGCTCCGTGGCCTGGCGGTAGAAGTGGGCCTCGGCGTGGCTGGAACCCGGGGCGAGCTGGAACCGGTTGTGCGCGCCCCGCTCCACCAAGCGGCGGCCGATGATCTCAGGGTCCGCCTCGAGGATGACGCAGAGGTCGGGCCGGGCGGCCTCGGCGTTGAGCGCCCAGAGGAAGGCCGGGTCCAGGCCGTCGAAGCGCTGCATGACCAGTCCCGACGGCACGTAGCGATCGGAGATGACGGCTTGCCCCAACTCCAGATGCGGCCTGATCTCCGTCTCGACGTGGTGGTAGCGGTCGGCGGCGTAGAGGCAGGCCAGGGCGTGTCCCGTGACGGTCTCGGTCAGCTCGCGGGCCAACACCCCAATGGGGCCGGTGGAAGGTTCGGCGGTGATGTGGACGTCTTCGCCGGCGGCCACGAGCAGCTGGGCCAGATGCCGCACGAGGGTCGACTTACCGGCCCCGCTGGGTCCGTCGATGCTGATGAACAGCCCGCGACGGTGGTCAGAAAAGGGTCGCAGGCGGGTCATCGTCGCCTCCAGGGGGAAGGTCGCGGAGTGCGTCGAGGTCGAGCGAGCCACCGTCGGGGTGCACGGCCAGAAGGGTGAACAGCCGCGCCGTGACGAGGGCGTCGTAGCCGGCCCGGTGGGGCCTCTGCTCCAGGCCCTCGGCCAAGTCGAAGGCCGCAACCAACGAGCCGAGGCGGTAGCTGAGTCGCTCCGGCCGAAGCCGCCGGGCGAGCTTCAGCGTGTCGAAGATTTCCGTTGGTTCCCAGCCGGGAAGGTTGCGCCGGAGTACGCCGAGGTCGACGGAGGCGTTGTGTGCCACGAAGGCGACCCCTTCGAGGCAGCTGCGGATCTCCTTCTCGACGTCCGCGAAGACGGGCGCGGCAGCCACGGCCTCATTGGTGATGCCGTGGATGCGGCGGGCGAAGCCGGTGATCGGGCGCTCGGGCCGCAGGAGCCAGGCGGTCGGCTCCCCAACCACGCCGGCGGTGATGGGTACGACCGCCAGCTCCACAAGGTCGGGCGGCTGGTGGCCATTGCCCTCGACGTCAACGACGGCATACTCCAGGCTCGTCCAAGCGGTCATGAGGTGACAGGCTCCTTCCACCCGATCTCGGCGCGGCCGTGCCGTCCGGCGTAATGAGGATGGCGTAGATCGTGGATCTGGAAGCGGAGGGCATGTTGGAGGAAGTAGCGCGGCTGCTCGTGGGGGAGACCGGCAACCACCGCGGCGCGGTCGGTGATGTCGAGGACCTCCAGGCCACCCGCGTCTGGCACCGTGCTGGCCAGAGCTACCAGTTGCTCCGCGCTCGGGACCTGGTGGGCATCCCGACACCGACGCATCTGCCCGACCGGGCAGATGTCGCACAGCTCGCGGACGCCATAGTGGCCGTTGTAGTCGGGTAGCCCGTGGACGTAGGACACCGCGCACGAGGTCTTGCGGAACACCTCGGCATGGTCAGCCAGCGCCTCCAGCACCCGCCGCTCCAGCGTCTCGGGCACCACCTTGCGCCGGGCAGTGGCCGTGTACGGCTCGGGCAAGCCGCTGTCCCGGTAGTAGGCGGCGATCTCATCCCGGTAAAACAGGCCGGTGAAGACGGTGGCGTCGGCGTGCTGGGACAGGTCGGCGGCACGGGCCAGGTGCTCGTCGGTGTCGTTCAGACCAGGCACCAGCGGGCGCCAGTAGAAAATCGTGCGGTAGCGGCGGGGCCGGACAGCCGTTGCCAGCCGCAGCGAGGCCGCCGCCACCTCGGACGGGTACGGCTCGATGCGCCGGTCCTCGATGCCGGAGTAGGTAAACAGCACGGTCAGCTTGATGGAGTCCAGCCGGTTCAGCCGCTCGCAGTCCTCGGCCCGTAGCTGGTGGCGGGTTATCACCAGCACGTGGTTGGTGAGCCCCAATGCGTCGAGGTCTTCGAGCACGGCGAAGGTGTGCGGCCGGACGGCCGGCAGGAACGGCTCCGTCGCGCGGTTGAAAAGCTGGATCGGTGTGAGCCCCGGCCGGAAGTAGGGATGCTCCACGAGACGGGCCACCGCTTCGGCGTCGCTCATCAGGGCCCGCGGTTGACGTTCGTCCCATAGGCCGTACGTGTGGCGGATGCAGTAGGCACAGTCCAGGGGACAGCCCTGGATGTGGTTCAGGCTCAGCCCGCTCTTGCGGTACTCGACGACCTCGCGCGCTCGCGGTGGCAAGCGTTCGATCTGTCCCGCACTCAAAAGCGGGACGAAAGTGTGCACCCGGCGGCCCTCCAAACCTCCCCAAGCGGGTCAGCGTGACTCGCTTGCGTCGGAGAGTAAGGCGCGCGTACCACAGAAAACCAGAATGTTTCTTGAGGTTGCTCGAAACTAATGGACGAGACCACAGCCGGCGAAACTAGACGCCACTCTCGATCTCGGCGGCCAGGTCGTCCAAAGCTCGGGTGATGATGGCGCGGGCCGCGCTGCCGTAGCTGGCGACAGCGGCCAACTGCTCGAAGATGGAGCCGTAGAACTCGATCTCCTGGGGCTGGGCGAGGTTCAGCTCGGCCGAGAAGGTCTCGACCATGACGCGCTCCTGGTCCAGCAGCCAGAAGCCGTGGGCCGGGGCCACCACGTACTGGGTGCCGAAGCCGATGACGCCGAGGCGCACGTTGCGCATGGCGGACAGGGCAACAAGCCGGTCCAGCTGGGCCGCCATGATCTCGGGTGAACACAGCCGGTAACGCAGGGTGGCTTCGGTGATGACGAAGTGGAAGCGCTTGTCGGAGCGGTAGAGCATCTCTTGCCGCTGGACGCGCACCCGGACGGCCTCGTCGATGTCGTTCGGGACCTTGAAGACGGTAATGCTCTGGGCGAAGCGGGCGCGGGCGTACTCCGCCGTCTGGAGGATGCCCGGGATGACGACCGGCTCGAAGGCGCGGAACAGCCGGGTCCGGGCGTCGAGATCGGCGATCTCGTCCTGGTGGGGGCGCAGGCCGGCGGACAGTTGCCGGCTCCACTCGGCGTGCTGCAACTCCAGGGTGTGCAGCGACGCCAGAAGCGCCTCGGCCTCAGCCGCGGCGCCGGTGAGCTGGGACCAGGTGTGGATGTCGCCGTCGGTAGGGGTCTGCCGACCGTTCTCCACCTTCGACACCTTGGAAGCTGGCCAGGCTGCGGCCTCCGCGAGCTGCCGGCCGGTCAGTCCGGCGATGGTGCGCAGCTCGCGGAGCCGCAGGCCCAGAGCACGGCGGGCTTCCTGCACGCTCGTCGTGCCGGCTGATCTAGGAGTGGGCAAAGTCATCCCGTCGTACGGCGTGATGCCACGCTGCGTCACGCCAGTAGCTGTGCTCGACCACGGTGGCGGGGTCGGTGATGACCTCGCCCCCGAGGAAGTGGCCGTCGTCGGTCAGGTGCACCCGCACGAGCTTGCGGGAGTCGAACAGCCAGTAGTCGTAGTTGGGGAGGTCGGTGGCCTGCTCGCGGGTCAGGTAGCGGATCTCCTCGCCCGCTTCTCCGGTGTAGCCGGAGCAGAAGATCCCGAAGCGGGAGTAGTCGGACAGGGGCAGGCTGACCACCCGCACCCGCGTGAAGCGCCGTCCCTCGGCGGTGGCGGCTCGGATCATGCTCAACCAGTTACCGAACCAGCCCATCTCCACGTCCTCGCCCGCCCTGAACTGGGCGAGCGCCGTGGCTTCGTTGGCGGAGTAGTAGTACTCCAGCGTCTCCAGCCGGAAGGCGGTGTGCTCGAAGGTGCGGAAGAGCTGGCCAAACTCCGGGCCGACGAGCAGGCTCAGCGCTCCTCCTCGGGGCGGTCGTTGGCCGCGAAGCGCAGCAGCTGCTTGGGAATCTCCACGAAGGTCTCGCCGTCGAGGACGTCGCGCAGGCCGGCCAGTGCCTCCGGGTCCGTGACTTTCCAACCTTGGATGACGAAGGTGTCACGGTCCGTGGCGTACATGGTGGGGCAGTGCCCCTCTTGGGAGTCCGTGCCGAGGAACGTCAGGCGCATGGGATCTTCCTCCTCGAACGTGCGCGAAAGGTTCGCATCCATCGTTGGGCATGAGGTGGGGGCCGGTCAAGCGAGGCGGCGCTGCGGTGGCCTGCGCTACCCCGGGGCCGTTGGCTGTGCGCCAGGGTTCGATGACGGAGGCTCTCGGCGCGAAATGAAACTGTCGACCAGGCATTCCTGTAAAAACTATTGCCAAACAATGAGGCCTGTGTTTATCTATTGGCATCACCCTTAGGGTGACGGGTGTGAATTTGAGGGTCAAAACGCCTCTTGTGTTGCTCATTGGTCTGAAGTCGCAGGCTTCAATTTCCAGACTGGTGAGCAGCACAGCAGTGCTGCACCCTCAACGCACCGGAGGTGCATTGATGTCGCGGTCAGTCGTCTCAACGATCGGCGTGGACGTTGCCCCCTTCCACAGCGAGCTGCTGGCGATGATCGACGCGGAGGACTTCACCGGCGTCAAGCGCAAGGTCTTCACCGACCTCGCCAAGCAGGGTGTCGTCCCGAGCGACGAGTTCCTGGACGAAGGCGTCCTGGCGCTCAAGCAGTACTACGTCGTCGCGCTCCTCGACCCGACCAACCGGCACGCGGTCTCGGACGTGATCGACCCGTTCTGGCACGCGCACATCCTCCACACGAAGCCGTACATCGACTTCTGTGACAGGGTGTTCGGCCAGTACATCCAGCACGAACCGCTCGACCACAGCGACGCGGCGATGCTGCGGCGGGTGTCCATCCTGTACTCGTACACGGCGGGCATCTACCAGCGGATGTTCTCGTACGTCAACCCCGAGTTCTACCCGCTGGCGGTTCCGGACGCGCGCCTGATGTGCACGCACACCGAGGTGTGGCGTCCCGACATCCGGGACCAGGCCATCTTCCCGCGTGACGAGGAGCTGGCCAAGGTCTGACCTGCGGCGCAACGCCGCAACCGGCGGCGGGGGCTCTGCCCCCGCCGCCTCACCACCTAATGCAATCATGAAATGAAGAACCCTGGCTCTTACGCCCTCTACAAAGTGAAGAAAGGCAAGCTCGATCAATGGCTCGCATGGTGCGAGACGGTCGACACGAGTCGGCGACAGGAAGCGGCAGCGACCCTCGACGAGGAAGGCTTGGAGTATGAGTTCTTCACTACATTCAAACTATCGAACGGCTGGTATGCCATGGGCGCCTCGATCAACGATAGCTCGAAGGGCGGTGGTGAGGTTGACCGCGCGCGGCCCATTAATCGTGAGCACGCCTTCCAGAAGAGAGACTGTCTGGAGCCCGTCCACCGCGGAGACTTTTCCTATTTCCTGGCGGCCGACGAGCGGGCTACCTAGATCGTAACGAACATCCGAAGCCTACCTCGCCCGAGTTTCGTCGGGCTATTTTTGTAGCCGCTCGGCGCCGTCCGGGAAGAGTTCGGCGACCACCAGATGCGAGGTGCGAAGCGCGCCGTCGCTCATAGCAAAGGTCATCGCCGGCTGGTGGCCGCCGTGTACTAGCTTGTTTCGCAGCTGCCGCCCCGCGTCGAGCACGTCGGCGGTGTCCGGTTCGATGAGCCCTTCCTGCATCGCAGTACGGATCAAGCCATGAAGCGATGCAGTCTTCTCCAGGCGCAGTTTCAGCGCCGCTTCCACTGCGAAGATCGACCAGGCGACCGCTGACGCCGCGAGTTCGTAGGCGTAGAAGGCCAGCGCGAACTGCTCCCGGGACAGTTTGAGGAGGCTCGCCGGACCCGCTGGCGTCGCGACGGTCACGGGCCAAGTGGCGGCGTGGTCATGGAGCTTGCGGTAAGTCATGGGCAGAGGCAGGCCCGATGCGTCGAAGTCGCCGCCGAAGTGGACCATCCGCAGATCCGGCTCTGGCCCAGCCAACTCGCCGAGGTCGGCATCTGGCGGTACCCACAGACTCGTCATGGGCATGTCCTTCCTGGTGGCCGTCCGCCCGCCGCGTGCGAACTAATCAAAATATCAGCGTCCCGGGACACCATGCCGCGTAGCGCTACCCGCAGCCGGCCCGCCCTCCTGCATTCCAAAACGGAGCGTTGGGGCCCGCATAGCTGAAGACTCGGTATTGCGATGGCCCAATCGTGGCGCAGATCGGTATCACGAGGTCTGGATCGATGCGCGAGTGGTAGGTCGCCACGATGTGCTCCGCCGCAAGTGAGTTTGGGACCGTGCGACGGAGCCATACGCTCGCTGCCAAGGACAGCATCTGTTGGTGTCGACGTCGACGTCGATGCTGGACATCCCGCTTCGAGGTGCGTCGCGGCGACACGCCGAGTACGCCTGAGTTGAGTCCGAGTGGCAGTGCCCCGCTACAGTGAGTCCCCGTTGTCGCGTTTGCCCCTCGCTGGGAAGCGCCAACGGGCGATCTTGACCTCCACCTGATGCAAGATCAAAATTGAACTGTTAACGGGGACCGGAGATGGCCGTATCAACACCTGAACGTGCGCTGCCTGGAGACGGTGAGGTGTCGCCGACCCGGCAGTCGATGTACCTGGAGAGCCTCACGCTGCGCAACTTCCGCTCGTGCCTAGACACGACGGTCACATTCCAGCAGTCGCTGACGCTCATCGTCGGCGAGAACAACTCAGGCAAGTCCAACATCATCGAAGGCCTGCGCCTCGCCACGCCGCCGCTGAGCGGCCGTGTGACGCGCTACTTCGAGGCCGACGGTGACCCGTCCTTCGGTAGCCGTGACGATGTTGAGCTGACCACGTGCCTCGCCGGCCTGAGTGACGCACAAGAGGGCCTGTACCACGCGGTCGTCGACCATGCCAACGGCCGCCTTACCTACACCAGTCGCTACCGGGCGCAGGAAGGTCTTCCGCAGCGCGACCGACGGGTGCAACTGGTCGGCAAGTCGCCGAGTTCGGACCCAGAGCCGCACCTCCGAGACCGGATCAACCACGTCTACCTGGAACCGCTCCGTGACGCTCAGCGGGAGTTGGACTCGGCCAGGGGCAGCCGCCTGTCTCACATCATCAAGTACCTCGTCGAGGAGAAGCACCGAGAGGAGTTCCTCGCGGAGGCAGAGAAAAGCTTCGAGGAGCTCGCGAAGCTTGAGATGGTCACGAAGCCCAGGAGGGACATCCGGGACCACGTTGACCGCTTGACGACGCCGATCCGTCGGCACGATGTGGATCTGGCCTTCGAGTCGCCACCAAAGCTGGAGTACCTCGCCCGCGGCCTTCGTCTGAAGATGGCGGAGCATGGGCTGGAACCGGCCGACATCGCCGACTCCGGACTGGGCTACGCCAACTTGGTCTTCATGGCCTCGGTCATCTTGGAGTTGGAGCACGCCAAAGGCTCAGAGCTAACGCTGTTCCTCGTCGAGGAGCCAGAGGCGCACCTACACCCCCAACTCCAGGCCGTGCTGCTCGACTACCTCCGGGAGAAGGCGGACGAGTCGATCGGCAACGACGCCGCGAAGCCGGCCGGGCGCATCCAGGTGATCGCCACCACGCACTCGCCGAACCTGGCGAGCGCTGTCGGTACGAAGAACATCGTGGCCCTGCGGACGAAGCGTGAATTGGTGCCGCTGGCCTCGCCGACGGACGACGGTAAGCCGATCCGGCGCGCCACGACCGCAGCACTGCCTCTGGCCGACGTCAACCTCAAGCCTGACGAGCGCCGGAAGATCGACCAATACCTGGACGTCACCCGTTCGGAGCTCTTGTTCACCTCGCGAGTGACCTTGGTGGAGGGCATCGCCGAGGCGGTGCTGCTTCCGGCGCTCGCAAAAGCCTGCGTCTACGTCGCCGCTGACCCGAGTAGTGAGGAGCAGGTGGCCGCAGCCAAGGCGGACTTGAGTCGGTTCCGAGCGTCCTCCATCATCAACGTCGGCAGCGTGGACTTCGCGCCCTACATCAAACTGTTGCTCTGGTCGCCCGGAGACCGCGTCCGTCTGGTGGACAGGCTAGTCGTGATCACGGACGGCGATCCGCCCCTACCGGAATTGCCGGTGCCACAGAGGTCCGTGGACGACGGGTCGTCGTCGGACGAGGACGACCAAGACGAAGCTGACGAGGAGCCGACGGCTACCAACCGCAAGGCTGACCTCGATGCAATCGCTGCGGCGCTTGGTGCGAGCGATGTCCTTCATGTGGCTGAGGCCAGGTACACCTTGGAGGCGGATCTCCTGGAGCCGGTGGGGACGAACGGGCCGGTACTGGGTGCTGCCTTCCTCAAACAACGGCCGCGCTCGCGGGCGAAGTGGCGGGGTTTCGTCGACAGCGATGCGCCGGCGAAGGCGCTTTACATCGCGTTGCGCAACAAGAAGACGAAGCTGATCAGCAAGGGCGAGTTCGCCCATGACCTGGCGGCCCTCATCGCCCTGGACTTCACCTGCCCGCCGTACCTCGCCCGAGCGATCACCGAAGCGATCAAAGTCGTCTGATGCCGGCGACCCCGATCAAGCCAGGCTTCGACCCAAGCCCAGCCCAGCGTTTGCTGATCGAGACACCGGGCAGCCAGGTGGTGCGGGCATGTCCAGGAGCCGGCAAGACTCAGAGCGTCGCGGAGCGGTTCTGGAACCGGCCTGGTCTTGAGAACGACCGCCGCGGGGTGGCGCTCCTGTCCTTCACCAACGCGGCGATCGCGGCGGCCGAGGCGCGCTGCCGCGACCACCCTGACCTGCTGAGAGCCCCGAACTTCCTCGGCACGATCGACCGGTTCATCAACCGCTACATCGTTGGCCCCCTCCGTACCGCTGAGCGCGGCGAGCCCCCGACCTTCGTGAATACCTGGGACGCCCTGCCCGAGTCGGAGTACGGGGCCCGCGCTGACTGGCAGTTGCGCCTGAACCTCGCCTGGTTCTCCTTCGCCCTGGACGGCACGCCCACGCTGGACCGGGTCCCGGGTGACCTCAAGGATCGGGTCCTCAGGCGTGCCGCGCCGATCATGGCCAGCGTCCTCGCAGATGCGAAGACCAGGTGGTGGTCCCTAACCACCCGACGGGGCTACGTCGACTGCGAGTTGGCCCGTCACCTCATGCGCTCCTACTTCGCCAACCGGAGCCACAGGGAGCGGTTGAAGCGGCAGATGGCCCACCGCTTCGGCGAGGTCATCATCGATGAGTACCAGGATTCCAGCGACGACGACGCCTATCTCATCCGCTTTCTGAAGTGGTGCGACCTCAGCATCGTCATGGTGGGCGACGTAGACCAGGCGATCTATGGCTTCCGCCAGGACACGCCCGCCGACCTGGACGCCTTGGCGAACCTCGTGAAGGCTGGGAAGCCGCTGGACGGCAACTTCCGCAGCACGCCTGCCATCTGCGAGCTGGTGGACAGCCTGCGCCATGGGCCTCGCACTGATGTGGCGTGCGGGCGGTGGCAAGACGACAGCCGCCCCGTCTACGTCCTGAGGACCAACCGGCCGCCAGAGGCCGCCGGGAAGATCACGGATCTGGCCGCTCGGCACGGCTTCATGCCCGATCAGATCGTGGTGCTCTCCCATGGCGGCAACGACGCGCGCACCTACGCCGGCGCGGCCAAACCACCTGAGCCGACTTCGGCAGGCGTCGAGCGCCTCGCTCAGGCAGCAGCGACCATCTGCGATGGCCGAGCGGAGCCGCGGGCTCGCGTCCAGGCCATGGCCGCCTTCGAGAACATCATGTGCAGCCTCGGGAAAGACGGTCTGGGCGACCTCCCCAAGGACGACTTCCTCGTACTCTGCGACCTGAACCCGCGGCAGTTCCGCACGGGCTGCCTGCGGCTTGCTCGGTGCGCAGCGCCCTATGAAATGACACCACGGGAGTACCGCGCGGCGATCAAGAGCGGCGTGGCCGGGCTTGGGTGGGACACGCTGTTCCCGAACATCCTGAGGAAGCTGCGTGTGACGAAGGGCGTCGGATGGCAGCACGCGCCCGCCTCGGATATCTCGGCGGCGCTGGCGTGGCGCACCGTCCACGGCTACAAGGGCTTGCAGTCACCTGCGGTCGCCGTCGTGATCCCGAAGCCGAGCGGTGGCGGGCTTCAGGAGGGCGTGTCCCACTGGGAGGACCAGAAGGACAGCGAGGCCCGACGCGTGCTGTACGTTGCCGCCTCGCGGGCGGAGCAACTCCTCATGCTGGTGGTGGACAACAGCCAGTTTGCGACCGTAGTCGAGATCCTGAAGCGAGACGACGTCCCCTACGAGGAGGCGTAGTCCAGCGAATTGGCTTCAACCTGAAAGCTTTGGCAAAGCTGAAGCCCTCGGGTTGAGCCTCCAAGGCCCAACCGACTTGCGGTGGGCCTTGGAGGACGGTTCGGGGGGGTATGGCCGGGCTGCGCGATCCCGACCTGGGGCTCACGACCGCCTGGCGTAGACGAGCAGCGCCGGCTGCGGCCCGGTCTCCTCGATGAGCCGGGTATTCTCGATCACCGAAGCGGGTGTGGTGCCTGGAGCGGCGAACATCATCAGGTAGGTGATGAGGCAGAGCGCCGCGGATTGGACGGCCTGTTCGATGTCTTCAGGATCAACGGACACGCTCGTCTCGTCCCGGCGAAACACGGTGACGGACTTCGGCGACCTGAAAGTGAACTGCGCCGAGACCGGCTCGTCTCCTCGCTCGCTCAGCCACATCTGGATCAAGACAACGGCGATGAGCGCCGCCTGTTGGTCGAACTTCGGCCTGATCCGCTCGGCCAGTGTGTTGAACCGTTCGCTGGTCTGTAGCAGCGTCGGCTCCGTCGCGATCATCAGCCGGAAGTCCCGGATGTGCTCAATGGCTGCTCCGCTCGGCGTTGCCAGGAGGGCTGTCAGGTCGGGGTAGCGGTGCAGTACCTCCTCCAGTTCGTCGTCGCTGCTGGCCTGGAGGTAGGCTCCGACCCCTTCCATGAGGTTCTCGAACCTGGCGTTCACCGCCGCGGATACAGCGTCGTCCGGACCAGGGCTGCTCATGATGACCCCTCTCATCTGTCGGGGGAGGCCTTTTCCGTCCCCCGCGCCAACCGTGAAACGGATGGGCTGACGCGGAGGCAGAAGCTGTCGACATCGGAAGACGGGTATCTTGTAGCCAGTCAAAGGCCGCTCGATCTTGATCGTATAGTCGGAATAGGCCTCCGGCGCTCCATCCTTGATCATAAACGTTTTGCTTACCGCTTAGAAGACGATGTCAGCCTCAGGCGGTCTCCTTCGGTCTTAGCCGTTGCTTGCAGGTGCGATCTCGCGCTAATCGTGTAGCCCAAGCTTCTACCGTTGACCTGTAACGCTGAAGGATTCTTATGCTTGCAAAATATGATGAAATTGTTCATAGTAATTGTCTCAGGCCGGCCCCTTGTATTGGTGACCAAGGGGCTGGCCTGACAATTCGTGTCGGGCCATGTGAGGAGAGGACCGAAACATGGCCAGCGAAACACCCGGTCTGGACCGCCTCGTTGAGAGGATGATGCAGGCACTCTCGCGCGGTGTGGCTGGCGTCGAAGAGCCGCCGGAGACGTTGGTTCGCGCTGAGGGCGCCGAGGCGACTGCGGCCTTTCTGCGCATGGCTGATCCGGAGCGCACAAGCGAACTGATCATGAAGATGATCTGCGCAATGGACAGCATCGACAACCCCGATGAGGTGATTGACTTCAAGGCCCAGTTTGACAGGATCACGCTCCATCAGTGGGAATCCGGGCTCCAGGAAGACGCCACATCTCATCTGGCATGGCTCCTTCACGCCGTGTATCAGGGGGTGTTGCAGACGTCGACGGCGCTCTTCTCTGCCTACCTTCCAGACGAGGCGGGCGCAGTCTTCGCGGATCTATGGCGCATCGCTTCGCGTCCTGAGACGTTCGAGGACGGCGGCCTCTACCATGAACTATCGCGCATACCCGATGGTCTGCGGGATGCCCTCTCGCTCCTCGTGTCATCCGTGGCCGTCCGGCTCCTCATGAGTCGGAATGGCCGGGAAGTGACTCTCAAGTGGGCGGAGGCCGCCGCGCAGATCCCGCCGGCGCGTGAGGAAGATAGGGGCGCGAGCTAGAGGCCCGAAGGGCCTTCGCACCGCAGCTGAAGAGTCGATGGCCGGGACTGGCCCGCTAACGCAACAAGCGTTGGCGGGCCATTTCCATGCCCAGGCTTGGCTACCAGTATCGATACTGCACCCAATTCCGGTGGGCTGTCGCCCAGCTTTTGTAGCGATCGAGTGCGTACGAGTCGCATCACCGTATCTGTGTGGCCGGGTTGCTTCGCCAGTAGGCTCCGGCGGCCACCATCTTGATGGCCGGGGTGGATTAGCATAGACCATAGCCGATCTTTGGCAAGGTCTCAAACCGCCGCGGCTCGTAGGAAACGCGGGCAGCCTTGGGGCCGGTGAAGCAGTCGACGTTGCAGCGTTTGCGGGCTCGTTCTCCATCCTTCCTGCGGCATGGGTCAGAGCGACGAGGAGGAGGACACACGTAGCGCAGTGCCAGAGCCGCAGGATAGTCAGGCGGCTCATGAGCGGCGGGTCGGCCGCTTGGGAGTCGGTGTCGGCTTGGCCTCGGGCTTGGGCGTGTCCTGGCGGCCGATGGGCACACGGTTAGCCCGGACGGCGGCCCTACGCAGCTCCTCGAACGCCATCTCTACCGTGGCCATCAAAGCCGCCGGTGGGACAAGGGCAACGGCCCAAGCTCCGAGATGATGGGGTGCCTGGGCAATGTTGAAGGCCAGTGAGGCTAGGGCAGCGATGATGAGCACTGCCTGGGCCATACGGGCTTTCTCGCCATGTACTGAACGCTCCAGCCATTTGGCTGAGGCCATGAGAATCGGCAGGTCCACAAGCGGCGGGATGGCAAAAGCCCAGCCGCTTTGCACGGTGCCGGACCGCTCGGCGAAGAGGCGAATGGAGTCGTAGGAGACCGCGAAGGCAAGCGTGCCGACTGCGCCCATGAGGGCGATGGTGATGATTGCAATGGTTCGTCGCATGCCAACAACGCTGCCAGCTGATAAGCGGTTGGGCAGGTAGCACTCTGGCAAGGTGGCGGTTCGGAACTGCCAAACCGCGATCTAGCGATGCGCTCTGGCCAGCCAAGGCTTGCTACTTATGACCCGTACCGTTGACTGGATTCGTGAGCAGCTAGCTAAAGCCCCAACGCTGACGACAGAGAAGTGGCAGCGTATCGCCCGCATCCTTGGTGGCCGCCGATGAACGACGAACTCAAGTGGCTAAGGCTTCAGCTCCAGCGCGAGGCAACAGGAGACCCAAGACTTATACAGGTCGCTCAATCACTTGCGCGCATAACGGCCGAGGTCCTAGATCTCCTCGACGAAGCCGCGGACCTTGCTCACTACGCAGGCGATGATGTGGTGGCCGCCGTCGAGGAAGTAAGGAAACAGGCTAAGTCGGTGCTGCGAGCAACGGCACTTATAGTTGCCTGGTTTGATCAATAGGCGCATAAGTGATCATGTGGACCTTAACAATGGTGCGGTACAGCGCGCCCATCTGGGAGACCTTACCGGCCTCAACTTTGCTGCCCTTGTCCGTCTGTCATTCGAGGTTGATCCCCAGAAGCTAGAAGAACTCAAGGTGAAGGTTCTGGCTGATCTGGATATCAATAACCGTGAGGTGCAGCTAGAAGACTGTGAGACGTACATCCGTAGCCGCGGGGGCACGCTCATCTACTACTATGATGAGCCCAACTCCTCGGCATGGAAGAAGCGCAAGGTCAAACTACCTGATGGCACAGTTGGCTATCGGGTTATTCGGCCCATCTTTGATGGTGTCCTCGAAGACCTCAAGCGTGGACTAACGCCAAACGGCAAGAGGCTCGATGGCCTGGTAGTGGCCGACTTCGACCGGCTCACCCGCGACCAGCGCCATCTAGAAGATGCCATCGACGTGGTTATGCAGTTCGGACGTCCCATCATCGATATCACCGGGACGCTCGACCTGCTAACTGACAGCGGTCGAGACATGGCCCGCATCATGGTGACTATCAAATCTCGGCAGTCGGCCGACACCTCGAAGCGGGTACGCACGAAGCACCGAGTAATGGCAGAGCACGGCAGGAAGGTGAACGGGCCACGGGCATTCGGCTGGCTAGAAGACGGCATAAGGCTTCATCCTGTGGAGGCTCCGATACTTCATAAGGCAGTCGACGATCTGCTAGCCGGTGTGAATTCCACCCGTATTTTCAGGGGATGGAACAAGGCGGGAGTCAAAACCACTAAGGGCAACCTGTGGGTTCGTGCATCGTTCGTGAAGATCATGACGAATCCGCGACTGGCGGGCTGGCGCATCTACCAAGGGCGCATAGCTACGGATAAAGATAACCGCCCGGTGAAAGCTCCTAGCGAGCCGTTGGTGTCCAACGAAGCCTGGCTAGCGGTCTGCGAGATACTCAAGCCTAAGACCGAATCTCATGACCCCAGGCGTCGTCGGGTCTATCTACTGTCCGGCATACTCAGATGCGGCAAGTGTGGGCAGAAGCTCTATGGTTCTAAGTCGACAAGCTACGCGTGCGGCTACATGTACTGGTGCGTCGATGATCGAACACACATTGAATGCTCGGGCGTCTACGGCGCAGGTAGGCCGATAGACGACTTGGTGACTGAGCTTGTGCTCGCCTATCTAGCCGATCATCGCGTGTCTCTAGGTGAGAAGGTGTGGCCGGGAAATGGTGAGCTCGCGTCACTTGAGACACGTATAGGCGAGCTGATGGCCGCCTACAGGGCCGGTGAACTAACAGCCGCGCTCGTCTTCCCTAACGTGCGAGAACTGGAAGAGCGAAGAAGCGCACTCATCGAAGATCGAGGATTGTGGGTACAGGCTCGCGCTGGAACACCTCGTGTTACCAACGTAGTTGCCGAGTGGCCAAAGCTTGAGATCGAGCAGCGCCGCGTGATTATCGAGACGGTTATCAGTGCCATTGTTCTCAAACCGCCGACTCTTACGGGCACCCGTAGCTTCGACCCGAGAAGACTAGAGGTAGTCTGGCTTAGCTGAACCACAAACCTTTTTCCGCAAGTCTCAAGAAGATTTGGCCACAAATCACCTTCGTGACGTCACGAAGGTGATTGCCCCTGCCGGCTACACGCTGGCGGGGGCAAGATCGTTTGAGTACCCATGTTGATGTATGTTCTGGTCGGTGAAGTAGTTCGCCAGGCAGTGGCCGCGTAGCTGCGGGAAGTTCGACGTCGCCAGGTCGCGGGGCCGCCAGCCGGTGACCCAGGTGTCCAGCGTGACGACGATCCCGGCGAAGCCCGCGCGTTCCGCCCGGGCTACCAGGCTCTCCGCGAGCTCCCGGTCCTTCGGCGTGTAGAGCTGAAAGAAGCCAGGAGTCTCGCCCAGCTCGGCGGCGACGTCCTCCAGCGGGTCGACGGTCAGCGTCGAGGCGACCATCGGGACGTCGGCGCGCGCGGCGGCCCGCGCCGTCTCCAGGTCGCCGTGGCCGCTCTGCGCGCACAGCCCGATGACCCCGATCGGCGCGAGGAACACCGGTGCCGGCCAGCGCCGGCCCCACAGCTCGACGGACAGGTCCCGCTCGACCGCGCCGACCAGCATCCTCGGGATCAGCCCCCAGGTCTGGAACGCCGCCACGTTGGCCCGCTGCGTCGCCTCGTCACCCGCGCCGCCGGCCACGTACGACCAGACCGACGACGGCAAGGCGCTCTGGGCCCGGCGTTCAAGCTCCTCGAACACCATTGGCAACGTCGGAACGACCCCGCTCAGCCCCTGCAGATAGATCTCAAGCTGAAAATCCCCAAACGGCTCAGGAAGCCCCACCACGCCCCGCCTCTCGTTCGATCCCGCCTCGGGGAGGATCTTCCTCTGAGGCTCGCCCCTCATCTTCTAGCGAAGGTGTCGGCGCACCTCGGCGGCGAAGCGAGGCAAGCCGGCGCGTTCGAGCAGTGGGAGCAGGCCAACTTGATCGCCGTTTGCGCCCTCGGATGGTTGCTGAGCGGCTGTGAGTACGACCATCCGAGGGCCGAAACGGCGATCAAGATTGGCCGTCGAACGAGGGGACGGACCTTGTCGGCCGCGGCGCTGGCCGTGGTCAGTCGGCTGGCTCGGGCTGGGGTTGCGGCGCGCGTGGGTCGGGGAGGCGGTCGGTCGCGGCGAACTGTTCGACGGTGAGCTCGTCCGGGCCGGGGACCAGCCGGTGGACCTGGCCGCGGCCGAGGACGGTCACCGCGTCGTCGGTCAGGTGGATGGCGGTGTCCTCGTCGATGCCCCAGCCCTCGGCGGGGCGGCCGGCGGCGGCCTCGGCCCGGGCCGCGACGAGCAGGCGGGGGAGAGTTCCCCACTGGGCGCAGTGGATGTCGACGAGCGCGGGCACGAGGCCGAGGCCGTCGGTGACGGTGACCTCGTCCAGGCTCTCCCCGGCCTCCTCGTCGCAGATCGGCAGGCCGTCTGAACGCCAGCCGCCGATGACGGCGCGGTCGGCCGCGACGGCGGCGCCGGCCGAGTAGCCCGCGTACGGGGCTCCGGTGCGGGCGAGCCAGGCGTGCACGTCCGCGCGGACGGACGCGAGTGCCGTCGCGTAGTCGGGGGTGAGGCCGCCGGCGACGAACAGCCCGGTCGCGCCGTCCAGCGCCGCGACATCGAGCCGACCGCCGGACGGGATCTGTATCAGTACGGGCCGGCACGGGCCGGCGGACGTCAGCAGCCGCGACCAGCGGTCGAACGGGTCCAGCCGGCGGGCACGCCGGTAGGCGCGGGTCCACGGTGGCGTCGGACGGTCGTCGCCCTCGTCTACGAGCACGCAGGCGATCACGGCGCCAGGCCCGGCGGCCGCGACGAAGGGGCCGAAGAGCGTCGGCGCGGCGGCCGTGTCCCGACCGCCGCCGACCAGCGTGACGTCCACTCGGCCATGTTTCCACCGCGACATTTCCGTGGCGCTTCGTGGCCCACCCGAAGTGGTCCCGAAGCCGACGCCGGCTCAGTACTCGACGTGGACGGCCGGGGCGTCGGGGGCGTGCAGGACCGGGCCGTAGTGCTCGGCGAACAGCTTCGCGATGAGCTCGCCTGCCGACGCCCACCTTGATGAAGATCGGTTCCGTGTCGCTTTGAGCCACCGGACGCTTCCAAAATCAACATGCCATCCGCAACCAGGCCGTTGCCTGCGTGTCGGGTATGGCCACGCTTCGTGGCCTATGCAAAGCTAGGAGTCGCAGCGTGCGGGGGCGCGCCCGCGACCTGCGTGTCGTGTGACGGGGGAAATCCAATATGATCATGAATCTGGCGCCGGTTGGATGCTGCCCGCCGGCCGCGGCGCGCGGGTGACCACCGAGGCCCCCACTGTGGTGGGAGCGCCTTCGCGGCCCGGCTCGCAGCCGCCTTCGCTCTCCGGGGCCAATGCGCCGGCCGTCCCCGAGCCCGAGCCCGAGCCGGCGCCGCCGACGCTGGCGCAGACGGCGGGGAACTGGCGGATGACCACCGTCCAGCTGGTTCTCGTCGCACTGCTGGCCGTCCCGGCGGTGGTCGCCGTCGGCGGTCTCTTCGACGGGTTGGCGTACCTGCCGCCGCTGGCCGGCGCCGTTCTGGTCGCGGCGCCGCTGGGCGCGGTCGCGGCGTACCGGCTGGCTGACCTGGGCCTGGTCGGCGTCGTCGGCCTGGTCGGGGGTCTGACGTACGGGGCCGCGGCGACGGCCGGCGCGGTGCTGCGCGATCTCGGCGCGGGCTGGCCGCACCTGCTGAGCGTCGCCCTGCCGGCCCAGCCGTCGGCGCTGCTGCTCACCCCGCCGGCCGCGTTGCTGTGGGTGAGCACGTACTGCGCAGCGGTGCTGGTGGTGCGGGGGCGACCGCCGCTCGCGCCGGTCGCCCCGCCGTTGGGAGCGCTGGTCGCGGTGCTGGTGCTGGTCGGCGGCGCGGGAGCGGGCTCCTCGCGCGCTCGACTGCTGGCGACCGGCGGGTTCGTTGCCGCCGCGCTGGCGCTGGCCGCGGTGCGCGCCAGCTTGCCGGCGGAATCCGCCGGCCGGACGCGGGGCGGTGACCAGGTCGTCGCCCGCGGCGGCGGCCGCGGCGCTGGAGCGCTGTCAGTCGGGTTGCCGGTCGTCGCCCTGATCGCCGCCGTCGGCACCGTCGCCGCGACCCTCGTGCCGGCCGGCGGTGCCCGCTACGACCCGCGCGAGCACTGGCACCCTCCGGTCGACGACGTCGCCGTGCTCAGCCCCCTCGTCCAGGTGCGCAGCCAGCTCGCGACCACACCGCCGAGGACGCTGTTCACCGTCCGGATCGCCGCCGGCGCAGGTCGCCTGCCGGTGGATCGGATTCGCGTCGCGGCGCTCGGTGATTTCGACGGTGCGGCCTGGCAGGACGACGGCCAGTTCGTCCGCGTCGAGCGGGCGCTGCCGGCGCCAGCCGACCAGGTGTCCGTCACGGTCGCGCAGACCGCGGTCCGCGCCGACGTGACGGACACCGGCCTGGACGGTGTCCTGCTGCCGTCGCTCGGCCGACCCACCGCCTTGCGCGTTCAGGCGCGGCCCGGCGCGGGCGCGGCGTACCAGCCGGCGTCCGGGACCCTCGCCACGCTGGGACCCGTTCCGGACGGCTACCGCTATGAGCTGGACAGCTACGTCGCGGTCCCGACGGAGGCGCGGCTGGCCGCGGCGACCCCGGCGACGGGTCCAGCCGCCGCACCCTCGCTGGGCCTGCCGCCCGGCATGCCGCCCGAGCTCGTCAGCCTGGCCGCCGCGGTGACCGCGTCCGCGCCAAGTCCCTACGCCAAGCTCGTCGCGCTCCAGGACTACCTGCGTGACGGGAGCCGGTTCCCGTACGACCTCGCGGCCACTCCTGGCCACTCGTACGGCGCGCTGACCCGCTTCCTGACCGGCAAGGGCGCCGGAGACCAGCGTGGCTACTCGGAGCAGCACGCTGCCGCGTTCGCCGTCCTGGCCCGAGCTCTCGGCTTCGCCACCCGGGTGAGCGTCGGCTATCTGCTCGACCGGGGCCGGATGTCCGCGGACGACACGTTCACGGTGACGACCCAGCAGGCACACGCCTGGCCGGAGGTGTTGTTGTCCGGCCTCGGCTGGGTGCCCTTCGAGCCAACCGACGACAGCCAGCTGACCAAGGTGCTGCCCCCGCCGGCCGAGACCTCCCCGGACGCGCTCACCGGCGTGTCCGCCGGCCGCCGGGACGCGACGAGCGCCCAGGTGGTGCCTCCGCTGCGGGTTCCGCCGGTCGGGTCCACGACGGACGGCACCCGGCCACGCGCATCGGACCTCCTGTGGCTGTGGGTCCTGCTGTCGGTGGCCGCGCTGGTCGTCGCCTTGCCGCTGCTGGTCGTAGCCGAAAAGGCCCGGCGACGGCGCCGTCGCAGGCGGGGCGACCCGGGTGCCAAAGTCATCGGCGCCTGGGGGGAGGCCCGCGATCGTCTCGCCGAGCACGGGGTGTCCCGGGCGAGCACGCTGACCCAGCAGGAGGTCGTGGCGCTCGTCGCCGGCCGGCCCACGATCGCGGGGGCCGCGGCGCCGCTGCGCCGGCTGGCGACGCTCACCGACCGGGCGATGTTCGCCCCGGTCGGCGACGAGAACGAGCCGGACGAGGCCTGGGGCCTGGTCGGTGACCTGCGCCGGGAGCTGCTCGCGGGCCGCGGCCGCGGGTGGGCTCTGGTGCGCGCGGCCGACCTTCGCCCGCTGCTGCCCGCACCGTCGGCCCGGAGCCGATGACATGACCGCGGTAACGGGACCGGCGAGCGCGAAGACGCGTCCGGCTGGCAGAGGGTGGGCGACGGTGTTTCGGTGGGGATGGCTGTCGCGCGTGGCGCTGGCCGTGTTGATCGTCGGGGTCACGGTCGTCGTCGTGGCCGTCGGGCGTTCGCGCGGGGAGCACGCCCGGTCGGTGAGCCTGCCCGAGGGTGAGGCCTGGCTGGTGTCGTCGGCCGCCGGGCAGGTCTCGCTCATCGACGGGTCAACCGCGCAGGTGCTCACCCAGGTGAGCGTCTCGGCGGCGCAGCTCGCCGGGGTGCAGGCCGGCTCGGACGAGTTCGTCACGGCCGGCAACGGCAGCCTGCGCCGCATCGACGGCGCCACGTACGGGGTGTCGGCGCCGGTCCGGTTCTCGACCCATAACCAGGCGCCCGCGCTCTACCCGGCGCCCGGCGCGCTGTTCGCCGTCGACCCGACGACCGGTCTCGTCACCCTCGCCGACCCCCGTTCGCTGCGGGTGCGGGGGCAGTTCTCGCTGGCCGCGCGGGTGGCAGACGGGGCAGCGGTCGCCGACTCCGCCGGCCGCCTCTGGGCTGTCGACGGCCGGACCGGCGACCTGATCCGGATCGGCCTGGGCGGCGAGAAGATCCAGCGGACGGCGGTCGACCCGGCCAGGACCAGGCTTGTGACCGTCGGCGGCCGCCCGGTCGCGGTCGATCTCGCGGCCGGTCGAGCCAGGAGGATCGATACGGACGGTGTGACCGGCACCGGGGTGTGCCTCGCCACCGGGCCAGGCGACTCCAGCCTGACCGTCACCGGCGCGGCCCTCGGCTCACGGCTTTACGTCGTCAGCGGCGCCCGTGGCCTGCTGCTGACCAGCGACCTCGCCACCGGGAGCTGCGGCCTCGCGGTCGACCTCGGCACGGCCGGCCACCTGCTCGGCGAGCCGAAGGAGGCCGCCGCGCACGTGTTCATCCCGGACTTCACCGCCGGCACCGTCATCGTGTTCGACGAGGCCAGCACGCGGGTCGTCGCGCGGCCGAAAGTGCTGCCGCCGAACACGCCGTTCGAGCTGGAGAACAACGGCCCGGTGATGTTCTTCAACGACCCCGCGAGCTCCCGCGCCGGCATCATCGACCTCACCGGCGCAGTCCGCCCGGTCCGGAAATACGACCCGACCAAGGTCGGACCGGGGGCGGGCAGCGGCGCGGAGGGTGGCGGCCTCGGGCTCACCGACACCACCTCCCTGACCTCGTCCAGCCCGCGTACGCCGCCGTCTGCCGGCCCGACGGCGACGCCGACCCCGTCGAGCCAGCCCAGCACGAACCCGCGGCAGACCCAGCCCGCCTCAGCGGGAGCCAGCAGTCCACCGCGGCCAGGCTCGTCGGCCGGGCCTTCTCGACCCTCGATCCGGCAGGGGCTCTCGCTGCCGGGCGTCGAGCCCAGGTCCACCGGGGACGGCATCGGCACCGGCGTCCTGCCGGGTGGCTCCGGAACCGGGCCGAGCGTGCTCGGATCCACCGGCTCCACCACGGTCGTCGGCGGGTCGACGACGGACGACAGCCCGGTACCGGACGTGGTGATCGCGGCGTCGACGACGTCCACGAAGATCGACACGTCGGTGACCCTGCAGGCGCAGGCCAACGCGGCGGCCGGCGGAGTGCGCGCCGTGACCTGGACATTCGGTGACGGCGTGACCGCCGCCGGAACGACCGTGAGCCACGCCTGGACGTCCGACGGCGGCTATCCGGTCACCGCCACCGTCCAGCTCGTGAACGGTGGCACGCTGGTGCGCTCGGTGACGATCACCGTCTCGAAGCCGGGCGTCGGCCCGCCGACGGCGGCGCTGACCGTCTCGCCGAACTCGGGCGAGGCGCAACTCCAGGTCAGCGCGAGCGCCGCCGCGTCCGCACCGGGCGGCGCGCCGATCAGCCGGTACGTCTTCGACTTCGGCGACGGGACGACAGCCGTTTCCTCGTCGTCGCCCCAGGCCGCCCACAACTACCTGGTGAAGGGCGACTACGCCGTCGTCGTCACCGTCTTCGACAGCACCGGTGTAAGCAGTCAGGCCAGCGAGCTGGTCATCGTCGACGAGGGCATCGTGCCTGTCCTGCAGGTTCGGCCAGCGGGAGACAACTCGCTCATGATCACGGCCGACGGCTCGCAGTCGCGCGGTGGATCGGGGCTGACCTACCGGTTCGACTGGGGTGACCGGACCGCTGCCACTCTGGGAGCGGCGTCGACCGCGTCACACACCTACGCGGCCGCCGGCACCTACACGATGACCCTCACGGTCACCGACTCGGCGGGGCGGTCGAGCGACAACGCGCGGGCGACCGTCACCGTCCCGGGGTCGGCCTGTTCCCTGGAACCGACGCTCACCGTGTCGCCGGGGACCGTCGCCCCGGATCAGCAGGTCACCGCGGTGGTCAGCCTGGCCTGTACCCCTACGGGAACCGTCAGCTACGCCTACGACTTCGGCGCCGGCGCTGGCAAGGAGAAGCCGAGCGCGAGCAACAGCGATACCCACGTGTACCCGCAGTCGGGCAACTACTACGTGAGCGTGACGGTTACCGCCGGCTCGGAGTCGCGGATGGTGACAGCGTCCGTCGCGGTCACCTCGAAGGTTCTTCCGCCGATGCCGGTGCTCAGGGTCAGCCCGGCCTCGGGCATCGCGCCGCTGACGGTCACCGCCGACGCGTCGGGGACCACCGGTACCGATCCCATCACCTACAGCTTCAGCTTCGGGGACGGTTCGGCCGTCACGGCGCACGGATCAGGCAGGACCGCGAGCCACACCTACAGCTCGCCCGGCACCTACACGGTGACGGTGACCGCCGACAACGCCGGTGGGCCCGCCACCGCATCCGAGTCGGTGACCGTCACGGGTAGGCCGCCGGTGGCGTACCTGGTCGTCACCCCGGCCGGCGGCGAGGCGCCGCTGCCGGTGGCGATGAGCGCCGCCAACTCGACCGCGGGCGACGCGCCGATCTCCAGCTACACCTTCATCGTCGCCGGGCCGACCGGCACGCAGACCTACGGCCCGCAGACCTCGTCATCCTTCACCCAGACGCTGGGCGCCGGCTCGTGGGAGCTGTCCGTGGAGGTCAAGGCCGACGACGGTTCGTCGAATACCAGCCGGCCGGTGCACCTGAACGTGACCGCGCCGACGGGCTCGACCGGACCGGTCAGCACACCACCGAGCAGCACCCCGTCGACGACAGTGCCACCGGAAACAGAACCTCCGTCGTCGTCCCCGCCGCCCTCGGTCCGGCCCAGCACCGCGCCGCCGCCGACGCCTCCTGTCGTCGCCTCGCCTACCGTGCAGCCCGCGCCCGCGCCCGCGCCCGCGACGTCTACTTCTACGCAGGCGCCGCGAGACGGGGACGTGCCCAACGGGACTCCGGAACCCGGGTCGTAGGCCGGACCACCCTTCCGGCGTCGTCCGCTCGAACCACCCGGTCGAGCGCTGACGGCCGGCGCTGATCCGCCGCCTGCCCGCGCTGGCAACCCGCCGGTAGCCGGCGGATCAGCAAGAGGCGCGACGATTGCCCCAAGTGCAGTAATTTGATTGTGAATATCTATTGTGTGGCCTTCGTCTCACATTGCGACCGGAGAGTGGCGCCCTGTGGCGAAGCGGCGTCGGCTAGCATCGGGAGCCGCGGAGCAGGTCACCAACACGCTCACGGATCGGACACACGCATGCCGGACTCCTCTGCGCCCCCCAGCGACAGTCTGGCCGCCTCGCTCAACGTCGAGGTGCCTCATTCGGCGCGGATGTGGAACTACTGGCTAGGCGGCAAGGACAACTTCCCGGCCGACCGGGCCGCCGCGGACCGGGTCGTCGAGGTGTTCCCGCAGATCATCGACATCGCGCGCAGCTCGCGCCTGCTGCTCAACCGGGTCGTCACCCACCTCGCGGGCACGCTCGACATCCGGCAGTTCCTGGACGTCGGCACCGGCCTGCCGACGGCGGACAACACCCACGAGGTCGCGCAGAGCGTCGCGCCCGAGAGCAAGGTCGTCTACGCCGACAACGACCCGCTGGTCCTCCTGCACGCCCGGGCCCTGCTGGTCGGCCGCCCCGAAGGAGTCACCTCCTACGTCGACGCCGACGTCCGCGACCCGGAGAAGATCCTGCGCGGCGCGGGCGAGGTTCTCGACCTCGAACAGCCGGTCGGGCTGATCCTGTTCGGCGTCATGGCGAACGTGGTCGACGACGACGAGGCGTACGCGATCGTCCGCAAGCTCGTCGGCGCGCTGCCGAGCGGGAGCTACCTGGCCCTCAACGACGGCACCGCGAGCCCGGCTCGGGACGAGGCGATCCGGCGCAACCCCGAGAACGCCCCGTACCGGTCCAGGACTCCGGACGAGCTGGTCCGGTTCTTCGACGGCCTGGAGCTGCTGAAGCCCGGGGTCGTCTCCACCCCGCTGTGGCGCCCGGGCCGCCGGGCCCGCGGCAAGGTCCTCGACTCGTACACCGGGTTCGCCCGCATCCCGTGACCTGACCTCGGGCCGCGCCCGACCTGGTTCGCCGTGCGCCTGAGCGGGCTCAGGAGATCCAGACCTCCGTGGAGCCGGAGGAGGGCACGAGCACCGCCTGGCAGATCTGGGCTTCGTTCGTGACCTCGTAGGCCTTCGTGCTCGTCGCATCGGTGATGGTCACGTCCTTGCCCGGGTTGAGGATCCGCAGTGTCAGCCCCACACGGGTGCCGAAACCGTCGTGGGAGTAGATCCGGACCGGTTGCGAGCTCCGGTTGTGGAACTCCAGATCGACATGTCGCGTGCCGGCGTTCGTGATCGAGTTGACGTTCTGCGTGCAGCTGTACTGCGCGGCCGTCCCGGGATCGACGGAGACCGAGGCCGAGCTCACCGGCTGGACCGGCGGCTGGACCGGCTGCTTGGCCGGCGATGTCGTCGTGATGACAGGGCTGGGAGGGACCACCGGGTCGACGGGTCCCGTCCAGCACCCTCTCAGGAGTAGCGCGCTCGCCACGGCGGCCACAGCGAGCGACCCGCCCGCCAGGATCGCCGGCCGCCGCGACGTGGGCCGGGACGGCAGCGGGGTGACCGCCGGTGTGCCGCCCTCTGCCGGCGGGGGCGGCGTGACCATGGAGACGTCGGGCCATCCCTGGTAGGGCGGTCGCGTCGACGGCGGAGTCAGGGCTCGGTAGTCCGAACCTGTGCCGCCGGGAAACGACGGGGCTGACTGGATTGCCTGCGTCAGCGGCGGTGGCAGCCAGCCGGGCTCGCTCAGGTCGGGCATCGTGGCCCCGCCGGCGGTCAGGCTGGCCAGCACCTCGTGCACCGACGGCCGGTGGCGCGGGTCCCTGGCCAGGCATCGGCTGACCAGGTCACGCAGCACCGGCGGCACGCCGTTGAGTGCTGGAGCGTTGTGGAGCACCCGGGCGTGGATCTCCACCACGCTGCCGCGACCGAACGGGCCGACGCCGGTGGTGACGACGGTGAGCACCGCTCCCAGCGCGAAGACGTCGGCCGCCGGGCCGATCGGGTCGATACCGGTCCGGGCGTGGGTGAGCTGCTCGGGCGCGGTGAACCCGGCCGTGCCGATCAGCTCGCCCGTCGTGGTCATCGCGACGTTCTCGGCAGAACGCGCGATGCCGAAGTCGATGACCCTCGGTCCGTCGGCGGCGAGCAGGATGTTCGACGGCTTCAGGTCGCGGTGAACCACCCCGGCGGCGTGCACCGCCGCGAGCGCCTCGGCGATGCCGGCGCCCAGCGCGGCGGCCGACGACGTCGGCAGCGGCCCGAAATCCTCGATCGCCTTCTGCAGCGACGGGCCCGGCACGTAGGCGGTGGCCAGCCACGGCCGCTCGGCTCGCGGATCGGCATCGATCACCGGCGCGGTGAAGGCTCCGCTGACCGTGCGGGCGGCCGCCACCTCACGGGCGAACCGCTCCCGGAACTCGGGATCGTCGGCGAGATCCGGTCGGATGACCTTGATGGCCACCGGTCGGCCCGCGCGGGACCGGCCGAGATAGACACGGCCCATACCGCCGGCTCCAAGGCTGCCCACGATCGCATAGGAGCCGAGTTGTCTGGGGTCGCCGGGGCGCAGTTCGTCCATCTGATGTCGTCTCCCTGTGTGTCGACGATGAATGGTCGCCGAGGCCGCCGATTCGACCGGTCAGGCGCGAGTTTTCTCAGGCTTTTCAGCCGGGTTCGGCGCCTAATCGTTCTCAGGTCGACAATGCGCTTCCACAGGGGTCATTTCAGCGGGCAGCCTCGCGCGTTCCGGCGCGTGAGTTCGCCCTGGTGGCGCGTTATCCCGTCGCGTCGCGCTCGTTGGTGCGCCACGCCGGCTGCGTAACTTCGCACTCGGGCCGAGCGTCCGCTCGGACGGCGATCCGCAGTGATTCCGACGCCGTCGGCCACGGCCGCGGGAACGGGCGCAGACGTCTCCAGTCGTACGGCGGGTGCCCGAGCTTGCGGTGACCGCGGTCGTAGACGTTGAAGGCCACCCAGGCCGCCGCGCAGGCGAGGATCGCGGCCGTCACGGGTATCCGCCGTCCGCCAGGGGCGAGCACTCCCGCCGCCACGGCGGCGGTGACGGGGTAACCGAGCAGGGGATAGACGACGACCTGGTGCCAGATCTTCGTCGGTGCCAGCGCCTGGGCCGGCAGGTAAAGACCGCCGCGCAGCTCCGCTCGCCACTGCCAGAGACCGAAGCCCAGCCAGCCGGCCGCTATGACGATTCCCCCGGTGCCCGAGACCAGCCAGCGCGCCGGACCCGGGGGTGTGCCGCCGCAGCGCCAGACGCCGAGCGCGGCGGACAACGCGAGCAGCGGATCACCGAACAGGAAGGCGAGATACTCCTGGCTCGGCCGAGGCCAGCGGCATTCGAGCCCGCGCCCGAGAAGTATCGGAATCCCTGGGCTGATCGCGAGACAGAACACGAACGCGACCAAAGGGCCGTGGGAGTTCGCGCTGCCGAGGGCGGGAAGCCAGCCGGCGCTCACCAGACGGACCTCGGTTGGCTGAACAGGCGCTCCACATCCGGGTCGTTGAAGAAGTCGGCGTTCAGCCGGGCGAACCGGGACACCTCCAGCAGGTTGGCGCCGCGCCGGTCGAGGTCGTCGTCAGCCGGCGGGCGCCGGCCGAGAAGATCGGACTCGATCCGCTCCACCACCGGCCTGCGGTCGGCGGTGAACTGGGAGACCACCCGTTTGGAGACGTGCGCGGCCTGGGCGACCTGCGGCTCCCGGAAGTTGTTCAGGAGCGCGCGCCAGATCAGCAGGTCGCTCGGTCGGCAGATCAGCGCGTCGAGCATGGGAATGGCCTTCTTGTAACGCCGCGCCGCTGTGTCGTCCGGGCGGTAGCCGGCACGCAGGGCGGCCACCGCGCTGCGGATCGGGTCGTGCCCGGCGCTCTTCGACACGAGTGTCCAGGTCTCGGGGAAGAACTTGAAGACCGCCAACAGGAACAGCACCCTGTTCTCCTCCGCGTCGGCGGTATGCACTATGCAGGGAATGCTGTGGGTACTGAGCTGGTCGACCGCCGCGATGCCGCTCGCCTGGGCGCCGCGACCATAGTGCAGGTCCACCAGGGCGAGCTGGAAGGCGTTGTCGGCCGCGAGAAGGGCGGCGAGCTCATGGGGGTCGCGCACCCCGGTCACCTCGACGTCGGACTGGTCTTCGAGCGCCCGCGCGACCGCCACCTCGACGCCGAGCAGGTCATCGATTACCAGCAGCCGAATTGTCATCGCGTCTCCAGAGTTCTGCCGGTCGACGTTTCGGTTCGCACGCCCCGGCGAGACGTCCACCGGGCCCGGACCACTGTTCCCGTCTCACGCGCGGTGGTGAAGGTGATCCCGCCGCCGTAGCGGCGCAGCTCCCAGTCGAGCAGCCGCAGGCTGCCACGCGGGTCGTCGAGGGCATCCGCCGGCATGCCCGGACCGTCGTCGGTGACGTCCAGCTCGACACCGGATGACGGTGCCTCGCCGACGACGGCAAGGGTGACCTCGACGCGCTCGGCGCCCGCCTTCAGCGCGTTGACGACGAGGTCGGCCAGCACCCGCCGGGCCAGCTGATGGTCGGTTCCACCCAGCACGAGGTCCGCGCCGGCGGCGAGCACACAGCGCGAGCGTTCCCCGTCCGGGAGGATCCGGGTGACGGCGTGCCAGAGGTCGGCCACGTCGGCGGCACGGGCCGTCGACCCCTCGGAGAGCATGGACAGCCGGGTCTCCTCGACCACCACCAGCAGGTCGCGGACCAGCGCCCGCACCTCGCTCGGATTCGGCGCCTGCGCCTCGACGGCCCTCGCCACCAGCCGAACCGCGTTCTTGGTGAGGCTGTGCAGATCCTGGGCGGCGCCCTTGCGCACCACGTCCTCGGCGTCACGCACGGTCTCCACAGCGGCCGTCAGGATCTGCTCGAAGCAGGTCCAGACGACCTGAAGCAGCAGCATCACGCAGACGGCCGACACCCGCAGTACCCACGGGATCGCCGCGATCGCCGGCGTCCAGGGGACGCCGACGATGAGAGCCACCAGGATCGCCAGGAGGAGCGCCTGGAGGTGGCGCAGGACGACCAGCACCTTGGGCGGCGGTCCGACGCTGCGATCCGCGCCCATCACGACCGGCAGCGAGGGTGCGTACCAGCCTGCGTCGATCGTGGTGTTCAGCCCGACAAGCCACGCGAAACCGACCGCGGCGATGACCGCGACCGATCGGGTCGAGGGGGACAGCCCGGCCACCGGCCAGGGCCCGGCGAAGAGGAGACCTGCGCTTACCGACCCGAACGCCTCAAGTAGACCCGGTACGTCGAAGGTCGCCCGGCCTCGGGTCGCCGTGAGGTGGACAGCCACCGACTCCAGCCCAGGCAGCCGCTCCAACGCCTCGACCAGCGCCGGCCGCGCGTGCGCGTAGGACAGCAGGCAGCCCGCCGTCGCCAGGCTGAGCTGCGGCCCGGCGCGGGCGATTCCAGCGAGGGGCAGGCTCGCGGCGATGCCCCACATGACCGCGACGAAGCCGAGGCGGATCAGGGACGTCGTCCGGTGCTGCGCGTCGAGGGCCCGCACGGCGGTGGTCCAGACGACGTCCGGCCGAGACCGGTCCTCCCGGTCCCGGCCTGCGCCGAACTGGCCAGCCGCGATCAGCCGCACGCCGTTCTCCCTCCCAACGCTGCCAGAAACGACGATGGCGGTCCGCCCGGCCCCGAGGACAGCAAAACTTCGCGTCACGCTGAACCGGTGACGGGCGGGAAGTCCGCGAGAGAGCCGAATCGAGCGGCCGAGCCGGCCTGCTCCCAGCCGTCCGTCTGCCGCCAGCAGGCGGAAATGTCTGATAGTTTCACGCGCCAGGCCGGCCCGCCCGGGCGGGACCGTCGCGGACGTCTCTGGTGAGGAACCCATGGGCACTAACCAGCGATCGCAGGTCGAGATGACCGCCGAGGAGATCTCGGCCTTTCTGGCGGGGCAGCGCACGGCGACGCTGGTGACGCTGGGGCCGACCGGCCAACCGCACGCGGTCGCGATGTGGTTCGGCGTCCTCGACGGGGTGGTGTGGTTCGAGACCAAGGCGAGGGCGCAGAAGGCGCTCAACATCAGCCGGGACCCGCGGGTCACCGTCCTCGCGGAGGACGGCCTGACCTACGACGCGCTGCGCGGGGTCTCCCTGGAGGGCCGGGCCGAGATCGTGACGGACCCGGAGGCGCTCTGGGCCGTCGGCGTCAACGTCTGGGAGCGCTACAACGGCCCCTACACCGACGAGGTCAAGCCGTTCGTGGAGGTCATGCTGCACAAGCGGGTCGCCGTACGTGTCGACGTCGAGCGCACCCGGTCCTGGGACCACCGCAAGCTCGGCATGAGCCCGATTCCCCTCGGCGGCACCACGGCGCCGGATCTCTCCCAGCCCTCCTGACGCCGGCCCAGCCGGAGTGCGGTGCTCACCAGGGAAGGGCGGCGCGGGTGAGCACGGCGCCGACGAGCTCGGTGTCGTCCGCCGTCGCCGGATCGAGCGCGGCCAGTACACGTGGGACGGCGCCGGCGAGGGGGCCGGCGGCCAGCTGGGTCAGCTCGGTGGCCCGGACGTCGGTCACCGGGGTGCCGGCTCCCCGCAGGTGCAGGACCCAGGCCGCGAGCACGGTCACGGCCGGCTCGGGCAGCCGGCCCTGCTCGCGCTCACGCCGCAGCACCGGCAGGATGCGGGCCGGTAGTTTCCGCGACCCGTCGGCGGCGATCTGCGCCAGCTCGTGGCGGATTCGCGGGTTGGCGAAACGGTCGAGCAGCGACTGGCGGTAGGCCGTGACGTCCTCGGCCGGCGGGGGAAGGTGCCGGGCGCACACGTCCCACCAGTCCCGCAGCCAGCCCCGGCAGACCGGGTCGGCCACGGCCTGGGCGACGGTCGGGTGGCCGCGCGCCGAGCCGGCGTAGGCCAGCAGCGAGTGAGCCCCGTTGAGCAGCCAGAGCTTGCGGTTCTCGAACGGCGTGACGTCGTCGGTGCGGACCGCCCCGGCGCTCTCCCAGGCAGGCCGGCCACCGGGAAACTCGCCCGCGAGGACCCATTCGGTGAAGGGCTCCGTCACCACCGGGCACCGGTCGATCAGCCCGGTGGCGGCGAGCACCGCGTCGCCGTCAGCGTCGGTCGGCCGGGGCGTGATCCGGTCCACCACCGTGGAGACGACGCTGAGCTGCCCGGCCAGCCAGTCAGCCAGGCCGGGGTCGACGGCGGCGGCGATCTCGTGCAGTACCCCGGCCAGCAGGGTGCCGTTGCCGGGCAGGTTGTCGCAGGGCACCACCGTCAGCGGCCCCGCGTCCCGGGCCTGGCGGGCGAGCAGGCCGGCCACGACCCGGGCCGGCGCCGTGGTCACCGGTGCCCGTGGGTCGGCCCGCAGCGCCGCGAGGTCGGAGCGCAGCCGGGTGTCGCGGGTGTCGAGCGAGCCGTCGGCGCCGCACAGGTATCCGGCCTCGGTCACGGTGAGCGTGACGACCCGGACGGCGGGTGAGCCGACCAGCTCCAGCCAGGTCTCGTGATCGGCGCCGGCGTGCGCCTGGGAGACCGAGCGGACGAGGGCGAACTCGTCCCCGTCGGCGCCTCGGGTGGCGAGCGTGTAGAGGCAGTCCTGGGCCCGCAGCGCCGCGGCGGCGGCCGGGCGCCGGCCGGTGAACGCGGCCACGCCCCAGTCGTCGGCGTCGCTGGCCCGGTCGGTGTACCAGGCCTGGTGCGCTCGGAAGAAGCTGCCCAGGCCGAGGTGCACGGCCCGGACCGGCCGAGCCGGCTCGGCCCGCCGCAGGGGCCGGCCCGCGCTCACAGCTTGAACACCGCCCGCGGCCGGCCGGCCACCAGGTCGACGGCGATCTCGGTCGCCTCGTCCTCCTCGAGCCGGTGCTCGGCGACGAGGCGGGCCAGGTAGGAGCTGTCCAGGCGGCGTGACATGTCGTGACGGGCGGGGATCGAGCAGAAGGCCCGGGTGTCGTCGATGAAGCCCGACGTGCGGGTGAAGCCTGCCGTCTCGGTCGCGGCGGCCCGGAAGCGCAGCACGGCGTCCGGGGCGTCGAGGAACCACCAGGGCGCGCCGACGTAGACCGACGGGTAGAAGCCGGCCAGTGGCGCGAGCTCCCGGGAGAACACCGTCTCGTCGAGGGTGAAGAGCACCAGGTGCAGGTTCGGGTGCGTGCCGAACCGTTCCAGCAACGGCCGCAGGGCGTCGGTGTACTCGACGCGCAGGGGGATGTCGTGGCCGGTGTCCGGTCCGTAGGCCGCCGCGGTCGGGCCGTGGTGGTTGCGCCGGACGCCGGGGTGCAGGGTCATGACCAGCCCGTCGTCGCAGGACATCCGGGCCATCTCCATGATCATGTGCCGGCGCAGCGCCCGGCCCCCGGCCTCGGTCACGTCGCCGGCGAGCGCACCGCGGTAGAGGCGCTCGGCCTCGTGCGGCGCCAGTGGTTCGGTGCCGACGTCGTCGTGGCTGTGGTCGGCGGACGTCGCCCCGTGCTCGATGAAGTAGGCCCGGCGCCGCTCCATCGCCCGGACCCAGCCGGCGTAGCTGCCGGTGTCCTGGCCCGCGACCTCGCCGAGGCGGCCCACGTCGGCGGCCCAGCTCGGCCGCGCGGCCTCCAGATAGCGGTCGGGCCGGAAGGCCGGCAGGACCCGGCCGCTGAAGCCCGGGTCGGCGGCCAGCCGGGCGTGCGCCGCCAGGTCGTCGCACGGGTCGTCGGTCGTGGCGAGAACGGAGATGCCGAACCGTTCGAACAGGGCTCGGGGCCGGTAGCCGTCCCTCGCCAGGCAGGCGGCGATCTGGTCGTAGATCGCGTCAGCGGTCCGGGCCGACGGGCGTCGCGTCACGCCGAAGATCTCGGTCAGCTCGGCTTCGAGCCAGTACCGCGTCGGCGTGCCGGCGAAGACGGGCCAGTGTTCGCACAGCCGGCCCCAGACCTGGCGGGACTCGTGCTCCGGCAGCGGCCCCCGCCCGACGCCGAGCTCCGCCAGCGGCACCCCATTGGCGTGCAGCAGGCGCGTCACGTAGTGGTCGGGCGTCACGAGCAGCGTCGCCGGGTCGGCGAACGGGACGTCGTCCGCGAGCCAGCGGGGGTCGACGTGGCCGTGCGGCGACAGGATCGGCAGGCCGCGCACGGCGTCGTAGAGCCGCCGGGCGATGGCGCGGACCCGCGGTTCGGCCGGAAACAGCCGGTCGGGATGCCGAGCCAGGACGGGGGAGGCGGGCATGGCCGCCATCGTCGCCGGGCGCCGAGGCGGCCGGCAATCGGTTGCCACCAGTTGCGCGGTCATCGAGACGCCTACCGGCCGCGCGGTTGCCATCTCTTGCCGGGCGGTCCTTGTCCCAGCCGCGCCACCAGGCAGAGGGTAGAGGTGGTCATCGGCCGGACTGGAGAGGTGAGGCGCATGCCCACGAGGTCCGCCCCTGCTCCTGGCTCGACGCGGCCGGCGGCGACCATCGGCGGCCCGCATGACGTGCTGACCGAGCAGCGGGTGGCCGCGTTCATCCGCGACCAGCTCGCGGCCGAGGATCTCGACGGCCGCAGCGTCTGTGTCGTCATCCCGGACGGGACCCGCAGCTGCCCGTTGCCGTCGCTGCTGTCGGCGGTGCACGGCGCGCTGGCCGGCCGGGCGAGCCGGCTGACCGCGCTGGTCGCCCTCGGAACCCACGCCGCGATGACGGCCACCGACCTGGCCCGCCATCTCGGCTACCCGCCCGGCGCCGCGGGCAGCCGCTATCCGGGCCTGACGATCCTCAACCACGCGTGGTGGGACCCGGCGGCCCTCGTCCCGGTCGGCACGATCCCGGCCGAGCGGGTCGCCGAGCTCTCCGAGGGCCGGCTGCGCCAGAGTGTCGACGTCCGGCTGAACCGGGCCGTCGTCGAGCACGACGTCGCCCTCGTGGTCGGCCCGGTCTTCCCCCACGAGGTCGTGGGCTTCTCCGGGGGCAACAAGTACTTCGTCCCGGGCGTCGCCGGGCCCGAGGTCATCGACCTCTCCCACTGGCTCGGCGCACTGATCACCAGCGCGGACATCATCGGCCGGCCGGGTGTCACCCCCGTGCGGGCGCTGATCGACGAGGCGGCCGCGCTGATCCCCGCCACGACGCTGGCCCTGTGCGTCGTGGCGGAGTCGGGCAGCGGCGCCCTGCACGCGGCCTCGTTCGGCGAGCCGCGGGCGGCGTGGTCGGCGGCCGCGGAGATCTCGGCGCGGACCCATGTCCGGTACCTCGACCGGCCGGTGCGCCGGGTGCTGTCGGTCGTTCCGGCGAAGTACGCGGACATCTGGACCGCGGCCAAGGGCTTCTACAAGGTCGAACCGGTCGTCGCCGACGGCGGCGAGGTGATCCTCTACGCCCCGCACATCACCGAGTTCGCCGGTACGCACCCCGAGATCCTGGACATCGGCTACCACTGCCGCGACTACTTCGTGCGGCAGTGGGACCGGTTCAGGGACGTCCCCTGGGGCGTGCTCGCGCACTCGACCCACCTGCGCGGCGCCGGCACCTATGACGAGCGGGTGGGCGAGCGCTGCCGGGTGCGGGTGACGCTGGCGACGGGCATCCCCGCGGACGCCGCCCGCGCGGTGAACCTCGGCTACCTGGACCCGGCGGAGGTGGACATCGGCGCGTGCCAGGCCGACCCCGAGACGCTCGTCGTCCCCGACGCCGGCGAGATCCTCTTCCGGCTGCGCTGAGCGGTCGAGCCGCGCACCACCAGGCGAACCGGCAGGACGGCGGGCTCACCGGTCCGGCCGCGCCGGCCCTCGATCATCGCGAGCAGGTGCCGGGTCGCCGTCGCGCCCTGGGTGTGCAGGGGCGCGGCCACCGTCGTCAGGCCCGGCGTGACGAGCTCGGCGGCGACGATGTTGTCGAATCCCACGACGCTGACCTGCCGGGGGACGTGGAGGCCGCCGGCCGTCAGGCCCCGGATCAGCCCGATGGCCAGCTGGTCGTTGTAGGCGATCACCGCGGAGGCGGGCTGCGCGCGTAGCTGCCCGGCCGCCTGCAGGCCGCCGGGCACGTCCGGCGAGAACGGCCCGATCCGGCGGACCTGGAGATCGTGCTCCGCCGCCGCCTCGCGCAGCGACTGCCAGCGCATCCCGTCGGCCCAGGACGCCGCCGGGCCGGCGACATAGATGATCTGCTGGTGGCCGAGGCCGCCGAGATGCGCCACGGCGTCGCGGGCGCCGCGCGCGTTGTCCGTCACCAGGCAGGGGACGTCGACAACCGCCCGGTTCAGCACCACGACGGGCTTCTGCTTGGAGATCATGCGGATCGCCGAGTCCGACATCCGGGAGCCGGCCAGGACGACGCCGTCGACCGCGGGCACCGTGCGATCGAGGGCCGCCCGTTCGAGCCGGTCGGACTCCTGTGCGTCCGCCAGGACCACGGTGTAGCCGGCTTCCCCGGCCGCCGTCTGGGCGCCGCGGACGATCTGGGTGAAGAACGGGTTGCCGATGTCCGGGACCACGATCGCGATCATCCTGGTACGGGCGGTCGACAGCGCACGGGCCAGCGGGTTCGTCCGGTAGCCGAGGTCGCGGGCGACCCGCCGGATGCGCTCCGCCGTGGCCGCGTTGACCCGTCCCGGCCGGGAGAAGGCACGGGAGACGGTCGACGGCGCGACCCCGGCCTGCCGGGCCACGTCGTAGATCGTGACTGGCCGCGATCCCGGCGACGTGATCGGAGGCGACGTGTTCGGATCTGCCATCCGCTGGGCTCCTTCGGCTGGACCTCGGCGCGGCAACGCTAGGCGCGGGCGACGACCGCGGCAACCGTCGTCGTCGAGCTCGGCGCCGGGAGGCGGGTACACCACCGCGGGAGAGGGCAACTGATGGCAACCGATTGCCGCGCCGTCCCGGCCTATGACGTACTGCCCTGCGACTCAAGGCTCGTCGGCGGCGTGGGGCCCGGGTTCGCTGCCACACGCGGGCCCGGCGCCGCCCGTCCTCGATGCCCGGCAATGCGGCCGTCCTCACTCGGTGCGGTCGTCGCGCGACCTCAGGGAGCTCGGAGTGCTTCGTCCCCAGGACAGCTCGACGCGAGAACGGCGCTCGCTGAACGGGCTGTGGGCCTTCCGCCTCGACCCGGCGGGTGAGGGGCGCGACGCGGGCTGGTGGCGCGGGCGCCTGCCCGACGCCCGGGAGATGCCGGTGCCGGCCAGCTACAACGACATCGTCCCCGACCTGGCCGTGCGCGACCACGTGGGCGACGCCTGGTACCAGACCACCGCCCGGGTCCCGTCCGGCTGGTCCGCGCGGCGGATCGTGCTACGGCTGGACGCCGCGACCCACCGCGCGGTCGTCTGGGTGAACGACACGCTCGTCGCCCGGCACGAGGGCGGCTACACGCCGTTCGAGGCCGACATCACCGACGTCGTGGCGCCTGGCGGCGAGGCCCGGATCACCGTGGCCGTGAACAACGAGCTCACCTGGGCGTCGATACCGCCGGGCTTCGTCGAGGACACCCCGCGGGGGCGCCGCCAGAAGTACCTCCACGACTTCTTCAACTACGCGGGCCTGCACCGGTCGGTCTGGCTGTACGCCACGCCGCACGAACGGATCAGCGACCTCGTGGTGCGGACCGACCTGGACGGTGCCACGGGCCTGGTGCGGTACGCCGTGGCGTACGAGGGCGCCGCGGGCGCGACCGCCCGGGTCGCGCTGCGTGACGCGGCGGGGCACGAGGTCGCCTCCGCCGAGGGCGTCGAGGGCGTGCTGAGCGTGCCGGAGGTGCATCCGTGGGCGCCGGGCGACGGGTACCTGTACGAGCTTGAGGCCCGTCTGGTCGACGCCGCCGGCGCGGTGACCGACAGCTACGTCCTCCCGGTCGGGGTGCGCACCGTCGAGGTACGCGGCACCGAGTTCCTGATCAACGGCGCGCCCTTCTACTTCCGGGGCTTCGGCCGGCACGAGGACGCGCTCGTGCGCGGCAAGGGCCACGACGACGCGCTCATGGTTCACGACTTCGAGCTGATGGAGTGGATCGGCGCCAACTCGTTCCGCACCTCCCACTACCCGTATGCCGAAGAGGTGCTTGAGTACGCCGACCGGCGCGGCATCGTCGTGATCGACGAGACCGCCGCCGTCGGCCTGAACCTGAAGAACTCCCTCGCGTTCGGCAGCAGGCCGACGGCGAGCACCTACGGCGAGGACGGCATCGGCTCCGCCGCCCAGCGGACCCACCTGGAGGCCGTGCGCGAGCTGGTCATCCGGGACCGGAACCATCCCTGCGTGGTGCTGTGGAGCATCGCCAACGAGCCGGACTCCACCGGCGCGGCCGCTCGGGACTACTTCGCCCCGCTGTTCGCCGAAGCCCGCAAACTCGACCCGACCCGTCCGGTGGGCTTCGTGAACGCGACCGGCACCGTCGACCAGTGCCAGGTCACCGAGCTGGCCGACGTCGCCATGATCAATCGCTACTACGGTTGGTACGTCCACCTGGGGGATCTGGCGGCCGCGGAGGGCGCCCTGGAGGCCGACCTGAAGGCCTGGGCCGTCCGCCACCACAAGCCGGTCCTCGTCACCGAGTACGGCGCGGACACCCTGGCCGGCCTGCACACCGTCGTCGACACTCCCTGGTCCGAGGAATATCAGGCGCGGTTCCTCGAGATGCACCACCGGGTGTTCGACCGGGTGGACGCCGTGGTCGGCGAGCACATCTGGAACTTCGCCGACTTCGCCACCAGCGACCACATCATCCGGGTCGACGGAAACAAGAAGGGCGTGTTCACCCGCGACCGCCACCCCAAGAGCGCGGCGTTCACCGTCCGCCGCCGCTGGCGCGACGACCTCTGACCGACGCCCCGGCCCCGCTCACCACGGCAGCGGCGCCGGCGGCTGCGGGATCAGCCCGCCGCGGGCCTCGATCGCGTCGCGCAGGAACCCGTGCGAGGCGTCCATGAGCGCGAGCCGCCGGGCGGCGTCGGCGAGCAGCCGGCCGTCGCGCTTGAGGATCCGCCCGGCCACCATGACCGTGTCGACGTTGCCGGCGTGGGCGTGCAGCACGAGCGCCGAGACCGGGTCGTTGACGGGAATCATGTTCGGCGCGTCGCCGCGCACGACGATGAGGTCCGCCTCCTTGCCCGGGGTGAGCGTGCCGATCCGTGAGCCGAGACCGAGCGCCTCGGCCCCGTTGACCGTCGCGCCCTCCAGGTGCGAGAGCGTCGACGGGCCGATGTCGTCCGGGCCGTGCCGCCGGTCGAGCTCACGGTCGTTGCGCAGCATTCGTTCGGTCTGCAGCGCGAGCCGGACCTGCGGGAACAGGTCGCCGGAGTTGTTGGAGATGACGTCGCAGCCGAAGGTGCACCGCCCGCCGAGCGCCATGAACCGGCCGTGGACCGGATGCCCCATGCCCATCTGCATCTCGGTCTCGGGCGTCGTGGAGATCGCGCCACCGGTGTCCAGGACGCGGCGCAGCTCGTCGTCGGTCGTCTGGTTCATGTGCACCCAGACGAGGTCCGGGCCGAGCAGACCGGCCTCGTCGAGGAAGCCGACCTCGCTGACCGGGGTCGGGAACATCACGGCGTTGGCGTGCAGCGTGATCGGCAGACCGAGGTCACGGGAGACCGCGACCTCCTCGGTCACCCGTTCGATGCCCGCGACGAGCACGTCCGAGAGGCTGATGCCCATCGTGACCAGGGCGCTGTCGCTCTTCAGCTCACCGTGCCGGAGCCCGCGGGCATGGTCGATCCGCTGGGCGAGCGTGCTGAAATGGATGTCTGGCACCGGCACGTCGTTGAGCCCGAGCGCGAAGATCGACCGGATGCCCGCGTCCCTGGTCCCGTTGAGCGCGGCGTCCGCGTGTTCGGGTGTATTGATGCAGTGGCTGAAATCGAGCACCGTGGTGATGCCGGCGTCAACCGCCTCCAACATTCCCAGATAGTTTCCGACGTACATGTCCTCCGGCCGGTAGCAGGCCGCGGCGGTGAACCGCACCGAGCGGATGTAGTCCTTCAACGACCAGTCGTGCGTCACGCCGCGAAGCTGCGTCTGCCAGACGTGGCGGTGGGTGTCGACCATGCCCGGCAGCACGAGGCAGCGGTCGGCTTCGACGACGTCGGCGTCGGCCGCCGCGAGATCCGGCGCCACGGCGGCGATGAGCCCGTCCTCGACGAGGACGTCCGCGCGCAGCGGCGCCGCGCCGCGCTCCATCGTCAGCACCGTTCCACCACGGACGAGTACCCGCTCGGGCATGAAATCTCCAGGTTCGCCGGTAATCGGACATCTTGCGGCCGGCGAACAGCGTCGCATCCAACCAGGTGGTCACGTCCAATACAGAATCCGGCGGGATTGATAGGCGGCCGCTTATTCGCCCCCACCTTCCGGTAGTTGTTTCCTCGTTTACACGGCCGTCACCCCTTGGTGGAGAGCCGCGGCCACACTCGGTGTGTGGATCTCAACCTGCGGCTCGTGCGGTATTTCGTCACGGTCGCGGAGGAACGCCATTTCGGCCGGGCGGCGACGCGGTTGTTCATCGCTCAGCCGTCCCTGTCGGTCCAGATCCGGCGCCTCGAACAGGAGCTCGGCACCCCGCTGCTGATCCGGTCGACCCGGCAGGTCGAGCTGACCGGCGCGGGGGAGCGGTTCCTCGTCGCGGCGCGGCGGCTGCTCGCCGCGGCGGCGGACGCCGAGGCCGCGGTGGCCGACGCCGAGGTGCTGCGGCTGGCGAGCATCCTCGACGGCCTGGACACGGTGCCGCTCATCCTGCGCACGCTGCGCCGCCGGGACCCCCTGCTGGAGGTCGTCCACGGGATCAACGGCATGCCGCGCCAGGTGGCCGAGGTCCGCGCCGGCCGCCTCGACGTCGCCGTCGGCCTGATCCGCGACGTGCCGGCCGACCTGGAGATGGAGCTGGTCCGGCTGGACCCGGTCCGGGTCGTGCTGCGGGCGGACAACCCGCTCGCCCGCGGCTCCGCCGTCGCCGTGGCCGATCTCGGCGACGCCACCTGGGTGTTCGGCAACACCGAGCACACGCCGGACTGGATCGACTTCGTGCTGGGCTTCCTCGCCGAGGCGGGGCTGCGGCCGCGTCCGTCGCCGTCGGCGCAGACGCCGTTGTCCGCCATGCTCGAACAGGTTCGCGAGGGGGACGGCGTGGCCGCCTGGCCCGAGTCGTGCCCCGCGCCCGGCCCCGATCTCGTCGTCCGGCCGCTCGTGCGCCCGTCGCCGGTCTACCCGTGGTACGTGCTCTGGCACCGCGACCGGCTCACCCGCGGCGTCCAGGCCTTCCGGGCCGCGGCCCGCGGCGCCGCAGGCGAGCATGGCTGGATGGCGGCGCTCCCGCCCGCGCCACCGCGCAGGCTGCCGTCCCCGGCGACCGCGAGTCCCACGGTGCCCGGGCCGGTTTCTGTCGATCTCCACTGATCTGTGGTGACAGCAACCTCACCCTCAGGTCGGCCGAAGGTCTCTGGTCAGCTGGACCAGCAGGACGGCGATGTCGTCCTGCTGGGGCTCGTCGCCCGCGACCTCCCGGATGAGCCCGTCGGCGAGCTCCTCCAGGTCGGCGCGGACCAGCCCGGTGCGGGCGGCGGCGGTGGACGGCGCGTACCTGGCGAGGCGAGCGGCCGCCAGGTCGATGCCGTCGTCGATGTCCCGGCCGCGTTGCTCGACCAGCCCGTCGGTGTAGAGAAGCAGGGTCGAGCCGGCGGGGAACGGGACGCTGACCTCTTCGCGGCCTCGGGCGGTCGCGACGCCCAGCATGATCGACTGGGCGCCGGTGAGTGGCCGCACAGTGGGTTCCCCGGTTCCGCCGAGGCTGAGCAATGGCGGGAGATGACCGGCGTTGGCGTAGGTGAGCGTCGCGCCGCCCCCAGCCCAGTCCGGCTCCAGGATGGCGAAGAAGGCGGTCGCGAAGCTGTCCATGGCGAGTCCCTGGACGAGCCGGTCGAGGCGGTCGAGAACCTCGCCGGGGCCGACCAGCTCCCAGGCGTAGGCCCGCAGGGTGCTGCGGAACTGCGCCATCGCCGTGGCCGCGGGCAGGTCGTGGCCCATGACGTCCCCGATCGCGAGCCCGAACCTGCCACCGGGCAGCAACAGCACGTCGTACCAGTCGCCGCCGACGCGAGCCGTGTCGCTGGCCGGAAGGTAGCGGGCGGCGAAGGTCAGCCCGGGAACGGTCGGCATGTCGGGCAACAGACTGCGCTGCAACGTCTCGGCGACGGCGTGCGCGCGCCCGTACAGGTGGGCGTTCTCCAGCAGCAGGCTGGCACGCCGGCCGAGCTCGACGGTGAGGTTGAGGTCGTCGCGGTCGTAGTGGCGCGTGGACGCCGTCGTGCTGATCAGGCGCAGGGCGCCGACGGGCCGCCCGCCGACGGACAGCGGGACCGCGATGATCGAGCGTGGCCGCAGCCGGCGGTAGGCGTCGAGCTGCACGGGGCAGGTGGTGGCCGCGGCCAGGTCGGCCTCGCCTACCTGGGAGATCAGGATCGGCTCGCCGGTGGCAAGGATCTGGCCGACGAGTCCCCGCGCCGGGCCGGCGGGCTCGCCGGCCGCCTCTGCCGCGGTGAAGGCGGCGACGAGCCCGGCGTCGAGGCCGGTGAGCGCGATGCGGCGCGACCCCTCGCCGCCGGCCAGGTCACCGGCGAAGTCGACTCCGGCACTTTCGGTCCCGGCCAGGTCGACCGCGGCCAGGTCTGCCAGCCCCGGCACGAGCACGTCGGTCAGCGCCCGCAGGGCCTCCGGAGCCTGCCGTAGCGCTCTCACCATGCCGTTGGTCGCCGCCCAGAGCAGTTCCAGGCGCCCCCGCGCGGCCTCCTCGACCCGGGTGGCCCGCTCGGCGGCGGACCGGGTGCGCCGCTCCCGGTCGAGCAGCTCCTCCCGTTCGGCCCTGGCCTCGACCCGGGCGGTCACGTCGTCCTGCACGCCGACGAAATGGGTGAGTCGGCCGGCCCGGTCGAAGACTGGAGCCAGCACGATCTCGTTCCAGAAGGTGCTGCCGTCCTTGCGGTAGTTCAGCAGCTCGACCCGGGCTGGGCGCCGCTCCCGCACGGCGTCCCCGAGCTGCGCGGCCGTCGCGCGGTCGCTGCGCGGTCCCTGCAGGAACCGGCAGTTACGTCCCACGGCCTCGGCGAACGGGTAGCCGGTCGTCCGGGTGAAGGCGTCGTTGACCCAGATCAACGGGGTGTCGGGCTGGTGCGGGTCGGCGATCGTGAAGCTCACGTCGATGCTCTGCAGGGCACGCAGATGAAGATCGGTCGTGGCTTCGGGCCCCTCGCCGTGGGTGCTCCGCCGATCCCGCCGCGCACCCACTCCGTCACTGTAGGTCCGCACCGGACTGGCGGCCGGTCGAGCGAGATCGGCGCCGCCCCGAGCCCGCCGCGTCTACGGCTGGCCGGCGGGGTGCCAGCGTTCCTGGTGGATCGCCTGCCGCAACGGGCGTCGGTGCGCCCAGCCGTGGCGTTCGAGGTCGGGGACGGTCTCGTGGTGGGTGACCGGTCCGAGGCACAGCCACGCGACGGGCCGGATGTCAGCCGGGATGGCGAGCAGCTCACGGACGAACGTCTCCCGGTAGAAGGAGACCCAGCCGACCCCGAGGCCCTCGGCCGTGGCCGCGAGCCACAGGTTCTCGATCGCCAGGCAGACCGAGTACAGGCCCGCGTCGGCGATGGCATGGCGGCCCAGGACGGCCGGTGCCCCGCGTCGCTCGTCGTAGGTCACGACAACCGACAGGGTCGACTCCAGCACTCCGTCGATCTTGATCCGGCTGAAGTCGGCGGCCTGCCGCTCGTCCAGCGAGGCCGCGAAGACCGCCCGCTCCTGGTGGACGTGGCCGTGGAAGGCCGCCCTGGTCCGCTGGTCGGCGACGAGGATGAAGTCCCAGGGCTGGCTGAGGCCGACGCTGGGCGCGGCGTGCGCGGCGGTGAGCACCCGGTCGAGCGTCTCGCCGGGGATCGGCGCGCCGGTGAACTGGCCGCGTACGTCGCGTCGCTGGTGGATCGCGTCGTACAGGGACGCAGGCAGAACAGGTGTAGGCATGGCAGGCTCCCGCTGTCCGGCCGCCCTGGCCGGCTGCTACACCGGGGGCGGCACCCGCGCGGGGCCGGTCTTCGGACTCCCGGATCGACGCCGGCTGTCCGCCTTCCCAGACCCTGAGGCCCAGTGGCCGCGCGTGGCGCGTGGACAGCGACTTCCCGGTTACCGCGGCGGGCCCGTGCCGGACTCACACCGGCTTCCCGATTCTCCCCGGTCGCCCGGGGCACCCCACAAACGATGCCGTCGGGCACGTTATCAGGGCTTGGCGCCCGCCGCCCGCCCGTCCGGAGCGGATGATGGGACCGGCGACAAAAGCCAGTGCCGCGACCGCCAACGTCTGCCCGTCACCTTGATCGCTGTTTTCGCCCTCGGGTGGCTACGAAACAGACCCGGTAACGACCACCGGAGGGCCGAGACGGCGATCATGGAACGCCGAAGCGGGCGAACCTTGCCGGAGGCGGCACTAGATCAACAAAAAAGGCGGGAGTTCGCACCCCTCGCCACTCTCAACGTATAGCGCACCTGGGGGCTTGCGGCAAGACCCGGGTCGTACCGCAGAATCGGCGGTCTGGCCAGAACCTGCGGATATTGAGGACGCTGAATGCGTGTGTTGTTGTCGATGTTTCGGGTGGCGCTGACGTGACCCCGCTGACCACGAGCGCGTTCGACCTCCCGGCGCACCTCGCCGCCAAGGCCGACCCGGCCCTGATCGCCGGCGACGAAAAGCATTTCGTGGCCATCGCGGACAGCCTCGCGGAGTCGATCGCCGAGCTGTCCGACCGCCTCGACGCCGAGCGCCGGGCTCCGGGCGGCAAGGGCCAGGCGGCGATGGACCGGGACCTGGAGGTCCACCGGCTGACCGCCCGACTGCGCACCCTGCGCCGCTTCGGCCTTGACCTCTGCCTCGGCCGCATCGTCGACGCGGACAGCCCGGAGCCGGTGTACGTCGGGCGACTGGGCCTCACCGACCGCGCCGGGCGCCGGCTGCTGCTCGACTGGCGCTCGCCCGCGGCAGAGCCGTTCTTCGGGGCGACCCACGCCAACCCGATGGGTCTGGCCAGCCGCCGCCGGTACCGCTGGGCCCGGGGTCGGATCAGCGACTACTGGGACGAGGTGTTCACCTCGGACGGGTTCGAGGGCCATGCCGCCCTCGACGACCAGTCCGCCTTCATCGCCAGCCTGGGCGGCAACCGCACCGCGCGGATGCGGGATGTGCTCGGCACGATCCAGGCCGACCAGGACGCCATCATCCGCGCCGGATCTCGCGGCGCTCTGGTCGTCGACGGCGGGCCGGGCACCGGGAAGACCGTCGTCGCACTGCACCGGTCCGCCTACCTGCTCTACTCCGACCCGCGCCTCGGCCACCGCCGGGGTGGCGTGCTGTTCGTCGGTCCGCACCAGCCCTACCTGGCCTACGTCGCCGATGTCCTGCCGAGCCTCGGCGAGGAGGGTGTGCAGACCTGCACCCTGCGGGATCTCGTCGCCGAGGGCGCCACGGCGACGGTCGAGGCCGACCCGGCGGTGGCCCGGCTGAAGGCGTCCGCGGACCTGGTGAAGGCGATCGAGACGGCCGTCCGGTTCTACGAGGAGCCGCCGACCGAGGGAATGACGGTCACCATCGACGGGGCCGACACCTGGCTGAGCGCCGAGGACTGGGCCGAGGCGTTCGACGCGGCCGAGCCTGGCATGGCTCACAACGAGGCCCGCGACCGGATCCTGGAGGCGCTGCTCACGATCCTGACGGACAAGCAGGCCGGCGACCTCCCGCCGCGGTTGCTGCGCCGTGCGCTCCTGCAGAACAAGGAACTGCTCGGGACGCTGAACAGCGCGTGGCCGCTGCTCGAAGCCGCCGACCTCGTCGCCGACCTGTGGTCGGTGCCCGCCTACCTGCGCAAGTGCGCTCCGTGGCTCTCCGCCGGCGACGTCCAGAAACTGCGGCGTCGGGGCGCCCAGGCCTGGACGGTGTCCGACCTGCCGCTCCTGGACGCGGCCCGCCAGCGGCTCGGCGACCCGGCGGCCTCCCGGCGCCGGCGCCGGCGCTCGGCGGCCGTCGCCGCGGAACGCGAGGGGATGGCGCGGGTCGTCGACAACCTGATCCAGTCCGACGACGACGGCGAAGGCGTGGTGACGATCCTGCGCGGCGAGGACATCCAGACCCACTGGGTCGACGAGGACGCGCTGGCCGAGCCCGACCGGGACGTGCTCGCCGGGCCGTTCGCGCACGTCGTCGTGGACGAGGCCCAGGAGCTCACCGACGCGGAATGGCAGATGCTGCTGCTGCGCTGCCCGTCCCGCAGCTTCACCATCGTCGGGGACCGGGCGCAGGCCAGGCACGGGTTCACCGAGTCGTGGCAGGAACGACTCGGCCGGGTCGGGCTCGACCGGGTGACCCTGGCCTCGCTGAGCATCAACTACCGGACGCCCGAGGAGGTCATGGCCGCGGCCGAGCCCGTCATCCGCGCCGCGCTGCCGGACGCCAACGTGCCGACCTCGATCCGCGCGAACGGCCGTCCGGTCGTCCACGGATCCGTCGCCGAGCTGGGCTCGATCCTCGACGGCTGGCTTGCCGAGAACGCCGACGGGATCGCCTGCGTCATCAGCACCCGTGCCAACCAGACCTGGACGTTCCCGGCGACGTCGCGCGTCCGGTCGTTGACGCCCGAGCTGTCGAAGGGCCTCGAGTTCGACCTGGTCGTCCTCGTCGACCCGGAGACGTTCGGCACGGGCATCGAGGGAGCCGTCGACCGCTATGTCGCGATGACCCGGGCCACCCAGCAGCTCGTCATTCTGACGAGCTGACCGCCTGGCCGGTGGGGTCGAGGCCGCGGAAGAAGCGAACCACCGGCGGCGGGCTGAGCTGGACGCGTTCCGGCCGGGACATCGTGCCCGACGCCTGCGCGAGGCCGAGGGCCGCCTTGGCCGCCTCGACGTCGCCGTCGATCTCGTAGACCGCGAGGAAGGTGTCGGCGTCGAGCGACGCCAGCCGGCGGGCGGAGACGAAGCCGTCCACCTTGAGGATCTCGGGCAGGTGCGTCTGGTCGTACCACTCGTGGTAGGCCGCGAGCTCCTCGGGAGAGCTGGGCCGGGATTCGACGATGAGCAGGCCGCTGGGCATGCGGAGGTCCCTTCGGGTTGTCGTCAGGCGCCTTCGTTGTTCAGGCGCCTCTGTGTCAGGCGCCCTTGTGGACGTGGCCGTCTTTCATGACGAACCGGACGTCCTGGGCGACGGTGATGTCCTGGGTCGGGTCGCCGGGCACGGCGATGATGTCGGCGAGGTAGCCGTCGCGCAGGCGGCCCAGCTCGTGGTCGCGTTCGATGAGCTCCGCGCTGGTGACGGTCGCCGCGCGCAGGGCCTGGAGCGGTGTCATGCCGCGGGCGACCAGCGCGGCCAGTTCCTTCGCATTGTCGCCGTGCGGGACGGCGGGTGCGTCGGTGCCGCAGGCGATCTTCACGCCGGCGGCGATGGCCTTGGGGAGCATGGCCCTGGCCTGGGGAAACACGACGGCGGCCTTCGCCTGTAGTTCCGGCGCCGCCCGGGCGATGTCCATCGCGTCGGTCAGGTAGGTGGTGGAGACCAGGAACGTGCCGGCCTCGGCCATGAGCTTCAGCGTCTCGTCGCTGGCCAGGAAGCCGTGTTCGACGCAGTCGATCCCCGCCTCGACGCAGGCCCGGACCGCCCGGTCGCCGACCGCGTGGGCGGCGACCCGGATGTCGGCGCGGTGTGCCTCGTCGGCGATCGCGACCAGCTCCTCGTCGGAGTACTGCTGGGCGCCCGGGCCGGTGCTGTGCGACATCACGCCGCCGGAGGCGGACACCTTGATGACCTTGGCGCCGTGCCGGATCTGGTAGCGCACACAGTGGCGCACCTGGTCGACGCCGTTGGCGATCCCCTCCTCGACGCTCAGCGGCATGATCCCCGGGGCCAGCCGCTGGAACACCGTCGGGTCCAGATGGCCGCCGTACGGGGTGACCGCATGGCCGGCCGGGACGATCCGGGGGCCTTCGACCCAACCCTGGTCGACGGCCCGCTGCAGCGCGACATCCAGGAGGTAGCCGCCGGTCTTGACCATCAGGCCCAGGTTGCGGACGGTCGTGAACCCGGCCAGCAGAGTCTTGCGGGCGTTGATCGTCGAGCGCAGCGTCCGGTACGCCGGGTCGTCCTGAACGCCGTGCATCGGCAGCGGCAGACCCGTCGGGGTCTCCGGTCCGCCGATCAGGAGGTTGAGCTCCATGTCCATCAACCCGGGCAGCAACGTCACGTCACCCAGGTCGAGCTCCGTCGCCCCGGTGGGGAGCCGCTCCGGGTTGATCCCGGTGATCCGGTTGCCCTCGACCACGATCACCGCGGGCGACCGGACCTCGTCCGCGTCGAGGTCCAGCCAGCGGTCGGCCCGCAGGACGAGCGGCCCGGTCACGGCGTCGGCTCCACGAAGCAGTCGAAGCTCGTCGCGCCGGTATCCGGGACCCTCGGCTGATGCCAGATCTCGACCGGGAACGAGGCCTGGACCATCGAGTAGAGCAGGTACAGCAGGTTCAGCGCGTCGTCCGGCAGTGCGTCGTACGGCAGCTTCTCCAGGTAGGCCATGGCGTCCTCGGCGCGTGGGGTGATCGCGGCGTAGAAGACCTCCATCTCCTCGGTCGTGCTGACCAGCCGGGTGCCGTAGCGCTCGGGCTCGCTGGGCAGCGCCCACTTCGCGGCGAACGGCTCCAGATCGGCGAACTCGACCGGCAGCAGGGTGCCCGTGCTGTCGGCGTTCATCGGGACGCCCCTTCGTAGTTGTCGATCCACGCGCGGACCTCGGTGTGCAGGGCGCGGCAGAGGATCTCCTGGTCGTTGAGCAGGAAACGGTCGACGTACCGCGTCTCCAGCATCGACTGGGTGGCTTCCAGCGTGTTGGCGTCCTGCAGGGCGAACTCCTTGAACGTCACCGCCGACATCTCCTGGGAGATCCGCTCGCGGACGTTCGTCGCCGGCAGGAAGTAGACGTTGCCCTCGAAGACGTGGGTGTTGTGCGACGTCGGCCAGTAGTTGTAGGTCAGGTACCAGCCCTGGCTCCAGATGAGGATCACGAAGTTCGGGAAGAGCTGGAAGGAGTCCAGGCCGTGCGGGTCGCACTTCGCCGGGTTGACGCCCTTCGGCATCTCGCCGAGGTCCACCTTGTCCCAGGGGCCGAAAAGACCGCCACGGGTCAGTCGCTCCATCGGTTTGATCAGGTCGTCGCCCATTTCCCAGAAACGGACGCCGGAGGTGCTGACCAGCCGGTGCGGGGGCTCGATCTGGTAATGGGGCGCCTCGAAGCCGGCCTGGACGGCGGCCTTCGAGTACTTCTCCGGCGACTGGTTCCCGTGCAGGACGGGTGCGTGGTAGAACTCCGCGAACGCGTCCATGAACAGCTTCCAGTTCGCGCCGACCATGGTGCTGTACCCGAAGCGGGCGGTCATCCGCTCGAACGGGTAGCCCTCCAGGTCGGTCACCATCGGCCCGAGGAACTCGCGCAGCGACTGCGACGGCTCCCGGGAGAAGTTCACGAAGATGAAGCCGGCCCAGACGTCGCAGTGCACCGGGGCCAGGCCCCACTGGCTCTTGTCGACGCCGAAGAACTCGCCCTCCTGCTGGATGAACGTGAGCGAGCCGTCGAGGTCGTAGCGCCAGCCGTGGTACTTGCAGGCGAACTGGCGGCAGATGCCCTGGCTCTCGTTCTTCGGGTCCTCGGTCCAGACGAGCTTGTTGCCGCGGTGGCGGCACATGTTGTGGAAGGCGCGAACGGTGCCGGCCTTGTCCCGGACGACCACGATCGACGCGTGGGCTGCCTTGATCTCCTTCGTGAAATAGCTGCCGACGCGGGGGAGCTGCTCGACCCGTCCGACGTTCAGCCACGCGCGCTTGAAGACGGCCTCCTTCTCGCGCTCGAAGTACTCGGGCGAGATCGAGTCCTCGTAGGACACCGGGCCGGTGCCGAGGCTCGGGTAGTGCTCGGTCCAGCTGCCTTCCGGCGGCTTCGGGAAACGCGGCACGCTTCTCCTCCTTCGGGGTCGAGCTACGGGGCGACGAGTTACGTGGCGTCGAGGCCGGTCGGGCGCGCGGCCGGGTCGGTCCACGGGACGGGCGGCGAATCCGCGGGCGGCGCCAGGCCGGCGCTGTTGAGGACCATGGCGAGGCAGACGTAGCTGCCCACCACGAAGATCAGTTCCAGCAGCTCGCGCTCGTCGAGCTCGCCGGCCAGGCGGGCCCAGAGGACGTCGTCGAGCACGTGCTGGTCCACCAGCTGGTCGACGGCGACGAGCAGGTCACGGTCGCGCCCGGACCACCCGTCGGCCTCGGCGCCGACCCCGAGCGCGGCAAGTTCGGCCTCGTCTAGGCCGGCCTCCCGGCCGAGGCGGACATGCTCGGCCCACAGGTAGCGGCTGCGGGTCCGCACGCCGACCCGCAGGATCAGCAGCTCCCGGTCGCGCGGCCGCAGGGCGCCGTCCTCCAGCAGCCGGCCGCTGAAGGCCAGCCACGGGCCGCCGATCCGGGCATGGCGGGCCAGCAGGCCCAGGACCGGTGGCATCGGCGGCGCGTCCGGAGCACCGGACAGGTAGCGCTCGGCGCGGGCGAGGTGGCCGCGCAGTAGCTCCCGGTCCGCCTCGTCCCACTCGGCCGCCGGAAGCGGGCCGATCCGGGCCGCGGGAGCCCCGGTCAGCGCGTTCGTGCCCGTCACAGCACCTGCCCGCCGTTGACGCCGAGGATCTGCCCGGTGATGAACCTGGCCTCCTCGGACGCCAGGAACGCGACCGCCGCCGCGAGATCGTCCGGGGTGCCCAGGTGGCCCAGCGGGATGGTCCCGGCCATCACCTCGTTCGACGGCAGGTTTCCCGCCGCCTGGTCGCGGTGCTGCATGGGCGTCTCGATGCCGGACGGCGGGATGCAGTTCACCGTGATGCCGTCGGCCGCGTAGGCGCGGGCCAATGACTTGGTCAGCGTGAGGACACCGCCCTTCGCGGCGGCATAGTGCGCCATCTTCGGCGAGCCGCGCTGGGCGCTGGACGACGAGATCAGCACCATCCGGCCCCAGTGCGCCTCGACCATGTCGGGAAGGGCGGCCTGGCAGCAGTGGAAGGTGCCGGTCAGGTTCACCTCGATGACCCGGTTCCAGCTCGCCAGCGTGATCTCGTGGAACTCCTCGAAGGCGACGAGGCCGGCGCTGGTCACCAGGATCTCCGTCGGCCCGAGCGTCGCGCGGATCTCGGCGAAGGCGGCGTCGAGGGCGGCCCGGTCGGTGACGTCGACGCCCACGCCGATCGCACGGGTGCCGTCGGCCACCGGCTCCTTTGCCACCAGCTCCTTCGCAACCAGATCCTTCGCAACCCGGTCCGCACCCGCGCCGTCGAGGTCGAGCACGGCGACGCGGTGGCCGCGCGCCGCGAGGTGATGGCAACTGGCCTCGCCGATGCCGGAGGCTCCGCCGGTGACGACCGCCACCCGGGAGCGCGGCGTGCTGCTGAGCGCCATCGCTGGGTCCTTCCTCATTCGTAGATCACGGGGTCGGTGACCGGCGTGGCCTGGCCGGCAGGCACCCGGCGTGCGGGGACCTCGACACCCGCGTCGCGTTCGCGGGTCGGCGCCGTGCTCCTCGTCACGCCGGCGCAGCTCACCACGTGCCTTCTTCCTGGCTGCCAGGGTGTTCTTCAATCGACTAACATTGTTCTCCGCATGACTAACATGGCGCTCGGCCGGGGGCAAGCGCCCTGACGGAGTCGATCGGCGCGAAACTGGGGGATCGGGCTGCGGGACCGCGGGAGGATGGACATGGCGCCGGCACGGCGGAGCGTCGTCGATGAGTCGAGCACGCGCACGGCGCTGCTCGACGCCACCGCGGCGCTGATGCTGGAGGAGGGCTACGCCGCCGTCACCACACGCCGGCTGGCCCAGCGGGCCGGCGTCAACAACGGGCTCGTCTACTACTACTTCGGCACGATGGACGGTCTGTACATCGAGCTGTTCCGTCGAGGCGCCGAGCGCAGTCTGGGCCGGCTCAAGGAGGCGTTGCAGGCCCCACAGCCGCTGTGGTCGCTCTGGGAGTTGACCCAGGACTTCTCCAGCAACGCGCTGACGATGGAGTTCATCGCGCTGGCGAACCACCGTAAGGCGATCCGAACCGAGATCGCGGCCTATTCGCGCACCTTCCGGACGCTGCAGCTCGACGCCCTCTCCGGCGTCCTCGCGAGCTACGGGCTCGACCCCCAGCGCTGGCCACCGGCGGCATTGATCGTCATGATCGCCGCGGTCTCCCGGTTCCTGCACATCGAGGATGGGTTCGACGTCGACATCGGCCACATGGAGCTGATCACCGTGATCGAACGTGAGATCCGCGCGCTGGAGGGCGATCGCGGCCCGACGCGGGAGACGCTCGCCCACCAGGTCGGCTAGTCAACGGATCGGCTCGTTCCCGAACACCGTCGTGCGCAGCAGTTCTCGCGGCGAGGCGGGGTCATAGGGCGACGCGCGGTGCACCACGCCGGTGTTGTCCCAGATGACGGTGTCTCCCACCGACCAGGTGTGCCGGTAGGTGAGGCCGGCCGCGGTCGTGTGGTCGATCAGCTGCCGCAGCAGTGCGTGGCTCTCTCCGACGTCCATCCCGACGACGTGGCTGGCATGGGCGCCGACGACCAGGGATTTGCGGCCGGTGCGATGCGTCCAGACCAGCGGATGGGTCGAGGTCGGCCGGCGCCGCCACCGCTCCAGCTGGTCCGGCGTCGGGTCGGGGTAGACCGCCCGCTGGGACGCCTCGAACGTGTGGACGACCCGCAGCGCGGCGAACCGGTCCTTCTCCGCGTCGCTGAGCGCCTCGTAGCCGGCGTAGGTGCTGGCGAACTCGGTCTCGCCGCCGGTCGCCGCCACCTGCTTGGCGGACAGGATCGTCGCCTTCTGCGGTGGTTCACCGTGAAGCGGCATGCAGCCGTCCATGTGCCAGGCGAACGTGCCCTTCAGGTAGTCGGCCGAGGTGTTCTTCGACTTGTCCAGGCTCACCCGGTAGATGCCCCGTACCGGGTGGTGGCCGTACTCGAAGTCGATCTCGCCGAGCCGGCGGCAGAACGCGACCTGGTTCTCCGGGTCGAGGTCCAGGCCCCGGAAGACCAGGACGCCGAACTGCTCCAGCGCGTCGAGGACCGCCGCGGCGGCGGCGTCGTCGCTGGCGAGCTGGTCGGCGTCGACGCCGCGCACCTCGGCGCCGACGGTCGCGGCCAGTGGCTCGCAGGTGAGGGTCGCGGTCACGGCGCGGGCTCCAGGTAGCGGTCGAAGTAGGCGGTTCCGCTGTCGATGACCCTGGGCTGGTGCCAGACCTCGACGGGCAGCGAAACCATGATCAGGGAGTAGGTCAGGTGGAGCAGGTTCAGCTGCTGGTCGGGCAGGTCGGCCAGCGGGAAGCCGTCGAGATAGGTCATGGCCTCGGCGACCCGCGGGTACGCGGCGGTGTAGAACGCCTCCATCTCGGCCATCGTGCTGTTCACCCGGGTGGCATACCGGGCCGCCTCGGTCGGAAGAACCCACTTCGCGGCGAACGGTTCGAGGTCGGCGAACTCCGCCGGCAGTAGCGCGTCGCTCATGCTCGGGCGTCCTTTCCGTCGCGCAGGTATGCCTCGACCCAGTCGCCGACCACCTTGTGGTGGTGGCGGACGGTGAGTTCCTGGTCGGACAGCGGGAACTTGTCGATCGCCCTGGACTCCAGGCCCATCTGAGTGCCGTCGAGGGTGGCGGCGTCCTGGAGGGCTGCTTCCTTGGAGACGACGGCGGTCACCTCGTGGCGAATTCGCTCGCTCGCGGTCCGTGCCGGTGGGAAGTAGTAGGACATCTCCCAGTCGTGGGTGCCGACGGAGGTCGGCCAGTACTGGTAGGTGAGATACCAGCCGCGCTCGTAGACCAGGATCACGAAGTTCGGGAAGATCTGGAAGTTCGAGATCGACCACGGTTGCAGGTTGCCCGGGTTGAGGCCGGGCGGCAGGTTCGCGGGGTCGAGCTCGGGAATGTCCGGCCGTTCCCAGGGGCCCATCAGGCCGGACCGGGTCGCGTGCTCGATCGGGTACATCTGGTCCGGCGGCGTGAGGTGGCGCGGCACGCCCTTCCAGCCACCCGTGCTGACCAGCCGGTGCGGCCCGTCGATCTGGAAATGCGGGATCTTGTAGCCGCTCTCGAAGCTGCGCAACGACGGGACCTGCTGCTGCGAATGCAGCACCGACGCGTGGTAGTACTCCTGGAAGGCGTCCAGGAAGATTTTCCAGTTGCTGGAGATCTCCGACCTGAACGCGTACCGCTCGCCGCACAGGTGAAACGGGTAGCCCTCCAGGCCGAGCACCATCGGCCCGAGGAAGTCGCGCAGCGACTGGCTCGGCTCGTCGGCCAGGTTGACGAACACGAAGCCTTCCCAGACCTCGCAGTGCACCGGCACCAGCGGGAAGTCGGCCTTGTCGAAGTCGAAGAACTCCTCCTCCTGCAGGACGAACTTCAGGGCCCCGTCGACTCCGTAGCGCCAGCCGTGGTACTTGCACATGAACTGCCGGCACACCCCGCTGGACTCGGTCCGTGGCGTGTGGTCCCAGACCAGCTTGTTACCGCGATGGCGGCACACGTTGTGGAAGGCGTGGATCTCACCGGCCAGATCCCGGGTGACGAGCAACGAGGTCTTCGCGACCGCGAGCTCCTTCGTGAAATAGCTGCCCTTGCGAGGCAGCTGCTCGACCCGGCCCACGTTCAGCCAGGCCCGGCGGAAGATCGCCTCGCGTTCGAGCTCGTAGAACTCGGGCGAGATCGAGTCCTCGTACGACACCAGGCCGGTGCCCAGGTCCGGGTAGCGCTGCGTCCACTTGGCCGGCGGCGTGGCGAGTTGCGCCATGGCCATCCCTCCGTCGAGGTCACGCCCCGATCCCGATCGAGGCGTTCTTCAGCTGACTAACAGCTTGTTCCCCAAGTGACTAACATGGCCGTCGCGGCCGGCGCAAGGCCTGGCCTTCAAGTAGGCCCGGCCCGCGTCCGCGCGGCACGATCACGTCCATCGCCCGCCCGGAGGCGGGTCGAACCCAGGCCAGGAGCGCCCATGAAGGAGCACGGCACGCTGTTCATCGGAGGCCGGTGGGTCGCCCCCCGCACCGAGCGCACCATCGAGGTGATCTCCCCGCACACCGAGCAGCCGATCGTCCGCGTCGCGGCCGCCGGACCGCCGGACGTGGACGACGCCGTCACGGCCGCGCGCCACGCCTTCGACGAGGGGCCCTGGCCGCGCCTCGACCCGGCCGAGCGGATCGAGGCGGTCCGCCGCCTGGCCGACCTCTACGGCACGCGCCGCGACGAGCTGGCCGAGCTGATCACCGACCAGCTCGGCGCGCCGATCTCCTTCTCCCGGCGCGCCCAGGTCGCCCTGCCGTGGTCGATGATGAACGCGCTGAGCGACCTCGCGCGCACCTATCCCTGGCAGGAGAACCGGCCCGGTGTCTACGGCCAGGACATCTTGCTGCGCAAAGAACCCGTCGGGGTCGTCGCCGCGGTGATCCCGTGGAACATGCCGCAGTTCCTGACTGTCACGAAAGTCGTTCCAGCATTGCTGGCCGGCTGCACGGTCGTCCTGAAGCCGGCGCCCGAGTCGCCGTTGGACGCGCTTTTCCTCGCCGGCCTCGTCGAGCAGGCCGGGCTTCCGCCCGGCGTCGTGAACGTGATCCCGGCGGACCGGGACACCAGCGCCCACCTCGTCGCCCATCGGGGCCTCGACAAGGTCTCCTTCACCGGCTCGACCGCCGCCGGTCGGCAGGTCGCCGGAGCCTGCGCGCAGAACCTCACCAAGGTCAGTCTGGAACTCGGCGGGAAGTCGGCGGCCATCGCGCTGGACGACGCCGACCCGTCGGCCGTGGCGAGCGCCGTGCGCCTTTCCGGTCTGGGAATGGCCGGCCAGATCTGCAACGCACTCACCCGCGTCGTCGTCCCCGCCAACCGTGCCGACGACTACGCGCAGGCCCTCGCCGCGACGATGTCGGCGCTCAACGTCGGCGACCCCACCGACCCGGCGACCGAGATGGGACCGCTGGTGGCCCGCCGCCAACAGGAACGCGTGCGGCACTACATCGACACCGGCGTGCGCGAGGGCGCCAAGCTCGTCACCGGAGGCACCGACCTGCCCGCCGGCGTCGAACGAGGCTGGTATGTGCGCCCGACCGTGCTCGGCGCGGTGAAACCATCGATGACCGTCGCCCGAGAGGAGATCTTCGGGCCAGTGATCGTCGTGATTCCCTACCGCGACGACGACGAGGCCATTCGCATCGCGAACGACAGCGAATACGGCCTCGCGGGCTCCGTGTTCACCACCGACCGGGCGCGCGGGCTCGACGTCGCGGGAAAGGTCCGTACCGGGACGTTCGGAATCAACCAGGGATACTCGATGGACCCCGCGGCGCCCTTCGGCGGCGTCAAGGCCAGCGGCTATGGCCGAGAGCTCGGCCGCGAGGGCCTGGAAGCCTACCTGGACCTCAAGTCCATCTCCATCGGCCCGATCTGACAGCTCCAGGCGAGGGTCGGTCCAGCTCAGGTGGCGGGCGGCGGTTCGTCGGAGCTGGGCTTTCTGAAAAGGAGGTAGGCCCGCAGGAAGCGTTCGGTCTCGGTCGGGACGCGGACCAGGTGGGCGGTCTCGGTGAAGCCGGCGTCGCGCAGCAGGGCGGCGGCGGACGCGGTGGGCCAGCGGTAGGCCGTGGTGACCTTGTGGTCGAACGGCTGGGGTCGGCCATCGGGCTGATCGGTGGTCTGGAAGGCCACCAGCAACTGGCCGCCGGGGGCCAGCAGCCGGTGGAACTCGGCGAGGAAGCCGGGCAGGTCGGCGGGCGGGGTGTGGATGATCGAGAACCAGGCGACGATGCCGCCAAGCGTTCCGTCGGCCAGCCCCAGGCCGGTCATGGTCCCGACGTCGAAGCTGAGGTCCGGACGCTCGCGACGGGCGATGGCGATCATCGCGGGGGAGAGGTCGACCCCGAACGCGTCGAGGCCGAGGTCGCTCAGGAAGGCCGTCAGGCGACCGGGCCCGCAGCCGAGGTCCGCCACCGGTCCGGCCGGGCCGGTGCGGACGCGCTCGGCGAACGCGGCCAGCAGCCCGCGCTCCAGGGGCTCGGCGGCCAGTGAGTCGGCGAACAGCGCCGCGTACTCGTCGGCGACGGCGTCGTAGGCGGCACGGGTCGCGCCGAGGTACGCGGACTGCGTCATGACCGACAACGTAGTGATCCGCCCCGAAGGCGCCAATGGTGGTCGGTGTGTTCTCCCGACGAGCCGCGGCGGCCCACCAGTCGATCGGGGCGACGGTCGAGTGGCTCGTCGCCCGACCGCCGACCCGGATCAGTGCCTTCCCCCTGAGCGCGGCCGAGCGCCGTAAAACCGCCTGACCACTGTGTCCGGCCCGGGCCAACGCGGCGCAGAACCGTGAGTCCGGCACCCTTGCCCGCGACGAAGGCAGACTTGATCGGGCTGGGATGATGGGCGCTCAGGTGGCCTGTTCCGGACGGGGGGATCGTGGGCGACGGCCTGTCAGAGCAGGAGATCATCGAATTCGCCCGGATCTATTGGGATCCCGCCGCGGCCCGGAATTTTCTGGAGACGGCGGGTCTTGGGCGCGAGCACCATCCGGGGTGGAACGCGGGAAGCGCCATGCTGTTCTGGGCTGAAGTATCTCGCCTGATCGAAAACGGGGCTGTTCCCGGGGGCCGGCGGCGCCTGTACGCCGCGGCGTTGAAACAGTTCCCTGACAACCCGACCTTCGCGACCGAAACGCGTGCGGTTAGTACGCGGACGCGCGTGCCCTCGTCGTGGGACGAGGCTCGAGCGGCATGGCCACTCCCAGACCCCTTCGTAGACCGGGCGGCGGTCCTGGAAACGGCCCGTGACCTGCTGACAGTGACTGGCGCCGGGCCTGTGGGCGTGATCGGGATGGGCGGCGCGGGAAAGTCGACGACCGCTCGCGCGATTCTTCACGACGACACGGTGCGCGACCGGTTCTCCGACGGGCCGGTATGGATAGAGGTGAACCCAGACGCGAACGTCGCCGCGATTCAGACCCGGGTTCTCGCGGCGTTCGGCGACCCTCGTCCCGTCCTCGACGTCGCCGAGGGCTACGACCGACTACGCGGCATGCTGGCCGGAGCGAGATGCCTGATCGTTCTGGACGACGTGTGGGAGCCGGATGTGGCCGACGGATTCCCCCGGCTGACAGGCGTCCGACTGCTCGTCACCTCCCGCGGCAGCGCGGTGCTGCGAGCCGGGGCGCCGATCTGCCCGGTCGGCCTCGTCGACGAGCCGACCGCCCGCCAACTGCTCGCGGCCTACGCTCGCCAGCCTGTGCCCGACGTGGAACCGGCCCGGCGCATCGTCGATCGATGCGGCGGTCTCGCGGTCGCGCTGGCCATCGCCGGGGGCCTGATCGGCGAGCTGTGGGAATGGGACGACGTCGCCGACGCGTTTGACCAGGCAGACCTGGCCGAACTGGAGTTGACCAGACGGCTGCCGGACTACCCCCACCCGAATCTGCTAAGAGTGATCGATGCGGGGTTGCGCCTGCTGCCCAACGGCGCCGCGGACCGGCTGGCCGAACTCGCGGTGTTCAAGGGCCGCGGGCCCATACCGGTGCCGGTGGTGCTGGACCTGTGGGCAGCCACCGGCCCGCTCGACCCAAGGGCGGCACGAGGACTGTTGCGCCAGCTTGCTGGCGCATCCCTGATCCGCCTGAATCCCGACACCCGGACGATCGGCGCGCACGACCTGGTATTCGACTACACCCGTGGCAGCCTTCCGCCCGGACGTTACGAGATCCTGCATCGCCTGGTTGCGCACCGATTCCTCGACCGATGGGGCGGCCTCGACAAAGGCCTCCCGCTCCTCAATCCAGTCGACCGACGAGACGCCTCCGATCGCTATGGACTCGCCCAGCTCGTCAGCCACCTGTTCGCCGCGGACGATCCGGACACCGTTGACGCGATCTTCACTGCCGAACGGCATACGCCGGACGGCCGAACCGAAAGCGTCTGGTACACCGCCCACGAGGACCAAGGAACGACGACCGAGTACCTCACCGCAATCCATGCCGCCCGCGATCACGCGCTAACCCATTACCCGTCCTGCTCCCCGGTCGGCCTGGCTCGCCAGGCAAACTACGCCCTAATACTCGGCTCGATTACCAGCCTCGCCGCCAACATCCCCCTGCCCCTCCTGCTGCGCCTCGTCGAAACCGGACGATGGCTGCCTGGACGCGCGCTCACCTACGCTCAGGCGATACCAGGCGCATCCACCCGGGCCCAGGCGCTGACCGCGCTGGCCCCAGTGGTGCCCACTGAGCAGCGCGCGGCAGTTCTCAACGAGGCTTTGGCCGCCGCGAGTGCCGTCGACGAGCCGTACCGCCGGGCCTTGGTGATGCGTGACCTGGCCGAATACGTGCCGGTTGAGCAGCGCGCCGCGGTCTTCGGATCGGCGTTGGCCGCCGTGGGTGCCATCGACGAGCCGGCCGCGCGGGGGTCGGTGTTGGGTGCGCTTGTTTCGCGGCTGCCTGCCGAGCTGCTGGGATCGGCGTTGGCCGCAGCGAGCGCCATCGACGAGCCGGCCGCGCGGGCAGCGGCACTGCATGGTCTCGTTCCGCGGCTGCCTGCCGAGTTAATCGGGTACGCGTTGGCCGCCGTGGGTGCGATCGGCGAGCCGGCTGCGCGGGGGTCGGTGTTGGGTGCGCTTGTTTCGCGGCTGCCTGCCGAGCTGCTGGGATCGGCGTTGGCCGCAGCGAG
>NZ_JADWYX010000014.1:64073-66601 GCF_016786355.1 Frankia sp. AgB1.9
CGCCATCGACGAGCCGATTGCGCGGGCGTCGGTGGTGCGTGCGCTCGTTCCGCGGCTGTCCGCCGATTTGCTGGGATCGGCGTTGGCCGCCATGGGTGCCATCGACGAGCCGTTTGACCACGCCGCGTTGTTGCGTGACCTGGCGGAGTTGCTGCCGGTTGAGCAGCGCGTCCAATTGGTGGGACCGGCGATGGCCGTCGCGAACGCCATCGACGAGCCGTATGACCGGGCGGCGATGTTGGGGGACCTGGCCGACCATCTGCCGGTCGAGCAGCGTGCCGAGATCCTCGGATCGGCGTTGGCTGCCGTGGGCGCCATCGACGAGCCGACGACGCGGGCTGCGGTATTGCATGGCCTCGTTCCGCGGCTGCCTGTCGAGTTGGTGGGATCGGCGTTCGCTGCGGTGAGCGCCATAGACGATCCGTACGACCGGGCGGCGGTGCTGGGTGATCTCGCGGGGCGGCTGCCGGTCGAGCGGCGTGGCGAGATCCTCGCGGCGGCGTTGGCCGCCGCGAACTCCATCGACCAGCCAACCGCCCAGGCAGCGGTGTTGCGGGCGCTTGTTCCGCGACTGCCTGTCGAGTTGGTGGGATCGGCGTTGCCCGCCGTGAGCGCCATCGGCGAGCCGTATGACCGGGCGGCGGTGCTGGGTGATCTCGCGGGGCGGCTGCCGGTCGAGCGGCGTTCCGAGATCCTCGCGGCGGCGTTGGCCGCCGCGAGCGCCATCGACGAGCCGTATGACCGGGCAGCGGTGCTGCGGGACTTGGTCGAGTATCCGCCGGTCGAGCGGCGTGCCGAGATCCTCGCGGCGGCGTTGGCCGCCGCGAACGCGATAGACGAGCCGGCTGACCGGGCAACCATGTTGCGGGACTTGGCCGAGTATCCGCCGGCCGAGCGGCGTTCGGAGATCCTCGGGTCGCCGTTGGCCGCCGCGAACGCGATAGACGAGCCGGCTGACCGGGCAACGAGGCTGCGCGAGCTCGCCGCGCGGCGGCCGGTTGACCAGCGCGCCGAGGCCGTCGGACCGGCGTTGGCCGCCGTGGGCGCCATCGACGAGCCGTATGAACGGGCAGCGGTGCTGGGTGACCTCGCGGAGGGGCTGCCGGCCGACCAGCGCGCTTCGTTCCTCGGACCGGCGTTGGCCGCCGCGAGCGCCATCGACCAGCCGGCTGTACGGGCAGCCGTGTTGCGGGTACTCGCTCCGCGGCTTCCCGCTGAGCTGCTCGGACAAGCGTTGGCCGCCGCGGGCGCCATCGACCAGCCGTATGACAGAGCCGCGATGTTGCGTGACCTCGTCGAGTATCTGCCAGTAGACCGACGTGCCCAGTTGCTCGGCCCGGCGTTGACCGCCGCGCGCGTGATCGACGAGCCGGTTGCCCGGGCAGCGATGTTGCGTGACCTGGCCGAGTACGCGCCCGTCGAGGAACGCGACTCGGTTTTCGGCCTGGCGTTGGCCGCAGCGGACGCGATCGACCAGCCGAACATTCGGACAGCGGTGTTGCGTGACCTTGTCTCGCGGCTGCCCGCCGAGCTCCTCGGACCGGCGTTGGCCGCCGCGGGCGGCATCAACGGGCCGTATGAACGGGCATCGGTGTTGCGGGCGCTTGTTCCGCGGCTGCCCGCCGAGTTGCTGGGCTCAGCGCTGGCCGCCGCGGGTGCCATCAACCACCCGCACGCCCGCGCATCGGTACTGCGCGACCTCGTTCCGCTGTTGCCCGCCGAGCTGCTCGGCCCGGCCTTGGCCGCCGCGGACGGCACCGGCGAGCCCCACGCTCGTGCATCGGTGGTGCGTGCGCTCGTTCCGCGGCTGCCCGCCGAGTTGCTCGGAGAAGCGTTGGCCGCCGCGGGCGCGATCCACCAGCCGACCGCGCGGGCCTCAGTGATGCGTGTGCTCGCTGCACGGCTGCCCGCCGAGCGGCTCGGAGAGTTGGTGGCCGCTGTGGGCGCCATCGACGAGCCGAATGACCGGACAGCGGTGCTCGTCGACCTGGCCGAGTATCTGCCGGCCGAGCAGCGCGCCTCGGTCCTTGGTCCGGCGTTGGTCGCCGCGAGCACCATCGACCAACCGGTTACTCGGGCAACGATGTTGCGGGAGCTGGCGGAGCGGACGTCGGTCGACCAGCGCGCCTTGATCCTCGAACGAGCGTTGGCTGCTGCGAGCAGCATCGATCCGTCGATTGCGCGGGCAGTGGTGTTGCGCGGCCTCCTGCCGCTGCTGCCTGCTGAGCTGCTCGGGCAAGCGTTGGCCGGAGCAATCGGCATCGACGAGCCGTTTGAGCGGGCATCGGTGTTGAGTGACCTCGTTCCGCTGCTGCCCGCTGAGCTGCTTGGGCAAGCGTTGGCCGGAGCAATCGGCATCGTCGAGCCGACCGCCCGGGGTTCGGTGTTGCGTGACCTTGTTCCGCGGCTGCCCGCTGAGCTGCTAAGCCCGGCGTTGGCCGCTGCGCGTGCCATCGACGAGCCGTTTGAGCGGGCATCGGTGTTGAGTGACCTCGTTCCGCTGCTGCCCGCTGAGCTGCTTGGGCAAG
>NZ_JADWYX010000014.1:66701-68698 GCF_016786355.1 Frankia sp. AgB1.9
CGTTGGCCGGAGCAATCGGCATCGTCGAGCCGACCGCCCGGGAAACGGTGTTGCGTGACCTTGTTCCGCGGCTGCCCGCTGAGCTGCTAAGCCCGGCGTTCGCGGCCGCGCGTGCCATCGACGAGCCGACCGCCCGGGAAACGATGTTGCATTACATTGTTCCGCGGCTGCCCGCCGAGCTGCTCGCACAAGCCTTGGCCGTCGCGGCCGGCATCGACGAGCCTGCTGCCCGCGCAGCGATGTTGAGTGACCTCGTTCCGCGGCTGCCTGCCGAGCTGCTCGGGCAGGCGGTGGCCGCCGCGGCCGGAATCGTCGAGCCGGCCGCCCGGGCAGCGGTGTTGCGTGATCTCGCCGAGCGGCTGCCTGCCGACCAACGCTCCGCGGTCCTCGAATCGGCGTTGGCCGCCGCGAGCGCCATCGGCGGGCCGCGTGACCGGGCAGCGGTGTTGCGTGATCTCGCCGAACGGCTGCCTGCCGAGCTACTCGGACAAGCGTTGGCCGCGGCGGACGCCATCGACAATCCGAACGTCCGGGCCTCAGTGCTGTGCGTGCTCGTGCCGCGGCTGCCCGCCGAGCTGCTCGGCCAGGTGCTGGCCGCCGCGCCCGAAATCGTTGATCCGGCCGCGCGGGCAGCGGTGTTGCGTGATCTCGCCGAGCGGCTGCCGGTTGACGAGCGCCCCGCGGTTCTCGGCGAGGCGCTGGCCGCCGCGAGCGCGATCGACAATTCGACCAGCCGGGCAGCGCGCTTGCGTGACCTCGTTCCGGGGCTGCCTGCCGAGCTGCTCGGCCAGGCGGTGGCCGCGGCGGACGCCATTGATGAGCCTGCTGCCCGCGCAGCGGTGTTGAGTGACCTCATTCCGCGGCTGCCCGCCGAGCTGCTCGGCCAGGTGCTGGCCGCCGCGCCCGGCATCGACGAGCCGGTCAGCCGGGCGACGGTGTTGCGGGACCTCGCCGGGTGGCTGCCTGTGGACCAGCGCCCCGCGGTCCTCGGCAAGGCGTTGGCCGCCGTGAGCGCGATCGAGCAGCCGACCACTCGGGCAGCGATGTTGCGTGACCTTGCCCCGCGGCTGCCCGCCGACCTGCTCGAGCAAGCGGTGGCCGCCGCGAGCACGATCGAGTTTCAGGGTGCTCGGACAGCGGTCATGCGTGGTCTCGCTCCGCGGCTGTCTGCCGAGCTGCTCGGGCCGATGCTGGCCGCCGTGCGCGGCATCGACGAGCCCGCTGCCCGGGCAGCGGTGTTGAGTGACCTCGCTCCGCGGCTGCCCGTCGAGCTGCTCGGGCCGGTGCTGGCCGCCGCATGCGCCATCGACGAGCCGCGTGCTCGGATATCGGTGGTGCGGTTGCTCGCTCCGCGGCTGCCCGTCGACCTGCTCGGACCGGTGGTAGCCGCGGCGAGAACCATTGACGAGCCCGCTGCCCGGGCAGCGATGTTGTGTGACCTCGCCGAGCGGCTGCCGGACCAGCAGCGCGCCGCGGTCCTTGGGCCGGCGCTGGTCGCCGCGGGTGCCATCGCCGAGCGCGCTGCCCGGGAAGCGATGTTGCGTGATCTCGCCGAGCGGCTGGCGGCCCGGCAGGGCGGTGCGCTCCTCGGGCCGGCGCTGGCCGCCGCGCGTGCCACCGACGAGCCGTCTGACCGGGCAGCGATGTTGCGCGGCCTCGCCGCGTATCTGCCTCCCGACCTGCTGGGACCGGTGTCGGCGGCTGCCGAGGCCATCGATGAGCCCTACCGACGGGCATTGGTGTTGCGTGACCTCGCCGAGCGGTTGCCGGCCGAGCAACAGGCCTCAGTCTTTGGACCATTGCTGGCTGCGGTGAAGGCCATCGACGAGCCGTACGTCCGGGCTGCGGTGTTGCGTGACCTGGCTCCGCGGCTGCCCGTCGAGCTGCTTGGGCAAGCGGTGGCCGCCGCGAGCACCATCCACGAGCCGTACGTCCGGGCTGCGGTGTTGCGTGACCTGGCTCCGCGGCTGCCCGTCGAGCTGCTTGGGCAAGCGGTG
>NZ_JADWYX010000014.1:68798-116031 GCF_016786355.1 Frankia sp. AgB1.9
GCCGCCGCGAGCACCATCCACGAGCCGTACGTCCGCGCAGCGCTGCTGCGTGACCTCGCCGAGCACCTCCCGCGCGAGCAGCGCGCAACGGTCATCGGCCAGTCGCTGGTATCTGCGTCGCTCAGCGGGCGGCGTGGGGTGACCGATACCCTTCCCGCCGTACTTTCGGTCGCACAGGGAGACGAGTCGGTCGGCGCTGCCGTCATCGCCTCGCTGCTACGTGTGTGCCGATGGTGGCCCTGACGATCTTCCCGGGTGACCGGGCTCGGCCAACCTCGACGCCAACTGCGGCCTCCTGGGTGTCGAGGGGCGATCGGTCAGCTCGGCTCGATGAGCAGCTCGTGCCAGCGGGCGATCTGGTCCTGCGTCGCACCGTTGGCGATGAGGTAGCCCGCCGGGCCGCCCGGTGCGGCCTCGACGAGGTCCAGAACGCCGGCGATGGCCCTCGGGTCGACCACGGGCGGGGCATCGGGAAGCTTGCTCGCGGCTATCCGCGCGCGGAGATGGCTGTACTCGGGCTTGCGGGCGAGCGTCTCCCGGATGATCTGAATGCGTTCCGCGGTCGCGAGGTAGTCCGCGATGATCGCGTCCCGCTCGACACCGGCGACGGCCAGCAGGACCGCGACGGTGACACCGGTGCGGTCCTTGCCCGCCGCGCAGTGCACGAGGGCCGGGGTGCGCGGACCTGACACGAGGAACTCCAGGATGCGGGCCAGACCGGGCCCGGCCGGCTCCAGCATCCGGGCGTAGAGCCCGGCGTAGTCACGGCCGTCCTGGGCGTTCCTGACAGCCGGGTCCGTGAGCCCGGTCAGGTCGAGCAGCGGTTCGTGCAGCCAGCCGATGCCGTGGCGCGGCAGCCACTCGGCGGCTCTCGGGTTCTCGAAGGACGCGCGCAGATCCACGATGGCGCGCAGCCCGACCTCCTCGCCCAGCAACGCGATGTCCTCGGCGGTGAGGCTGTCGAGGTTGTCGCCGCGCAGCAGCACCCGGGGCCGGACGGTGCCTCCGGCGGCGGGCAGGCCGCCGAGATCGCGCACGTTGTAGGCGCCGGCGAGCTCGATCCAGCTGGGCACATGGGGGGCGGTCGTCATGCCGCGACCGTAGAACCGGACGGTGAAGCGCGGGTGAACAGGTGCTTGTCGCGCCGGCTCAGCCGCCCGAACACGCGTCCGCCCGCGCGGGTGGTGGGTCCGGCCTGGACGCGCGACGGCCGGCCGGGTATGGGTACCCGGCCGGCCGGCAAGCCCGCCGCCACGCGGCAAGGGGCGGACCTCACCCGCCCAGGACGGTGAGGTCACAGGCGGTGCGGTCGACAGGCGGTGCGGTCAGATGATGGGGCGTCGCGAGGAGTCGACGCCGGGCATCTCGTCCATCCGGCCGGAGATGACGTCGGAGGCGGCCTCCAGGTTCGTGCCCGGCGGAAGGTTGGTGCCGGACGTCGTCCCGCTGCCGGTGGTCGTCGGCGGCGTCGTGGGGGTCGGGTGCTCGTCGTGGCCGAGGCTCGTCTCGCCCTGCTGGCCGGAGCCGGGCAGGTACTTGCGAGCCGCGACGGTCGCCGCCGCGCCGCCACCGAGCAGCAGCATCGTGACCAGGCCGCGCCGGCGCCGCCGGTGCACCCGGGCCAGCTTCCGCTCGGCCTTCCCGAGCCGGTTCTCCAGCACCAGCTGCGCCTTGTCGGCCGCCTCCCGGGCCTTGCGCTCGGACCGGACGGCCTTGCCGGACCGGGCCTTCTCGACCCGCAGCTCGGTCGCGCCGCGGGCCCGCTCGGCGGAGAGCTCCGCCGCGCCGCGGGCCTTCTCGATCTTCCGGGCGGTGCGGCCGGAGACCGTCGCGGCCTTGGTCGCCGTCCTGACCGCGGTCCTGGCCGGGACCTTCGTCGCGTTGGTCGCCCGCCGGCTGACCGAGTCGACACCGGAGCTCGACGTGTCCGCCACCTTGCTGGCCAGGGCGCTGCCGGCGTCCCGGGTGGCGGACGCCGCGGTGTGCCCCGCCCGGGCAACGCCGTGACCGGCCTTGGCCGTGGCGTCGGCGACGGCGTGTCCGGCCCGGTCGGCGGCCGCGCGGGCCGCGTCGGGAATCTCACTGACCGGGACGGCCTCGGTGACGTGTGAGAGCCGGTCCTTGATCGTGTTACTCATCGGTCTCCCTTCCTTGCATGCCCCGGGTGGTGGGGGGTGCGGGGTCGGGGCGGGTGGCCCCCCCGCCGGCTCTCCAAGATCTGACGCCCTTGCCGTACCCCCCGGTGGGCCCCACCAACATTTACACCCTCCGTGACATGGCCGTCACCCCAAAGTCGGACCGTGCGGCCCGCTCGGGCGCGGGGGCTCCAGGCGGTTCCGAAGCGCTCCCAAGGACCGCAAACCGCCCATGACCGATCAAGCCGGCGGGCCGACCGCGCCGGACCCGACGCTGGCCGGGTGTGCGGCTGCCGCCCGAGCGGGCGTCGGCTGTTCCGATACACCCCTATTGCCGGATATCGACCGTTACAGGATGTCTACGGAGAAAGTGACCTTTAGCGGCGTTACGCTGGTCCGGTGCGCGGGCAGCTCACGTCCTACCCGCCCGCCGCCATGACCTCGCGGAGCGGAGGCGACAGACGTGGACGTCCCCAGTTCCTCCCTCCCGGACTCGATCCACGACGCGCCGACCGGCCCGCTGCCCTCGGGCCGCGACGAGCTGGCGGTTCCGACGCGACCCGCCGCCTCGGCCCGCCAGGCTGGGCCCGCGGTGCCCGGGTCCGCGGTGCCCGGACCACGGCTCGGACCGGCCGGTGCGCCCGAGCCCGGGGGAGCGGTCGTACCGCCGGTCTCGGCGCCCTTGAGCGACCGCCGAGGACCGTCGCCGACGGGGCGCCGACGCGCCGCCGGGCCGGCCCCGAACCGGCGCCGCGGCGTGCTGGTCGGCGCCGCCGCCCTGGCGGTGCTGATCCTGGTGGCCTCGATCCTGGCCTGGGCGCTGCACGGCTCGGGAACCGCGACGCAGGGAGGGCGGCACGGAAGCAACCAGCAGGCCGCCGGCGCGTCGCAGGGTCCCGGCGGGTTGGTCCCGAAGGACGGGCAGGGCCGCGCGCGGTCCGCCGGCGACGGCCCGGTCCAGGGCGCCGAGGCCGCGGGCTCGGCCGGCGCGGCTCCCGGCTCGCTCGGCCAGGCTCCGGGGGACACCGCCGGGGCCGCCGGCCAGGGCGCCACGAACGCGAGCGCGGGAACGGTGCCGGGAGCCGGCGCCGGCCCAGGCGTCGTCACGGGTTCAGGCCCCGGCACCGTCCCTTCGGCAGGCACCGGCACGGGCGGCGGTACCGGCTCAGGGACCGCGGCCACGCACACCGCCGCACCGGCGCCCGCCACGCCGGCCACCGCCAAGAAGAACCCCTACACCGCTGCCCAGGTGTGCGGCTCCGGCTACTCGCAGATCGACAGCCACACGCTGACCAGCGGCTCCACGACGGTGACGATCGTCCTGATGTACAACGGCGGCACCAACTGCGTCGCGACGATGAAGTCCGGTGCCGGCGTGGGCACGGCCCAGTCGGTGTCGGCCTCGGTGCAGGCGCAGAACGGGTCGGCGAAGGTGACCGACTCGGGCTCCTACCAGTACTACGCCGGGCCGGTGAAGGTAGCGGCCAAGGCCATCTGCGTGAAGTGGGGCGGCAGCCTCGGCAGCGTCTCCTGGACCAGCGGCTGGTCACACTGCGGCTGACCCGCCACAGGCCGACCGGCTGTCGGCCCGGCGGTGGTGGAGGTCCGGGCCGACCGCGCTGCCCTGGAAGAGGTCACAGTTCAGCGCGCGGACCGCGGCCAGCTCGGCCGGCGTGTCCACCCCTCGGACGGTGACGTCCAGCCGCAGCAGGTGCAGGATGCGGATCAGGCCGGCGAGGATCGCCTGCGCCGTCTCGTCGTGCCCGACCGCGCGGGCGTTCTTGTCGCTGAGCCGGACCCCGACGAGCCCACGGGGAAGGCTGTCCACGGTCACCGCCCGGATGGGGCCGAGCTCGGCGAAGTCGAGCCGGACCGCGACGCCGGCCTCGGCGAGCTCGTCGATGATCGCGTCGGACTGCTGACGGTCCGCCCGCCTGAGCGTGTCGGGGACCAGGACGCAGGGCACCGGGCCACGAGCCGCCGGCTCGCCGGAACCAGCGGCGTGCGCGATGAGCTCCTTGCGCAGCGCGGCGTCGCGCAGGCCGCGGTCGGAGAGGCGGAGCCAGAGCTCGCGCGGGCGCCCCGGATCGCCGTGGCCGGCCGGTCCCGGGGGCCCGGGCGCGTCTGGCCGCCGCAACACCTCCAGGTAGCGGATCATGTTGTCGACCAGCCAACCGTCGAGGTCGCCGCTGAGCCCGGCCTCGAACGCGATCGGCTCGATGTCCTCGGGTCCGAGCCAGCTGCGGGTGGGATGCAGCCAGCACGCGACCGCCTCGGCGGCGAAGACCGTGCGAGTGCGGTCCGCGACGGGCCGGAACCGCGGCCTCAGCTCACCGGCGCCGAAGGCCCGGCGCAGCTCGGTGATGTCGCGCAGCCGGGTCGCGATCGTCGCGCGGACGCGTTCGTCGTAGGCGACGCAGCGTCCCGGGCCGCCCTGCTTGGCCTGGTACATCGCCACGTCCGCCGCGTCCAGCAGCTGCTCGGCGTCCGTGAGGTCGGGGCCGGACAGCGCCAGCCCGACACTTCCGCCGACGCTGACCGGCCGGTGCAGCTCCACCGGCGGCGCGAGCTCGTGCATCACCCGCTCGCCGATGGCGCGCAGGTCGTCCAGGCCGTCCACGCCCTCGCACAGCATGGCGAACTCGTCGCCCCCCAGCCGGCTGACGACGTCGCCGGGCCGGATCACCCGCCGCAGCCGGTCGCCGATCACCTTCAGCAGCTCGTCGCCGGCCTGATGGCCGAAGGTGTCGTTCACCGCCTTGAAGCCGTCCAGGTCGATGAACAGGACGCCGGTCCGGTGCCCGTCCCGTTGCGCCCGGCGCAGGCTTCGGCGCAGCCGGTCCAGCAGCGCCCCCCGGTTCGGCAGGCCCGTCAGCGGGTCATGCAGCGACCAGAAGCGCGTCGCCGCCTCCACTCGGATCCGCAGCACCGCCGACCCGAGGACCGCGCCGACGGACCGCGCGAAGTCGACGTCCTCGGAGGTCAGCTCGCGGGCAGCGCGACGAATCGTGATCGTCGCGAGCGGCTCGGTGGCGGAGCCGATCGGTATCCGTACGACGGACCGCTCCGATTCCGGCTCCTCGGCGGCGCGCTCGCCGGCAGGGTGGTCGCCGGCAGGGTGGTCGCCGGTGCGGTGGGCGCCCCGGTCGGCCCACCGCGCCTCCTCGCCTGGCCATCGCCGCTCGTCGTCGCCCGCCGGGGTCGGCGGGCGATCGGGCGCCCCCCAGCCGGGTGGACCCGCCAGCTCGTCGGCCGGGCCATCGTCGACCAGGTGTCTGCGCACCACCACCTGGTCGGCGCCCAGCTGCTCGGTCAGCGTCCGGACGCAGTGATCCCACAGCGGCTGCTCGTCGGCGCTCTCCAGCGCGCGTTGCGCGAGGTCCGCGAGCGCCGTCTGGCGGGCCGTGCGGACCAGCAGCTCCGCGGTCGCCCGCTCGCGGTCCGTGACGTCGCTCGCGACGCCGGCAAGCGACGAGGGTCGTCCCCCCGCCCCAGGCAGCGGGACGAGATGCAGGTCGTACCAGCGTCCGTAGGCCTCGAGCACCTCGTGGACGTACTCTCCGCCCATCGAACGGCGCATCAACGCCACCAGGTCCGGACGGTCGCGGAACGCCGCGCGAATCCGCGACTCGTCGAACCTGCCCGGTTCCGCGACCGGATCGTGGGTGGCGGACCCGCCGCGCGCGACCACGCGGCCGTCCTGGTCGAGCAGGAAGACCGCCACCGGCACATGGTCGAGCACCGTCTGCAGCTGAACCTGGGTCGAGATCAGTTCGCTGACGTCCTGGAACTGCGCGAGGACGCACTGTTCGCCGTCGACGTCCACGATCACGCCGGACGACAACGCGGGGGTGACGGTCCCGTCGGGGCGGACCAACCGGACGAGTCGCTGACCCCTGCTCTTTTCGCCGCCGCCGACAACCCGCTCCATCGAGACGAACAGGTCATCGAACTGCGCTGGGTCGACCATGTCGCGCCAGTCCATGCCGACCAGGTCGGCCTCGTCACGGCCGGCCATCTGGCACGCGGCCGCGTTCGCGCGCCGAATCCGCCGGTCCTCGACGCCGCTGAGGGTAAGGCCCATCTCGAGCACGTCGAACAGCTCGACTGCCCACATCCCGCCATCACCCTCGGTAGCCGGCACCGCTGATCGCACCACCCCTGTCGCCGGTGGCACGGCGAGAGATCGATCTTCGACGGCGGCGCCATCGACGTGCCACCAGGCATGGCTACCCGGACGGCCGCCGAGGAATCCGGCAGACGATCCTTCGGCGGCCGTCAGAGGCCCCTCGGCCGGTCACTCACTGTGAGTAGTGGCTCGAGTTGACGGTGGATGGCGGCCCGGGGTGGGCTAGCCGGCCTGGTCGCGGGTCAGCAGGTGGCGGCCCGTGACGAACGGCAGGCCCGTGTGGTTGACGATGCCCGGAGGGGCCGCGACGACGTGGGGGATCGCGTTGACCGCCGGCATCGCGGTGGCGACCGCGCCGGAGAAGTGCGCCCCGCCGAGGGGTGAGAGCTGGACCCGCACGCCGGGGCTGCCCTCGATCTCCAGCACGTAGCCGTCCTCGACCGGCCAGTTCGGTGTCATGTCGTGCCCGAGCTTCCAGACGAACCGGCACTCGATCACCGACCGGCCGCGGTGGATCCCGGCGGTGACTCCCTTGAACCCGGCGATCTGGCCTTTCCGCAGCTTCATGAACCCGAAGTCGAGGTCGTCGTTCGCCACCCCGAACTCGGCCGTGAAACGGATCTCGTCGAGGTCGACGGCGAGTGCGCCGGCCATGACCCGGATCTGCTCCTTGAACGACCCGCAGTTGGCCTCGATCATCCCCGGCGCGGCCGGATCCGCCGGGTCGAGACCGATGCTCATCGCCCGGAACATCCGCTCGTTCGGGTAGCCGCTCATCTCGACCGACTCCAGCAGCGAGATCCGGTCGATGCGGCTGCACATCGCGCTCACCGCGAGCGCCGTCATCCCCATGTGCCCGGGGTAGACGCCCGTCGTGTAGAGCGACGCCCCGCCTCGCTCGCAGGCCGCCGCGAGCCGGTCCCGAACATCCTCGCCGTAGCCGGATCCGGCCAGCATGTACATCGTCGTCACGACGTTCACGCCGGCTTCGAGGATCCGCTCGAGATGGTCGAAGTCCGGCCGGTAGGCCAGGTAGGTCACGCAGTCCGGCCGCAGCGCCAGCAGCGCGTCGACGTCGTCGGTCGCCGTCACCCCAATCGGACCGATCCCGGCCAGCTCGCCGACGTCACGCCCGACCTTCTCCGGCGAGTACGCGTAACACCCGACGATCTCCAGCGCCGGATGGCCGACCATCCCGCGCACGGCGGCGGTCCCGGTCTTTCCGGTGGTCCACTGGACCACCCGCAGCCTGCTGCCCACCGGCTCCTCCGTATCCCCGACCCAACCAAGGGAATACTTTATCCAATATCTATGACCCGGTTGGCCAGCGGGAGGCCTGCCTGGCGGTCGGGCGGGGCGCCGTCGTCAGAGTCGCCGTCGTCAGAGTCGCCGTCGTCAGGGGCGGTTGAGCGCCCACGCGGCGGCCAGGGCCAGACCCGTGGCGACCAGCACCAGCGCCACCCCGCCGAGAAAGAAGAACCCGACCGTCTTCACGAGCGCCACCGCGACCGGGACGGTGGCGGCCAGGACGAGGAATCCCCGGGCCGTCACCGGAGCCCGCAGCACCGTCAGCCACGTCCTCGACGTGCCGGCCCCTTCCTGGCTCAGGTCCGCCAGCATGGCCGGTACCAGCCGCAGCGTTCCCCAGGACAGCCCCGCGAACGCGCCGGACAGCACGAGGGCATACAGAAAACCGATGCCCGCGCCGAACGCGTCGAACGACGCGCCGGCCCCGATCGCGGTACAGACGAACGCGAGGTACCAGGGCACGGTGCGGTCCTGTCGGGCCTGGCCGACCAGCCGGCGGGCCTGGGCCATCCGCTCGGCGCGCCGACCGTCGCCGCCGGAACCGGTGACGTCCATCGCAGACCCGTTCCCTCCACGCTCGTGAAGCCTCGGATACCCGACGTCCATCGTCTCGCCCTGAGTCCGCGGACGCAGGCCATCGCCGGATCCGACCGGCCAACCAGGCGCGCCCCAAGCCCGCGCCGGCCCGACGGCGAACCCGCCGCCTACCTCAACCGCTGAGGCGGCTCACTCGGCTGTCTGGTCGATGGCGGGCTGTGACGCGATGAAGAGGCCGTCGAGAAGGACGTTGAGGAGTCGCTCTATCGCGGCGCTCCGGTCGCCGCCGACCGCTTCGGCCGTGGAGGCGCCCGCCGCGTCCATGTCGGTCGCGGCGGTCAGCATGGCCATGATCCACGCGAGATCCGTCGGCCTGACGTCCTCACGCAGCTGACCCTGTGCCTGCGCGAGGTGGAAGGGCGGGCTCAGGACGGCGATGAGTTCCGTCGTGTACTGCTGCTGAGCATTGGGCGGCAGTTCCCCCATGAGCGTGACGAGCGGGCGCATCGAGACCCCTGTTTCCAGGACCCACTGGAGAAGGTCACGGAAGGCGCGCCGCCCATTCATCGTCGCGTCGACGGCCTCCTTGAGCGCGCCGAAGTACTCCGCGACCACGGCGCCGGCCAGCGCGTGACGATCGGGAAAGTGGCGGTAGACCGTCGCGCGCCCGAGTCCGGTGCGACGCGCGATCTCGTTGAGCGGCACGACATCGGAGCTGTCCGAGAACGCTTCTTCCGCGACCTGGAGGATGGTCCGCCGATTTCGGCGAGCGTCGCCACGCCTTGTTCTCACCACGCGTGGCGCTGCCGGCGTGACATGCGTCGTATCTTACTCGCGGAAGTGAGACTTGCAACGTCATCCGTTCTCGGTTCCGCTCGGAGGCGCCCCGGTGTGTGATCACCGTTGACGGTGGTACTCCCTCTTTTTGCGGTCGCCGGGCCGAGAGCCGCCGGCGTCGGCGAGGGTGGTCCGTCCCAGCTGAGGGCCGGCGTCGGTGGCCCCGGGTGCGGACGGCCGCCTGTTCACTCAATTCAAATCGCGATAGCCAGACAACGGTTGTGAGATTCTCCGGTACTTTCGAGTCTCGGTTTAATTCCCTATGCTTCGGGCCGACCTGGCGGAAGCTGTCGAAATATCCATCGGCACGCCCCATGTTTCGGTTGAGTCGAAGGAAAGGTCGAATGAGGTGCTCCGCCGTATCGACCGCCGAGAACGGGGCCGGACCTTCGAAGTCGGGATTCAAATGCGTGTACGAAGAATCATCACGGGTTTAGCCGCCGCGGGACTGGCCCTGGCGGCGGCGGGCCTGGCCGAGACACCCCTGGCCAGCGCGAGTGCCACGCCGAGCACGGGCAGCGCAGGAACGTGTCCCTCGTCGCAGTGGGTCGCGGCCTGGACCGCGAGCCCGACCGACGGCTCGGTCCCGTTCGACGCGTCGCTGGGAATCCTTCCGCTGCAGTTGAAGAACCAGACCGTCCGGATGGTGGTCACACCCCACATCGGAGGATCGTCAACGCGCTTCCACCTGAGCAACCGGTTCGGCAGCGGCCCGCTGACGTTCACCCACGTCACCGTCGCGCCGCAGGGCGCGGGCGCCGCCATCGGAACTCCGGTGACGGTGACGTTCGGTGGCGCGACATCGGTGACGGTGCCGGGCGGCCAGGATATCGCCAGTGATCCGGTGGCCCTGAACGTCAGCGCGTTCAGTCCGCTGTCGGTCAGTATCTACCTGGCGGGTTCCACCAGTGCGCTGACCAAGCACTGGAACGCGAACGCGACCTCCTACCTCGCGAACGCCAACACCGGTGATCTCACGAACCAGACCAGCGGGTCGAGCTTCTCGAACAAGACGCTCAGCTGGCTGTACGTCGACGGCGTCGATGTGATGGCGAACGCCCGGTCAGTCGTGGCGTTCGGCGACTCCATCACCGATGGCTTCGTCGGCGGCGGCCTCTTCAGTATTCCTGCGGACAAGTCGGTCGCGGACAAGAACGGCCGCTACCCCGACGATCTACAACGTCGGGTGACCGCCGCGGGCCAGCCCATCTCGGTGGTCAACGCCGGCATCGGGTCAAACCAGCTCCTGGGCAGCCTCGGCCTCATGGACGGCCCCAGCGGTGTCTCCCGTTTCCAGGCCGACGCGCTGAACGTCCCAGCCGTTTCGGGCGTCCTCGTCCTCGAAGGAATCAACGACCTGGGCCTCGGCAACAACGTCACACCCCAGCAGCTGGAGGACGGCTACACCCAGCTCATCGGGAAGACCCACGACGCCGGCCACAAGATCTGGCTCGGCACGATCACCCCCGCGTCCAACGCCCTCGTCGACGGGACCCTGGCCGCTCCCAACAGCGAGAAGTACCGGGAGCAGGTGAACACCTGGATCCGTAACCAGGACCTCGCCGACGGCGTCGTCGACTTCGACGCCGCCCTGCGTGACCCGGCGCATCCCACCCAGCTACTCCCCGCCTACGCGAGCCCGGACAACCTGCACCCCAACCTCGCCGGCTACCAGAAGATGGCCGACTCCATACCCCTCGACCTGCTCGCGACCACCACCTGCGGCTGACCGGCCGACCACGCCGTGGCCGGGTGGCTGGCTCCGTCATCCCGACGGAGCCAGCCACCTTTCGCCGCCGTCCCGGCCACGGATTTGGGACGGTCAGTGGCTGATGTAGACGGCCTTGGTGTTGAAGTAGCCCTCGATGCCCTTCCAGCCGCGTTCGCCGCCCCAGCCGGATTCTTTGTGGCCGCTGATGGGCATGGCGGGGTCGGCGGCGATGGCGCAGTTGACCCAGACCTGGCCGGCGTGAAGTTCGTTGGCGACGCGGTGGGCGCGGCCGAGGCTTTCGGTCCAGAGGGACGCGGCGAGTCCGTAGCGGGTGTCGTTCGCGGCCGTGAGAACTTCGTCCTCGTCGTCAAACGGGATGACGCAGCCGACCGGCCCGAAGATCTCCTCGCGGATGAGGCGCATGTCCGGCGTGGTGTTGGTGACGATCGTCGCCTCGACGAAGTAGCCGCGGCGGTCCATCACCTTGCCGCCCGTCACCACCTCGGCGCCGCCCGCCACGCCGTCGCCGAGGATGCCGAGCACCCGCTGGCGCTGCTTTTCGCTGATCAGTGGGCCGAGGAGCGAGCCGGGCTCGTCGCTGCCGCCCATGGGTAGTTTCTGGGCGAAGGCGGCGAGCTTGTCGACGACCTGGTCGTAGATCCCGCGCTGGACGTAGATGCGTGAGGTGCAGGAGCAGTTCTGGCCCGAGCCGGCGAGCAGGCCCATGCCGGCGCCGGGAATGGCCTTCTTGAGGTTGGCGTCGTCGAACATGATCAGCGGCGACTTGCCACCGAGTTCGAGGGTGAGGCGTTTGAGGTTGCCGGCTGCCGCCTTGACAATGAGGCGACCGACCTCGGTCGACCCGGTGAACGAGATCTTGTCGACGTCGGGGTGGGCGGTGAGCGCGGCGCCGGTGGTTTCGCCGTAGCCGGTGATGACGTTCAGGACGCCGTCGGGCAGCCCGCCTCGCGGAAGATCTCTTCCAGTTTCAGCGCGCTGAAAGGCGTCTCCTCGGCGGGCTTGAGGACGGCGCTGCAACCGGCCGCGAGCGCGGGCGCGACCTTGAGCATCGCGACGAAGAACGGCCCGTTCCAGGGGATGATCAGACCGACGACGCCGATCGGTTCGAGCTGGGTGAAGTTGTGGTAGTTCTCGTACCGGCCGAGCAGGCCGTCGGACACGACGTTGCTCGACTCGCCGTGGATCTTGCCGACCCAGCCGGCGTAGTACATCAACATGTCGTACGACACCGTGATGATGTGGCGCGCGGCCGCCAGGTTCAGGCCGTTGTCGCGGGACTCGATCGCGGCGATCTCGTCGGTCCGGTCCCGGATGATCTGCGCGGCGCGGAAGAGCACCTCCGCGCGGCGCTTCGCGGGCAGCTTGCGCCAGACACCGGAATCGAACGTCTCACGGGCGCGCGCCACCGCCGCGTCCACGGCCTTCTGGTCGGAGTCGGGTACCTCCCCGATCCGCTCCTCCGTGGACGGGTCGAAGACCGGAATGATCCCCGAGCCGCGACCCTCACCTGAGGGATCGGCCTCAATGACGTCACTCATGTCCTTCATCCTCTCGTCGAGGCGCGCCGTCCTGGGTGGTCGCCCAGCGTGCTGGGCGATCGCCCAATGTGCTGGTCGACTGCTTAACACGATCCGGATGACGGTCGCAACCAACCCCACGGGAACCTCGATGCGAGCACCGCCATGACCTGCGGTGGCGGTGCGCTCGGAAACCCTCGCTCGCCGCGCCCCGCTCGCACGTCCGGGACGAGCTCGCACGTCCCGGACCAGACAGAGCCGGCCTGCCGTGGGCACACCTCCGGACGAAAGGCCGCCGTTACGCTGGAGCCATGGCCGGCTCGTTCTCCACCGTGGCCGGGGGCCGGTCATTGCCTGGTGCCGGTCCCGTTTTGCGGGTAGGGCGTCGCACCCTGAAGGAGTCGCTGTACCTGCTGACGGGTCCCGTCAGCGCGGTCGCGGGCCTGCTGATCGCGTTCGGCGGTCTCTGCGTGGCAATGCTGGGCCGGGCCGTCGGAAGGGCGCCGGCCGCGGCGCCGATGTACTGGTCCGCCGATCTGGAGTGGTGGCGGATCGACCGAGTCCGCGCGGCGAGACCCGGCCCGGAGCGGCCGGGGCCTCTGCCCGGGCCGAGCGGCGGCGCCCCCGCGCCGGACCCAAAGATGTGGCTCAGCCTGGCGCACGCGGTGGTCCTGCCGCCCGTCGCGCTGGTCACCGCCGTGATCACGACGCTGTGGTGGATCATCGGCCTCGGCGCCGCGACGACCGCGGTGCGCAACTGGGGCACGGCCGCCGGGACACCGCCGCCGATGACGCTGAGTACGGGCAGCGGTCCGTACCACGTCGACCTGAGCCTGGGCCTGACCTCACCGACCACGCGGATGGTCTTCGGCACCGTGGTCGGGCTGCTGCTGGTGTTGACCCTGCCGCTGCTGACCAGGACCTGCGTGGCCGTGCAGGCCGGTCTCGGACGGGCGCTGCTCTCGGACGCCTCCCCGCGCCGCCGCAGGATCCGCGGGCTGGAACAGGAGCGCGACACCGCCCGGGCGCAGACCGCCGCCGCGCTGACCGCCGAGGCGCTGGCGCTGCGCCGGCTGGAGCGCGACATCCACGACGGGCCGCAGCAACGCCTGGTCCGGCTGGCGATGGAGCTGGGCCGCGCGCAGCGCCATCTCGAACGCAGGCCCGAGACCGTGCGGGAGGCACTCGCCGACGCCATGGTCCAGGCCGAGGAGGCGTTGGAGGAGCTGCGGGCCCTGTCGCGGGGCATCGCCCCGCCGATCCTCGTCGATCGCGGCCTGCGGGCGGCGCTCGCCGAGCTGGCCCTGCGCTCGACGGTTCCCGCCCTGCTCGACGCGGGAACCCTGAGCCACCGGCCGGAGGCAGCGGTCGAGACGACCGCGTACTTCGTCGTCTCGGAGGCCCTGACCAACGTGGCCAAGCACAGCCAGGCCGGCCGGTGCGTGATCGGGCTCCGCCACGAAGCGGAGCTGCTGCGGATCTGGGTGACCGACGACGGGGCTGGCGGCGCCGCGTTCGACAAGGGCCACGGGCTGCGCGGGCTGCGGGACCGGGTGCGCGCGGTCGGCGGCCAGCTCTCCCTCGCCAGCCCGCTCGGCGGCCCGACAACGATCACCGCGGAACTGCCGTGCCGCTGACGGCCGCTGACGAGACGCCCGAACGACCCGCGCCCTTGCCCGAGGGCGGGCTGAGGATCGTCGTGGCCGACGACGCCGTGCTGTTGCGGGAGGGCCTCATCCGGCTGCTGGCCGAGGAGGGCCATCAGGTGGTGGCCGCGGTCGGTGACGCCCCAGCCCTGGTCGAGGCGGTGCTGCGACACCGCCCGGACGTGTCGGTCGTCGACGTCCGGATGCCGCCGACGCACACGGATGAGGGTCTGCGGGCGGCGATCGACCTCCGCTCGCGCCTGCCCGGCTCGCCGGTGCTGGTGCTCAGCCAGTACGTCGAGACCTCCTACGCGGCTGACCTGCTCGCGGACGGCTCCGGTGGGGTCGGCTACCTGCTGAAGGACCGGGTCGGCCGGGTCGGGGAGTTCCTGGACGCGCTGGAGCGGGTCGCCGGCGGCGCGACCGTGCTCGACCCGCAGGTCGTCGTGCGCCTGCTGGACGGGCAGCGCGGCGGCAGGGCACTGGCGTCGCTGACCCCGCGGGAGCGAGAGCTGCTCGCCCTGATGGCCGAGGGTCATTCGAACACGGCCATCGCCCGGCGGCTGGTGCTGTCCGCCAGCGCGGTCGAGAAGCACATCGGCAACATCTTCGCCAAGCTCGGCCTGCCACCCGACGACTCCCAGCACCGTCGCGTGCTCGCCGTCCTCGCCTATCTCCGCGCCTGACGGCGACCGGCGGTGTGGCCTTTTCCGCGCGGCGGGTCCGGTTGACCGGGTAGGGCCTGCCACACCTTCGTTGTCCGGCTCACTCCGGTGACCGGGCGACGCGCCCGCGAAATCGTAAAAGCCATGCTCACACCATCACCCGCCACGGGTCCACGCCCGAATCCCTCAGGCCGCGTGCTCCTGGCACTGGCCCTCTGCGCCGCCGCTCTCGTCGGCGCCTTCGTCGTGGCCCCGAGCCGACTGGCGGCAGGCAGCGGGGACGGCGACCTCGTCCACCACCACCGGCTCATCGCGGCCGTGCACAGCGGGTTCGTCGAGTACTGGCGTTCCGGCAACCGGCGGCTTTCCCCGCACCTCGCGCGGGTCGTCGACTACTGGTATCGGTACCACCTGGTCAAAGGCCTGATCTCCGCGCTCCTGCTGGCGGTCCTCATTCTGCTGACCATCGGGCTCTGGAGGAATTTCCTGAAGGCCGGCGACCGGGTAAGACGGGCCGGCCTCGCGTCGGCCGGCGTTCTCACGGCCGCGCTCGCGCTGCTCGCGCTGGCGGCGGTGATGGCGAACATCCAGGGCGCGGCGGCGCCGTTCTCCTCTCTCGTGCCCATGCTGCAGGAGGGCGGGAGAGACCCGGCACTCGCCAGCGCGCTCGACCAGGCCACGCGACAGCTGGCCTACTCGGGGTCGGGCACAGGGACGGCGCCGGCCCTCCAGGTGATGACGGACGGGTTCACGCGCTACCACGTGGTGCTGGCCGTGGTCGCCGCGGTCGTGGCGGCCGCCCTCCTCGCCGTCAGCGTGCTGCTGTGGCGAATGACCCCGGCCGACCGGACGGCCAGGCGGGTGACGCGCGCCTTCGGCGCCCTGACGGCCGTGCTGACGCTGGGCCTGCTCGTCCTCGTCGCGGCGAACGTGACCGCCGCGGCCCACTCCGCCCCCGCTCTCCTCGACGCGCTGAAAGGCGGCCTGTGAGCGATCCGCTCCGCGGTCAGGGCGTCGCTCCGACTGTTGGAGCCCACTTGGCATCGACAGCCGGCTGCTTGCGGCGCGCTTGGCGGCACTTGTCGCCGACTCGTGAGGCGGGCCAGCCACAGGTTCGACCGGTGCGTGCGGACGTTGACGGGTGATGACCGGCTGGCTAGGTTGTGAACAAATATTAGGTTTGATGAGTGGTTGGGGAGCTCTTGACGCATCGGTGCGGCTGGGAGATTGACTGCGCGGGGGTCCACCGGGCCCACGCGCCGAGCGTCCGCGGTCGGGCCGTGCTGCCCGCCCGGGTGAGCTGAGGAGCGACGTGGGCGCCGTCATCATGCTCGGCACGCTGTTCGCCCTCATCGGGCTCATTTACGGTGTCGTCCTGCGTTTCGACCCCGAAATGCGGCGTCCCGGACGTCCGGGCGCGACCGATGAGTGACGGGTTGACGCCGGCGCTCCTGTTCGGCCAGGTGTTCGCCTATGTCGGTGGCCTTTCGTTCCTCGCGGCCGGCATCGTGCTGACCGTTCGCCGGCGGCGTCTGCACCCGTTACTGCTTTTATGCATCTCGGCGATCTCGTTCTCCTGGATCGAGGCGCCGTATGACTGGGCGATGTACGCGCAGTTCGCGCCCGGCCTGCCGCGCATGCCCTCCTGGTGGCCGTTGAACCTGACGTGGGGTGGGCTGCCTGTGTCGGTGCCGCTGGGCTACATCGAGTACTTCGTGCTCCCGGCGCTCCTTGGCGTGGCGCTCGAACGGCGGCTGCGCGCGAGGTTCGGGTGGCGACGGCCGATCGGTCTGCTCACCGTCGGGCTCGTCGTCGGCTACAGCTGGGCGTTGCTCTTCAACGGCGTCTTCGGCGTCCGCGCCGGCGTCTTCTACTACGGCCGTGTCATCTCCGGCCTGGCGATGTTCGAGGGAACCAGGCACCAGTACCCGCTGTACGACGCCCTCGCGATGGGTGTGCAGATGATGGTCTTCACCTATCTCCTCGGGCGGACCGACCCGGAAGGGCGCACGGTCATCGACGCGTGGGCCGAGCGCAGGACGAAGACCCCGGCCCGCGCGGTCGCGTTGTCCGTCGCCTCGGTAATCGTGCTCGGCAATCTGTTGTACGGCGCCGTGTTCGCGCCCCACCTCGCCACCAAGCTGAACGGTGACGTGACCGTCGGACCGACGACCGAGCTGTTCCCAGGAGTGCCGAACCAACCCCCGCAGGGCGGGGCAGGAGGCGGACAGTGACGGTCACAGGGCCACGGTCAGCTCATCACCCGCGGGCGAGGTAGACGATGCGCAGGAATCGCAACAGGCTCTTAGTGTCGGCGGTTGCCCTCGCGGCAGCCGCCACCGCCTGCGGCTCGGCTGGCTCGCCCGGCGCTCCGACCGCCACGACGACAAGCGTCCCCAGCAAGGGCACCTACACCATCGGAGTCCTTTCCGACATCACCGGCCCGGCCTCTTCCGTGCACGGAAGCACCCCCGGAGGAATCAAGGCGGGTGTCGCTCTCGCGGCGCGCGGTGGTTACACGATCAAATATGTGCTGGCGGACACTCAGACCACGCCGGCCGGAACGCTTGCCGCCGCGCAGATGCTGGTGACCCAGAAGCATGTGCTGGCCGTCATCGCCAACTCCGCCCTCACGTTCGCGGCGTCGGACTATCTCACCGCGCACAATGTGCCGGTGATCGGGCCCGCCGAGGACGCAAGCGAGTGGATCACTGCGAAGAACATGTTCTCGATCTACGGTGCCCTCCACCCGACGTGGGTCGCCACCACGGTGGGCGCCTTCTTCAAGATGGAGGGCGTGACCAGGCTCGCCTCGTTGGGCTATGCGGTCCCGACCTCGTCCCTCGCCTCCGAGACCTGGGCCGCGTCGGCGCGCGCGGCGGGTGTCGATGTCGCGTACCTCAACTCGAAGTTCCCGCTTGGGAGCACCGATGTTGGTCCCACCGTGCTCGCCATGAAGAACGCCGGCGTGGACGGCCTCGTCATGTCGGTCCAGCCGAACACCGCGTTCGCGCTGATCACCGCGCTTCGCGACCAGGGCGTGAGGCTCAAGGTGGCTCTGATTCCCACCGGTTACGGGGGTGACCTCACGCAGGCCGGTCCGGGTGCGGTGCAGGCGGCGCAGGGCGTCTACTTCCTCCTTGGCTTCGAGCCGGTCGAGATGCGGACGGCGGCCACGAAGCAGTTCGTGAGCGACCTGAGGACCGGCGGGGTCACCGGCGAACCCACCTTCGCGCAGTACCAGGGTTACGTATCCATGGCCCTTCTCGTCGAGGCGCTGAAGGGTACTGGCGGCGGAGTAACCCAACAGACGCTGCTGGCCGCGCTGGCGAACATTCACGATTTCAGTGCCGCGGGCCTCTACGGCGACCACAGGCTCGACGTCAACGACCGCGAGCACGCCGTGAACGGCGTCGACAACTGCACCTGGATCGTGAAGCTGAACGGAAAGGTCTTCGAGCCGGTCAAGGGGGCCAGCCCGATCTGCGGGACGCAGGTCCCCGGCGTCACCGTCTCGTCCTGACCCGGCCCCTGAAACGGGCGGCGGCACCAGCCGGGCGGACGTCAGCCGCCTGCGCGCGACCGAGGGAGTATCAGTGTCGTACGAGAGCAGCGCCGAGCCGATCAAGCTCGGCTACCTGTTTGACTTCCGCCTGCCGGACGGCTACCCGAAGGACCAGCGGGACGACCTGCATCAGACATTCGAGCTGGTCTTCGAAGAAGGCCGCAGGGCGGGAATCATCGACCGGCCGGTGGAGATCGTGTTCCGGGAGGTCGAGGGCCTGCCGAAGGGTTCGGTCAAGGCGGTCATCGATGCCTACGGCGAGCTCGTCGACGAGGGCTGCCTGGTGGTCTTCGGTCCTGCGATCTCCGACAACTGCGTGCCGACCCGTGAGGCGATCGAAGAGCGGTTCCACGTGCCGGCGATCAGCGTGACGGGTACGGACGACTGGCTCGGCGAATGGACGTTCTCGCTGCCGCAGGGCTCGCTGACGGACGAGCCGATCTTCTGGGCTCAGCTGCTCGCCAAGGGCGGCCACACCGAGGTCGGCTGCCTCATCGAGCGGTCACTCGTCGGCGAGTCCTACATCCGCAACTTCCGTAAGGCGTGCGCGGAGCAGGGCATCCGCATCGTCGCCGAGGAGTGGATCGCCCAGACCGCCCAGGACGTCCAGGACAATGTGCGCCGGCTACACGAGGCGAAGGCTCAGGCGTTGGTGCACTGCGGCTTCGGCTTCGGTGTCGTCTTCATCAACCCGGCGCTGAAGGCGCTCGGCTGGGACCCGCCGCGCTTCATGGGAACAGCGTTCCAGAACGCCTGGATCAACGATGTCCTGTGGCAGGCGATGCTGGGCTGGACCGGCATCGACCAGTACGACGAAGGAAACCGGCACGGCCAGCGGTTCCTCGACCGGTACGCGGCCGCTTACGGCCGGCGCCCGGAGTACTGCGTGCCGGTGGTCAACCACGACCTCGCGACCGTGCTGCTGCACGCGTTCGCGGACGCTCATCCGCTGAGCCCGCGTGGCGTCAAGGAAGCACTCGAACGGGTCAAGATGCTTCCCGCCGCGTCCGGCGCGCCCGGGACTCGACTGTCGTTCGGCAAGTGGACCCGCCGCGGCTGGATGGGCGCCGGCTACCTGGTCGCCAGGCGGCTCGACCCGGACGGCGTGAACTCGCGCCTCGTCGATCGTTTCGGCCAGGACTGAGCCGCCGCCGAATGATCTCGCCCCCGCGCCAGGGCGACGGCTCGCGGGGACGGTCAGGTTGCCGCGGCCCGCGTCCGTCCGTGGGCGGCCTGCTCGGTGGCGTCGGCCTGGGCCGCCGCGCCGCGCAGGACGGTGTCCCGGGCCAGCCGCAGCGCCGCCCGCGGGCCGGCGGCGCGCACGACGCTCCCGGGCGTCCACAGCGCCTCGAAGACCGTACGCGCCCGAACGTCGGCCGACGCGGCGCCGAAGCGGACCTCGCCGGTCTTCGTCCCGGCGGCCAGGAGCGTTCTCACCTGCCGCAGCTGCGCGGGAAACGGCCAGCGGAGGTTGGGGCTCTCCGGCGGTGACTGGCGCAGTCCGGCGAACTGGATCCGGAACTCCTCACCGAACCGGTCCATGACCTTGATGTTGAACCACATGAGTGCGTCGAGTTTCTCGACCGGGCTGGCCGGCGCGGCCAGGACGGCGTTCCAGCCTTCCGTCACCGCGGTGACGTAGCCGCCCATGATCGACGTGAGCAGGTGCTCCTTCGACTCGGTGACCCGGTAGACGCTCCCGACGCTCAGGCGGGCTGTCGCGGCGATGTCCCGCACGGTCGTGGCCTCGTACCCGCGCCGGCTGAACTCGGCCCGGGCGGCCGAGCGGATCAGCGCCACGCGCTCGCTCTGGTCGGTGTCGGAACCCTCGCTCCACCGCGCGATCGCGTCGTCGGCCTCCCGCAGCGCGGCCGACCGGTCGAGCGCCGCGTCCCGCGGGCACTCGGGCGCGATGCCGTTCAACAGAATCGCGCAGCGGATCGCGGGGACGCGCGCCGCGCTCGGACTGCGGTGGAACACCCCGATGCCGACATGCAGCATGCTCGAACACAACCGGTCGGCCAGCAGCGACGCCTCGACGCCCGGCCGGATCGACCCGTCGGCCTGACCAGCGCGGACAATCTCGAGCATCGTGGTCTGGATGGCGGTGGGAGTCCGGGCGGCAAGTGCCACCAGCTCGTCGCTGGAACCGGCGGATGGTTCGTAGAACGTCAGCAGCAGCGCCGCCCGGTGCCGCACCGCGCAGGCCGCGATCGCCTCTCCGAACGCGATCGTCCGTTCCAGGACCGGGCGGGAGCTCGCCTTACGCAGGTCCGCGGAGGCCGAACGAGCGACCTCGTCGAGCTCAGCCTGATAACGCCGGACCAGCTCGACGATGATCGCGTCTTTCGAGTCGAAGTGGTGATAGAGACTCCCGGCCAGGATGCCGCAGGCGTCGGCGATGTCCTTGAGCGTCGTCCGCAGGCCGGAATCGGCGAACAGCGTCGCGGCCGTGTCGAGGATCTCCGCTCTGCGCACCCCGTCGTTCGGCACGGCGTCCACCCCTTCCGCGCGACCCTGACGGAGATGACGCTACTGACTCCCAGGCCGTGCGTCGCCGATGGGCGTCAGCCGAAGGGCCTCGGTCGGGCATTCGGCGATGACGTCGCGCAGGTAGGCGTCGTCGCCGTCGACCTTTCCGACGACGGTCGCGAGGGAGCGCTCGTCGAGGCGGAAGACCTCGGGGGCGGCGTAGGCGCAGGCGCCGGTGCCGACGCAGCGGTGCCGGTCGACCTCGATGCGCCAGGTGTCCGTCATGGCCGGCCGCTCGCCGTGCCGATGGGAAGCCTGCTGATCCGGCGGGCATTGAAGTGCCTCGGGTCGTACTCGATCTCGCCGGCGATCCTCGCGGTGTCGCCGAACCGCCGCTCGAACTCCTCGATCATGAGTTTTCCCTGGACCTTGACCAGGTTCAGGCCGATGCACAGGTGTGGGCCGGCTCCGAAGATGATGTTGCCGGCGTGGTTGCGGGTGACGTCGAAGCGCAGTGGGTCTGGCCATTTCGCCGGGTCGAGCCCGGCCGCGGAGAACATGAGCATCACGTGAGTGCCCTTCTCCAGCCGCTGCCCGCCGATCTCGACGTCCTCGCGGGGGAAACGAGGGATCGCGCCGAACTTGCCGTGCCCGCCCCAGCGCAGCACCTCGAGGATGACGCTCTCCATCAGTTCCGGCCTGGCCCGTAGCAGGGCCAGCTGGTCGGGATGCGTCAGGAGCGCGCGCAGCGTCAGCGTGTGGAGATCCACCGCGGTGTCGGCGCCGGCGGTGACGAGCGCCGTGATCACGCTGACGATCTCCCAGTCGGTCAGCTGCTCGCCGTCGACCTCCGTGGCCAGCAGGGTGCCGAGGAAGTCGTCGTGGTCGCCCGGGGCGCGGCGGCGCTCGGCGACCGTGTCCAGCAGGTACTGCAGCCCTGGCAGCGCGCCCTCGGCGAACTCCGCCCGCTGCTGCGCGCTGTAGAGCGGGTTCGACGCGCGCACGAGGTTCCAGCCGAGCCCGTGCTCGAAGAGGGTCTCGGACTCGGCGGGAACGCCGACCATCCGGGCGATCGCCCGGATCGGGACCTTCGCGGCGATGTCCGTCGCGGCGTCGAACTCGCGCGGGTCCTCGATCTCGTCGAAGATCCCGGCGACGGAGTCCCGGATCCGGTCCTCGATCTGGTCCATGACCCGGCGGGAGAAGGCGGGCGCGGTCAGCCGCCGCAGGCGCATGTGCGCCGCGGGCGACACGGTCCCCATCGACATCGACTGCTGCTGGTCGTACAGGGTCCACTCCGACCGGGGCTTCGGGGTCGGGGCGTTGTTCCAGTCGGCGAAGTTGGTGCTGAACCGGGTGTCGCGCAGGATCTCGGCGATCAGGTCGTGCCGGGAGACCATCCAGGCGTTGATCTCCCGGTGAAAGGCCACCGGGTAGTCGGCGATCAGCTTCCCGAAAACGGGGTACGGATTCTCGACCGACTCGATGTCGTAGGGGTTGTAGACGCCGAGGTCGATCTCGACCCGGTCGGCGAGGGCCGGTGCGGACATCGCTGTTCCCATCTGCTCGTCTCTTCCCATTCGACGGTCAGGGCCCGGACGGCGCGTCCGGCCGCCGGGACCAGGCGAGATCCCCGCCGCCTGTCAGCGCGGGGCGCCCTCTGGTGGCGGCGCGTCCCTGCCGACACGGGGCCTCGACGCGCCGGTGGAGCGCTCGCCTGGTCGTCCTACCGTTGGTGGATGTGTCACCGGAGGCCGCCAGGACGACCTGGGCATCGCTCAGCCAGTCCTCCAGGGCGACGGTCCTAATATTACCTGACGACATGTAACATATCTCGACGCCGCGTTGCAAGGGCTCGAGACCTGACCGACTACTACCGCGAAGGGAGCGGCAGTGAGCGCCAGCAACGCGGCCGCACGCGAGGACCCTGGTGGCGACGGGCTCGCGCGGTCGCGACGTCCGTCGTCCCCCTCGACCACCGAGGCGGCGGGCGTGACGTCCGGGCGCCCCCGCGATCTCTCCATCGACGAGCGCGTTCTCGCGACGACCCGCGCGCAACTGCTCAGCCTCGGCTACACGGACATGAGCCTCGGGACGATCGCCCGGGAGGCCGGGGTGAACCGCCCCGCCATCTACCGCCGCTGGCCCTCGAAGATGCACCTCGTCTTCGACGCCGTCGCCCCCGCCGCGCCCACCGTCAAGGAGTACGACTCAGGCGACTTCGAGCGCGACCTGCGCGACCTCATTCGCCGCGCCGCCGCGTTCTTCGACCTGCCCGAGGTACGCGCGGCACTTCCCGGACTGATGGCGGACGTGGGAAGCAACGAGGCGCTGCGGGTCAGCGTGGTGGAACGTCTCGAAACCGAGGCGCGTCACCGCGTGACGCATCTCGTCGCCCTCGCGACGGAACGCGGGCAGATCGTGCCCGGGGTCGATGTCGACGCCCTGTTCGACTCGATCAGCGGAGCGCTCATCTATCGCCTGGTACTGCGCGACCAGCCATCGTCGTCGTTCGCCGACACCCTCGCGGGGCTTCTCCTGCAGCCCATCATGCGCGCGCCGCTCGCTGACCAACCGGAGTAGCCGCCTTGACGTATGCCGATATCGGCATACGATCGGACCATGGCACGAGCAGCGACGACGTCGGACGTCTTCAACGCGATCGCCGAGCCGCAGCGCCGGGAGATCCTGGTGCTGCTGCGGGCGGGGGAGCGGCCGGTGACCGAGCTGGCCCAGGAGCTGGGGATGACCCAGCCGGGGGCGTCCAAACACCTGCGGGTGCTCCGCGAGGTCGGCCTGGTGCGGGACCGCAAGGCGGGCAAGCAACGCCTGTACGGCCTTGACGCCCGCGGGCTGCGACCGGTTCACGAGTGGGCCGGCGGGTTCGAGCGGTTCTGGAACGAGAGCTTCGACCGGCTGGACGCGTACGTGCAGGACCTCAAGCAGGCAAGGCAGGGGGAGTAGCTGATGAGCGCGACGGAACGAGGAGCGCCGGCGCGGTCCGCGACGGCCGACCGCGAGATCGTGATCTCCCGGGTCATCAGCGCCCCGCGGGAGCTGGTGTTCGAGGCGTTCACCGAGGTGCGGCACCTGTCGCGGTGGTGGGGACCGAACGGGTTCACCACCACCACGCGGGCCTTCGAGTTCCGCGTCGGCGGGGAGTGGGACTTCGTGATGCACGGACCGGACGGGACGGACTACCAGGAGTGGATCTCCTGGACCGAGATCGCCCCGCCGGAGCGGATCGCCTTGCTGCACGGTGAGTCCCGCGGCGACCCGAACGCCTTCGAGTCGGTCCTGACGTTCGCGCCCGACGGCGCGGCGACCCGGATCGAGATGCGCACGGTGTTCCCCACCAGGGAGCTGCGCGACGAGGTGGTCGAGAAGTACCACGCGATCGAGGGCGGCCAGCAGACCCTGAGCAACCTGGCCGCCTACGTCACCGAGATCCTTCAAAAGGAAGTCGAGGTCTGATGGCCGGGCAGGTGTTCTTCAGCGTGTCGATGTCGCTGGACGGTTTCATCGCGCCCGAGTCTCCCGAGGAGCTGATGGGACAGCTGTGGATGGAGCTGCAGGGGTGGGCTTTCCCGCTGCGGTTCTTCCGGGAGAACCTCAAGCTCGGCGAGGGCGGTGAGGAGGGCCGCGACAACGACATCGCGCGGGAGACGTTCGAGCGCACCGGCGCGAGCGTGATGGGCAAGCGCATGTTCGAAGCCGGCGAGCAGGCGTGGCCGCAGGAGGCGCCGTTCCACACGCAGGTCTTCGTCGTGACGCACGAGAAGCGTGACCCCTGGGAGCGGCAGGGCGGGACCACCTTCCACTTCGTCAACGACGGCATCGAGACCGCGCTTGACCAGGCCCGCGAGGCCGCCGGAGACCGGGACGTCCGCATCGCGGGCGGCGGCGCGACGATCCTTGAGTACCTGAACGCCGGCCTGATCGACGAGTTCACGATCGCGCTCTCACCGGTGCTGTTCGGCTCCGGCATCCGCCTGTTCGAGGGCGTCGACGCGGGCCGCGTGGCCCTGGAGCCAGTCCGCGCGGAGCCGACGCAGCGGGTGACCCACCTGACCTACGCGGTCCGATCGCGGGTGTCCAGCTAGCGCCGATCGGCCCGCGACCGCGCCATCGCCCGGCCTCGGGCGTCTCGCTGCATCGTATATACGTTGCGAGACGATCTTTCAATGATATAGACAGAAGGTCGCTGGGGAGCTACGGTTCCGGTCATGGTGCACGACGACCGGCAGCGGACCGGTGACCAGCCGATGCCCGGCATCCAGGCGCCGAAGGTGGCCGAGCTTGTAGCCGCGCAGCTACGGCGGCGGATCGTCACCGGCGAGCTCAGCGACGGCGCGGCGCTCCCACGCGAGGCGAACCTGCTCGACGAGTTCGGCGTCAGCAGGCCGAGCCTGCGTGAGGCGCTGCGGATCCTGGAGACCGAGGGCCTCGTGCGCATCCGGCGCGGGAACGTCGGCGGTGCCGTGGTCACCCGGCCCACGGCGACCAGCGCCGCCTATCACCTCGGCCTGACGCTGCGCGCGAACGAGGTCACCTGTGACGACCTCGCGGTCGGCCGGCTCGCGATCGAGCCGACGTGCGCCGCTCTCGCGGCCGCCCTGCCCGATCGGCAGGCGATCGTCGACAGGCTCAACCGGCTCATCGACGAGAGCGAGGCCAGCGAGGCGGCCGCGGAGTTCCACGACGCGGCGCATGCCTTCCATCTGGGCCTCACCGAGCTGTGTGGCAACACCACCATGCGGCTGATCGCCGGGACGCTCGAGGCCGTCTGGAACGCGCAGGAGGACCGGGTGCTGCGGGCCGACTACCAGTCGGACCAGCGCGCCCGGCGGATGTCCATCGCGTCGCACCGCCGCATCGTCGCCGCGATCGAGGCGGGCCGGGGCGACCAGGCGAGCCGCGAGATGAGCCGACATCTCGGTGACACGCACGACCTGATGACCGCCAGGTACGGGTCCAGCGTGATCGAGCTGCCGGCGCCCGCGTCCCTGAGCAATCTGCGCGCCGTCAGCGGGCCTTCCCTCGCGGGCGCGTCCACTCGTTGACCGACGGAACAGCCATGACGCAAGGCCGACCCGAGAACCAGGACAGCCGGTCGGGAATCACCGTTCGGGATCGAGTCCCGAACGGGCCAGCGAAGAAAGGCGCGGGTACATGAGCACGATCACCGTCAAGGACCTGCAGGACGGCCTGCCGTTCGGTGCGCGGATTTCCGGCGTGACCTCGGCCGCGCTGGCGGACGAGGCCGTGCGGCAGGAGATCGCCGACACCTTCGAACGCCGCGGCGTGATCGTCTTCGAGGACGTGGAGCCGAGTACCGAGCTTCAGGTGCGGATCAGCAACGTCTTCGGCCCGCTGAAGGACCACCCGAGCAAGACCACCACCCGAGTCGACGCGGAGCGGTGGCCGGGTGTGATCGCGATCAGCGCGACCCCCGACATGTGCATCGTCGAGATCGACGGCAAGCCGCGCATCAGCTGGCAGCCCTGGCACTTCGACCACTGCTACAACGACGAGCTCAACCGGGCCGGCGTCCTGCGCGCGGTGACGGTCGCGCCGGATGACGGCCTGACCGGGTTCGCCGACGGTATCCAGATCTGGAACGACCTGCCCGCCGAGGCGAAGGCCGCCGCCGACGACCTGAACGTCATCTACACCCTCGACCTGCTGTACCCGCATCAGCGTTTCGGGCTTCCCGCGTCGTTCAAGGAGCTTCGGCCCTACGCGAATGCCGAGCAGATCCTGCAGAACGCCGCCGCGCTGCCTCGCGCCATTCACCCTGCCGTGTGGACGCGCCAGACCGGGGAGAAGGTCATGCACCTCTCGCCGTACATGGCGGTGGGCTTCGAGGGACAGGAGACGCCGGACGGCGAGGAGAAGTTCCACTACCTCTGGGCCGAGGTCCTGAAGGTGATCCGTCCCTACTGGCACAGCTGGAAGACGACGGACATGCTCATCTGGGACAACTGGCGCATGCTGCACGAGGCCGGCGGATGCGACCCGAGCCTCGACCGCGTCATGCACCGGACCACGATCAGGGGTGACTACGGCCTGGGCCGCTTCGAGGGCGGCGTGAAGGTCGGCGCGACCACCTCGGCAATGTGACGCGAAGCGTAGCCGCCTTACGCCGTGTGCGCTACGCCGTGTGCGTTCAGAATGGGCAGTCGTCGTGGTGGACCTGCTCGGCTGCCCATTCCTCACACGAGCGTCCGCAAGCGGTGGGTGGTCTCAGGGTCGGCGGGGTAGAAGGCCTCGATCGTGAGTTCGTCGACCGTGACGTCGCCGGCGGTCTCGACCTTCGCCGCGATGGAGAAGAACGAAAGTTCGCCTGCCTCGTGCCGGAGCCGCAGCGGCAGCACGACGTTGCTGGGCGCCAACGTCGAGTCGGTCCCGCCGGGGTAGCCGGCGAGCTCGTCGTGCAGTTCCTTTAGCCGCTCGTCCCCGGTCTCGCCGGCCCGCCGACGCACCTGACCCAGCAGGTGCGCGCGCCATTGCGCGAGGTTCGCGATCCGCGGCGCCATCCCGTGCGGATGCAGACTCAGCCGCAGTACGTTCACCGGCGGCCTGAGGAGATGCGGAGCGCACCCGGCGGTGATGACGCCGACCGCGGCGTTCGCGTCCAGGAGCTCCCACCACCGGTTGATCACCAGAGCCGGGCATGGCTCGTGCCCGGAGAGCACGAGGCGCAGCGCCGTCCGCACGCTCGCGAGTTCCGGCTCATCAAGCCCACGCTGCGGGTACGCGGGTGCGTAGCCGCCTGCCAGGAGCAACAGGTTGCGTTCCCGCAGCGGAACCTCGAGGCGCTCGCTGAGCCTGAGGATCATCTCCGGTGTCGGGCGGGACCGTCCTGTCTCCACGAAGCTGAGGTGGCGCGTCGATATCTCGGCCTGGTTGGACAGCTCGAGCTGGCTCAGCCGTCGCCGTTCGCGCCAGTCGCGCAGGAGCTGACCGACCGGGCGGTTGGGTAGCGCGGTGACGCTCATCCGGCAACCGTATCGCCCACTCGCGGGCCCGCGATTACCTCGGAGGTAACGAGATCGCATTACCTCCGAGGGAATAGACCTTTCCTGTTGCCGCCGGCAGGATCGTCGTCGACCGATGAAAATCCGGTGGTGAAAGGAAAATCGCAGTGTCTGACCTCGTTGACCGTTACCTGGCGTGCTGGAACGAGACCGACGCCGACACCCGTCGTGCTCTGATCGACCGCCATTGGAGCGCCGATCCCAGCTACGTCGACCCGCTGGCGCACGTCCAGGGCCGGGACGCGTTGGCCGCGACCATCGCCGCCGTCCAGAGCCAGTTCCCTGACTTCGTCTTCTCGCCGGCCGGCCCGATCGACACCCACCACAACGTCGCGCGGTTCACCTGGGGCCTGGGACCCGAGGGTGCCGAGCCGGTCGTGGTCGGCTTCGACGTCGTCGTCACCGATGCCGACGGGCGCATCGAGCGGGTGCTTGGCTTCCTCGACCGCGTGCCCGGCTGACCTTCCTGGCCGTCCCGATCAGCTGACCACGCTCGTCTCTCGTTGACGTTCGGCCGGCTCAGACCCGGCCAGAGACGATGGGCCGGTCTCCCGAGTGGTGTTCGCGGCGGCCAGCATTGCGAGGACGGCGCCGCCGTGCCTTCGGCCCTGACCTGGACGGAAGATCCCGTTTTCGGGTCAGGGCCGGCGGACGGGGCGTCCCTACGGTATCGAGGAGACTCGGCGAAGGCAGTCTTCGCACGGATGGGCAGGAGCTCGCGGGCGAAGCTGCTGGGTCGGCGGACTGGGCGGCCTCCCTGCTCGGCCTGGACGAGTCCGCATGCGACGGCTACGCCACCGGTGACGACGGCAGTTTCGTTGTCGCCGACGGCGAGACGCTGGCCGACGTGATCGCCGAGTTCGAGCGTGCCAGCGAGCGTTCCCGCGTGATCGCCGCCGACTTCGAACTCGACGACACCAGGGCGCACCCCCGCGCCGGCGATGTCAGCCTGCGGTCTGTCTACCTGCTCCTGATCGAGGACTTCGCCCGTCACGCCGGCCATGGTGACATTCTCCGAGAACAAATCACCGCCGCACGATAGGCGTTGGCAATGGGGGGAGGGTCTTTCCCTCGGCGCTGAGCCCGGCGACGGCCGTGTCCGACGGCTCTTGAGCATCTCGACCAGTGCGTAGCCGGGATCGGCCTTGATGGGCAAGGGCGCCGACGTCCGTGACAAGCTCCTCGACTCGGTCGGCGACGACCGCGACGAACAGCGTCTCCTTGGTCGGAAGTGTCGATGCACCGTGCCCGCGTCCCCCGGCTCGGCGCGCGATCTCGTCCAGGGGAACAACGAGCCCCTCGACGGCGAACGGCTCCCGCGCGAGTGCCGCCGGGGTCCCGACTGCTCGAATATGTGTTTGCCCGTTGGGCCGCGAGCCGGGACACTCAGATGCTGTGGACCTGGGGATCTCTGGTTTCAAGCCGTCCTTCCTGGTCGGCATCGAGGCGGTTCGGCAGGCGCATGGATCACATCTGGCGATGCTCGCTGGTAGGCCGCTGACGGGGTTCGCCGTGGTGCGCTACGTCGAGGACGGGGAGTGGTTCGCAGACTGCCCGGTGGTGCTGGATTTCGACGGTGTCCAGGTCGACGTGTGCCACAGCTACCTCGACAAGCTCTCGCTGGGCTGGGACACCATCGACACCACGGCGGCCATCACCGGGTGGGAGGGGCTCGAATTCACCCCGGCGTGGTCCCACCGCGATGAACGCCTAGAACCGTTCGTCGGCCAGGAACTGCGCGAGGTCGCGCTGCTTGAGTGGCGGCCAGCGGAGTTCGACATGGCGGCTGGAACGGTGGCGGTCGAGTTCGTCTTCGCCGGGGACTGCCTGCAGATCTCCAACGGCCTTGACGAGAACCGCATCGAGGTCGGTCCGACGCACCCGGATTACCGTCGACACCGGCTTGCTGCTGCTTCGTGAGGACCTCGACGGCGCAGCGGAAAGCTACGCGCAGGCGCGTGCCCTGCTGCGGTCTGCGGACGGTCGATGTCCGTATGTGGTGCCGGAGGCCCTGATTGGCGACGAAATCCTTGGGCACCCCCGCCCCACCGCCTGGTGGCCCACCGCCCTACCACGGGGCCGCCAGGAGGGTGCGTTCCGAGGACCAGGCGATGATGATCAGCTTCGCGGCCATCGCCGCGGTTGCGGTCCTGTTGGTCGCCCTGGTTGCCTGGTACTTCGCCCAGATCCGCGCGGAACGGGCCAGGGCGACCGCGGTGGCGGTGGGCCAGGTCGTCGCTGTCGATTCCGCGACGAAGCCCGGGGGGTCGGACTGGATCCGCGTCCGGTGGAACGACAACACGGGCAGAGAACATCAAGAAGGATTCTCCGGGTCCGAGTCGACGTTTCCCGTCGGGTCGACGTTTCCCGTCGCGTACGACCCCACCAACCCGACTCCACACGGGTATCCAGTGGATCCACGAGCCGAAGACCCCGGGAACCAGACTCCGATCGTGATCATCGTCGCGGTGATGTCATTTCTTTCCCTCGTTGCGCCGTTGTTCGATTGTTTCGTCCGGCTCGACATGCGTCTGCCCGCGCGGACAGACATAGGCCTCGCGACGGCATGGTCTGTCAGCGTTCCAATGAACCGAGGCGGCCGTCTACCACTGCCCTGTTTCTATGTTCAGCTGACAGACCCTGGCGGCTTCACCACCAGTTGGCGCAGGGTGATGTGGAGTCCGGCGCTTGAACGGCTCGGCCGTGGGGTGCCCGTCGCCGTGCACAAGAAAGACCGGGGTGTGCCCGTAGGCCGCGGCACCGGTCGCCCCGTCCTCGTTCTACCGGACGGTTCGCGGCTGATGCAGGCCAGCCTCTTCGGCCGTGGACTGTGGCCGGCCAGTTGGTTGACCCCGCTGGCCACGCCCGCTGGCGGTCGATCCCACGTCTCGTACTCCGGTCGAGGCGCCCGAGGGCTGCGCTACGCCGTCACGGGGCTGCTCCTCGGGTGCCTCACCGACTGCCTCGTGTACATCGTGGCCAGCGCGGTCCACGGTGGCGCCCTCGGCAGTCTCGGGGTGATCCTTCCTCTGATCGCCGCCGGTTCCCTGCTTGGCTCGGCCCTGGCGGTGTATGCCTGGGCTCTCGCCGGCGCACCGCCCGACATCCCCGCCACGGAGTAACGCGCGGTTCGATGCCTCGGCGGCACCCGCCGATCACCCGGCACCCGCGGCGACGCATGAGAGCCGGCAACTCGCCCGCACGCCCGGAACACGGCTCGGCTTCTTCCACGGGACGGGAGCGACCAACCCGCGGTCCTGATGCGACGGCGGCCCGACCCATCACGGGGATCGCGGACTGGTCGACAGAGCAGCCGAAGCCCGTCGTGCCTAACGGACGGGGCGTTCAAAGGTGATCAGGAGCCCGGCGACGCCGCCGGGGCCGGCCCAGCCCTTGACGTCGACGGCCGTGAGGCCCTTCAAATGCCAACCTTCTCGTGCATGCTGGGTGAGTAGCCGCTCGAGCTTGCTTTTTGACATCTTGTCGCCGATCAGGCTCTCGCGAAGCTTGACGACCTTGTACTCGTAGTGAGTAATCGCGGGCGGTGCAGGTGGCGGCGGCGGTCCACCGGGCACCGAACCGGGCGAGCCCGCGCCATCCTCATCAGGATGGGCGTAGGGGTCGGGTCTGACGCGACCTCGCGGATCGCCGTCAGACCGGTCGCGGGAGTATCGATCGCGCGAGTGCCGGTCGCCCAAGTGCCGATCATCCGAGGACGGATCGCGCGAGTACCGATCACCCGAGTGCCGATGGCCCGAGTTCCGATCGTGGCCGTGCCGATCGCGCGAGGACTGATCGTCCAAGTTGTGATCGCCCCGCGACCGTTCGGCAGTGCTTCCGCATGCGCCCCGCTCGAACGGAGACGCCACCAGCCGGGCGCTGACAACGGCGCTACGCACCAGCGGCACCTCCTACGACGCTCGTCGCCATCGGCTCACCTGCCAGGGCCGCCGCGAGATCCGCCTCCCGTTCACCTATCTGGGGGCGGACGATCGCGCGGGGCCCAACTACACCGGCCAGGCTGCCGTGCACTCCTTCTATACCAGGTCGAATATTGACTCGAAGTGACGGAAACGCTCCTCCAATCAGTGACCGAGCGCGCCCCGCCTTCGAGGCCGCGCGGAGCCGACTCCACGGAGCGTGCGCAACCGCGTGTGGCCGATCTGAGGCCAAAGACCGGCACGGCGCGAGACGGCGCATTCGTTGGCCACACCAACGGTTGGTGACGCCAGACGGATGTGCCTACAGGGCAGTCGCATACGCCATCACTAGGCCGTAGTCGGTAGACTGCGGCAGCCCGGGGCGGTAGCTCAGCCGGTCAGAGCAGGGGACTCATAATCCTCCGGTCGTGGGTTCGAGCCCCACCCGCCCCACCAGCCGACCCTTGGGTGGGTGGCGCATGCCGCCTGGCCTGGGCGTTTGGCGGTTTTCATGTCAGAATTTACGATCTTATTTACATGATCGTTACATCAACGGTGTCCTGACCTGCGGGTTCGACTCCGGTCGTGGCGCGCGAGTCCCCGGCCGGAACGTGCCGCCGCCCAGCGGTGAGGCGGCCGCTGCGCCGACCGCGTGGGCACGCCGGATGGACGCGGTGGCCGCACCCGAACGATTCTTCGACATCGGTGCATCGGACCGAGCTCCCCCGCGGCGGCCATTTTCCCGCGATGGAGGTGCCGGACAGGGTCTATGTCCACCGTTCGCTGCGACGATCGAGCGCGCCGTGGGTGTCGCTGCGGAGCTGCGTGACCAAGCCCCGGGCCGTGGCCGCGCCGACGGCGAGCCGCTTTCTCAGGTTTTCGGCCGAGATCGGTCGCTGGTGCTGTTGCCAGTGCAGGACGTCCTCAGCGCGCGCCCGATGCAAAAGGTCCTGCCGCCGGGCCTGGTCCTGCCCGGCCGCTGATGGCGCACCCGCTGGGGGAACGTCCTTCCGTGCTGGCCGGCGGTCGGGCCGATTCTGGTCGGGCTCTTGGCCGCAGAGTCCCCGTTCATCGTTGCCCTTGGCCGCTCGATCGGTCGAAGCGTACCGATTGACGCCACGGCGGGCAGACAGACTGGTTCTGTGGGGGTGCGAAGATGCCCGCGTGGATGAAGGAGCTCTGACCGACGACCTGGTCAAGCTACTGGCCCGGCTGTATCCGAGCAGGGTCGGAGCGGGTCAGCTGCTTGAGCAGGCCGGGATGCCGGTCGAGCAGCAGCCGTCATGGGAGCCATCGGGGCCTCTGGAGTACTGGCGGGAGGTGGCGCACCGCTACCGGAATGGCGCTGTGGAGAACGGGCCGGCCCGACTGATCTCCGCAGCTCGCACCGCCTGGCCGGCGAATCCTGTCCTTCGTGCGGCCCTGTCCACCGGGTCGACTCCGGCAGGCACGGTCCGAGTTGCAGGCACGGTCCGAGTTGCAGGCACGGTCCGAGTTGACAGTGTCGACCTCTACCGGCTGGGTGTGCACCGGGCAATCAGCCTCAGTGACGCCGAGCTGGACAGCCGACCGCCCGTCTACATACCTCGTGATCTCGACGAGGGGACTGGCGGTTTGCGTGCCCGCCTGCGATCCGCGCAGGAACGGGGTGGGTTCATCCTTCTGGTCGGCGGCTCCTCGAGCGGAAAGACTCGCTCCGCGGCCGAGGCCGTGCGCGCCGAACTCCCGGGATGGTGCCTGGTGCACCCACCGACCGCCGCCGCAGCGGCAGATCTTGCCACCACCTCGGCCGCCCGGCGGGTGGTCTGGCTGGATGAGATCCAACGATATCTTGACGGCAGGGATGGGCTAAGCGCCGGAACGATTCGCGCGTGGCTCGATTCAGCATGTCCAGCGGTCATTGTTGGCACGCTGTGGCCAGAGCGATACACCCGCTATACCGGGCTTCCCGCCACAGATGATCGCCCGGATCCATACGCGCGCGAGCGGGAGGTGCTCGCGCTCGCCGATGTCGTGCGGGTCCCGGCCGTGTTCAGCCCTGCGGAACGCGCGCGCGCCGAGAGCGCCGCAGCCCAGGACGGACGGCTTCGGACCACCCTTGACAGTGCCGGCTACGGACTGACGCAGACCCTGGCCGGTGCCCCGCAGCTCGTCGCACTGTGGGAAGGCGCCGCCACAGGCGCGCCCTATGCGTACGCCGTGATGACAGCCGCGCTTGACGCGGCGCGTCTCGGTGCCCGAGCGCCCCTGCCCCTGGATCTCCTCCGCGACGCGGCGATCGGCTACTGCACGCCGGCTCAGCAGGCCGAGGCCACCCCCGACTGGTTCGAGCGGGCGATCGCCTATGCCACGCGTCGACTTCATGGCGCCACTCGCGCCCTTGAGCCCGTTTCAACCGGCCGGATGGGCGACATCGCCGGTTATACGGCCGCCGACTACCTCGTCCAACACGCCAGTCGCATCCGACGAAGCGAACGCCCTCCCGCCGCGTTCTGGGAGGCGATCATCGCTCATCTCCGCGACCCCGATGATGTCGCGCACCTCGCCGCTGCCGCCGAGGACCGCCTTCTTTACCGCCACGCCATCCCCCTCCTCAGCCGTACCGCTGCCATCGGCAGCCTCTGGGCGAGCGCGCGGGTGGTAGCCCTTCTGGGCAGACGAGGGGACCTCGATGGGCTGCGAGCGCGTGCGGAGGCCGGTGACGACCGGGCCGGTGAGCAGCTGGTGTCGGCGCTCGTGGACCGACGCGACGTCGAAGGGCTGCGGGCACGCGCCCTTGCAAACGACAGTCGCGCGGCCGCATGGCTGGTGGAGCTCCTGCGTGAGCAGGACAGAGTGAGCAGTGCCGTCCCGGCGCTGCGGGCATGCGCCGCGACCGGCGATCACCTCTCCCTCTTAATGCTGTGTGCACTCGGTGACCTTGATGGTCTTCGCGTCCTGGCCGATTCCGGCGACGGCGAGGCCGCCAACGGCCTGGCGATGGTGCTGGCCAAGAATGGCGACATCGACGAGCTGCGAACACGCGCGAACGCCGGCGACTCGATGGCCATGCTTCAACTGGTGGATCTGCTCGTCGCCCGAGGCGCCGACCAGGAGTCCGCCGAATATCTGCGGGAGCGCGCCGACGCCGGCAACTACAACTGCGCCCGCCGGTTAGCGGATCTGATGGCCGAACACGGCGACATCGACGGGCTGCGGGGGCGCGCCAAGGCCGGCGACGACGCCTGCGCCCGCCGGTTAGCGGATCTGATGGCCGAACACGGCGACATCGACGGGCTGCGGGGGCGCGCCAAGGCTGGCGACGGGTGGGCCGAACATCTGTTGGTCGATGCCCTCGCCGCACGCGGTGACGTCAACGAACTTGACGCGCTGGCAAGGCCTGGCTCCTGGCGCGCCATCATCGCGCTAACAGATCTCCTGACCGCACGCGGCGATGCCGAGGCACTGCGGGCTCGGGCCGACGCGGGCGACCGAATGGCAGTACTCGCGCTGGCGGATCTACTGACCACCCGAGAGAACATCGACGGCGCTGTCGCCGTACTGCGACAAGCCTGCGACAGTCACAGCGATCGCCAGTTCACCGAGCGGCTCATAGAGCTGCTGGTCACACGTGGCGACGTCGACGAAGCCATCGCCGTGGTACAGGAGCAGCGCTCAAGCGGCGCTGATTCTTTCGGCCGCCGGCTGGTTGAGCTGTTGGCCGAACGTGGCGACGCCGACGGCCTGCGCACGTGCGACGGCATAGGTCTCAGCGGCGCCGCCCATCACCTCGTGCAGGCCCTTGCCGATCGCGGCGATATCGATGGCCTGCGGGCCCGCGCGGACGGCGACATAGATGCCGCCCGGCGGCTCGCGGCGATTCTGGCCGATCACGGGGACATCGACGGGTTGCGGGCCTGCGCGGACACCGGCGACTGGGTGGCTGCGGACCTTTTCGCGAAACTCCTCGCCGATCGCGATGAGGTCGGTGAGTTGCGCGCCCGCGCCGACCTCGGCGACGAGGCGGCCGCCCAGCATCTTGCCCGGTTGCTCGCCAACCGCGGCGACATCGACACAGCTCTCATCGTGCTGCGCCCGTTCGTTCATACCGGCGGACGGGCCGCCGGCGCGCTGGTGGATCTCCTTGCCCGCCGCGGCGAAGTCGACGCCCTGCGGGAACTCACCGACGCCGGCGATGTACGAGCCGCCCATCGCCTACCCGATGCCTTGATACAGGCGGGGCGGGAGACGGAGGCCTATTACCTCTCGCGATTTGGACTCAACCCGGACGGCTCCATCGCCACCAATGTTCATGGTTGATGCTTCTGTCGGCCGAGCGTGAGGATCAGCGGCCGACCAGATCAGCGCCCTCCGGTTCCCCACCCTGGTCTATGACGTCGGCCGGTTACCGCGACCATCGAGCGCGCCGTGGGTGTCGGCGCGCAGTTGGGTGACTAGGCCGCGGGCGGTCGCCGTGCCGACAGCGAGTCGCTTGCGCAGTGTTTCCGCGGAGATGGGGCGTTGGTGCTGCTGCCAGTGCAGGACGTCCTCGGCACGGGCGCGGTGCAGCAGGTCCTGCCGGCGCGCTTCGCGCGCGGCCTCGCGTGACAGCGGCCCGGCGACGGTGGTCCCGTCTGGTATCGGCTCGGCTGCCGACGCGAGGGTCGGCTCACGGCGCTGGACCTCCGCCGGGGGCAGGCTGTCGGCTGCGCATGTCGCGAGCAGATTCGGGCCGGGTGCTGGGGCTCGCATCGCGTAGAGGAGATCTGGGGCGACTTCGGACCAGCCGACGAGGAGCAGTGGTCCGACGGCGTCGAACGCTGCTTTGCCGTAGCGGCCGGAGATCAGGGGCTCCGCGATGTTCAAGGCGAGCGTTACCATGCTCGCGAAGATGAGTAGCCTTCGCGCCGAGCGCAGCACTTCCACCGGCCCGCCGTTGACAGCGAGTTGCCGGCTGCCGAGCAGCAGGCCGACGACCGACAGATCAACCGCGGGCGCGACGAGCGGCGCTACCCACATCGGAACACCGAGCCGAAGCCCCAGCGCGAGCACATTCCCGAACCCGAAGAGGAAAGTTAGAGCGACCACTACTCCGACGATCACGCTCACGAGACGGGCTGAAGCGTCCGGAACCGCCAGGTCTGCGGAACGCCTGTTCGATTCGGTAGATGATGTAGAAGTCGGCACGGTCACCGGACATCGCCCCTGGCCAGGGCCCGGGTAGCGACCGGTCGGACAGCAATTTCAGGGCCAGCAACCAAGATCAAACGGTTCGGATGCTGGTACACATGGTCCGCACGCGGTCTACGTACGTGCAGGTCAGCGCACTGAAGTGGATCAGATCCGGGTCGTTCGCTGTTCCTGGCAGCCAGGCTGGCAGCCGCCGTCGGGTCCTCGATCTCTGGACTCATACCCCCTGCCACCAGGCAATACATGGGTACTGGATCCCGGACAGTGTTGATACGGCGGGGTATCCACCAAGATCCGAGGTCCAAGTTGTCTGCTCCGGAGACTTCCACGGACGCTTCGCTGTCGGCCGATGCCTGGCTGACTGGCTGCGCGCCTCCTGGTCTGGCACCACCGAGTCCGCCGCGACCCGCACCGAGCGGTCTCCGCGTGACGCGTCCGGTGCTTCGCCGCTGGTAGCTATACGCTTATGACCATAGCCGACCCCGGGGATCTCTCGCCGCCCCGCTCATCATCAAACCCGGGGTCGGGCGCCGCGCGCTGACCTAACTCCGCCGTCCCAAAATTCAGCATAAACGCAGGTCATGACCGCCAAACCCGCGGGTAGCATGCCGCGCAACACAGCGCAAGCGATTGATGAGATCGTGGCCACGACGACGTTTAAGCCTAAAGTCTTGACGCGAAAAGGCCAACAGATGGATAATGGGAGACCTTGTCCCGGCTCTCTTACAAGAGGCTCACTGGCGATGCGCGCTCGCGTTTGGCTGCCACTCGGACTGGTTGCTCTCCTGCTGTGCACCGTTGCCTGCGGCGATCCACACCCAAAGCGCACGGTCGGGCCACGGTCGGAAGGCGCGCCTGCCACTCCGGCGGCGACATTGAAGGCGTTCGACCCTCCGACCCATTTCGACACCACTCAGGGACCTACGATCCCTGACGACGCCGCACTTAACGGCGTGAATCTCGCCGGCAATATTCTGCAGCCGCCGCCGACTATTCTCTACAAGACCACCGCCTTCGTCTCCACAACCGACCGCCTGCTCGTGATCGACACTCGAAGTGGGCGGGTCTCCGCCCTCGCGCCGCCGGATGGGACGGCAGAGCCCTTCGCGTCGGATGGCTTCGTCGGCGAAGATCCGACCACCCCTCCACTGCTGGCCACCGTCAAAGGCCGAGAGCTGGTGCTTGCCGCGTTCGCGGTCAAGGTCCCAGGCAAGGGGACCATGCCGTCGACGATGGCCCTGGACCTTGTCGCCGTCGACGCGGCGAGCGGACGGCTGGTGTCACATATTGCGGCGACCCTGGATTCCCAGTTCAACGGCGCGTACCTCTCGAACCTCAGCACCGCGGTCGTGGGCGTGAGCGGCCAGATCGCTGTCGCACGAATTTTGGGACTTGGAAGCGAAGCCGAGACCTTTACTTTTGATCTTTCCAATGGCACGGTCCCCTGGACCCAGATCGGCTTCGCGGCCTCCGATGTGACCGGTTCAATCGTGGTCGGCGCGCTCGCCTCGGACACGTCGGGCTATTATGACCTGGTCGGAGCGACGGTCGAAAACGGCCATAAAGTATGGTCCCTGAGTGGCAAAATGGACGTTTTGAACGTCTTTCCGAGCGGCCCTTCACTCCTCGTCGCGATTTCCAGCGACAGCCCTGGAGGACATGCGAAGCTGCAGTTGATCGATCCCCGCACCGGGGCGGTCCGTCAATCCACCGATGGAGATTTCGGCGGCGTGCGCTGCTCCTTCGACGGTGCCACGCTGACAATATGCTCGGAATCGAGTGCATTCGTGCACTGGGCGGCAGCCTTCGACACGACCACGCTATCCTGGCTTTGGAACCTGCCGGATGAGGAGTCGGGCAGGGTCGCGCCGCTGGTCAGGTCGGTATGGCACGGCAACGTCTACGGCAGCACGGAGAACGGACCTGTGATCCTCGACGGCCGCACCGGCAAGGACAAGGTCACCGATCCTGGCGCGGCCCCGTACGTCGTCGACCAGTACGTCGGAATCGCGCCCGGCCCCGGGGCCGAGGGCTTGCGCGCCTACCCGGCAAACGGCTGACGCAGGGTGCTGCCGCAACATCGCCGTTCGCACATACTTCGATGTCGGGACGACCATGCTGGGATCATGCGAAGCGGGCTTCTTCGTGACGGCGGATCCGGGCAAGCGTGATGTGCAGGTCAAGGTTCTGATCGACTGCACCGCCGAGGAGATCGACGTGTGCGGCGGCACGGACCGGCAGCTCCAACCGCGCTGGGCCGCACATAATCCGGCCCACCTCTGGGCGGTCCTATGGCTACCGGACCGACTCCGCCGGGCCTGGGACGAGAAGTTTCCCGCGCTTGCTGAAAGCAGCCGAATTACCGCAGCCGCCTAGCACGCATGGACGAAAACCACGAACGCATCACCCGAGTCGCACTCGCTGCGGGAGGACCGTACGGGCTCGCGCTCGCAGGTGGCTACGCCGTCCAAGCACACGGCATCGGCGGGCGGTCACGGGCCGATCAGCGCCAGCGGGACAGCGGCGATCTCGTCGCGCCGACGGTACGCGCGTTCGCCTGCGTAGATGACGACGGCGTCGATCAGGTCATTCCCGATGCGGTCGCGGAGCCATCGGAGATGCTTGACGTCGTCATCCTCGACGCGGTCGGCGAGTTTGACCTCAATACCGAGCACTCGGCCGTCCGCCCGCTGGACGATCAGGTCCACTTCATGGTCGTTGTTACGGGTGCGTAGGTGGCCGACTCGGGCTTCGGCTGCCTCGGCGTAGGTGTGCATGCTCAGCGCCGCAAGGTGCTCGAAGAGGGCGCCGAGGATCGTGCCTTCCGACAGGCTCGCGCTGCCCTGCTCAGCGCGCAGGAGCGCGGGGCCATCGAGCCCGAGTAGGCGGGCGGCCAGCGCGGGGTCTGCCAGGTGGTGTTTGGGCGACTGCGCGAGCCGGTCGAAGTGGTTGCGACCTGGGATCCAAGGTGCTGTCGGGTCAAGCAGCCACAGAGACGACAACGCGTCGCGGTAAGCGAGCGTGGTCTCCTTGGCTGGCTTGTTCGCCAGCCCGGCGGTGGCTGTGTCCAGAATCTTCGAATAGGCCGTCGTCGTTGAGGTCGCGGCGGCGTAGGCGGCAAGCCAGGCCCGCAGGACGGCCGGCCGGCGAACCGGGTAGCCCTGCTCGGGGAACTCCCGGTGCACCACATTCTCCAGGTAGGCATCCAGTTCCGCGCGGCGGACGCGTGGTGGCAGACCGCGGATCGCGGGAAAGCCTGATGCGGTGATCTCTTCGACGTAGTCCGTCAGCCGAAGCTTTGTGGTTCCGCCAATGTCGCGGGTCCCATCGAGGAGTGCGGCCAGGCTCACCGTCGACGTTTCGAGGCCGCGCTCCGCCACGCTTAGAGGACGCATCCGCATCGGCACGATCCGCCCGGCGCCTGAGTGGATCACGGCGCCCCGGGGAGCGGAACTGCCGGCGATGATGAAATGGCCAGCCGGCGAGCCGGCGTCGACCGAGCGCCGCACGTGGTCCCAGACCTCGGGCAGTCTCTGCCACTCGTCCACCAGGACCGGGCCGGGCAGGCTGGTCAGTACCGACGGGTCCGCAGAGACGATCTCGCGCTGGCCGGCCAGGCTGAGGTCGATGACCGACGCGGCACGCTGCATCGCGGTCGCGGTCTTGCCGACGCCCTTCGGGCCGTGGATCGACAGGGCGCGAAGATGCGGCTGGAGTTCGTCCAGCGTGTCGTCAATGATCCGGCGCCGATAGTCGACCACCTCGTCAGTCTACCAATCGCAGAACCTCTAGTCTTCCAATCGCATGAGCGATGGTCTTCCAAGCGCCGACTCGCGCTGACCTAGGCGCGCAGTCAGGCGACGCCCGACACGGTCCCGGCGGCTGGCGACGGCCCGGGACGGGTCGGTGGTCGGCACCCGTCGAGGACATCCGCGCGGCACCTCCGTCCGACGCAGGTCGCTGCTCCCACGGGACGCGTACGCATGAGAACGCGGCCACTCCAAGCGGCCCATCCGGGTCAGGGCCGCCCCTGGAACGATGGCGAACGCCCCGCTGGATCTGTGATCTCGCCGACGAGTCGTAGACCCAGCCAGCTCCCGTACAGCGGAGTATTCGGCGATCCACGGTCGCGCACGACCTGCGTCTTCGCAGCTCAGCACACCGCAAACCGGAAAAGTCCTCATAATCCTCCGGTCGTGGGTTCGAGCCCCACCCGCCCCACTCGCGCTCCCCGTTCTTGCAGGTCAGCGCGTCCGAAGTGGATCAAATTGGCGTCGGGCGCCGTTTCAGGCAGCCACAGTGGCAGCCGCTGTCGGGTCGTGGATCTCGGGCCTTAGATACCCCGTTACCAGGCAATATGCGGGTCTTGAGGCCCGGACAGCGCTCACACAGCGTGGGTATTGGCTACCTGATGGGTCGCCTTGGGCGGTCTCGGACGCGCTGCTACCAGCTCACGCGGCGTCCCACCTTCCCGCAGCCAGCCGGCGAACCGGGACTTGGGCGGGTCTGGCGCACCGCCGACGTGGAGCAGTGGATCAGCGTCTACCGCCCGGACGAGGCGAACACGCCGACCGGCAGCTAGCCCAGCCAGGCTTGGACGAGCGCGGTATCGCTCCGCGCGGGGTGCGTGCGGAACGTGCCGAGTGAAGAGCGCGCGCCCACGGCGGTGAGATCGTCAGCCATGCGGCGTGCGCGGCGGCGGCGCCTATGGCCGGCAGTTTCCCGGCCATAGACCCCGGCTGCCGCTGAGGCGCTTGCACGCGCCGTCGCGTACGCCATCGAAGGACTGTGCCCCGTCCGAACCGCGCGTGGCCGTTTCGTTCAGGAGGCTGGGATGCCGGTGACGCCGAGTTTGTGGCCGAGGGCGACCCAGTTGGTGGCGATCTGCTGCTGGACGTCGGCGAGGGTCATCTGGCCGGAGCAGACGGCGCGTTTGGCGGCGTTCTCGACGGGGTCCTTGTCGTTGTGTTCGCCGCGTTCGGGCCACAGGTTCGCGACCGCGGTGGGGGAGCCGCCGATTTCCAGGGAGATGAGGTGGTCGAGTTCGTAGCTGCCCATCGCAGTGCCGGCGTAGGCGCCGTAGGCGGCGATCGCCTCGCCTTTGATCTTGTTGGTGTAGGACGTGGGTGGGCGGATCGTGGCCGTCCAGCCGGACGTGCAGATCGTCGATTTGATGGTGGCCTGGGTGACCGCGGGGTTCAGCGCGCCGGGTGTGCAGGTCGGGTCGGGCTCCTCGTTGTTGTCCTGGGCCTGGCAGTGCGCCGGATAGACGGTCGAGGTGGACGTCGATGCAACCAGTGGTCCGGCGGGCGCCGACCCGGCGGGCGCCGACCCGGCGGGGGCCGCTCCGGTGGGCGTCGGGGTGTTGGCCGACCCGGCGGTTGCTCCTGACAGGGTGCAGCCCGCGAGCGCGAGCGCGAACAGGACAGCGAGGGCGAACCGTCGCGGACGAATCATGGCGCCGATTATGCCGTCCATCAGCACACGGCGGATCTGTTCGGCCAGGTCACCCCACTCGCCGGTGACATGGGCCCGTTACGGTGACGGCCGTGGACGCTACGAGTTCGCCGGTGCTGGCCTGGCAGCGTGGGCTGGCGCGTAAGCGGATGGCAGCCGCGGTGGTGCTGGTCGACGACGATGACCGGGTACTGCTGGTGCGGCCGACGTACCGGCCGGGCTGGGACCTTCCGGGTGGCGTCGTCGAGCAGGATGAATCACCGCATACGGCGGCGCGTCGGGAACTGTTCGAGGAGCTGAGCCTCGACCGGCCACTCGGCAACCTTCTAGCGGTCGACTGGGTGCCGGCGACAGCGGAGCGTACCGAGGGGTTGATCGTCGTGTTCGACGGTGGGCGGCTTAGCTCGGACGAGGCCGCGGGTATCCGGCTGCCTGCCGAGGAGCTGGCCGGGTGGACGTTCGCGGCGGTCGAACAGCTGCCCGGGTTGATGGTGGCGTTGCTCGCTCGGCGGGTGGCTGCGTGTCTGGCGGCTCGGTCGGCCGGTGAGACCGTCTACCTGGAAGACGGCAAGCCCCTGGGCTGAGGCGGCCCGACAGCCGCGGGCTGCTGCGCCCCGCCCGAGCCGTCTCGGGTACGCGCGACCCCACAGGCACCTCTCCGTTCCCGCCAGCGCGACGTTCATGCGCGGTCCGTCTACCGATTGGTGTGTCCACGGCTGGAAAGATCATCCGGGTCGGTGCTCGCCGTCTGACAGGTCGCAAGGTCGACCTGGGACGTGAGCAGAGCCGGCTTACGCCACCGCCGTTCGCTGACCACTTTCGCGCGCGCGAAGTGCCCTCGTCGTCCCGGACGATGACATGGGCACCCGGGAAGATCGCGACGCCGGGCTTCGCGGTGTCAGCGAAGGTGGTGATGCGGCCCGCTGGGATCGGCATGATGCTGGCCATGGCTCGTGACGGGACATCCGCACAGTTGCTTGGTTCGTTTCGTGACGGAGCAGTCGTCAAGCGACGGAGCTTCGACGGCCAGAATCTGGCGACAGCGCGGGCGGGGCAGCTGTGGTTCGATCGTTGTTCGTTCGTTAGTGCTGATCTGCGCCACGCGACGTTGGACGGGTGCTCGTTCAAGATGTGCGATTTTCGGAGTGCGGACCTGCGAGGAGCATCGCTGAGAGGCGCCTCGTTCGGGGGATGCGATCTCCGTGACGCCGATCTGCGGGACGCCGACCTGACTGGCGTTCGCCTCGATTTCGTGAACACGGGCGCCCATCCCCACGGCCTGACCAACGTCACCGGTGCCAACTTTGCGGGCGCTCGCCTGCGTGACGTCCAGGTCGACCGGGTCATCGGGTGGCCCGAGTAGCCCGGTGTTAGCCCAGGATCACGTCTTCAACGGGACGGACGTCAGCGGACGTCGGTGGATGGCACCGAGCCCGTCCGACCGACATCGGTGGACGTCCAGGGCCGGCTCGCAGAGGTCTACGGATTGGATGCCTGCGGGGAGCTCGACCCTGACGCAGACGACAGCAGGCGTTCCCTGGCCAGCGTGCGCTGAGCCGAGTCTGCGAAGAGCACAGACTCGGCTACGGAAGGTACTCGCGGTGGTTCGTTACGGTTGCAACCACGGTCCGTAACCGAGTGATCCTCGCTGGAGTGGGCGCCTCAAAGGCTGCCATCAGGCAACTGCGGTACAGCGGAGTATTCGGCGCCCGTCGGTGCCGCGTGAAGTGCATCAACGCAGCTCAGCACACCGCAAACCGGAAAAGTCCTCATAATCCTCCGGTCGTGGGTTCGAGCCCCACCCGCCCCACCCGGTCTGACCTGCACGTTTGTACTGGGATCTTGGTTCCGAAGATCGCGACTTCGTGGTTCTGATGCCAAGGTGATGCCATGCCGTTCGGGGCGGTCTCGGCTGCTGTCAGCTGCTCCTGGAGGTCGTCACGGTTTGCGACGACCTGGGCCGCGGTCCAGCTGACCCCGTGGGGAGGCTCCGTGCCGCCGGCACCGGCCGATGGGTTCGGCCTCGCCGCTACCTGCGGTGGCCACGGCTAGGCTGACGCCTGCACCGACGCCGAGGCGCGCCCGCCGCGCGACCTTCACTCGCGAGCTATCACGGCCCACGCGAGGGGTGCGCCGCTCGGCGGTCCCGGTACGAGCAGCCCCAGTGGTCGGACATCGACGAAGGTGCTACGTCGCAGGCTGCCGAATTGCTCGTTCTGAGATCAAGCACCGCGCCGCGCGACCGGCTGCGCGCGGCCGCAAGCGGCCGTGCTCGCCGGGCGCGTCGCACCCCGCGTCGCGCACCATGACCGACGGCACACAACGCCTCAGACATGGCCGGACATCGAGGCGCAGAGTCTCCAGTCCGGTCGACGGCATCGATATCAGCGGCAGCGGGACAGCAGAGCTGCTGGGTCGGGCCGGGGCGCGGTGTCAGTCTCGCGGCTGGTCCGTTTCCCCGGCCCGCCCGCCGGGGTCGGGTAGGCCGCCGACGCAACGCGGCCGACGGCACCAGCTACGGACTGATCGCTCGATCGAGGTCAGCGCCACGGCCCGCTCGCGATGGTTGCCGCCGCTATCATTCCGCGTTGCGCTCTTTGCCCTGGATGTCGTCCAGGTATGTGAGTGGGAGATGGGGAGCTGGCATGGGGTTGGGTACGATCAGGACGCGCGCGAGGTTCGCTCCGGTGGCCGTCGGCGCCATCGTGGCGCTGGTGCTCACGCTCGACGGCTGCGGTTCGGCCACTGATAGCAGCGTGTCGACGGTGACCGGGAGGCCGTCGGCGACGGCCATTAACGGGGCGAAGCCACCTAACGCTTCCCCTGCGGCACTCAGAGCGGCGGACTACCTGTACACCAAGGGCCCGGAGACGGCCGGCTTCACGGTGACAGCGGCCGACAATAGCGATGGCTCGAACGATTTTGACCCCTCGACGTACCCGGACATGGCGCATTGCGACGCGCTGATGAGTGATAGCTCGGTCGACACGGTCACCGGGCCGACGCTGAGCAGCGCGAACAGTCTGATCAGTGTTGTCTCCACCGCCTCGATCGAGACGACCACACAGGTCGCGCGCGATGTCGAACTCGTCAAGGAACCGGTCTTCGACGACTGCATGCGCAAGCTGGCCACCCACCTGATGGAGGAGGGGCTCAGTGGCAACTCCTTCCAACTGGGCGCGATGACCACACGCGACACCGAGACTCCACCTGGAGCGTTGAAGCGGTACTCGTTCGCCCTCCCGGCGACGGTGCAAGGCTCCCCGGTCAGCTTCTACGTCGATTTCGTCTTCTTTGCCACCGGCAGGGTGGAGGACATCCTCTTCGTAATATCAGGCCTGGAGCCCTCCGACCAACTGGTGACGGCCGCGACCGCGCAACTAGCCGAAAAGATCAAGAAGCAGTAGCGCCGCGGCGCTGGCCTGGTCGTGGTCGAGGCCAGGCCACAGCCCGGACGCTGGACGATAGGCGTTCCGCCGCCACTGGCGGCCTGGCTGCAGGCGATCTCCAGCTTGTCGCATTCGTTCTACCGATGGTCAAGTCCATTCTGCCAGTTTCGGCGGTTGCCGGAAAATTGCGAGCCAGGTTGTCCCGTGGACTTGCTCGCCAGGTAGATTCCTCGCGGGACGGCGAGAGGCGACAATCCGCACGGACGGATGGGCGGAGTACCAATTGGATGTTTATCTACCGTCACGGCAAGGACTCCGGCACCACGCTTGTGATCTCGTCCAGCAGGTGTATTTGATGAGGCGGCACTGCTGTGACCGAATGATGGAGACGCGGTATCTCAGCCTCTCCTCCCGCCCACCTCCGCGAACCTGCACCCAACCTTGGGCGTGTTCCTCTCAGGGCGGTAGAGACAAAAACCGCGTCAGAAAGGCAACGTCGCGCTGAACGCTTCGTCGAGTTGGCAGGCGTCGTCGTAGCTGGTCGCTGCGGACCCGGCAGGGCGAGACCCGAGCGCGCGGCGCTTCGGATCGATCGCTTCGGGATCGGCCGGGGAGCCGTAGGACAGTCCGAGATGGCGATGGCGATATTCCTCGATGCGGAGAGCGGATTGCTCCCAGGCGGTGGCGGCGGGTTCGGTGTCTGGCTGGGGGCCGAGCAGTCCGGTGAGGTACTCGGCGGGTTCGCCTGTGGCGCGGGACACGGCGTGGGTGATCTGGCGGTCGAGGGCGGCCTCGATGCGGGTCAGCTGGACCGCGCTCGACATCCCGTCGGTCGATGACTGACCGGGGCGCATCCCGCCTCCGCCCGCCGCGAGCGCTGCGATGGCGGGGCCGCTGCGGAGGTCGCGCCAGGAGGCCGCGAGGGTCGCGGTGGGCTGCGTCGCCAGATAGTTGATCTCGGCTTCGAGGAGAAGGCCTGTGACGGTGTTCCACTCCTGCTGCGCGGTCACAGGGGCAGGCAGGTCGTAGAGCGCCGCCTCGAGGCCCGCCTGGCGGCAGAGATCGGCGACCCGTTGCTCAAGTACGGCGGCGCCGACGCGGACGTCGGCGAGCGGTTCCGCGGTGAGCGCCCGGTGGAGTCGGTCGGGGTGGTGGCCGTGATCGAGGAGGGCGTGCAGGCCGGCGAGGGCGCGTTGCCGGGGGACGGTGGTGGCCGCTGTGTAGAACCGGGCGCGGGCCGGAGGTGGGAGGGCGTTGGCCCAGGTCTCGACGAGGCGCGCGGCCTGATCGAGGTGGCGGATCCACGGGTCGCTCTGCCTGTCGTGGGGATGGGCGCCGGGCGGCGGCCCGGGGTCGGCGGCTGGGGTATCTGGCTGGTGTCGGGCGCGGTAGACGGCGAGCGCGCCGACGGCCGCGTCCCACCCGGCGCGGTCCGGGCCGGCTGCCGGACGCGCGCCGATCCGCGCCGCCAGGGCCGGGGATGGAGAGTGGACCGCATCGGCGCGTAGGGCGGCTTCGGCCGCGAGTTCGGCGCGGCGCAGCAGCACCTGGCTCGGCTCGTCGACAAGCTGAGCCGGGCCGTCGGGCATCGGGTTCGGCGCGAACGGCTCGTGCGGCGGCTCGCCGAGCCGAGCCGTTCGCGCCGCGGCTCGCGTCGGCGGGGGGGGGGGGGCGGGGCGCGCCCGGGGGGGGGGGGGGGGCCCCCCCCCCGCGGC
>NZ_JADWYX010000150.1 GCF_016786355.1 Frankia sp. AgB1.9
CCGCGGATAGTGCCTGGGCGCCGCGGCGGGGGCGGGGCGACCGGGTGGCGACGCGCCCGCGGTGCCGGCGGCGGCCGGCGGCGGCACGGTCGTGGCGGCCGCCGCCGGGCCGACCGGTGGCGGGTACTGGACCGTCACCGCCACCGGCACCGTCGTCCCGCACGGCACCCTGACCGGCTACGGGTCGCTACTCACCGCGCCCGGGGCCCCGATCGTCAGCATCGCGGCCACCCCGACCGGCGGCGGCTACTGGCTCCTCGACGCCGCCGGCGGTGTCTATCCGTTCGGGGACGCCGAGGCGATCGCCCCCGGCGCGCAGCCCACCGGCCCGGCGACCGGCCCGCAGCGGTCCGTCGGTATCGCCGCGTCACCGACCGGGGCCGGCTACTGGACGGTCACCGCCGCCGGCGTCGTCAGCGCACACGGCGGCGCCGGCGGCTACGGCTCGGCGTCCGGGTCGAGCTCCGTCGTCGGCATCGCGGCCACCCCCAGCGGCCGCGGCTACTGGCTCCTCGACGCCGCCGGGGGCGCGCAGGCCTTCGGCGACGCCATCACGACCGGGGCGACCGCCGCGGCTGGTACCCGGGTCATCGCGGTGGCCGCGGCGCCATGAGCGAATCCCAGGTCCGCAAGGGCGGGCGAGGACGGGCCGTCCGGGCCTGGCCCGCCGGCGCCGAGGCCGTCAGCATGAGGACATTCCCGCCGTACGGGCGCCGCCGCGGGCGTACCCTCAGCGCTCCCGGGAGCCGCCGGTCCGGCGGACCGGGCATCAGGTCGGAGGCCGTCATGCCGTCAACCAGCTCACGGACCCGCACGCTCGCCTCCGTGCCTGCGACCGCACCTCCCCCCGCGCCGGCGACGCGGGTCCGGGCGGCCCGACGGCCGAGCGCCCGCGCCGTTCTGCCCGTGCTGGCGCTCGTCGCCGGCGTCCTCGCCGGCTGCTCCAGCGGCGGCTCGGCCGCGCCCTCGACACCGGCCACCTCAAGCGGCGCCCCGACGGCGACGTCCAGCCAGGTCGCCGCACCACAGCCGAGCCCCAGTGAGGCGCAGGCGCCGAGCGCGCCCGCCTGGCCCAGCGGGCCGACGTCCAAGGTCCGGTCGACGACGCCTCCGCCCGAGCTGGTCAACGTGACCGCCGGGCACGACATCGCGGGCGGGCTCAGCTTCGACCGCGTGGTGTTCGAGTTCACCGGCGGGCTGCCGGGCTACACCGCGCAGTACGTCAACCAGGTGCTCAAGCCAGGCCAGGGCACCGCGATGGCGCTCTCCGGGCAGGCGTTCTTCCAGATCGTGCTGACCCCGGCTGCGGCGCACGACGCGGCCGGCCAGCCGACCGTGACGAGCCCGATCGACGGCGGCGGCCTGCCGGCCATCCGGCAGATCGCGCTGGCCGGCGACTTCGAGGGCTACGTCCACTTCGGCATCGGCCTCTCGGGCGTCGCCGGCTACCGGGTGACCGAGCTGGCCAAGCCCGACCGGCTGGTCTTCGACTTCGCCGCGCAGGCCACCGGCGCTCCCTGACCCGCGCGCCGCACGCGGCCTTTTGGCTAGGGTCGTGCGGTGAAGCTCGCCCAGGTGATGGTGCTCGTCGACGAGTACGACCCCGCGATCGTCTTCTTCACCGAGGTGCTCGGCTTCGAGCTGATCGAGGATTCGCCGGCGACGACCAACGACGGGCGGCCCAAGCGCTGGGTGGTGGTCCGCCCTCCGGGCGCCGAGACCTCGATCCTGCTCGCGCGGGCCGACGGACCGGCGCAGTCCGACGCGGTCGGTCACCAGGCGGCCGGTCGGGTCGGCTTCTTCCTGCACGTCGACGACTTCGAGGCGAGCTATCAGCGCATGCGGGCCGCGAACGTCACCTTCGTCGGCGAGCCCCGGGATGAGCCATACGGCCGGGTCGTGGTCTTCCTCGACCTCGCCGGCAACCGCTGGGACATGATCCAACCGACCTGACCCGCGGCCGGCTCCGGACAACCCCGGCGGCGGATCACGCTCCTCGCCGGACACGCAGCGTGGCCGGCGAGGGCCTCCCGGCGAGTCGGTGTCAGGGGTTGTCGGACGTGTCAGGTATACGACAGAAGACAACCAAACTGTCGCCTGGGGCGTCCTCACAGTGGGACGCGCGGCCGTCCGACAAATCTCTGGTCAACGGGGGGGACGTGGACTCACGCGGAGGCGCGTCGCGTGCGTTGGCGCGCCCACCGGCGCGGGCGCCGCAGCTGCCAGGCAGCCCGTTGCGCCCGTCCGACCCGCGCGAGCTCGACGGCTATCAGCTGCTGCGCCGCCTCGGCGAGGGCGGCATGGGCACCGTCTACCTGGGCCGATCCCCGTCCGGCCGGCGGGTCGCCGTCAAGATCGTGCGCGCCGAGCTGGCCGACGACCCCGAGTACCGGGCCCGGTTCCGGCGCGAGGCCGAGGTCGCCCGCCGGGTCGCCCGCTACTGCACCGCCGAGGTGCTCGACGCCGTCGACCCCCCGGACGGCGCGCCCTACCTGGTGACCGAGTTCGTCGACGGGCCGCCGCTGTCCCAGACGGTGTCGCGGCGCGGGCCACTCGGATCGGCCGACGTGGAGCGGGTCGCCGTCAGCGTCGCCTCGGCGCTCACCGTGATCCACGCGGCCGGCCTGGTGCACCGCGACCTCAAGCCGTCGAACGTCCTGCTCTCGCAGTTCGGCCCGCGCGTGATCGACTTCGGGGTGGCGTGGGCGCCGGACAGCGTCACGGTGACCCGCGACCTGGTCGTCGGCACTCCCGCGTTCATGGCCCCGGAACAGGCTCGCGGCCAGCGGGTGACGTCGGCCGCCGACATCTTCTCCTGGGGTGGCCTGATCATCTTCGCGGCGACCGGGCGGCGCCCGTTCGGCGGCGGAGCGGTGCCAGCGGTGCTGTACCGGATCGTCAACTCGGACCCGGACCTCGACGGGCTCGACGAGGAGCTGGCCGAGGTCGTGCGGGCCGCCATGCGGCGGGACCCGGCCGAGCGCCCGACCGCGGCGGAGATCGTCGGCCGGCTCCAGGCACTGAGCACGATCCGGGCCACGACGCCAATCTGGGTCACTCCCCCGGCCAGCGAGCCGGTGGCCGCCGAGAGCGGCGCTTTCGCGCCGACGGACAAGGCCGCGAACGGCGGCGAACCGAGCGGTGCCGCGCCGGCCGCCGGCTCGGCGGGCACGAACGCGGCCGGCGCCGACGCGGTGGGTAGCGACGCGGTGGGTAGCGACGCGGCCGACCCCGCGGCGCCCGCCGACGGGTCCGGCGGCGGCCTCGGGGAAGGCACTCCGGCGGTGAGCGCCGTGGCCGCCGGTGAGGCGGTGGCCAGCGCCGAGGCGGCCGTCGACGCCGGGAGCCGGGCCGTCGCGGAGCGGGCCGCTACCGGGGCACCAGCGGCCGACGGCACGGACGCGGCCAGCTCCGATCCGTCTGACCCGTCCGGCGCCGGTACGGGCTCCCCGGCCGCGGGTGTGGCGCTGACCGTCGCCTCACAGGCCGGCACAGCTCCGACGGCCGACGCGGAACAGGCCGGCACCGGTGCGGCCAGCACCGCGCGGGCCGGCGCGGCAGCCGCGTCGCCGGACGCCGCCGCGGCCGAGGACGACTCACTGGGTGACGACTCACTGGGTGACGGCTCCGGCGCCGGGCTGCAGGGCTCCGCCGCGACCGACCAGTCCCAGGGATCCGTGGCCGGCAGCGCCGCGAGCGACTCGACCGGCGCGGACCTCGCCGACGAGGACGAGGACCCGCCGACGGTTGGCAGCGGTCCGATCCCAGTTTCCGGTCTGAAGGACGACTTCACCTTCGGTGACCTGAGCATCTGGGGCGAGGACGGCAACGAGCTCACGATCGGCTACCTGGCCCGGCTGGGCTCCGTCGGCGAGGACTCGGACGACTCCGACGCCCAGAGCTTCCGCGACCTGGACTACACCGATCTCGACCCAGCCTCCGGTCTGGACCCCGACGACCTCGATTACACCGACTTCGACTACGGCTCCGGCGGCGTCAACCGGATCAGCCAGCGGACGGTCATGTTGGGCGGCGACTCGCCACGCGGCCCGGGCCGAACCATGGAAACCCTCTCGCTGAACGGTCTCGACGACTCAGGCCGGTCGACCTGGCCACCGCCCCGCAGGCGCGGTCCGCTGGCGGCGCTCGCCCGGTGGTTCCCCGGTTTCGCGCCGGGCGGCCGGATCCCGTGGACAACCGTGATCAGCGCGTTCAGCGTGATCGTGGCACTGGCGGCCGTCGGGGTGGCGGCCGCCGCGGCGCTGGACAGTTCGGGCCGGTCGGCCAACGCCACTCTGGCCGCACAGCTGACCATCCCGGACCAGCTGGTGGGCCTCTCCATCAAGGAGGCAGAGGCCCGGTTGCACGCGGCCGGCTTCGCTCACCTGCAGTTCGAGATGAAGGCCGACCTCAAGCCGAAGGGCACCGTCCTCAGCGTCCAGCCGGGCGAGGGCATCGAGATCGAGGCGGCCGACACGGTGACGCTGGTCGTCTCGGCCGGCATGGATTCCGTCAAGATCCCCCAGGTCGTCGGGCTGACCGACAGCGCCGCGCGGTCCAACCTGCAGGACGCGGGCCTGACCGTCGTCGTGCGTTCGATCAGCGGCCCGGCGAACGTCAGCCCCGGCCACGTGGCGGCGATCTTCCCCGCTGCTGGCGTCGAGGTTCCGCCTGGGTCCAGCGTCACGATCCTGGTTGTCGCGCCGGTCGGCACGAAGTCGCTGGCCACCGTGCCCAACGTGGTCGGGATGACGACGAACGACGCGCAGGACGCCCTGCACCGGGCTGGTTTCACCGACATCGCGATCTCCTCCGTCGCCGCCTCGGAACCGGCCGGCACGGTCACCGCCACCGACCCGACCGCCAATACGACGACGGCCAAGAACGCGACCGTGACGCTGACGGTGTCCACCGGCCCGGGCCAGACCGCCGTTCCCGACGTCGCCGGCAAAACCCAGGCCGAGGCCGAGACCGCCCTGACACAGGCCGGGCTGGTCGCCACGGTCAGGCAGGACCCGGGGCCGTCGACCATCACCGCTGGGCTGGTGGAAACCGTCGACCCCGCACCCGGCTCGAAGGTGCCAGTGCATGCCGAGGTGACGATCACCGTGGTCAGCGCGCAGGTCGCGATGCCCGACGCGCGGGGCCGCCAGCGCGCCGATGCCGAGCGGCTGCTGACCTCCTACGGCCTGACCGTCACGGTGACGCAGCAGTCGAGCAGCGCCGCGCCCGGCACCGTGCTGACGCAGTCGACCACCCCGGGCGCCATGATCGGCCGCGGGAGCAACGTCACGCTCGTGGTCGCGAAGGCTGCCGACTCGCCGACCTCACCGCCGACCTCGCCGTCCCCACCGCCGACCACGCCTCCCCCGACCGGGCCGGCCTCGCCGACTCCGCCCGCCTCGGCGACGGCCTGACACCGACCCGACTGGTCGAGCCGCTCACCTGCCGACGCAGCGCGAACCGGCAGGACACGTCGATCTACCGGGCGGCTGCCGTCCGTCAGGCGCAGGTTGCCGGGAGCGAGTCCGGCGACGACGCCAGAATCGTCGGTTCCCGCCGGTAGCATTGTCACGCATTCAGTAACGACCTCGGCACCGACGGCTGAATCTTGCGAGACGTATACGGAGGTTCTAACCTGGCTCGTGGTCAAGAGGACTGCGTCAAGGCCTGGCTCGCCGTCCGGCAACCTTCGCGCAAGGTGCCCCAGGAACGACCTGATCGCCGCCGGTGACAACTGGTAGCGGTAACGCGGATCTCCCGAACCGGGCACGGTCGCGGGGGTCCACCGAGGCCCCCGGAGGTTGACGTGTCCAAGCGCCCGAACCCCACCCGCGCTGACCTGCTGGCCCTGCTCGGGGCCCAGCCGGAGACCTCCGTCGCGGCGATCTGCCGTTCCTACCTCTCCCGGCGTCAGGAACTGCTGGCCTCCGACCCGGACCACCGCCGGCCCGAGGTGGCCCGGCTGGACGACGCATTCACCAGGCTGCGCGCCGCCACGGATCTCGAAAGCCGGCTTGACGACTACCCGAGCGCCGAGGTCAAGATCGGCGTCGAGGACACCACCGTGGTCGTGCGCTCAGCGCCCGCCGGCACCGCCGGCGGGGAGTTCCCTTTCCCCGGCGTGGAGCGGGTGCACGTGCTCACCGCGTTCAACCCGCGCTCCCGCCGGCTGCGCCCGCACGAGAACGCCAACCGGCAGCGCGCGCTCGCGGGCCGGGTCGCGACGACCGGCCTGCCCTCGTGGCCCGCGGTCGGCGGCGGCCGCCAGGCGCAGACGAGCATCGCCGTCGCCGGCCTGACCAGGGCACGGGCGCGCGCGCTGGGCGCCGAGTTCGAGCAGGACGCCGTCGTCGAGTGGACTCCGACGGCCTTGTCCGTGGTGCCGTGCGACGAGCTGGTCGCGCCGCGCGAGTTCGGCTGGCGTAGCTCGCGCCTGACCAAGCCGCTGCCCAACCCGGCGGCCGCGGCCCGCCGCGCCGAGGCCACCGCCGAGGCGGCGAGAGCCGCGCACGCCGCGACCGACACCCGGACAGTGGACACCGACCGGCTGCCGGCGACCGACGAGGCGCGCGCCGCGACCGACGGGCCCGGTCCGGTCAGCGACGCGCACGAGATCCTCGTGGCGGACGCGGTCCGGGCACTCGCGGCCGAGGAGTCGGAGACCGCGGCGATCGCGCGGGCGCGGGAGCTCACCGCCGCGACGCCGACGGAGGACGGCGGCGCGACCGCGAACGGCACGACGGCGGGCGGTCCGGCGGCCGGTGGTCCGCCGGCGCCGCGCAAGGCCGACCCGGCGGCCGGGGGCGCCACGCCGGACCCGCATGATCTTCCCGCCTCCCACGGCGGCAACGGTGAGTGACGCGGTCGCGTTCAACACCGGCCTTCCGCTCGCCGCCGACCTACGGACCCATCTACTCAGCCAGCTGGGCGCCGAGGAGGAATGGATCGGGCCTGGCCCGGACGGCACCGGTCTGCTCTGGCGCCACAGCGAGCTCGGGACGCTGCTGGAGCTGCTCCCGGTGCCCGACGGGGCGTCCGCCGTCGCCGTGCTGCGGGTCACCACGCCCGTCTCGACGATCGGTGACCCGGCTCGGGCGCGGGCCCTGTGCCAGCGGCTGAACGCCGAGATCACCCTGAACCGCTGGATCGCCGGCCCCTGGCCGGCCATCCCCGACCGCCCCGACCCGGATGCCGACGAGGACGACGAGGACGACGAGCCGGGCGATCGCTCCAGCCTGGTCGACGACCCGACCGAACCGACGGCACGGATCGAGCCGGCCGACTCCGAGCCGCCGGCCACCAAGGCCAGGACAAGCCCAGTAGCCGAGGCAAGCCCCGAGGCCGAACCAAGCCCCGAAGCCGGGACGGGAACCGAGGCCGAGGCAAGCCCGGTAGCTGAGGCAAACCCCGAAGCCGGGACAGAAGCGGTAGCCGAGACAGGCACCAGCGCCGAGGCGGGCCGGGAGCCCGTGGCGCCGGCCCAGCCGGATGGCCTCGACCTGTCTGACCGGCTGGCGTTGGAAGCCTTTCTGGACGAGGCCGCCGACCTCGCCCCGGACGCGCTGTACCTGTCGTGCTCCTTCGTCGTCGGCCGGCTCGAGCAGGACGACGACGATGAGGACGAGGACGACGACCCCGACGAGGACTCCGACGACGAGGCGGACGACACGGCGCCCGGCGGCGCGGCGCTGGCCCGGCTGGCCGTGGCGGCGGTCGGCGACCAGATCGCGACCGCGGTAGCCGCGCTCGGCGACGGGCTGCACGACGAGGTCGCCGGCGTGCCGTTCGTCGCCCGCGACTCCGACGGGGAGGCCCGCCCGGGCCGGCACCGCGTCACCCGCTACCACGACCTGCTGCACGCCGGAGCCGAGGCGGACAACACCCCGCTCTGGCGCGGGCTGCTGGCCGCGTTCGACGGGCTGCGCTACGACCAGGAGAGCGACGGCGGCCCGGTGTGGGGCGCCGGTGACGGCCGTGGCTTCCGGTGCGAGGTCCCGTTCAGCTGGGGGCCGTTCTTCACGCCGGAGGACCGTCCGGTCGAGGTGGTGACCGCGCCGGAGTCGGCGCCGGCCGGCCTGCTGACCAGCGTCGTGCTGGCCAGCCGGCAGGACCCGCGTCCCGAGGCCGGCGAGGGCCTGCTGATCACCATGCGCACGCCGGTCACGGTCCGGCCGAGCGACGACATCGCCGGGGTGCTGACGGCGCTCAACATCCAGGACGCCCGCGACCCCGGGGCCGCGCACGGCGTCGGTGCCTGGGTGCTGCGCGGCGGCGCGCCGACCTGGACGGTCTTCCTGCCGAACGCGGTCATGGCCGCGGGCACCCGCACGACGGTGACGCTGCTGCGCGAGGTGCTGCTGGCGGCGGCCGGCGCGTCGATGCTGGCCCGCCGGGTGCTGCTCACCGGCGAGGACCTCACCCCGGCCGACCGCTACCCGATCGGCCCGGCCTCGCGCCGGCCGGCCGGCCTCGCCTTCGCCGCCAGCTCCACCGCCTGCGACGAGCCGGCCCTGGCGCTGGACGCGCTCTACGCCTCGCTGGTCGGGCCCGATGTCGAGTGGTCCGTGCTGGGCTCGGCCGGCTTCGACTGGTGGCCGTACCAGGGCCGGCAGCGGCTGCGGGTCACCCCGCGCCCGGCGCCGGACGACCGCCGGGCCGGCTCGCTGCGCATCTCGACCGAGGTGGCCAGCAAGGTTCCCGCGTCCCCCGACGTGCTGCGGCTGCTCGCGCGGCGCAACGCCGACGACGGACGGTCGGCCCTGGTGCTCGACCCGGTGGCGGGGACCGTCGAGGCGGTCGCCCGGGTACACCTCGGGCCGTCGCTCTGGTCGCCGGACCGGTCCTGGGCGCGGCTCGTCGCGGTCGACCAGCTGATCCGCGCCGACGAGGCCGCGCCCGCGCTCGTCGGCCTCGGCGGCCCGGCGCGCGGCGCCGTCCCGGCGGGCTCCGCGCACCCGGCGAACGGCCCGCGCCCGAGCCGGGACATCCTGTTCGACGCCCTGCCGGACATCCGGCTGGGCGCCCAGGAGGCGATGAACGGCGACGACGTCGTCCGCCCGCTCGTGCTGCCGATCACGCTGACCTCGCTGATGGCACCGCCGCACCGGGTCACCGGCCACGAGCCGGGCCGGACGCTGACCGCCGAGTGGTGGACGAGGACCTACGACCCGTCCGGCCCGGCCGCGCGCTGCCGGTCCGAGCTGACCGTCACCGACCATCAGGACCTCGGCCTCGGCATCCGGGTCCGCACCGTGCTGGACTACCTGCCGGGCGACGTCGACGAACGGGCCGCCTGGTGCAACGACCGCAACCGCGCCCTGCTGGCCGACACAGCTGCCGACGACCTCACCGTCGTCGGCGGGTGGGGCCTGGACGCGACCGACGCCCCCTGCCTGACCACCTGGTTCTTCCCGGAGACCATGCTCGGCGACCACCCGGACGAGATCGCCGGAGCGCTGGGCCGGCTGGTCCGCTACCAGCAGTGGATCGTCTTCGTCAGCCTGGCGGACTCGCCGGTCGCGCCGCTGGCCGACGCGCGCACGGTGGCCGAGCTGGCCGCGGGCCTGCCGTCGCTGTTCGGCGCCTTCCGCGCGGTCCTCGACTACCCGGCCGGCCTCTCGCTCACGGCCGCGACCCCGTTGGGCGACGATGCCCGATCGGAGACGGTCGTCGTCGAGTGGACCCGGCCGGTCACCCCGCCGGTGCACGAGGAGCTGATGAGCTGGCCACGGCTGGCCGAGCCGATCAGCGAGCCGAGCCGGCCCCGGCTGGTCACCCGGCTGGACGCGCCGCTCGACGGGCTGCGCGGCCCGCTCGCGCTGCTGCTGACCGCGCTGGCCGCCGGCAGTCGCACCTGGCTGCCCGATCTCAGCGTCCCGCCCGACCCGGGCCGGCCCGGCGCGAAGCCGCTGACCGTGCCCGGTCACCTCGGCAACGCGTTCCGGGACGCGCACGTCCGGGACGCGCTCGGCCGGCTCCTGTTCGACGGCCAGATCGCCGACGACGGTCACGGCACGGGTTTCCTGGTGCTGGCCGAGCCGCTGGTGCCGGGTGAGCAGGGCGACACCCAGCCGGCGGGCCGTTCCGAGGCGTCGGTCACCGGCTCGCTGGACCCGGCCGACGGCGAGGCCTCCGGGTTCGGGCTCGGCGCCGACCCCGAGTTCTCGTTCACGGCCGACGACGAGGTCGGGCTGGGCCGCCGGGCGCCGGCGACCATCGCGCGGCTGGCGCCGCCCACTCCGGGCGATCACCCGTTCTACGGCGCCGGCACGATGATCCTCGACACCCATCTGGATCCCGGGCTGCTGCGTCCGGGCGACCTCGAACGGCTGGGCGAGCTCAGCCGGATGGGCCAGCTCGACCGCCTCGGGACGTTCGACGACGCCGGAGTGCCGAGCGGTGCCGGCCGGCCGGCCGACGACGCCGAGCTGACCGCAGCACTGATCGCGATCTCCACGCTCGCGCCCGCGCAGACCTGCGGCGCGTGGATCGCGCACGAGAAGTCCGGCACGCTCGCCTACCGGATCTGCCTGCCGCCGTCCTGCCTGCTGTGGCCAGCGCCGGAGGCGGTCGGCTCGATCGTGGACGCCGCCTGGCGCGTCGCGATCGCGCAGGTCCGCGCCGCCGCTCACCTGCTCAGCGCCCAGGCGATGTCCCCGGGCGCCTGAGTCCCCGGGCGGCCGAGTCCCTGGGCGGCTGAGTCCCTGGGCGGCTGACCTGGGCTAGCCGGCTCTCAGGAGCAGTGCGCCCGCGATGGGGCCACCGCCGGCGCCGACGGCGGCCACCTGGTGACGGTCGAGCTGGCGTTCGCCCGCCTGTCCGCGCAGTTGCAGGCAGGCCTCGTGGACGATCCAGTAGCCGTGCATCCGGCCGGCGGACAGCTGGCCGCCGTAGGTGTTGATCGGGAACGAGCCCTCCAGGGCGATCCGCCCGGGGTCGGCGACGAACGGGCCGGCCTCGCCCTCGCCGCAGAACCCGAACGCCTCCAGCCAGGCCAGGGCGAGGAACGTGAAGCCGTCGTAGACCTCGGCGAAGTCGACGTCTGCGGGCCGCAGGTCGGTCCGCGACCACAGCTCGGCCGCGGCGTCGTAGGACGCCATCCTGGGGTAGTCGGGTCGCAGGTACCAGCCGCCGGGCCCGGTCGAGCCGCCCATCGCCTCGACCCGGACGGGGTGCTCGCAGGCGGTCGCATGATCCGCTACGGACACCACCAGCGCGATCGAGCCGTCGATGGGCACGTCGCAGTCCAGCAGGCCGAACGGCTCGGAGATGAGCCGGGCGGACAGGTAGTCGTCCAGCGTGATCGGGGTCTGGAACACGGCCGCCGGGTTGAGTCCGGCGTTGCGCCGGCTGTTGACGGCCAGGGCGCCGAGCTGCTCCTTCGTCGTGCCGTACAGGTGCATGTGCCGGCGGCAGTGCATCGCCAGCCAGTTCGCGGCCGAGTAGGCGTGAGCGCCCATCAGCTCGTCCATCCCGCCGGCAAGGCCGTCACGCGCCGGATAGACGGGGCCCGACCCGTTGCCGTCCGGGGTGGGGCTCAGGCCGGCCCCCTCAAGATGCGGGGCCGCGCCGTCGGGGAGGACCGCGCCGCCGATCATCTGGACCGTCCGGTAGACAAGCACGTGCCGGGCCCGCCCGGTATCGACCGCGGCAACGGCAGACATGACCGGGGAGAGCAGGCCGCCGGTGTCGATGCCGCCGCCCAGATAGTTCGGCGCCAGCCCGAGGGCGTCGCAGGCCGCCTTGACCGGAGTGTCCCCCAGCGTCGCGACCCCGTCGATGTCCTCCGGTCGCAGGCCCGCGTCGGCGATCGCCTGCCGGGACGCCTCCACCGTCAGGTCGAGGCCCGGGATACCGGTGCGCCGGCCGATCCGGGAGATTCCGATGCCGGAGATGATGGCCCGCCGCTCCGGAAGTCCCGTCATACGGCCGACGCTATGACCCAGAGCGCGCCTCGGTCACCGGAAGCGACCCGGTTCACCCGTCGCTTTGTGGGCATCGACGGCGGCCTGATCACCACCTGGCCACCGGCCCACCAGTTCCCCTGCGCAGCCGGTGATCAAGGACGCCTGATCGCTCGTTGCGCAGGCCAGACGGCGTTCGACACCCCAATTTGTCCTCTTTATCCCTGCGCATTTCTCGATCAAGGCGCAGCAGCTAGCCGGATGATCGGCGTCTGCGCAGGCAAGTCGGCGTCTCAGATCAGGCTGCGCCGGGGGCCAGACGCACCACGTCGAATCCCGGCAGCTTGCTGGGCTTACGGTCGGGAGAGGCGGGGGCCCGTGCCCATCGGTTCGGCTCGCGCAGCCAGGAAGCATGGGGGTGCCATGACGACGTCGCGTCTCGACGCGGGCGACAGGCTGCTGGTCCAGCGCTGCCTGGCCTGCCAGCGCTGGACCTATCCGGAGGCAGCGCGCTGTTCCGCATGCGGGGGCGAGTTGGCCGCGGAGCCGGCGAGCGGTGACGGGACGGTCTTCACCTTCACCGTCAATCACCACCCGTTCCACCCGACGTTGCCGGTTCCCTACGTCATCGCCGTGGTTCAGCTCGCCGAGCAGGAAGATCTACGGGTGGTGGGCAACATCGTCGGATGCGCGCCGGAGGACGTAGCGGTCGGCATGCCGGTGCGGGCCGCCTTCGAACGGCACGGCGATTCCCTCCGCCAGGACTTCCGCAAGCGCTGACCAAGCGCTCAGTGGAAGCCACAAGGCCAGGACCGCCAAGGCGCACCCATCGGCATGATCGCCGATTTGGCCCTCGGGTGGTTGTGGAACGGCGTCAGTCACGACCACCCGGGGGCTGAAGTCACGATCATGTGCCCGGCAGGGCGGGGCCGGGCCTGGTCAGGACGCCAGGCGGGTGATGGCGGTGGGGAAAGTCTGGCGACGAGGCGAATCCCGGCGGGATCCGCCGGATCCAGCAGTTCCGACGGTTCCGACGTACGCGCGAGCGGCGTGGGCGTCGGCGCGGGCTCGGCTTCGCGCACGAGTGCCACGGGCCCGGGTCGCTCGCCGTCCGCGAGCAGGCGGGCGATCCCTCGAATCTCGACGGCGGTGCGCGGGTTGGTCAGATCGAAGACCGAGACGCTCACCTGGGCGTCCTTCGCCAGATCACTGGACGGCTGCCGCGGGGCCACGATCGACAGCAGCAGCGCGTCGCCTTCGCGGTGCAGCCCCACCACGCGCGAATGGGGCTCGCCATCGGTGCCGATCATGGCCAGGGTGGCGATACTCGGCCCGTCCAGGATCGCGCGTAGCTCGGCCCCGAACGCCGCGTCACGCAGCGCGACTTCCAGGGTCGCCGCGGCCGGTTGAACGGCATCGGTCGCCTTGTCCCGCAGCCGCCGGGTGAGGCGCCAGGCGACCAGGAGGAGCACTGTCGCCGTCGGGATCTCGACGAGCAGCGCGGTCGCCAGGCTGATCAAGAAGTCATCGGTCCCGGACGAAAGAGCCATGTCGAACCAGGCGTCACAAAGAAGAAGGGTGGCGGTGACGACGGAGGCGGGGATCAGGGCCCAGCGGTCCCTCAGCGCGCAGTAGGCCGTCGTCGCGAGCGCGCCCAGCTCCGCGACGTCGTAACCGGTCCAGGCCAGCCGCCAGCCCTCGGTCTCGTAGTGCATCGGCAGGCTGACAGACAGGTCGGCGATCCAGGCGACGAGAGCGACGCAGCTGACCAGCAGCGCGATCCCGAGGCGGAAGCGACGTCGGCGGGTGGCCGCCGGCAGCGGCGGGTGCTGAGTGACCATGTCCGGCTCCTGCGGTCAGGTGTCCGGTGTTGCCTGGCTCAGGCCAGGTCGGACGCACTCGGCACGACTGGTCGTCCCCCCAGGCGCACACCCCGCCGCGCCTCGAGGTGAGCTTCCGTAGAGAGCAAGGCAGTCCATCGCACGGTTATGCCCACGCGAGAGCAACTTTCGACGTGGTCACACCTACTGGATTCCCGAGGCCCACGCCGGGACCTCAGAGCGGGGTCTCAGAACGGACCTCAGAAGTGGCGTAGCAGATCCTGAAAGGAACGCAGACGCAGCACGCCCGAGTCCTCGGGGTCGAGGTCGGCGTGCTCCAGCGCCCAGCCGTTCTCGTCCGGGATGTGCACCGCACGCCAGCCGGCTGCCCGCGCCGGCAGAATGTCGGACTTCGGCGAGTTGCCGATCATCCAGGTGCCGGTCGGGTCCAGCTCCAGCCGCTCGGCGAGCCCACGGTAGGCGTCGACGTGCTTCTCCCGGACGATGTGGGTACCCAGCTCGAAGAACCCGGCCAGGCCGGAGGCGTCGATCTTGCCCTGCTGCTCGTCGACCGCGCCCTTGGTGAGCAGCGCCAGCCGGTGCCGGCCGCCCAGCTCGCGCAGCGTGTCGGCCACTCCCGGCATCGGCTCCACCCGGTGGTCCGCCAGCGCGGCGGCGAGCTCGGCGATCTCCTGGCGCTCCCGCTCGTCGGCCGGACGTTCCCTGAGCCGCTCGAACAGCTCGTGCAGGCTGCGCAGGAAGACCTTCGTGCCGTAGCCGTGAGCGACGGTGTTCGCCGCCTCGATGTCCAGGAGCAGCGCGTACAGCGCGTCCCGGTCCAACGTCGGATGAGCGAGCCAGTCGAGATAGTCGTGGATGACCCGCTCGAACCGGACGTTGTTCGACCAGAGCGTGTCATCCGCGTCGAACACCAAGGTCATTCCCGTACTACCCGATGCCGGCACGTCTTGATCTGACCAGACGCCGCCGGTCGCCGTCGACCGCTTTTCCGGGTTCGCGCCGATCCGGGTCGATGCTCAGACCTCAGACCTCCGCCCGGCGGTTCGGGACCGCGAGGGCAGCGAGCGCGGCGAGGACGGCGGCGCAGGCGCAGATGCCGAACAGGATGCGGTAGCCGGTCAGCGAGGGCAGCGCGGCGGGCCCGAGGTGCATGACCTGTGCGGCGAGGATGCTGCCGCCGATGGCGCTGGCCAGCGAGCTGCCGACCGCGCGGAACAGGGTGTTCAGGCCGTTCGCCGCCGCGATCTCCGCCGGCGGGGTGAAGTTGTTGATCAGTGACGGCATGGCCGCGTAGCCGACCCCGGTGCCGATGCCGACCACCGTCGTCCCGACAATGATCTCCCACAGCGCGCCGGTCACCAGGATTCGCACCACCCAGCCAGCCGCCACAATGATCGCGCCGAGCGCGAGCGTCTGCCCCGCGCCGCGCCAGGCGACCAGCCGAGCCGAGACCGGCGCGAGCAGCAGCATGCCGATGCCGCTGGGCAGCACGCACAGTCCGCCGACGAGCATCGACGCGCCGAAGCCGTAGCCGGTCGCGCTCGGCGCCTGGACATAGGACGCGGTGCCGAGCAGCGAGGCGAACAGCGCGAACCCGAACAGCATCGAGGCGACGTTCGTCAGCACCAGCGGCCGGCGGCGCAGCGCGACGATGTCCACGAGCGGCTCGCGGGTCCGCATCTCGACCCAGCCCAGCACCACCAGCACCACGGCGCCGGCCACCAGCAGTCCGATCACCCGGGCCGACCCCCAGCCCCAGCTGGCGGTCTCGGCCAGCGGCAGCATGATCGCCATCAGGCCCAGGCCGAGCAGCACCGCACCGAGGACGTCGACCCGGCCGCCACTGCGGTTCGGGGCCTCCGGCACGAGTCCGAGCACCCCGACGAAGGTCAGCAGGCCGCCGGCACCGATGAACCAGAACAGCGAGTGATACCCGAGATGCTGGGCCACGAGCCCGGACAGCGGCAGGCCGACCGCGGCGCCGACGCCCAGCATCGAGCTGATGGTCGCGATCCCCGCGCCTACCCGTTCCCGGGGCAGCAGGACGGTCAGCAGGCTGATCCCGAGCGGAACGGCCGCCACCGACACGCCCTGGAAGCACCGGCCGACGATCACTATCGGGATGTTGTTCGTCACGGCGTCGAGGACGGAGCCGACCACCAGCGTCCCGAGCGCGACCAGCAGCAGCAGGCGCTTGCCGAACATGTCGGCCAGCCGGCCCATCACGGGCACCGCGACCGCGGCGACCAGCAGCGTCGAGGTCAGCAGCCATTCCACCGTGCTCGCGCTCGTGTGCAGGGTGGTCGGCAGGCTCGGCAGCACCGGGATCAGGACCGACTGCGAGAGCGACACCATGAGCGCGCCGACGCCGACGACGACCAGTGTGCGATTCGCGTGGTCGTCCTTCGGGGGCGCGGTCCTGGCGGTGGACGCGCGGCCTGGCTCCTGGGCTACGGGCTGGGCCGACTGGGTAGACAGCTCGGTCATGTCCTGATCCTCGGGTCGAGATCACCGGGAGCGCCCGTTCCCGCCGATGGCACATCCCACCGACAGAAGCGGAAGATCTTGTCTCAGTTAAGCTAGCACAACCGGAGACACATCCTCCGCTTCTGTGTCGCGACCAACACTTGAGGGCGATCGGGGCCGGCCCGACAACGTAGTAGTTTGTAGTAGACAGACCTGTCGTCCCCGTGTGGCAGGCTGAACGCGGGTCAGGCCGAGACGGGACAGGCCGGGACGGGAGAGGTGGTCAAGCCGCGTGAGCCGAATCGTCGACGGGCTGATCAACCTTCCGCCGTGGCTAGTTCTGCTGGTGGCGTTCGCGCTGCCGGCGGCGGAAGCGTCGATCTTCGTCGGTGTCGTGTTCCCCGGTGAGATCGCGATCATCGTCGCCGGGGTGCTGGCCCACGCGCACAAGCTGCCGCTGTGGCTGGTGATCGTCGTCGGGACCCTGGGCGCGGTGATCGGCGACAGCATCGGCTACGAGGTCGGCGCCCGCTACGGCGACTGGGTGCTCGCGCGACTGCCCAAGCGGCTGGTGAAGCCCGAGCATGTCGAGCAGGGCCGGGCGCTGCTGCGCCGTCGCGGCGGCTGGGCGGTCCTGATCGGGCGGTTCACCGCGGCGCTGCGCGCGCTCGTGCCCGGGCTCGCCGGCACCAGTCGGCTGCCGTACCGGACCTTCCTGCCCTACAACATCGTCGGCGGCCTCGCCTGGGTCACCATGTCCGCCCTGATCGGCTACGTCGCGGGCGCCAGCTACAAGGCGGCCGAGCACCAGGTGAGCCTGATCTCCGGCGGGCTGCTCGCGTTGATCGTGCTGCTCCTGCTTCACCAGGTCGCCCGCAGGTCGCAGCGGGTGCAGTCCTGGCTCGCCCGCCACGGCGGCAAGCTGCCCGACCGTTGGCTGAGCGTCTCCGTGCTGGTGCTCGTGGCCGGCGGCTGGCTGCTCGGCGGCCTCGTCCAGGACGTCGAGAACGTCCACGGCCCGACCGGCGCCACGAGCTCCGACTCCCGGCTGTTGGACGACGTCATCGGCTACCGGCGGCCCTGGCTGACTCCGGTCGCCCGCGGAATCACCGCGCTGGGCAGCTGGCCGATCGCCTACGGGGTCGTGGCCGTGCTCGGCGCGCTGGTGGTGTGGCGGACCCGGAACTGGCTGCTGCCGCTGTGCTCGGTCGCGCTGCTCGGCGCCGGCCAGGGAGTCCGGCTGGCGATCAGCCACGCGATCGCCCGGCCGCGGCCGCCTACGACCAGCTGGCTGACCAGCGCGCACGGCTACTCCTTCCCGTCCGGCCACACGACCATTGCGACGATCGCCTACGGACTGGCCGGTCTGCTGCTGTTGCGGCTGCTACCGGCGACAAGACTGGCGACGGCCCTCGTGAGCCTCGTGGCCGTGCTGCTCGCGGCCGCGGTCGGTCTGTCCCGGGTGTACCTCGGCGTGCACTGGCCCAGCGACGTCCTCGCGGGCTGGTCCCTCGGCGCCGGCTGGCTGGCCCTCGCCGCGACGGTGTTCACGCTGGTCCGGCTGATCCGGCGACGGCGGTCGACCCCGACAGTGCCTGCCGAGACCGTCCACGAGGCGCAGGCCGTCCACGAGATTCAGGCCGTCCACGAGACGGAGGCCGTCAGCCCCGCCTCTGAAGTCCGCCGACTGGCGATCGAGACTCCGGCCGAGCCCTCTCCCGCGCGGGACAGAGCCGGCTCGGGAGCGGCCTTCCGGCCCGATGTGAGCTGACCTGGGCGGAAACACGGTTTTGCTACAGTCCGGACGCCCGCGACAGCGACGTCGTGCCCCGTTCGCCCGGCTAGCAAGGACGTTCGATGCCCCTCACCGTGCTGTTCGTGCCTGAGTCGGCCTACGGCCCGACCAACCAGTGCATCGGGCTGGGCAAGGTCCTGCTCGACCGGGGCCACACCGTCGTCTTCGCCGCCGAACGGTCCTGGGAGGGCAAGCTCGCGCCGTTCGGCTTCGTCGAGGCTCTCGTCGACCTCGCACCGCCGGCCGCGGATCCGGGCGCGCTCGCGCCGCCCGGTGAGGGCCTGGGCAAGGATGCCGCCGGGCAGTTCTGGATCGACTTCATCAACGAGACCGCGCCGGAGTTCCGCAAGCCGACGATCGAGCAGCTGGAGACCTTCGTCGCGCCCACCTACCAGGCGCTCATCGACGGCGCCAGGTACTGCGAGGCGCAGCTCAAGGCGATCATCGCCGAGCATCGGCCGGACGTGCTGGTCGAGGACAACGTGATCGCGTTTCCGGCGCTCACCACCGCCGCCGGCGCGTTCGTGCGGATCGTGTCCTGCAACCCGCTGGAGGTCCGTGGCACCGACGTCGCGCCCGCCTTCGCCGGCTACGCCGCGGACGACCGGTCACAGTGGGACGCGTTCCTCGCCGAGTTCGACCGGACGCATCAGCCGATGTGGGCCGAGTTCAACGAATGGGTGCAGGCTCAGGGCGCGAGGCCGCTGGCGGAGCGGGACTACATCGAGACCTCGACACACGCGAACCTGTACGTCTACCCGGCGGAGCTCGACTACACGGACGCCCGGCCGCTCGACTCCACCTGGCACCGCCTCGACTCGAGCGTCCGCGAGACCGACGACGCCTACGAGCTGCCCGCGCGGTTCGCTTCCCGAGGCCCCGACGAGGCGCTGGTGTACCTGTCCCTCGGTTCGCTGGGGAGCGCCGACGTCGGCCTGATGCAGCGGCTCATCGACGTTCTCGCCACCACCCGGCACAAGGTGATCGTCAGCCTGGGCCCACGCGCCGACGACCTGAAGCTCGGCCCGAACATGGTCGGCGCCGCGATGCTGCCCCAGACGACGATCATCCCGCAGGTAGACCTGGTGATCACTCACGGCGGCAACAACACGACCACCGAGTGCATGCACTTCGGCAAGCCGATGATCCTGCTCCCGCTGTTCTGGGACCAGTACGACAATGCGCAGCGGGTCCACGAGCGTGGCTACGGCATCCGGCTGTCGACCTACGGATTCGCCGACGACGAGCTGACCGAGGCCGTCGACCGCCTGTTCACCGACACCGCGCTGCGTACGAAGCTGGACGCCGTCGGCGCGGCGATCCGGGGGCGGGACGGGCTGCGCACCGGCGCCGACGTCATCGAGCGGGTCGGGCTGGATCACGTCGCGGCCCGTGGCTGACGGCTCCCCCACGCTGCCGCTGGTCGTCGAGCTCGTCGACGGCGCCTGGCGGGCCCGGCCAAGCGGTCCCGGCGCGGGAGTCGCGTTGCTCGCGCTGCTGCGCTCGGACGGAGACGTTCCGGACGGCTTCCGGATCACCCGTGGGGTCAGCCGGCCGTTCGAGCCGACAGAGCGGCGGGTCGCGGCCGACCAGACCAACGAGTCCTGGATCATCGGCGAGGCCGCCGTGGTCAAGTGGACGACCCAACCGCTGGTCGGGCCACATCCGGAGCGGCTGCGCCGACTTGTCGAGGCCGGGTTCAGCCAGACGCCCGCGCTGTGGGGAATGGTCGAGTGGCGCACGCCGGACGGGCACTGGGTGCCGGTCGCTACCGTCAACGATCTCGTTCCCGGCGCGGAGGACGGCTGGACCTGGTGCGTCGACGAGGCCCGGCACGCGCTCGCGGCCGTAGGTCCGCCTGCCGCGGCACCGGTTCCGCGCGACAGTGGCAACGGCGCCGATCCGGCGGCGGGGGCGCCCGGGGGGGCGGCGCGCAGACCCCCCCGGCGCCCCCCCCCCGCGACCGCGCCCGGCCGTCGATGCCGAGCACGCACTCCAGCATCTTGGCCCGCTCGGCCTTCTCCAGGGACATCTCGTTGAGAGCCC
>NZ_JADWYX010000151.1 GCF_016786355.1 Frankia sp. AgB1.9
GCGGGCCAGGCACAGGCCCCAGTCCGACCACCAGGCCCCCGTGGTCCAGATCTTCGAACCATTGAGGATCCAGTCGTCGCCGTCGCGCACCGCGCTCGTCTGCGCGCCGGCGACGTCCGACCCCGATCCGGGCTCGGACAGGAACTGCATCCACAGTTCCTCGCCCCTGAGGATCGCCGGGATGTGCGCGCGCCGCTGCTCGTGGGTCCCGAACTCCAGGATGACCGCGGCGCACGGCGTGGTCGTCGGGACTTGGAGCCGGCGCGGGTAGCGGTAGCCGACGATCTCCTCGTTGAACGCGGCGGCATGCGCGGGAGTCAGCCCGAGGCCGCCGTACTCGCGCGGAAAACAGATGCCCGCGAGCCCACCGTCCCAGAGCAGCCGCTGCAGGCGTCGCTCCTCGGCGATCTCCGCGAGCTGCTCCTCATCGCCGCGGGAGGCTCGACGTCCGGCGAAGCCCTCGGCCTCGGCCGGCGGCATGTTCCGCGCCAGCCAGTCCCGCGCGCGCAGCCGGAACTCCTCGACCGGCTCGATCCCATCCGCGCTGTCCGCGCTCATGCCGTCACCTCTCCCACGCCGCCGAGCAGGGACGCCAGTCGCAGCCGATGTTCCCGGACCGTGCCCAGCAGCATGCTGTTCACGGTGACCCTGCGCAGGTACAGATGCAGGTCGTGCTCGAAGGTCAGCCCGATCCCCCCGTGCAGCTGCACACAGTCCTGGCAGAGCTCAGGGCCGAAGTGCCCGATGTACGACTTCGCGACGCTGACCAGCTCGCCGGCCCGGGGATCGCCGCCGCCCACGGCCTCGACGGCGGCGTCGGCGACCGCGTGGCTCGCCTCCAGCCACATCTTCAGGTCGGCGAACCGGTGTTTGAGTGCCTGGTAGGAGGCCAGCGGCCGGCCGAACGAGTACCTGTCCGCGGCCCAGGCGACCGTCATCTCGAAGGCCCGGTCCATCGCGCCGACCGTCTCCGCCGTCTGAATCGCCAACGCCGTGTGAAGCAGCCGCTCAACCTCGGCCGCGCCCGATGCCGGGCCGGCGAGCACGTGGCTGGCCGGCACGCGGACACCGTCGAACCCGACCCGCGCGAAGCGTCGGGACACATCCACCGTCCGCAACGGCCGGACCGTGACACCCGCGCTGTCGGCGGGCACCAGCAGCTGGATCAGGCCTTCGTCGGTGCGGGCGGGGACGACGAACTGATCGGCCTGCGCGCCGTGCTCGACGGGCCCCTTCGCCCCGGACAGCACCCAGCCGGTCCCCGACGCGACCGCGCGCGCCGCGACCTGGCCGAGCCCGTCGCCGGGGGCCGGCTCACTCGGGCACCAGGCGACGAGCGCCTCCCCAGCGCCCGCTCGGTCCAGCGCCTCGAGGGCGGCCTCGCCGCCGGCTCGCGACAGGGCCAGCGCGGCGATGTTCGCGGCCAGCAACGGGCCCGGCGCCGCGTGGCGGCCGAACTCGTGGGCGACCAGGGCCAGATCCCGCAGACCGTCGCCGCTGACGCTGCCGCCACCGTGGTCCTCCGAGACCAGCAGCGACGTCCAGCCAAGCTCGGCGCCGGTCTTCCAGTAGGCAGGTTCGTATCCCCGCGGCTGCTTGTGCAGCGCCCGGCGAACCTCACCGGGAAGGCTGTCCCGCAGGAACTTCCGTGTCGTGTCGACGAACAGTTCCTGGTCGGCCGTCAGGCTCGGAATCATCCGCGCTCCGTGGTCTCACGAGGTACCTCCAGCACGACGGCCGACGCCATGCCGCCGCCCGCGCACATCGCGGACACGGCGATCCCGCCGCCGCGCCGGCGCAGTTCGTGAACGAGCGTGATGATCTGGCGGGCGCCGGTCATCGCGACCGGGTGGCCGAGGCTGCAGCCGCTGCCCAGGACGTTGACGAGGTTCTCGTCGATGCCCAGGAGCCGGCACGCGGCGATGGGTACGGAAGCGAAGGCCTCGTTGATCTCCCACAGCGCGATGTCGTCGATCGTCAGGCCGGCGCGGGCGAGCACCTTGGGAATCGCCTCGGTCGGCGCGAGCCCTGTGTCGGCCGGCTCGACCCCGGCCGAGGCCCAGGCACGAATGACCGCGAGCGACTCGAGGCCCGCCTTGCTCGCGTAGTCACTGTCGGCGATCACCATCGCGGCCGCGCCGTCGTTGATGCCGGCCGCATTGCCCGCCGTGATGCTGAATCCCTCGATCTCCGGGTGCAGCGGCTTGAGAGCGGCGAGCTTCTCGGCGCTGGTGGCGCGGCGCGGATGCTCGTCTGTCGCGAAGGCGAAGGTGGTGCCGTCGCGCCGGGTCACCTCGACGGGGAAGATCTCGTCGGCGAAGCTGCCCGCGTCGATGCCGGCCACGGCCCGCTGATGGGAGCGCAGCGCCCAGGCGTCGAGGTCCGCGCGGGAGAGTCCGGCCCTGCGCGCCGAGTTCCAGCCTACGGTGATCGACATGTCACGGTTCGGCGCCTGCGGAGTCGGCTGGTGGGTCGGTGAGTTCCACTCCTCCCAGTCGTCGGTACCGGGAACGCGCCGGGTGGTCCGCGGCGAGGTCGACGCCGAGTTGGTCCCGCCTGCGACGACGACCTTGTCCATGCCGGCGAGGATCGACCCGGCCGCCATCTGCACCGCCGCCAGGCTGGCCGCGCAGTGCCGGTTCTGCGCGACGCCCGGGGCGTTGGTCAGACCGGCCTCGATGGCCGCGTACCTGGCGATGTCCCCACCGCCGTAGAGGCCCTCCCCCAGCACGACGTCGTCGACGGTCCCCGGATCGACGCCGGCCCGGGACACCGCCTCACGGACGGCCTGAGTCCCCAGCTCAAGGGCGTCAATATCCACCAGAGAGCCCTTATACGCCGTCCCGATCGCTGTGCGCGCGGTCGAGACGATCACTGCTTGGCGCGCTGCCACATTAGCTCCTATATCCATCCGCCAGCGACTGCTCAGTTCCGTCAGAGGCCCCCGGAGCGCGCCGGTCGCATGGGGCGGATCATGCTGTCCTGCGCGAACGACCCGACGAGCTGGCCACCCGCGGTGAAGATGTCGCCACGCCCGTACGCCCGCCCGCCGCCCGCGAAGGAGCTGTGCTGGCGCAGCAGCACCCAGGCGCCCGCGTCGCACGGCCGGTGAAACGTGATCGTGTGGCTGATCACCCCGGTCGACAGGGTCCGGTGCGCCTGCGACTGGCCGACTCCCGAGTGCGGACGCATCGCGGTCCCGATCAGAAAGCCTTCGGTCGACAGCGCGAGGAGTGCCTGGCCTGTCCCGAGGTCGTCGGGAACGCCGATCCATCGCGACCACACGTCGAGATCCGGCGGCCCGACCTGGTCGGGGTCGCGGACATCCACTCCACCGGCGACGACCGTCCGCCAGGCGCCGCCCTCGTCGCCGCCCGGGGCCGGTGGCGGGCCGGGCTCGCACTCGTCACCGTGCCGGATCAGGTCCGGTTCGTCGGCTGACAGCAGCACCATCGACCGGGCGCAGACCGTGGCGTCCTGGCTGAAGGTCACCGTGCTGCTGGCGAACGCCCGGCCCGACTGGACCCGCTCGATGCCGACGTCCAGGGGCTTGGCTGACGCCCCCGGCCGAGCGAACACCGTGTGCATGGTCTTGACCGACTTCCCCGCCTGGCCGATCAGTGCGGCTACCGCGGACTGCGCCAGGATCTGGCCGCCGAACACGATGGCGCCACCCAGTTGGAGGTTCGCCGCCTGGTAGCTGTCCTCGCCGACCTGCGTCAGCGTCAACGCCGTTCGCAACTCGTCGCGATCGACCCTCAGCATTCCGGTGCCTCGGCCGCGAGGCGTGGCGGGGCACCCAGCGCGATCGCGGGCTGGCCGAACGGGCGCCACGGGATGCCGATCAAACGCCGGCGGCCCCACTCGGGGTGTTCGACGGACGTGAAGAAGTCCCTCGACCTGAGCCCGGCCGATTCGGGAAGCTGCCGCGGGCCGACGACCTCCTCGGCCGCGACTCCCGCCGCGCGCAGATCGCGCGCGAGTGTCCCGGCCTTCCAGGTGCTCGCCGCGTCCGCCAGGACGGCGTCGAGTACGCGCCGCCGCTCGAACCGGGCCTGTGCGTCGGCGAACTCCGGGTTGCCGAGGGACTCGCTGTCGAGGATCTTGATGAGCTGGGCGAACTGCTGATCGTCCGCGACGGAGATGGCGATCCAGCCGTCCTCGGTCGTGTACACACCGTTCGGGGCGTACGGGAACATCTCGTTGGCACGGTCGACGTGCGCGTCGCTGTCGGCGCTGAGACTGGCCGCGGCGATGAACTCGTTGAAGTGGGCGACGATGAGGTCCGCCATCGCGAAGTCGACGCCCGCGCCGTCGTTGCCCCGCGGCCCGACGGCCCAGGCCGCCACGATCGTGGCCAGCGCGAACCCGCTGACCAGATCGGCCCAGGGCAGGTCGATCTCGGCCTGCTCGCCCTGCTCGTTGCGGGTCAGGTACCCGAGGCAGCAGGACGCCTGCAGGTTGTAGGCATAGGCGCGGTAGGACGCGGACGGCCCGTCCTGGCCGAAGCCGGACGAACTGACCGCCAGCACGTCCGGACGGTGCTTCACCAGCTCGCCCGCCGCCAGGCCGAGCGCGGTGGCCCGCCTGCCCCCGAGGTTCTCGATGACCACGTCCGCGTTCGCCAGCAGGTCGTCGAGGCGCTCGCGGGACTCCTCAAGGTCGAAGGCCACGCTGCGCTTGGAGTGGTTGACCAGGGCGAAGTAGGCGGAACGCTCACCCCCCGCGACCTGGTCGATGTACGGCCCGCGTCGGCGGTACATGTCCAGGCGCCGCAGATCCTCCAGCTTTGTGACCTGCGCGCCCATCGCGCCGAGGAGGGCGCCGGCGAGCGGGGCGGCCAGCACATGACTCGCCTCGACCACGTTCAGGCCGCGCAGTGACCGGCCGCGCCGCCCTGTGGGAGAGCCGGTTCCCTCGGCCACGACGTCGCCCGTCCGCTCCACCTCGATCGGCCGGTACTGGGCACCGACGACCGTCGCCTCCAGCCCACCGGGAAGGCGCACGGGCTCGAAGGAACCCCGATGGCGAAGCTGGGGCGACTCCAGGGTCTCGGCCGGCGAGTACATGGCCGTCGCCGGCACCCCGTGCGACTGCAGGAGGGTCTCGGCCCGCGTCTTGGTGAGGGTGCTGGTCCACTCGCCGATCCGGCGGTCGATCTCCTCCGGGTACTCGATGCGGGCCGCCGTCGTGGCGAAGCGGTCGGCCCAGTCGGGCGAATCCATGGCGGCGACGACGCCGCGCCACTGGTGATCCTCCATGGCCGAGATGCGGACCAGGCCGTCCTGGCAGCGGTAGAAGCTGGCGGGCGCGCCGTATCGCTTCGCCCCGGCGGGGCCACCCGTGTTGAGCAGCACCGTCGCGATCTCGAGCGTCGGCCCCATCGCGATGGTGGCTTCCACGGCCGACAGGTCGAGGTGCGCCGGCTGGCCGTCCCGGGCGAGGTCGACGGCGTGGCAGGACGCCAGCGCCGCCGCCTGAGCACAGTTCAGCAGCGACTGGTAGCCCGCCAGCTTGAGCGGGTTGCCCCAGCTCGCGTCCCGCACGGTCGCGAGCATGCCGCCGGCCGCCGCGAGCGTGATCTCCGTCGCGAGGTCGTCACGGCGCGCACCGGACAGGCCGAACGCGCTGATCGACAGCCAGGCCCGACGGTTGGCGCCCGCGACGAACGACGCGTAGGTCGGGATGTCCCGCACCGCTGCCAACGGGCCTCGCAGGCCCTCGACACGGTCGACGATGACGAGGTCGAACGGTCCGTGACCGTGGCCGCGCGCGAGCAGCGCCTTGATCCCGTCGACGTCGAGGTCGTCCCCGCAGACGATCCGCTTGCCGCGGTCGAGGATCACCGGCAGGAGACTCACCGGGCCCGCGGTGGTCGACGTCCTCGGCCGGGCCCGGCGGTGGGGACTGGTCGGATCGATCACCGCGGTCACCTCGGCGCCGAGACCCACCAGCAGACTGGTCGCGCCCGAGCCGGCGATGCCGTCACCGAGCTCAAGGATCGTGAGCCCGGCCAGGAAGCCCGCCCGACCGGCCGAGGATGCCCCAGGCCTCTCCGCGCCGCTCATGGCGCGGTCGCCTCGGGCACGTCCTGCGGTCGGAACGCGGGCAGGGCCGCCGATCCGCCCCCGGGAGGCGGGAGGATCACGACCGCCCGCCCGTCACAGGTGGTCTGTCCGCGCTGGTTCACGCCGACGAGGTCGACGGTCACCGTGCGGGCCGACCGGTCGACCTCGCGCACGGTGCCGGAGACGAAATGGACGTCGCCGAGGTAGTTGAACTTGCGCACCGAGCTGGTCAGCGTCCAGATCCAGGCGTCGTCGCCCATCCAGTTGGTCAGGAGATGGACCATCCAGGTGGTCCGCATGATCCCGTAGTCGTAGGGCGCAGGATGCCCCAGGCGCTCCGCCCAGCCCTGGTCCCAGTGGCAGCGCTGGGCGGCATCCCAGAAACCGAGCTCGTTCTTGAGGTAGAACTTCGGGACGCGCCGGCGGTTGCGGTAGCCGATCCGCAATGGTCCGACCCCGTAGTCGCCCATCCCGGTCCCGACATGCCAGCCGATCACGTCGGTCACCGTGAGCGGGCCCTTCACGATCGGGCCGAGCTCGTCGCCGACCCGAACCTCGTCGATGAGCCGCGGCGTCGATCCCCGCACCGTCTCCGCCTCGTAGCAGGCGTCGATACGCTCGATGTCCTCGTCGCTGAAGGGCGCCCGCTCGATCTGGCGGCTCTTCGCCGTCTTACGCGTCTTGTCGCGGTCCGCGTGCCAGAAGTCCAGGAACCGGAAGGCGTACGGCGACCCGGCCTCGTCCTCCCAGGCGATGCGATGGGACAGCAGCGCTCCGGTGCCGCCGCCGAACGCGCTCGTCTTCAGCTCGGCCGAGAAGAGCCACTGGGAACGCAGCAGAAGGTCGCCGGCGCGGACCGGCCTGACGAAGACCCAGCGTTCGCCGCACATGTACTGGCCGATCCCCGCCAGCGGGTCGCCGCCCGCCATCTCCGCCTCCTCGTCGGCCGACCAGGCGACCGGCCGCAGGATGCCGGCCGAGGTCGGGTAGAGGGGCGGAGCGATCGACGAGCCCCATGACGAGCCGTCGGCATACCCGGGATCGCTGAACAGCGGGTTGTCGTCGCCGTACCCCTGCGCGAAGTGGCGGAACGAGTCGCTGGAGGACACCTCGTTGTGCGGGCGCCGGGAACGCCGGACGGGAATCCCCACGCGACGCCGGACTGCCTCGATGGTCTCCTCGTCGAGCGCCCGGGGAGCGGCCTGCGAGAAGGCCTGCACTGGGTTCACTGGTATCGCACCTCCGACCACGGAAGGCCGCGCTCGACGCCGGCTTCCGGCGGCGCGGCCGCCCCGACCCGGCAGACCAGGGTGGCGGACTCCCCAACGTCATCGTTCACGCCTCGCAGCATAACCGATAGTTAAGCTTGTAGTCTTAATATCTGTCTTCTGGGTCAGTGCCACCGAGAAGGTCTCCAGCTGTCGCGCCCGAGGAGCCCGATCACGACGCGGGCCGACGGCGGCGTCGCGCCACCTGATGCGCCGGTCGCCGGGTACCGGCTCGGATCGCGTGCGGGATGCCCCGACGTCCGTCCCGCCGGCTGTCGACCCGGTACCCGCGACGCCGCGGCCCTGACCTGGGCCCCGGCCGAGCAACCGACCGATCAGTCACGCGAAGATCCGTGGTGCGCTAGAGCCGCGCCGAGCGCTCGATCATCCCGAAGGCCTCCTCGCCGTCCCAGCGGAAGCTCGCGATCGCGGACTGCAGCAGCGGGAACGTGGTGCCGTCGCCGATCGGCCGGGGCGGCCGGAAGGACGAGACGAAGGTCCGGGCCGTGATCCGAATGTCCCCTCGGCGCGTTCTCAACGTGAACGACATGTCTTCTCCAGCGGGCACGGTGCCGGCCAGCCAGGGCGTATCGATGATGCGCGCCGGGAGCAGCTCACCGCCGTCACGGACCCAGGCCTCGTGGTATTTCACCGTGCCATCCGCGCCGGGACGATAGTGAATCACGCCGAACGCGCGGCCACTCGGAAAACTCGTCGACGCCCACAGGTGGCCATGAAACTCGCCGTAGTTGTTGCGGTTCCCGCCTTTCCGGTGGATGCGGAGGGCCCCGCCCGTGAACTCGGTCGTGCCACCCTCGAAGGTGACCGTCCCCGTCACCGTGCACAGCTGCTCGAAACGCTGCTCGCCGGCGACCTGATGCCCCAGCGGCTCGTAGGTGTTCTGAAACCACGGTGGAGCCACGGACCGTGCGGTCAGGTCCACCGCCAGCGGCACCTCGACGGCGTCGCCGGGGCCGAGCCGGTGTCTCCCACCGGCGAGGAACCGGTTCACGTCCGTTGATTTCGCGTTTCCAGCGAAACGCAGGCGCCACTGCGCGAACGGTTCGACGCATTCGAACAGCAAGGGCCCCGCGCCGAAGATCCTCGGCCGGCCCGCGTCGTCGGTGGCCGGGTGCGGGGGGTAGTCGTCGTTGACCAGCAGCAGGCGGCCACCCGGGAAAGCCATGCACAGCGCGGACGTGAAGGACGTCTCCCAGGTCGCGCCGACCGCCTCGACCCCGATCCGCGGGAAGGCGAAGCGCCCGCGGTCGTCCCACACCCACATCGACGCGCCCTCGCGATAGGTCGGCGACGCCGGTCGCCGCGCGGTCACCTCATCGATCAGCGGGTTCGCGCCACCGGAGGCGTCCACTGCCGCCGCGTCGGTCATGACACAGTTCTCCCTGGAACAGCCGCACCGCAGACCGGCGTCGCGCCCGTGACGGGCTGGAAGGCCGTGCCGTCCCACCTGCTGACGAACAGGCAGTCGTTCACGCCGACGGAGCTGGTCCTGGTCCGATCAGCGAAGTCCACCCGCACGCTGCCGAACAGCCCGGCCCCATCCCAGTCGGTGATCGAGCCGAGCGTCCTGACAAGACCACTCGATGTCGCGGTGCCGCTGGTTCCCTTCGCCCCGCGGACGAGGAGCTCGACCGCGGTGAACCCGTCGTAGGTCGCGGCCGACGGCTCCGCCGGCGCGCCGACCGCGCGCAGCGCACGCTGGAAGCGCTGGGTAGCTGGCGTGTTCATCTCGACTGGCTGGTACGACGTCAGGAAATAGGCCCCGGTCGCATTGCGCGCTGTGGCGGGGCCCGACTTGAGAAGGTCGTTGCCGTAGCCGGACTGCACGGCGGCGAACTTGACGTCGACGCCCTGCTGCCGCAGTCCGGTCAGCACCGCGATCGCGGTCGCGGAGGCCAGCGGCCCCACGAATCCGTCGATCTTCGCATCCCTCATGGCGAGGACAAGCGGCCCGACGTCGGTGCTGCCGACGGGCACAGTCGTGTTGAGATAGCCGACCCGCAGACCGGCCACCTCCGCCGAGGCGGCGTAGCCGCTGGCGGCCTGAGCGGCGGACTTCAGCGAGTAACCCACGCTCGCGACGTTCGACACGCCCTGCTGCTTCAGCAGCTTCCCGATCGTCGTCGCCACCTGGGTGGGCTTGAGATAGCCGTAGGTCGGGAACATGTTGGTGTCATCGATCCAGTGCGGCCCGTCCAGCGCCGGCCCGATCACGGGTACCTGGTGCTGCTGCAGGTACGGAGCAGCGGCGAAGGTCATCGCGGAACCCGTGAGAATCGCGGTGACATGCTGCTGGTCGACCAGCAGCCGAGCGGCCGTGATAGCGCCTGCTGGCGTCGAGTTCGTGTCGGCAAGGGTGTACTGGACGTTGTAACCCTGCGACTTCACGTCCTCAATACCCGCCTTGATGCCGTTAAGCGCGGCGTTACCGATCGTGGAGAGCGGCCCGGTGATGTCGGCCAGTACGCCGACCTTGAGGGTGACGGCCGGAGCATTGCTCGCGCTGGCTTTACCGCTGGCCGTTCCCGACGACCCGCCGCAGGCGGCCAGCGTTATCGCGACGGCACAGAAAAGACTCAGCCCGACCTGGATCCGTAATCGTCGACCGCTGCTCATGAGTCCTGCCACCGGCTGTTCCCTCTCCCCCTGCAAGGCCCCGATCTCGTCGCGCCACCGAGTGAGCGGACCACCACCCCTGCCGTCGACCGATGACTCGATCACCGAGATCGGGGCGCTTTTGCGACCGTCATACATCTCGCCACCACGCGGCGCCTGGGGCAGGGCGGCACCGCGAGGGTAAATGTAATGCAGATCGCTTACTCTAGATCGGTTGGTGCACGGACGTCAAGACGGAAGGCTGACATCTCGGCCGGGTCGACGCCCACGACCTTGCAGCCGCTTCCAGCGAGCAGGACCGCCAGGGCGCCGGTCCCGCAACCAACGTCGAGCACCTGGCAGGCGGTCAGCTCGGCGGCCGTCGCGAGGTACGCGGCCAGGTCGCCGCGGTCTCCATCGAAGGAGTCGTAGACACGCGCGAGGAGAGGATGGGCGAAGATCGGATCCGGCATCCAGGGACCCTACCCACCGTCACGCGTTCTGGCGGTCAATGGAATAGCGCGCTGCCCGCGTTCCGACGGTTGTCGTGGCCGAAGGCGACTTCGGCGTCGCGGGGCGCGGGCCCACGCGACGCTCGGAGGGCTCCTCAGCGTGCCGGCCGTCGTCAGGCCGGACTGAACCTGACAGGAAGGGAGACGAGTCCGCGGGTCCAGGGCGACGGCTGCCAGAGCAGGGCGTCGCTGTCCACGGCGAGGGTCACGTCGGGAAGGCGGTCGAGGATCACTTCGACCGCAGCGGTCGCCATCACCTCGGCGATCGCCTGGGCCGGGCTCGGACAGCGGTGCTCACCGTGGCTGAACGACAGGTGCGCATGATTTCCGGGCGTGTGCCGGTCCATTCCGGCCCGAACAAGTGGGTCCGCGTTCGCGCCCGCCAGCCCGAGCAGCAGCAGGTCCCCGGCCGCGATCCGCTGGTCGCCCAGCTCGACGGTGCGCACCGCCCAGCGGCCCGCGAAGTTCTGCAGGGGCGTGTCCTCCCACAGAACGTCGTTGAGTGCCTGGCCGACGCTTCGCCGGCCGCCGGACAACCCCGTCGAGAACCGGTCGTCGACCAGCATCAGCCGCAGGGCGGCGCTGGTCCAGTAGGACGTCGGCAGCTGGCCGGCGGAGGCGATGACCACCAGATCCATCAGCATCTCGTCGTCGGTAAGACCGGCCGGATGCAGGGCCATCCTGGACGGGATGTCGTTGCCCGGCCGCGTCCGCGCGCGCGCCACGACCCTGCGGAAAAGGTCGCCCACCCGCTCGAAGGCGGCCAGCGCGTCGCTCGACCCGGATGCCATCTCGGTGAGGTCGTGTACCAGGCTCTCGGTGTCAGCCTCGTCGAGACCGAACAACACCGCGACGACAAGCAGCGGGATCACGCTGGCGTACTCGGCGACCAGATCCGCCTCGCCCCGGCCGCAGAACGTGTCGATGAGCTGGTCGGCGATCCGCTCGCACTGGGCCCGCAGCCGGAGGTGGTCGACGGCCTCGAGGCCGGCGTGGACGACCTCGGCGCGTCGGCGGTGCTCGACGCCCTCGGCGAAGTACACGGACGGCAGATAGCCCACCCCCGGCAGCAGCGGCCAGTCAGGCGGAATCTGCGGCCAGCGGTTCCACCGGCGGGAGTCCCTGGCGAAGAGGGCCGGGTTGCTCGTGACGTAGACGAGCTCGCGATACCCGAGCACGAGCCAGGCCGGGTGGCCGCCCTCGAGAACGACCGGCGCGACGGGGCCGAATCTGGCCCGCATCTCCCGGTACAACGCGGCCGGTTCCTGCTCGAAGCGCGGGCCGAACAGCGGGACCGCGTCAGCCGGGTAGTCCGAAGGGGCCGAGCGGGCAGCGTCCCTGGAATCGGCGGTGCCAGCGGAACCGGCTAAATACGGTGTCATGACGAAATCTCCCCGAGGTGACCGGCCGCGTCGCGGTGCCAGGCGTGTGGAACGGCAGGGGCCGGTGGTGGTGCGACGAAGACCCGGGTCCTCCGCTTCTGGTCACTCCCCGGAGTCATCGTCGGCGCCTCCAGGCCGACGTGGCTGCACATCGTACGGGACCTCGGCCGGTCGCCGACCTGCGCCAGGCTGACCCCGTGCGCAACGCACCGGGGGCGGCGCCGCATCGCCTGTGCGCCGCTGACGTCACCCGCAGTGCGTCACGAACGCTCCCGACGCTCGTGGGCTTCGTGTCCGGCGGCGGCGTCCGCGGCTCGGGCGACGAAATGTGCGGGCACCACGGGTAGGAGATCGCGAGACGGCACTGCCCGGAAAGGACGCGTCGCCTCCCAGCCAGCGGCAAACACCTCGCTGTCCGGATAGCGGGCCGCCGCGGCCGTCAACAGCCGACGCCGGCCATCCCGGACCGCGCCGTGCTCCAGGTCCGCGGCCACCTCCTGCCAGAACTCGAACGCGTTCCTCGCCTGCCACGACGGGCGCAGCTCGGCGGACCAGCCGGTGGCGGCCAGCAGGTGCGTGGCCGACCCGGCGTCCGCGAAACGCCTCGCGAGCTCCCGAATCTCGACCTCCGAGAGGCGTTCCACCCGCTGCCTCCCCCGCAACGATTCCCGCCGACCACATACCGGCCTAGGAAACCATCATCGCCGGCTGGCGTGTCATCGGGCGGTCAGGTTGAGAGCGTTCGCGAGCGTGGTCAGGACGTCGAGGTGGCCGTCGGCCGAGTCCAGGCCGCGGCCCATCGTGGCCACCGAGATATGTGTGCCGCCGGCGGCCCGCCAGGCGTCGATCTCGGCGACGGCGGTGTCGAGGTCACCCTGAGCGAGCACGACGTACTCGGCGCCGAAGCCCTCCACCGGCCGGCCGGACTCGGCCAGGAGGTCCCGCAGCCGGGCCCAGCCGGCCAGAGCGCGCTCGATGCCGCGCGAGCCGGAGAAAATGAAGCCGTCCCCGAGCCGGGCGGCCCGGCCGAGGGCGGCGTCACCCGAGCCGCCCAACCAGATCGGGATGGAGCGGGTCGGCTTCGGGACGAGCGCGGCGCGGTCGATCCGGTCGAAGCGGCCGGAGAAGTCGACGACGGGCTCGGTGAACAACCGGCGCAGCAACCCGATCTGCTCCTCCTGCCGGGCACCGCGGGTCTGGAAGTCCTGGCCGAGAGCCTCGTACTCGACGGGGCTCCAGCCAACCGCCACCCCGAGGCGCAGCCGGCCGCCGGAGAAGAGATCGACGTCCGCCGCCTGCCGGGCGACGAGCGCGGTCTGCCGCTGCGGCAAGATCAGAATGCCGGTCGCGAACTGGATGTGTTCGGTGATCGCAGCCAGATGGGCGAACATCACGAGCGGGTCGTGGAACGGGTCGTGCTCGGTATAGGGGCCGGTCAGTGGCGGTGACCGATCGGCATGCACTGCGCCGAGCACATGGTCGTAGGCGAGCAGGTGGTCGAACCCGAGACCCTCCACCGCCGTGCCGATCCGACGGACCGCGACCGGGTCCCCTCGAAGCTCGATCTGCGGGTAGACGACGCCAATCTGCATGGCCGCAGCCTCCCACGAACCCGGCGCGCGACGGACCGGGCGCTACTCGTGGTCGCAGAGGGTCGCTCCCGCGCCTTACCTATCGTCACAGATGAGAGCCTAGAGACGATTTCCGTCATGGTGCTTCCTGCGGGAGCACAGCTGCCACGACCGACCGTGGGGACGCGGCGGTCAGCTGCGCCGGTGCGATATAAACCGATACAGACGATCTCTCCGCTGCCGACGAGCCAGGGCGGGCACACGGATCTTCGCACCGGGGGGTGGGCGTGGTTGCCGGCGTGGCCGATGTGGCACCGCTTGACGAGTTCGACCCGCGCAGGCTTGGGCCCTACCTGTTTTCAAGGACCTGTTCCGGCGCCATGTAGGCGGGCGCGCCGATGGCGCCCGAGGAGGGGTGGGAGCCGCAGGTGCCGCCGGCCGCAGCCGAGCCATCGCCCGAATCGGCGGCCGCGCCGCCGCAGCCGCCCGCGGACATCCCCATGACCGGAACGCCACCGGTCACCGTCACTGCCGCGACCCATGGTTGGCCCAGACGTTGATGACTGCTCGGGAGGCCGTCTGAGGCTGGTTGGCACCTTGAGCCCGTTCCATCCGGTCCACCTCCCAACCGCGCCGCAGGACTGGCCTATGGACTACCTCACCAAAGCCAGCGGAGACACCCAGGGCAGGTCGGAGCGGGAAAGTCCGACTGCGGCAAGCAGCGATGTCAGCGCGGCCGGAATCTCCGCCTCGTTTGCGTGGACGTAAAGGGCGGCGTTCGCCCAGCGGCGTCAAGGAACGCGCGGCTGGCATGCCATCGTTGCCTCTCGGACCAGGCGGTACAGCCGACCGGCCTGGCCGCCTCTCGCCCATCCTCCGTGCGCCCAGGAGTGTCGATGAATCCGCTATCGAGGTCGCTGGACCGCCGCCGTTTCGGCGTGCTCGGGCTACTGGCCGGGGCCGGTGTCCTCGGTGCCACCGCGTCGGGATGCTCCGGCGACCCGGCCGCGGACACCACCCCGAGTGGGCGAACCACGCCTCCGTCAGCCGACCGGGCCGCTCTCGACGGGGCCGTCTACGGCTACGCCGGCGTGACGGTGACCCGCACCCGCGCCTCACTGGTCTGCCTGGTCGGCGTGAACACCCTCGTTCACCAGCCCGATCTGGCCTCGCCGGCCTCCCGGCGCGTCGTCGCGCCCAACGTCGACACCCTGTACTCGACCGCGTGGCTCGACCTGCGGTCCGGGCCGTACGTGCTGACCGTGCCGCAGATCAGTGGCCGGTACTTCAGCTACCAGTTCCTCGACGTCTACAGCAACACGTTCACCACCATCGGAACACGGGCGACGGGAGGCCGGCCCGGCCGCTGGGCCGTGGTGCCGCCCGGCTGGACCGGCGCGCTCACCGACCCGGCCGACGGCGACGTCGCGGTCGTCCACGCGCCGAGCTGGGATGTCTGGCTGGTGGGACGCACGCTGGCGCGGGGGCTCGGCGACCTCGCGGCGGCGAAGGTCGCGCAACGCGGCTTCCAGCTCGCGCCGGCCACGTCGACCGGCGCGACCACAAACCCGACCGGCGCCGGCCAGGCCGCCACACCGCCGCCGCTGCCTGCGCCCGACTGCGTCCATCCGCTCGACCCACAGGAGCCGACCGACGGCGGCGCCGGTTTCTTCGACGAACTCGCCGCGCTGTTGGCCAGCGACCCGCCGCCGGCCGCGGACCGACCGGTCCTCGCCGAGCTCGCCACCCTGGGCGTGACGCCCGGCTCGACCCCCAGCAAGGGGAAGGACCCCGCCACGGTGGCGGTGCTGGCCAAGGCGGCGCGGGAGGCCGAGGCGACCGTGACCCGCGCCGCCGACCGACTCGGCGAGCCGGCCGGCACCTGGACGGCGTCCTACGGATTCGGCACGTACGGCACCGACTACCTGACCCGCGCGGCCGTCGCGGCCACGTTGCTGGCCGCGAACGTCCCTGAGGAGGCGACCTACTACAGCGCCCGAGCCGACTCGACGGGCCAGCCGCTGTCCGGCGCCGCGACCTACCGGCTTCAGTTCCCCGCCGGAGGGCTTCCGCCGGCGGGTCCGGGCGGGTTCTGGTCCGTCACGCTGTACGGCGAGGACAACTTCCTCGTCGACAATCCGGCGAAGGTCTACGCGATCGGCGACCGCACCGAAGGCCTCACCCGTGGCGCCGACGGTTCACTCGACCTCGTCGTGTCCGCCACCCAGCCCAGCGGACCGGCCGCGAACTGGCTGCCCGCCCCGGTGAACGCCGCGTTCAGGCTCTATCTGCGCGTCTACCTCCCGACCGCGGCGGCGACCGGCCACCACTGGGCCCCGCCACCGGTAGTCCGCGTGACCGGCTGACGCCCAGGTTGGCGCTGACGCTCCAGCCCTGAGCACCGCCTGGGACTGGAACGGCAGCCGGGAGTGGCCGGGCCTCGGCGGTCATTCGCCCTTTCGAGGCGTCGAGCTGCGGCGGAGGACGGGCCAGGTTGCGCAGGCGAGGGCCACGGTCAGCAGCAGGAGCGCGGTGAGGTCGAGGGCCCAGGTGCCGGTGTCGGCCTTCCAGAGCGGATCAAGGTTGGGGTCGAGCGGCGTCTGGTGGTAGCCGGTGGTCGCCGCGACCATCGCGAAGCCCCACCGCGCGGGCATGAGGTAGGCGAGCTGCTCCAGGGGTGGGCGGCCGTCGAGTGGGATGAGCAGGCCGCACAGCAGGAACTGCAGCAACAGGACGACCACCAGGATGGGCATGCCGCGGTCGGCGTTCGCTATCAGCGCGGAGACCAGCAGACCCTGGACCATCGCGGCCAGCGCGACCGCGATCATGGCCACGGCGACCTCGACCAGGCCGTTGCCCAGTGCGAGCGGGGCGTCGGGGCCAGGTCTGCCCAGGAGCCCGCCGACGGCCAGGACCACCGCCTGCCCGCCAGTGATCGCGCCCAGTACGGCGAGCTTCGACCAGAGGTAGGCGCTGCGCGAGAGGCCGATCGCCTGCTCCCGGCGGAAGATGGAACGTTCCTTGACCAGTTCGCGGAACGCTCCGGCGAACCCCGTGAACGCGCAGCCGACGATCAGCACCAGAATGAGCGGCGCGATGTCACCACCGCTGAACATGTCGCCCGGTGGGCCGCCACGCCGCGTCGCCGACAGGCCGTTCCCGCCGGGCAGGAGCTGGGCGAACACGCTCAACACCAGCGGCAGGGCGAGCAGGAACAGCGTGTAGGCCCGATCGGCCGCGATCACCGCGAGGTAGCGGCGGGCGAGCACGGCGAACTGGCGCAGTGCCGGCTGCTGACGCGGCGGCGCGTCCGGCGCGGCCCGGGAGGCCCGCGCCCCGGGCTGGGCTGTGCCACTCGATATGCCGAAGGCCGCGGCCTGCGGCGAGGCCAGGAACCGGGCCGTCCAGTCGATCTCCCGGGAGCGGTCGAGCAGCAGGAACATGTCCGCGAAGTCAGCCTCGCCGAAGTAGGCGAGCGCCTCGCTGGGCGGGCCGAAGTAGGCGAGTCGACCACCAGACGCGAGCACGAGCAGCCGGTCGCACAGTTCGAGCTGGGCGGGCGAGTGGGTGACGACGACCACCGTCCGGCCGTCGTCCGCCAGCGTGCGCAGCGTCCGCATCACCGACTTGTCCATGCCGGGGTCCAGGCCGGAGGTCGGCTCGTCCAGGAACAGCAGCGACGGGCGGGTGAGAAGCTCCAGCGCGACGCTCGTCCGCTTGCGCTGCCCACCCGACAGGGTGCTGATTCGCTGACCGGCCTGGCCAGCCAGCCCAAGCTCGACGAGCACCTCCTCGACCCGGGCGTCACGCTCGGCCGCCGGGGCGTCGGCCGGGAACCGGAGGGCCGCCGCGTACCGCAGGGCGCGGCGGACAGTCAGCTGCGGATGCAGGATGTCGTCCTGCGGGACGAGCCCGATGCGCTGGCGTAGCTCGTCGTAGGACGCGTAGAGGTCGCGGCCGGCGTAGCGGACCTCACCGGAGTCCGCCGGACGCTGCCCGGTCAGCGCGGCGAGCAGGGTGGATTTCCCGGCCCCGCTCGGCCCTACGACGGCCAGCATGCTGCGCTGCGGCAGCGCGAACCCGACGCCGTCGAGCAGCCGCTTGCCGGCACGGGTGACGACCAGGTCGGCGGCCTCGAACGAGATGTCGCCCGCGTCGGTGTGCTCGACCAGGGTGCCGCCCTGCAGGTGCAGCAGCGCATGACCGACACCGACGATGTCCGCGGCGCCGATCGTCGCCTCGCTGACCCGCTGGCCGTTGACGAACGTCCCGTTCCAACTGCCGAGATCGACGATCCGCCATTCGGCACCGGTTCGCCGCAGTTCGGCGTGCCGGCGGGAGACGAGCGGGTCGGCGAGCACCACGTCGCACTCGGGAGCGCGGCCGATCACGGCCGTGGCCGCCCCGACCGGATGCAACGCCGTGGCTTTGCGGTCCCACCAGCTGCCGCTCGCGGCGTTGGTGGCGGACGGCGTGCCCGGTCCCGCCGCCGCGGGCGGCCCAGGCCTGTTGGGTGGCGTGCCCGGCCCTGAGGCCGCGGGCGGCCCAGACCTCTTGGGTGGAGATGCTGGCCGCCACTGGGCCGCCGGGGGCGTCGCGGTCGGTGCCGGTTGGGTCGCCTCGGGCGCTGGCCTCGTGCGGAACAGCGCCGTGGGCGGTGGAGCGGTCGGCGGATCGGCCTGCGGTGGCGCGGGAGCGGGCGGGCGGGAACTCACCGGCGGCCAGGCCTTCGCGGCTGGCGGTGACGCCGCGGCCGGCTGTGTCGGCGGACTCGGCGGAGTCGACGCGACCGGCGGAGTCGACGCGACCGGCGGAGTCGCGGCTGCCGGCGGGGTTGACGCGACCGGCCCAGCCGGCGGCCAGGACCTCGCGGCCGGCGGTGACGCCGCTACCGGCCGCGTCGGCCCAACCGAGGGAGTTGACGGAACCTGCGGAGTCGGGGCTGCCGGCGGTGTTGAGGCCGCCGGCGCTGCCGGCGATGTTGGCGGCCCTGAGCTTTTGGCCAGCCACCAGTCAGATCCGGGCGCGGCCGGCGACGCCGGTGCCGCTGGTGGCGCGGCCGGCGAGGGTGGTGCCGCTGGGGCGCCGCTGTTCCGCTTCCACCATTCGCCCTCGGCGGCCGGCGCGACACGCGGCGGGTCTGGGGCAGCCGGGACAGCAGCCGGTGGGACCGGGGCGACGGCGGCGCGGGCCGCCGCCGCGAACGCGGTCGCGGATTCGTACCGGTCGCTCGGGACCTTGGCCAGACCACGCACGATGACGGCGTCGAGCGCGGGCGGCGTGCCTGGCCGCACGGTCGACAGGACAGGTGGCGGTTCCTGCAGATGGGCGTTGATGACGCCGAGCGGCTCGGTCGTGACGAACGGCCTGCGCCCGGCCAGGCACTCGAAGAGCACGCAGGCCAGCGAGTACACGTCCGCCCGGTGGTCGACCGGCCCGGCCAGGAACCGCTCCGGCGCCATGTACTCGACCGAGCCGATCGCCGCCCCGGTCGCGGTGATCCCGGGACCGCCGACGAGGCGGGCGATCCCGAAGTCCACGAGGTAGACGAAGTCGGTGGGACGGGCGCGGCCGGCGCACAGCACGTTGGAGGGTTTGACGTCGCGGTGCACCAACCCATCGGCGTGCGCGGCGTCCAGCGCGGAAGCGATCTGTTCGACGACGTCGACGGCCGTCAGCGGGGCGAGCGGGCCGTCGCGCAGGACCGTGCCCAGGTCGGAGCCCTCCACCAGGCGCATGTCGAGGAAGAGCTGCCCGTCGATCTCGCCGTGGCGGTGGATCGGGATCACGTGCGGTTCGCGCAGCTGCGCCGCGGCCTCGGACTCCCGCCGGAACCGCTCGGTGTACTGCGGGTCGCCGGCGAGGCTCGGGAGCAGCAGTTTGAGCGCCACCATCCGCTGCTGTTCCGTGTCGAACGCGCGGTAGACCTCGCCCATCCCGCCGCGGCCGAGCTGCGCCTCGATGCGGTACGGGCCGAACATCCGTGGCGTCACCGTGGCTTCCCCCGTGACTTTCGAATCAGAACGACGAGGACGACCATCGCCGGTACGAGGGCGACCAACGCGGGAACGGGGCCAGCCGCGTGGCCGGCGAGGCTCTCGATCAGGCCACTGATCAGGCCACCGCAGAAGAGCCAGACCAGCAGCGCCGCGCCGACGGCGCCGAGAACGCGGCGGATGGAGGCCGGCCGGCGCCCCCCCGGCGGCCGGGGGCGGGGGGGGGGCCGCCCCGCCCCCCCCCCCCCCGCCGCGCGGCGCGGCCAGTCTGCTTGATCTCAAAACGAGCAATTCGGCAGGTGGCGGCCTCGTTGGTCGCGCCTC
>NZ_JADWYX010000152.1 GCF_016786355.1 Frankia sp. AgB1.9
GTCACCGCGATCTCCTCCTCCGGGATCATCGCGAAGGTCCTCGGCGACCTGGGCCGCCTCGGCAACCGCGAGACCCCCGTCGTGCTCTCAGTGCTGGTGCTGGAGGACCTGGCAATGGCGGTGTACCTGCCGATCGTCACCGCGCTGCTGGCCCACCAGACGATCGCCCGCGGCTCGCTGACGCTCGCGGTCGCGCTCGGCGCGCTGATCGGGGTGCTGTACCTGGCGCTGCGGCACAGCGCCAAGGTCACCCTGCTGGTGTTCAACCCCAAGTCCGACCGCAACGACGAGATCCTGCTGCTGCGGGCGCTCGGGCTCGCGCTGCTGGTCGCCGGCGTCGCGCAGCGCCTGGAGGTGTCTGCGGCGGTCGGCGCGTTCCTCGTGGGCATCGCGCTGTCCGGGCCGGTCGCGCAGAGCGCGAGCGAGGTGCTGACCCCCCTGCGGGACCTGTTCGCCGCCGTGTTCTTCGTCTTCTTCGGGCTACGGACGGACCCGGCGGCGGTCCCGCCCGCGCTGGCCGTGGCGTCGCTGCTGGCGATCGCCGGGATCGCGACGAAGGTGCTGACCGGCTGGTGGGCGGCCCGCCGGTCGGGGATCGCGACGCTCGGCCGGTTCCGGGCCGGGGCCGCGCTGGTCGCCCGCGGCGAGTTCTCGATCGTCATCGCCGGCCTCGCCGTCGCCGCCGGCGTGAACCCGAAGCTCGGCCCGCTGGCCGCCTGCTACGTGCTGCTGATGGCCGTCCTCGGCCCGCTCGCCGCCCGCTTCGTCGAGCCCGTCACCCGCGCGGTGCTGCGCCGCCGCCGGCGCAAGCCGCCGACCGCGAGCTCGGGCGGCCCACCGGTCCGGGTGGCGCCCTGAACCCGGTGGCCCCCTAATCCCCTAACCCCATGGCCACTGGACCCGGTGGCCGGCGGCGAGGCCGCCCGGTGACGCGACACCGCCGGCCCGCGCGGTGCCCGTTGTAGGTAGGCCACAAAGACACGGCGCGCGGATCTGGCACCCCGGCTATGCGGACCTGAGCAGCGCCTTTGGCAGGATGCCATTCATGAGCGGACTTCTCGAGGGCAAGCGGGTCCTCGTCACCGGCGTGCTGACCGACGCGTCGATCGCGTTCAACGTGGCCCGGATCGCGCAGGAACAGGGCGCCACCGTCGTGCTCACCGGCTTCGGCCGCGGGCTTTCGATCACCAGGCGGATCGCGCGGCGGCTGCCGGTCGAGGCGCCCGTGCTGGAGCTCGACATCACCGTCGAGGAGCACGTCGCGGGCCTGGCCGGCCAGTTGCTGGAGCACGTCGACGGCCTCGACGCCGTGCTGCACGCGATCGCCTTCGCGCCCGAGTCTGTACTCGGCGGCAAGCCGTTCGTCGAGGGAGCGTGGTCCGAGGTCGGCACCGCGGTCCAGGTGTCGGCCTGGTCGCTGGCCGCGCTGACCCGGGCCGCCCTGCCGCTGTTCGGCGAGAAGGCGAGCGTCGTCGGCCTGGACTTCGACGCCTCGGTCGCCTGGCCGAGCTACGACTGGATGGGCGTCGCCAAGGCCGGCCTCGCGTCGACCGCCCGCTACCTGGCCCGCGACCTCGGCCCCCGCGGCATCCGGGTCAACCTGGTCTCGGCCGGGCCGCTGCGCACGATGGCCGCGAAATCGATCCCGGACTTCGAGAAGTTCGAGCAGGTCTGGGACGGCCGCGCCCCGCTCGGCTGGGACGTGCAGAACACCGAGCCGGCTGCCCAGGCCTGCGTCGCCCTGATGTCGGACTGGTTCCCCGCCACCACCGGTGAGATCCTGCACGTCGACGGCGGCTTCCACGCCATCGGCGCTTAGGGCGATCGGCCGGAGACGGCGCTTCGCGCCTCCGGCCGCTCCGCCTCGGGCGCTGAGCGCCCTCCCAACGCCAGTTCGAGGCATAACCGGATGCCATGAGCCCGTCTCGGCCATGGTCGGCAGCAGGGTTGCGTGGACAGCGTCCGGCGGGCGGATGGCTTAGAAGCTGGTGGCCGCGTATGGGAGGGCGGCGGTGGCGAACAGGGTGTCGGCGGTCGCCACCGCGGCCGGGTTCCGGGCCTCCACGCGGCCGGCGCTGGCCAGCTGCCACCACCGGGTGCCGCCCAGGTAGACGGCGCCCAGCTCGGCGATCCCGGTCCTCAGGTCGGCGGGGGTGCTGGTCGACACCCGGGTCGCGCCCGCCGCGCTGATCTCGTAAACGCCGGCGTTGGCCGGTAGCAGCGGGTCGCCGACCTCGACGGTCACCCGGCCCGGGCCGGTGTAGGTCCGGGCCGCGAGTGCCGCGGGCACGTCGAGGAGCCTCAGCCAGGTCTCGTCCTCGGCCCAGGTGAGGCGCACCGCCCGCGAGTCGGTCAGCGCGGCCGGCAGCGGGTCATCCAGCGGCATCTCCAGGAACTCGATCCGGTCGACGAAGTCGAGCCCGGTCAGATGGCGCAGGAGCCCGGCCCTGGCCGCCGGGGTGCCGGCGACGAAGTCCGTCACGCGCACGGCCCTGTTGCCGTCGACGTGCCAGTCCGGCGTCCTGACCGGCTCGTACAGGGCGAAGCCGTCCTCGGCCCCCGGCTCGCCGTGCACGACGGCGAGCTGAGCGGTGGTCGCCTCCCTGACCCACCGCAGGTGACGGTTCCACCAGCCGCGCGACCGGCCGATGGCGCCCGGCTGGTGCGCGGCCTCCTCGTGGATGCGGGCGAACAGGTCCCAGGCGTCCACGGGGTCGACGAGCCGCACCGGGCCGCCGACGGGGGCCGTCGGGCGCCACCGCACCCGGGACCGAGTCACCTCAAGCTTGCCGACCTGGGTGGCGACTCCGTAGCCGAACCGCTCGTAGATCGTCGCCTCGCTGGCGCGCAGCGTCGCGACGACGTCGCCGCGGCGCGCGGCGTCCTCGAGCTGGGCGCGCATCAGCCGGGTGAGCAGCCCGCGGCGGGTATGGGTCGCGAGCACCCCGACCCCGGTGACCGCGGCGTGTGGCACCCGCCGGCCGCCGGGCACGGTCAGCCAGCTCGCGAAGGAGTCGACGCACCCGACCAGCTCGCCTTCTACGAAGGCGCCGAACCGCCGATCCAGCTCGGCGAACGCGTCGCCACCCGCCTGCTCGGCGGACTCGGCGGTCGGCAGCGGTCCGAGGAAGAGCATCGCCGTGCGGAACACCCGCCGCGCCGCGTGCCGCTCCTCGGGAGCCAAGGTCCGGATCTCGACCGCCGTGGCCTCGCGCGCGCGGGCCAGGCCGCGTCTCGACTCGTCCGCCAGGGTTCTGGGCGGGGTTGCCTCATCCACGACAAGCGCTCCTTCAGGTCCGTCTCCGGCGCGAACCATCGTCGCCGGTCCCGGGTTCGGACGTCACCGGAGTTTCCAGACACATGGCCCGGCCGGCCGGGCACCCGCAGGCCAGCAGTGGCCGCGTGTTCGCGCAGGTACGTCGGCCAGGGCACCGCAGAGGACCGGGACGCCACGACCGATACTGGACGACGGCACGAGCGGCCGGGCAGTTGGTGCGGCCTGCTCGCGGGGGCACATCGAGGCGGGAGGCGGCATCCGGTGGCAGCACGTATCGCGGTGGTCGGCGGGGGAATCCTGGGGCTGGCGGTGGCCAGGCGTCTCGGGCAGGTCGACCCCACGGCCACGGTCACCGTCTTCGAGAAGGAACAGGACATCGCGCGCCACCAGACCGGCCGCAACAGCGGGGTCGTGCACGCGGGCCTGTACTACACGCCGGGCTCGTTGAAGGCGACGCTGTGCCGCCGCGGCGTCGGCCTGCTGCGCGAGTACGTCGACGACCGGAAGATCCGGTTCGAGGAGTGCGGCAAGGTCGTCGTCGCCGTCGACGACACCGAGCTGGACCGGCTCAACGAGATCGCCCGCAAGGCCGAGGCGAACGGCGTCCCCGGCTGCCGCTGGCTGGACCCGGCCGAGCTGCGCGAGATCGAGCCGCACGCCAGGGGCGTCGCGGCGCTGCACTCCCCCACCACCGCGATCGTCGACTACCCGGCGGTGTGCAGGGCGCTGCGGGACGACGTCCTCGACGCGGGCGGCACCGTGCGCACCGGCACCGAGATCGTCGGGATCGAGGAGAAGTCCGACGGGGTCTGGCTGCGGCTGCGTGCGCGCGGCACGGCGGCGGGGCCCCCGAACGGCCACCACCCGGACGGCGCGAGCGCCGCGGCGAAGGCCGAGGTCCGCGAGGTGACCGAGCAGGCCGGCCCGTTCGACCTGCTGGTGTCCTGCGCCGGGCTGCAGTCCGACCAGGTCGCCCAGCTCACCGGCGAGGACCCGTCGCCGCGGATCATCCCGTTCCGCGGCGACTACTGGCTGCTGCGGCCGGAGCGGCGTGACCTGGTCAAGGGCCTGATCTACCCGGTGCCCGACCCGCGCTACCCGTTCCTGGGCATCCACCTGACCAAGCGGGTCGACGGCGAGATCCTCGTCGGCCCGAACGCCGTGCTCGCCACCGCCAGGGAGGGCTACACCGTCGGCACGGTGAAAGCGGCCGACCTGCGCCAGACGGTCGCCTGGCCGGGCATGCGCAAGCTCGCGCTGGCGCATTGGAAGACCGGCGCGAAGGAGATGCTGCGCACGGCCAGCAAGCGGGCGTTCGTCGCCGAGGCTCGCCGCTACGTCCCCGAGCTGACCGCCGCCGACGTGGTGCGTGGCCCGGCCGGCGTGCGCGCGCAGGCCGTCGCCCGGGACGGGAGCCTGGTCGACGACTTCGTGCTCGCGCACAGCGGGCGCATCCTGCACGTGCGCAACGCGCCCTCCCCGGGCGCCACCGCGTCGCTGGCGATCGCCGAGCACATCGTGGCGAAGCTCGTCCCACAGACGCAGGCCGACCCGGCCACCTGAGCGCCACCCGGCGCGGGTCCGGCCGACCAGGCCGGCCCGCGCCAGCCATCCGGTCGCCCGAAACGGCCGCTATCGCGGCGCGTCGACCGCGTCGCTGATCGCCGCGAGGAGCGGCAGCACGGCCGCGCAGGTCGGGGTGGGGACGCCGCGCTCGGCGCCGATGCGGACGACGGCGCCGAGCAGCGCGTCGTGCTCCAGGCGACGGCCGGCCAGCCGGTCGTAGAGCATCGACGTGCCGGCGCCGGGCGGTTGGCCGCGCAGCCGGCGCACCGTGAACTCCGGCAGCCCGTCCGGCACCTCGGCCCCGTCGGCCCGGGCGACCGCCACGACCTCCGCCATGATCGCGAGGGCGAGCTGGGCGATGTCGTCGCGGCGCAGCACCTCCAGGCGACGGCCGGTCAGCGCGGTCAGGGTGTTCGCGGCGCTGTTGACGCACAGCTTCGTCCAGGCGGCGGTGGCGAAGTCCTCGGTCAGCCGGACCTCCCCCGCGGTCAGCACCCGCTCGGCCAGCCGTTGCGCCAGCAGCACGTCGGGAACCTGCAGGACCCCGCCGGCCCGGTGCCGGATCAGGCCCGGGCCCTCGGCCTCCGCGTTGATGTAGACGACGGCCGGCAGGACCTGGTCGGCTGGCGCGAACGCCGCTACCCGCTCCGCGTGCCGGACCCCGTTCTGCAGGACGACGACGGCCGTGCCAGGCCCGACCGCGGCGGTCAGCCACGGCGCGACCAGCGGGACCTGGTGGGCCTTGGTCGCCAGCAGCACCCAGTCGAAGCCGTAGCCGGGCAGCCGGGCCGGGTCGATGACCACCTCGGCCGGCACCTCGGTCTCGACGTCCCCGCCGTTCGGCCCGGTCGAGACGATCCGCAGCCGGTCGAACGGCCGCCGCGTACACAGCCACACCTCGGCGCCCGCGGCCGCCGCCCTGGCCGCGAAGTAGCCGCCCACGGCGCCGACACCGATCACCGCGACCCGCGCCGGCGGGAAGCCGGAGCGAGGCCGGTCGGGACGGACCAGGCGCCCGGTCACGAAGTCCATCTCCGGGCCCGGCGGGGCGGCCGTCGCCGACCGGGGCAGTGCCGGGCGCCCGGCCGGCCCCGGCTCCGGCGGGAACGCCTCCGGGTCCTGCGGGAACGCATCTGGGCGGGCCGGCGCGGCCGAGCCGGACGTCCCGGCGGCCAGGGCGGATTCGGCCATGCCCACGAGAGTGCCCGAACCGGCCCCGCTCGGGCCACCGGACGGCTGCGGGCCCGCGGTGTTCTGGCCCACTGCGCCCGCGTGCGTCCCGATCGGGCTACTCCTGGGTGGCCAGCACGACCTTGCCGAAGACCGAACGGTCGCGCAGCCGCTCGATGGCGTCCTCGAAGCGGCCCAGCGGGACGACCTCGTCGACGGGGATCCGCAGCGTGCCGGCGGCCAGGCCGGCCGCGACCGCCTGGATCGCCGTCGCGCGCCGCTCGGGCGTGACGACCAGGCCGGCGTAGCCGAGCAGGCTCAGGCCCTTGCGGTAGAACGTCCGGCCCGGCAGCGAGACGTTCTCGCCGGCGGACACGCCGAGGATGACGATCCGTCCGGAGACGGCCGCGACCTCGACGACGGCCGGGGTGAACGCGGCGCCCAGCGGGTCGATCACCAGCGTCGGCTGGAACTCGTCCAGCTCTGCGACCAGCCGCGCCGCGTCCGCGACGACGACCCGGTCCGCGCCGAGCGCGGCGACCGCGTCCGCCTTGGCCGGCGAGCCGACCTGGCCGACTACGGAGGCCCCCGCGAGCTTCGCGAGCTGCACCGCGACGACCCCGACACCGCCGCCCGCGCCGAGCACCAGCACCTTGTCGCCGGCCCGCAGCCCGCCGAGCACGTGCAACGCGTCGTACGCGGTGACGGCGGCGACCCCGATCGCGCCCGCCTGCGCCGGGTCGACCCCGGCGGGCAGCTCGACGACGGCCCCGCGCGGCGCGACGACCGCGCCGGCCCAGGTGCCGTCCCGGACGAGCCCGGTGCCGGCGCCGGTGACGACCACCCGGGTGTCCGTGCCGGCGAGCACGCCCGTCCCCTCGACGCCGAGGGTGCGCGGCAGCCGGGCCAGGTCGCCGACCATCCCCGTGGCCGCGTAGGTGTCGATCGGGTTGACGCCCGCGTAGTCGAGGTCGACGAGCAGCTCGCCGTCGCCCGGGACAGGCAGCTCTACCTTCTCCACCAGCCGCGGCGGCTCCCCTGCCACCGCCAGCCGCACCGCTCTGGTCACCGCTGCGTCGCTCATCCTCGCCGCTCGCCTTCCGCTCCGCGCAGCCCGGCGCCTGCCGCCGGACAACCACGCGTCGGCATGATCCCATTCCCCTCGATGGCATCGCTGAGGCACGCTGGCGGCATGGCCGACACAGGGAACCGACAGCCGACGGCTGGCCGCGCCGAGGGCCCCGCCGACCCAGCCGGGGAAGGGCCGGCGGCGCCGGGCCAGCGGCGCCCGACGGCGCCAACCGAGTCGGCCCTGCCGGGCGACGAGCTGGGCCAGGCGTGGCTGGCCGCACGCGCCGGTCTCACCGTCACCCATCTGGACACAGCCGCGGCGGGCGTGCCGAGCGGCGCCGTCCGCGCCGCCCAGACGGCGTACCTGGCCACGGAGGCGTCGCTCGGTTCGTACGCCGCGCAGTACGAGGTAGCGGCCGGCCCGCTGGCCGTCGCCCGCGGGACGCTCGCCGGGCTGCTCGACCCGGCGCTGCGGGCGGCCGATGTCGCGTTCCACCACTCCGCGACGTCGGCGCTCGCCGCGCTGCTGGCCGCCTGGCCGCTGCCGCCCGGCGGGCGGGTCGGGATCGTGCCGAGCGACTTCCGCTCGAACTGGCTCGCCCTGCTGGACCGGGCCGCCCGCGACGGGCTGGAGCTGGTCGACCTGCCGACCCAGCCCGACGGCCGCCTCGACGTCGACCGGCTCGCCCGCGGCGATGGACCGGCCGCGCTGGACGGCCTCGACCTGGTGATGTTCCCCGAGGTGCCCAGCCAGCGGGGAATCGTCCAGCCGACGGCGGCGGTGGCGGCGCTGTGCCGGGCCGCCGGGGTGCCACTGCTGCTCGACGTCGCCCAGTCGCTGGGCCAGGTGGACGTGACCGCCGCCGGGGCGACCGGCGGTGTCACGGCCTACGCCGGCACCTCCCGCAAGTGGCTGTGCGGGCCGCGCGGCGTCGGCTTCGTCGCCGTACGGCCGGATTTCGCCGAACGCCTCGGCGTGGCGGCGGCCTCCGGCTACGCGGCGGGCTGGGAGCCCGATCCGGCCGCGCCCGGAGGCAGCCGGGTCGTGCCCGCCCCCGGCCTGAGCCGCTTCGACGTGGGCGAGGCCCCGGTCGCCGGCTGGCTGGGCTTCGCCGCCGCGCTGGCCGAGCACGCGGACGCCGGTCCCGGTGCGGTCCGGGCCCGGATCCACGCGCTGGCCGGCGCCGCTCGTCGCCGCCTCGACGGGCTGGCCGGCTGGCGGCTCGGCGAGGACGTCGACTCCCCCTGCGGCATCGTCACCCTGCTGCCGGCCGCCGGCGTCGACCCGGCGGCGGTCAAGGACCGGCTGGCCGGGGAGGAACGCATCCTGACCACCGCCATCGGACCGGCCCGGGCCCGCGACGCCGTCCCCGTCCTGCGGGTCAGCCCGCCCGTCCACGCCACCCTGGCCGACCTCGACCGCCTGGCCGAGGCCCTGGAGCGGCTCAGCCACTAGCACCTGGAAGCTACGCGTCGGCCTCGTCCACCGGCCCTGGCTCCTCGGCGGCAGCCTCCGTCGACGCGGCCTCGATGGCCACCGCCTCGATGGGCACCGCGGTGACGGCGCCCTGACGGTTCCGTCGTCGTGCCCATAGTGGTTGAACTTGAGGTCGAGTACGAAAAGCTGCCGCCGCCGCTGGACGAGGTCTGGCTGTAGCTCGTCCGGTAGTGGAATCGAAGAAGGCTCCCCAGCCCGGATCGCAGATGCTCGGGGGAATGGTCCTCGGTCCAGCTGTCCTCGTGCCAGTAGCTACCGTCACCCCAGCCCTGGGTGCGGCGGGACCACCTGTGCTCGTGAATCTGGAGGATTCCGCTGCCGACACCGAAGATGACCGCCCACAGCGACCAGCACACCGCCATCGCGATCACCAGCACCACGATGTTCCAGGCGCGCGCCGCGTGCAGGGCCCGCACCGGAACCCAGAAGGCACCGAGCGCCACCCCGTAGACGAGGAACCGCGCGCACACGGCCGCGGCGACGAACACGACGGCCCGGCGTACCAACCGAGCAAGTGCCTGGCCACGGGGAACCGGGCGCGCGTCGTTCCCGAACCGCCGACCGGCCCAGCCCAGCAGCCGAGCACACAACACGGCCACGGCCGCGCCGGCCAGGACCAGGTCGAGGCGAAACTCGTCCGGCCTGACCAGGGTGTAGAAGGCGATCGCGGCGCAGAGGAACAGCCGCGCGGCATCGAACGCGACGACCTGGACCGCCCGGCTCACCCGCTCACGCCGGGCGGCCTCGGCGCGCTGCCAGCGCCACCGCCGCACGGTCCCGGGCCACAGGAAACTCACCGCCAGGGCGCCCCCGATCCCCGGCCCGAGCCACAGCGGAGTGTGCCGGTAGAACTGGCCGTAAAGCAGCATCACAAGCAGCGCTGACACACCGACCGGCAGGATCCACGAGCGCAGGGATACGACACTGCCGACCAGTCGAACCGGCACGAGAGCCAGCGCACGCCATGGGCTCGGGCGGCGGTAGCGCACATCCGGCCGCCACGGATCGCGTAATCGCGCCATCACGGCTCAAAGCTAAACACCTTGGCTGAGCCGCGCCCCGGCCTTCTGGCCGTTCGGGACCTTTCGCCCGGCTGCCGGCGTCGGGGCCGTCCTCGACCGCGCGATCCGGCCGCCACGGAACGCCACGCTGATCGCCGCGACGCGCGAAAGGACCTGCGGCCACGTGGGTCTGGGCCCTCGGTGTGGCATTGTCCGGATCGCGACGCGGACGGGCATCCGGCCGCGCGGTCTCGAAGGGGAGGCGCGCCATGACCGGGCCGCGAGAGGGCTCCGACGACACGGCCGCGGGCCAGCCGGCCGCCGCCGGCGGTTCAGGACCGCGCGGCAGCGGGCGAGGGTTCTCCCGGCCGGCTCCGGACCGGCGGGAGTTCCTCGGGACCGCGCTCGGGGCGGCGGTCGTCACCGCGGGCGCGGCGGCCGGCTGCGGGCCGGCCGGTCGCGGGTCGGTGCCGGCCGCCACGGCGTCGGCGGGTGCCGCGCCACCGCCGGTCGAGGAGATGATGTCCTGGATCGAGCAGGTCGTCGCGCGCGGCGTACGCCGGCCCGGCTATGCCGCGGACGCCTGGACCGAAGGTTTCGTCGCCCAGAAGTTCCGCGAATTCGGGCTGGTCGACGTGCACACCGAGCCGGTGGCGGTGACCCGCTGGGAGCCGTCGCGGTACGCGCTCACCGCGACGCCGGCCGGCGGGCCGGCTCGCGCGCTGGCGTGCTTCCCGCTGCCTCACGCCGGGCCCGCGACCGGACTGGAGGCGCAGCTCGCCAGCTTCGACGCGGCCAGGCCCGGCGCGGTCGCCGGCCGGGCGGCGCTGGTCGACGCCCGGCCGCTCGCGCTCCCGCCAGCGGTGCCCGCCGGGCTCGGGAGCGCGCCCAAGGACCTCTCCCGCCGGGTGTACGACCCGGACGACACCTTCGCCGGTGAGACCCAGGTGCTCCCGCTGGCCGGTACCTCCGACGCCGTGACCGACCCGGCCGCGCAGGCCGGTGCCGTCGCGTTCATCGGCTGCCTGGTCGGCTACCCGAGCGGCGGCCACCGCTACTACTTCCCGTACAGCGGCCGGTCGACCGCGCTGCCCGGAGTCTGGATCGGCGAGGCCGACGGGCGCTGGCTGCGCGACCAGCTCGCCCGCGGCCCGGTCCGGATCCGGCTCGACGTCGCGACGGCCACCGCGCCGGCGCGCAGCGACAACGTGGTCGGTGACCTTCCCGGGCCGCCCGGTGACGACGAGCTGGTGCTGATCGGCTCCCACCACGACGGGCCGTGGGCCTCCGCGGTCGAGGACGGCAGCGGGATCGCGATGGTCCTCGCCCAGGCCAGGTACTGGTCGCGGGTCCCGGCGGCCGACCGGCCGCACCGGATGCGCTTCATCCTGCAGGGCGGGCACTTCTTCGGCGGGGCCGGGCTGGTCGACTACGTGGCGAAGCACAGCGCCGAACTCGCGAAGGTCGTGGTCGAGGTGCACCTGGAGCACGCCGCCCGCGACATCGCCGCCAGCGGCGGGCGCCTCACCGCCACCGGCCGCTGCGTGCCGCGCTGGTTCTTCACCAGCAGGATCCCGGACCTGGAGAGCACGGTCTACGACGCCCTGGTCGCGGAGCGGCTGGGCCGCTCGATGCTGCTCGCCCCCGACGCCTTCGGCCCGATGCCGCTGTCCGACGGGGCGCTCTACTACCCGGCGGGCGTGCCCATCGTCCAGTTCCTCTCGGCGCCCTGGTACCTGTTCGACGAGGCGGACACCGTCGACAAGGTCGACCAGGACAGCCTGCTGCCGATCACCCGCGCCGTCATCAGGATCCTGGACGCGACCCGGACCATGACGGCTGCGGGCCTACGGGCGGCGCGCGTCACCGAGCCACCTCCGAGCGGATCACCGTCCTGACCCGGCCGTCCGGAGTCAGGGACCGGCGTCGATGACCGGTCAGCCGCCGAAGTACAGCAGCCACTGCTCACGGGTGCGCGGCCGGTAGACCATGTTCGTCTCGGTCACGTCGGACATGGCGGCGCTGTCCCGCGGCGGGGAGTAGAAGTGCCCGGGGTAGACGACCGGGTCGTCGGGGAGCGCGGCCAGCCGCTGCAGACTGTCGTACATCTGGGCCGGGCTGCCGCCGGGGAAGTCGGTCCGGCCACAGCCGTCGAGGAAGAGCGTGTCGCCGGCGACGAGCCGGTTGTCGACCAGGAAGCACTGGCTGCCCGGGGTGTGGCCGGGAGTGTGCAACAGCCGGATCGGGATGGCGCCGACGTCGACGGTGTCGTCGTGGTCGTGCTCGACGAGGTCGGAGGCTGACACCTCGGTGACCCGGCGGACGAACTCGGCCTCGTTCTTGTTGACGTGCACCGGCGCCTGGACCCTGGCGAGCACGTCCCGGATACCGGCCAGCGAGAAGCCCATCATGGTGCCGCCGACGTGGTCGGGGTGATGGTGGGTGGCCAGCATGCCGACCAGGCGCATCCCGTCGGCGCTGAGGATGCCGAGCAGCTCGTCGGCCGCGTAGGCCGGATCGACGATGACGGCCTCGCCGGTCTCCCGGTCGCCGATCAGGTAACAGAAGTTGACCATCTGCGCCGCGATGGGGTCGCCGACGGCGAAGTCCCGGCCCGACAACAGCTGGCGGAAGTACAACCGGTCAGATCGGCTTCGCCGATCGGACGGGAACCCTGGACGGTCGGCCATACCGCCAGGCTAGGCCAATCCGGCCGGCGGTGGCGCGTCGCCCACTGGCCGCCGGCGAGATCACCCTGGCCGCGCGAACTTCTACACGGGAAGGACATCTCGGGCGTTCACCGACTAACATCACGATCACGGGGGAGCTGGTCCGGCCGTGCCGTGGGGGAACGGCGGTCCAGTCCGGAAAGTCTGTGGGGGCATGACCGGCTGGACGCTAGCTATTGATCTTGGCACGAGCTTCGTGTGCGCCGCGACCTCGGTAGGCGGCAAGATCGAGGTTCTGGAAATCGAGAACACCCGCTACCTGCCGTCGGCCGTCCTGCTCGACCAGGACGGGAACCTGGTGACCGGCAGGGCGGCGGCCAGCCAGGGCGAGGCATTCCCGGAACGGCTGGAGCGGCTGCCGAAACGCGCCCTGGTCAGCTCCGATCAGGTGCTGCTGGCTGGCACGCCGGTGTCGACCGTCGACCTCGTCGCCACGCTGCTGGAGCGGGTCGCGGAGGAGGCCACCCGGAGGGTCGGGCTCGGTAGCCCGTCGACCGTCGTCCTCACCCATCCCGCCCGCTGGGGCCAGCCCGAGCGGGACCGCCTGATCGCGGCGGCGGAGAAGGCAGGACTGAGCGGGCCGCTGCTGCTCGCGGAACCCGTCGCCGCCGCGACCTGGTACGCCCACCAGGCGGACATCCCGGTCGGCGGCACAGTCGCCGTGTTCGACCTGGGTGGCGGCACACTCGACACGGCCGTGCTACGGCGCGCCGCCGGTGGCTTCCTCGTCGCAGGCATGCCCGGCGGCGACGCGCACTTCGGCGGCGAGGACGTCGACGAACACCTTCTCGAGCTGGCCGGTGCGCACGCTCGCGAACAGGACGAGGCCGCCTGGGACCGGATCTGGACGGGTCCCGGCCGCGCGGGCCGGCGCAACCAGGCGCTGGTCCGGCGCGACCTCGTCGTCGCGAAGGAGTCACTGTCGTCGAGCCCGACCCACCATCTCTACCCGCCCGGCTTCGACGACGGCCTGCGGGTCACCCGACGCGAGCTGGAGGCGTCCGTCGAGCCCCAGCTGTCCGGCGCCGTCGACGCGCTGCTGGCGACGCTGGACAGCGCCCGGGTCGAGCCCAAGGATCTCGCCGCGCTGTTCCTGACCGGCGGCGCGACCCGGATGCCTCGGGTCAGCGAGATCCTCACCGAGCGCACCGGGCTGCTCCCCCGGGTCACCGGCGACCCGAAGGCCAGCACCGTCCTCGGCGCCCTCTACGCCGTCGATCCACCGGTCACCACCGACCCTCCCGCGCCCAAGCCCCCCGCGGACAGACCGGACGCGCGTACCGGAGCCGTCCCGGACGGCGACCGCGCCACACCGAACGCGCGGCCGACGGTCCGGAGCGCTCTTCTGCGGGACGCGCGCGCCTCGCTAAGCCAGTCCACGGCACCGCTGCGCCCGGGCCTCGCGAGGGCCTCGTCCCTGCTTTCGGCGCTGGTCGCCGCGCGTACGACGCTGCGCCGGCTGCTGGTGCCGTTCGGCCTGGCTCTGGTGATCGTCGCGTTCCCGCTGGGATCCACGAACGGCGCGGTCCGGTCGTACAACCTGCTCGCCTGCGTCGAGGTCCTGCTGGCCGGCCTGCTGCTGCTCCTCGCTGCTGTGCCGGACCCGGCGATCCGGCGGGGCCGCGCGGCCCGGCTGACCGCGCTGCTGATGACACTGTCGATCACAGGCGTTTCGATCCGGCATCACGACCACGCGCATTCCCTCCACTACGGCAGCGGCTTCGTCCTGCTGACCGCCGCGATCCTCGGCTGTGTCGCGCTGTGGCTGCTCGAACTGCCGTCCCGGGGGTGGCGGTCGCCGGCCCTGACGATCGCCGCGGTGGCGGGCTGGCTCCTCGGCGAGATCGAGTTCCCCGAGAACCTGGCCAGGATCCCGGCGCTGATCCTCGTCCTCTCCTGGGTGGTCACCGGCCTGACGAGACTGGCGAAATACCTGGTCCGCATCACGAGAGACAACGGCGAACCGTCCTCCGGCTGACGTTCGGTACCCCTGGACCACTCCGACCAGGCCGCGGGTAGCGGGTAGCGGGTAGCGGGAAAAAGACACCTCTGTGGCAGATGTCCGCCTACCTGCGAGAGTGCTGCCGTGTTCGGGATTCTTCGGCCCTGCCGCCACCGGCTGGGCGACGAGCTGACGGCGACGTGGATGTCGCACCTGTGCGGGATGTGCCTGACGTTGCGCGACCGGCACGGGCAGTGGGCCCGGGTGGCGACGAACGTCGACGGGCTCCTGCTGTCCGTGCTGGTCGCGGCCCAGACGGGCGAGTCCTCGACCCGCAAGGCCGGTCCGTGCGCGCTGCGCGGCCTGCGGACGGCTCGGGTCGCGTCGGCCGACGACCCCGGCGCCCGGCTGGCCGCGACGGTCTCGCTGGCGGCCGCGGCCACGAACGTCGATGACCATGTCGCGGACGGCGACGGCGCCTTCGCCCGCCGGCCGGTCGCCGCGGTCGCGGCCCGGTTCGCGGGCGCCGCGACCCGTGGCAGCGGCGCGAGCGGCGCCGAGCTGGGCTTCGACGTCGGCGTGCTGGAGCGCGCGGCCAGCGGGCAGAAGGCGGCCGAGGACGCCGCCGGGCCCGGCACGGCCCTGACGACGGTGACCGCGCCGGCCGAGCAGGCCACCGCGGCGGCGTTCGCCCACACCGCCCTGCTCGCCGGCCAGCCGGACAACGCCGAGCCACTCACCGAGATCGGGCGCTACTTCGGTCGGCTCGCCCACCTGCTCGACGCGGTGGCCGACCAGCGCGAGGACGCGGCGCGCGGCGCCTGGAACCCGCTGACGGCGACCGGCGCGACCCGTGCCGACGCACGGGCTCTGTGCGACGACGCGCTGCTCGGTATCCGCCTGGCGCTGCGCGACGTGACCTTCGCGCCAGCTCACGGCGCCGCGAGCCGCAACCCGCATGCCCGGCTCGCGCACCTGCTCCTCGTCCACGAGCTGGAACGGGCCGTCGCCGAGACATTCCGGGCCTCCGAATCCCGGGGCTCCGAATCCCGGGCCGCCAAACCGGACCGGACGAGCGGCTCAGGCCAGCCGGGGCCGGGCCAGCCGACCTATCCCGCCCCGGAAGGCCCCGACGGCCCGGAACCCGGCCGGCCGGGACCGGGCGTCACGTTCGGGACCTGCCTCGCCGCGACCGCGATGTGCTGCACCTGCCAGGCGTGCCGCGAGCACACGTCGCCCTACTCCGGCCAGCGCAGGCAGGGCATCTGCTCGAACTGCGACTGCACCGACTGCGGAGACTGCTGCGACTGTTGTGAGTGCTGCGGCGACTGCGGGGACTGCGACTGCAACTGCTGACCGCCCGAAGCGGCCCCGCGCTGAAGCCGGACTGTCCTACGGTCGGGAATTCCAGACGGGCCGGGACGTCGCCGACCGCGTTCGTTGCTCGCACAACTCGCGGGCTACAGCCGTCGGCGCCGGTGGGTAGTCCGCCGTGAGCCAGGATCGGGTCTGCTGAAATGGTGCGGTGCCTCCCCCTGACCCTCCGCTTGTCCCGAACGACGGCCCCGCGCCCGACACCTCCCCCAGTGCCGCCGCGGTGACGCCCGGATCGCCGGAGACCGAAGACCCCGCGTCCGACGACGGAAGACCCGCCACCGTCACCGTCGCGGCGGTAGACGACCACCCGATCGTCCTGGAGGGCCTGGCGACCGCGCTGCGCCAGCTGCCCGGGATCGACGTGATCGCGACGGCCTCGTCGGTCAAGGAGCTGCTGGCCGGACCGGGCCGCCACGCGGACGTCGTGCTCCTGGACCTCGGCCTGGGCGACGGCAGCAGCCCGCCCGACACGATCCGCCAGCTCATCGACCTGGGCCTGGCCGTGGCCGTCTACAGCGCCACCGCGGACCCGGCGACGGTCCGCGCGGCGATCAGGGCCGGCGCGGCGGCGTTCGTGGCGAAGACCGACGCGCTGGCGGACGTCGCCGAGGCGGTCCGAAGAACCGCCGACGGAAGCGGCTGGATCTCACCGCCGCTGGCCTTCCTGCTGCTGACCGACGACGCCCCGGACCGGCCGGCCCTGTCGCCGCAGGAGACCCAGGCGCTCCAGCTCTACGCGGCCGGGCTGTCGATGAAGGCGGTCGCCAGCCGGATGGGCATCGCCACGGAGACCGCGAAGCAGTACATCGACCGCGTCCGCAAGAAGTACCGCGACGCGGGCCGGGTGGCCGCCAGCAAGATCGACCTGCTGCGCCGGGCCATGGAGGACGGTCTGATCGATCCGTCAGGCGCCGACCCACCGGCCTAGCTCGCCGTCCGGCAGTACCAACCAGGGACAAAGGCGCTGACAAATGGTCAACGCTCGCGCCACTGAGGCACAACGCGCACTGCCCCACCACGATGCCAATCCGGCCGGCCAGTCCGGTGGACCAAGGCGTAGTGAGGTGCTGGGGCGGATGCCGGCAGGCTCGCGGGCTGCCGGCATCCGCCAGGTTGGCATCAGGAGTACCCCGCGTACCCCGACGCCTACCAGCCGGCGACCCGGACGTCCTCCCCCAAGGATGGTCCCGATCTCCCCAGAACCCGGCTGGCGTCACTGATTCTGCCGGAAGCCGACAGTTCGGTCACGACCCCATAAGTCCTGCGTCCGCGTCCCCCGGGCGGGGGTCAGCCGTCCCGGTGCCCGCGCGGCCGGTCTCCCTGGTCGGGCCGTCCGGCGGCCCCTCGGCGACGGCCGCCATCCCGGGCGCGGCCCACCCGTCGGGCGCGACGGGCAGGCCGGCGCCCGCGTCTGCCGGCCACGGCTGGCTTCCCGCCGGCCCGACGAGCCGCCCTGCCGGGCCGTCCGGCTGGCGACCTGGCCGGGCGAACAGCGCGGCGGCGAGGGACAGCAGGCCGCCGCCGAGGACCAGCCACAGACCGGGAGCGATCGTCGTCGTGGCCTCGATGCCCGACCCCGCGAACAGGCCGCCGCCCCGCAGATAGCCGATGTCGACCAGCGCCACCAACGCGATCGCGAAGCCGGAGACTCCGGTCACCCCGGCGAGCAGCCGGGCGGGGTGACCGCGCGGCCGCGCGGCCAGCCCCAGGGCGGCGATGCCGACGACGATCCCCAGCCCGAACGTCAGCCGGCCGTGCTGCGTGGAGTCCATCCCGGACACGGAGAACTCGACCATCCCGAACGCGCGCACCGTCGCCCAGGTCAGCACCGAAGCGATCATGGTCAGCACGGCCCCGGCTCCGGCGAGCACGGCCGGCAGCGCCCCGCGGGCCCGGCGGCGCGGCTCCGGCTCCCAGCCGTCGACCGCCCGCGCCGCCTCCGGGGGTACGTCGTCGGGCGGCCAGCCGTCCGGCCAGTAGGCGAAGCCCTGCTCGGCCCCCTCGGCCGCCGCCGAGCCGGGCCGGGCCCACCGCGGATCGGCGGTGGCTGCCGAGGCCGCCCGCCAGGCGGCCCTGGCCGCCGCGACCCGCCGGTCCGTCTCCCAGATCGGGCGAGCAGGCGCCGGACCGGGGCGCGGGGGCGCGACCGGCCCCCCGCCGGTACCGGCGGGGTACGGCTCGTCCGGATGCTCGACCACTGGCCGTTGTTACCACGCGTGACCGAACGGACGCCCGTTGACCACCGCGACTCCCCGTAGCCTCCGGGGGCCCCGTCTGCCGGGTCTGGCCGCGGCTACCGGGTCTGTCCGGCCCGGTGCCCGCCACCGCGGACCGGGTCGACCGCGGCGGCACTCTCCGGGCGCCGTGGTGACGCGCTCGCGGCCCGGGCCGCCTCGCCCCGCGCCAGCGCGAGCGCGACGACCAGCGCGAGCCCCCCGGCCGCGAGCGAGAGGTACAGCCCGGACTCCGGCCGCACGACGATCTTGTCGGCGGAGATCCCCTGGAAGGTCGCGAGCGTCGGCGGGCCGACCAGCAGGTCCGCGGCGGCCAGGACGACGACGAGCCCGGCCAGAACCGGGCCGAGCAGGGTGTCCCCCGGCGCGAGGCGCCGCCGCGCCAGCCGGGCCAGGCCCAGCACCGCGAGTGCGAGCCCGAGGACCAGGGTGAGCCGCCCGTCGCCGACGGTCAGTCCGGTGAAGGTGCGTCGCTCGTCGCTGGTGGCCAGCGTGCTCCAGCGCATCGTCGCCGCGGCCGCGACCACCAGGCCGCAGGCGACCAGCAGGAGGGCCGGCAGCGGCCGGCGCTCCGGCCGTCCGCCCGCCCGGGCCGGGACCTCCCGCGACGGCTCGCGCGCGGCCACGGGCCACGGCGACGCCGCGGCCAGGTCCGTTGAGCTATGCCGGGGCTCGACGGCCGACGGCCACCGGTCGTCCCCGTCGCCGCCCTCCCCACCTCGGTCGTCCTCGCCCTCGTCCTCGTCGTACTCGTCCTGTGCGTCCTCGTCGCGGCCGTAGTGATCGCGGTCAGCGGCGTCACGGCCAGCCGAGTCGCGGCGACCGGGATCACGGCCTCCGGCGTCACGTCCGTCGGCGTCACGGCGATCAGCGTCACGGCGATCGAGGTGACGGCCGTCGGGGTGACGGCGGTCGGCGTCGTCGAGGTCATCGGCCCGGCCGGCGTCGTCGGGGGCGGCGCCGGCCGGGTCGTCGCCGTCGCGCTCTGATGACTCGTGGCCGGCTCGGCCGTCGGGCCGGCGGCCGGCGGCCGGGCCGCTCTCGCCGGCCCGGTCACCGCCCGACCAGAGCCCTGACCGCGCGCTGTGGAGGCGCAGCGCCGCGGTGTTCTCCGCCTCCTGGTCGGCCGGCTCGGCGGAATAAGCCGCCGCCGGCCGACGGGCCTCGTCCGGCGCGTGGGCCGGCTCGGGCTGGGTGGCCGAGGTGGCCGGGCCCCGGCGGGACGAGCTGGGGGGCCGGGGCGAGGCACGTCGCAGCGAGACCCACAGCGTCGGCGGCTCGCCCCCCGGAAGCCCCGACTGGGGCGAGGCCGGTTTCGACGACCCGGGCGCGGCCGGCGTCGTCGGGCGTGACGACCCGCCCGGGGACGCGGCATCGAGCGGCGAGCCCGCGAGGCCCGAGCCGTCTCCGGAGGCCAGGCCGCGGGCCTCACCCGCCGGGTTGGCCCGGACGCCTGGCCGCGGACGGCCGGGGTCGGTGCCGCCATCCGCGCCCGTCTCGCCGCCTGGACGCTGCGCCGGCCGGGCCGGAACGGCGCCGGCTTTGTTGGGCTTGGCCTGGCCAGCGGCGGGCGCGGGTTCGGCGTCAGGCTGACCGGCACGTCCGAACCAGCCGCCCGCTGGTTCGGCCTCCGGGCCGCCCCCGGGGCGCCTACCCGGCGCTTCCGGGCCGCTCGCGGTCCCCGGCCGCGCGACGGGCGCCGCGCCGCCGGTCGAGCCGCCGCCGCCCGAGCCGCCGCCGCCCGAGCCCGAGGGGCCAGCCGCCGCACCGCTGGCCGGCGCGGTCCCGGTGCGCGTGGCC
>NZ_JADWYX010000153.1:0-16423 GCF_016786355.1 Frankia sp. AgB1.9
AAGCCCCAGAGGCGCTGCCCGCATAACCCGATTCTCACCGACACAACCGTCAAACCACTTCAGCGACACACCACTAGCCGCCGAAGATGCCCTCACCCGTGGCGGTGACCCGCAGCCGAGCTACTCCCTGCTGATGGGACCAGCCGCTGGGACTGTCGACTCTCACACCGCCCGGACCCTCACCGAACTTGGCGACCATCGTGGCACCGAGCTGAGGCACCGGGCCGCGTTCACATCCTGGGACCAAAAGGCGTTCCCGCGTGTCCACCTACTCACCCACATGGATCTTGGCGACTGCCTGGCCGCCCAAGCACGCTCCGACGAGGCCATCGCGGCCTGGAGCAATGCACTGGACCTGGCCGAAGGCATGGCCTCGGCGCGCACCCGATCAGCGCTCACCTCCATCGGACCCACGCTCGCCCTGTACCAGCGCCGCAAGGTCCCAGGCGCCGCCCGACTCGCGCATCGAATCCGCCACGCGCCCATCTGAATAGGATCGTGCCGTGAACGACACCGCCCTACCACCGGCGCTGGACTCTCATACGCTGCTTGTCGCTGCCGTCATCGTCCACGATCAGACAACCGACCGGGTCCTGCTCCTTCAGCGCTCACCCCACGCCAAATTCGCCGCAGGGCACTGGGACCTACCGGTCGGGAAAGCCGACAAAGGCGAACTCATCACCACCACCGCCACCCGGGAATTGAAAGAAGAAACCGACCTAATCGTCGAGCCCGCCAACCTCACCGTCGCGGGCATCATCCACAGCGCCTGGGGCGTCGAAGGCCCCAACGGGTTCCTCACCGTCGTCTTCTCCACCCACACCTGGACCGGCGAAGCAACCAACGCCGAACCCTACAAGCACTCCCAAATCGCCTGGACTCCCGCCGACCACATCCCCGACCAGTTCGTGTCCACGACCCGCGCCGCCCTGGTCAACTACCTTACAAACGGACCCATGGTCTCCAGCGACGGCTTCTGACCCAGGGCGAAAAATCCTAGCTCTCGTCGCCGCGAATGGCTCCTACCGCCGCGGGAGCTTGAATTCCGAACTCCGCGAAAAAGCGGTAGAGCAGCGCACGACCCCGTCACCAAGGGCGGCTCGCGCGGCGGCAGATCTCTTCCGATCACATCTACACCTATTCCCAGCGCGTCAGCGGGCCCCTCGTCCAGCCCCACTCTCATCGAGTGGCCATTCGGCAGGTCCCTGCGGCTGCCGCCCACCTGGGACCAGGCCGCCGATGCCGTGATCACACCGGCGCTCGCGGTGAAGCAACCGGACGACTCTAGGTCGCTACCCGGCGGCTGGGTCGTCGACCAGGACGGCAGGGCCGGTCGGATCCGGCGGCGCCAGCGGCAGCACCGAGCTGACCGTCGTCGGCGTCGGGTCGCCGAGCGCCGCGGGATCGGCCTTCGGGTCCGGCGCGGCCGTGGACTTGCCGGCCGCGCCCAGCAGCTCGGTGACACCGACCGGGCCGGCGAGGACGGTCAGGCTGCCGCCGGCGTAGCGGGCCGGCAGCGGGACCCTGACCGCGCGCCCGGCCGGGACGGTCACGGTGTAGCCGTCGACCCGGATCGTCGCCGTCCCCGCCGGCGCGGCCAGCAGCAGCGCGCCGGCACCGTCGGCCGGAACGGGCGGCACGTCGACGTAGGGCACGGGCGGACGGTCCGCCGGGCGGTCCGGTCCACCGTCGGACGGCGCGGCCGCCAACAGCGGCGTGCCGGACACCCAGGTCGGGTAGCCGCCGGCCGGAGCGCTGGCGGCCGCCGAGGACGTGTCCGGGTCGACGGCCCCCGCGGCGAGGCCGAGGCCCGCGACGACCGGCGCCGGGCCGAGCGTCTCGACGAGCACGGCCGCCGCCTCCGCGCGGGGAAGCGTCACCGGAATCGCCACCGCCTCACCGCCGGGCACCGGGACGTCGTCCAGCCCGGCCGGGCTCACCGGACGGCCGCTGTTCGTCACCACCCGCACCCGCACCCGGGCGTCGGCCACCGGAGCGGCCACGACCAGCTCCGTCGTGGCCCCGCCCGCGCCAGGCGGCGCGACGACCGGGCCGAGCAACACCCGTCCCGCCGGAGCCGCCGTGTCAGGGACCGGCGCGAGGTCCCAGGCCACGCCGTTGCTCGGCCGGTCGACGAGCCAGGACCTGACCCGGCCGGCCCGGGCCTCGACGTCGACGACGGTGGCCGCAGCCTCCGGCGCGACGGCCGCGATCCGCTGGCTCACGGTCGCGCCGGGCGCCACCGCCAGCTCGGTCGCGGCCGGCGCCTGGCCGGGCGTGAAGACCCGCACGGTGATCCTGGCCGGCTGGGAGCCCAGGTTCGTCGCGAACAGCAGGGGGTCGTGGCCCGCCCCGGTCGCCGGTCCGGCGAACCAGGCCGTGCCGCCGGTGGGGGCGCAGGCGGCGCGCACCGGACCGGAGCCCCCACCGGGCGCGGTCACCGTCGCCGACAGCTGGGTGACGGCGCTCCCCCGCAGCACCATCGGCCGTCCCGCGGCCACCGCGAGGCGGGTGAGCCCAGCCCGGTCCGCCGACGAGAGCCCCGCGAGAGCTGAGAGGTCGGGCGGCGCGACGCGGGCGGCGAGCCCGGCCCGGTCGGCCGGCGAAAGCGCCGCCAGGGCTTCGAGAGCCGACTGGTCGGAGTGCGCCTTGAGGGCCGACAGCTTGTCGAGCTGGTCGGCCGGCAGGCCAGCCAGCGTGGACAGGTCAGGGGCGGCCGGTAGTGGGATGGGTGGCTCCTGGGCACCCGGGACCGCCAGTGCGCCGCGGGTCTCGTCGGGGCCGAGCAGCGGCCCGGACGGCGGACGCCAGTGCGCCGCGGCGCCGTCGCCCGCGGCGGACGACCTGCCCCCTTGGCCACCGTCGGGCCCGACGCCGACGAGCGCCGCGGTCACCCGGCCGGCGACGCCGAGCCGAGCCAGGTCGACCCTGTTCGCCACCCGGCCCGCGGCGCCCAGGTCTGGGCAGACCAGGGCACGGCTGGTCGGCGCCAGACCGGTCCGATAGGCCGTCTGCGCGCTCACCGGCTCGCCGGCCGGCACCGGGCTCGGGCGCCCACCGGGCATCACCACCGCGGCGGCCGCGATCGCCGCCGTCCCCAGGACCGCGAAGCCCAGCCCGCCGGACGTGGCACCCCACCGCCGGGCCTGGACGCCGGCCGCCCTCATCGAGTTGCTCCGCGGCCGGCGGACTCCCGGCGACGACGTCCGGCCGCCAGCGCGAGGACCGGCGCCGACAGCAGGAACGCGGCGACGGCGACCGTCTCGGCGAGCACCCACCCCCGGTGCGCGGTGTGGTCGTAGCGGACTCGCACCTCGCCGAGCGGCCCGGCAGGCACGACGAATCCCTGTGCCCAGCCCCAGGCGGTCACCGGGACGAGCCGACGACCGGCCAGGGTCGCCCGCCAGCCTGGGTCGGCCGGTTCGGCGAGCACCAGCAGGCGGCCGGCCGTACCCGCGGGCACCCGCGCGTCCACCGAGGTCCCGCCCGAGGTCCGGATGAGCCCGGCCAGAGCCAGGCCTGGCCCCGTCACCGCGCGTTCGGCGACGGCGGCCCGCGCCGCCGCGACGGTGCCGGTCCTGGCACCCAGGTCGGCGGCGAGATCGGTGTGCGACACCGGGCCAGGCGCGAGGAGCCGCAGCTCGGCCACCGGGCCGGCCGCCGGCCCGAGGCGCCAGTAGTAGCCGTCCGGCCTGGGCTGGTCCCGCTCCAGCCCGTCGGCCGCGTCGAGCGCGGCGACGAGCCCGCCTGCCGTGAACGTCGTCCCACCACCGGCCGCCGTGGCGGGCCCGGCCGCGGCGCCGCTCAGCGGGCCGGTCACGTCCGGGCCGCCGTCGAGCGTGGCCGGGCTCGCCGCCGACTGATCCGTACCGGTGGCGGTGGGGAGCCAGACCTCGTCGACGCCGAGCGCCGGCAGCGCCGAGGCGCCCCAGCCGCCACCGACGGAGAGGTCGGCCACCACGGCCGCGAGGAACTCACGCGCCGGCCGGGACGGGTCGCCGGCGGTGTCGATCAGGGTCGGGCCCGGCCCGGTGGTCAGCGTGTAGGTCACGCCGCCGGCCGACGGACGCAGCACGAGGGTGCGGTCGGGATCGGACGGATCGGCCGCTGACCCGTCACCGGCCGCCGTGCCGGCCGGTCGGGAGATGAGGCCGTTCGGGTCACGCCAGCTCACCGGCTCGGGGGTACGGCCGAGCCAGCCCGAGGTCCGGACGAAGAGCAGGACGGGACCAGCGGCGAGCACCGCGGACAGCACCAGAGCGAGGGCCCGGCGCGACCGGCCCGGCTCCGCTCGCCGGCTTCGCGCGCCAGGAGCCGGATGGGCGCCGGCCGTGTCCCGGCGGGCGGACCAGGCAAGGCCGACCCCGGCGAGCAGCCCGGCCGCGGCGAGCGGGTCCTGGCCGGTGACCCAGCCGGCCGAGGCCACCAGCCAGCAGACGACTACCTCCGTGCGCACGGCCCGTCCGCCGAGCAGCATGGCGAACGCGCAGACCACGGCGAAGATCCCCACCGCGTGGGCGTCGACTCCGGCTCGGTCCGGCTCATCGAGGAGCACCGAGAGCACCCCCAGGACGCCGCCCCGCGCGGCGGTCCCGAGCGCCGGCAGCAGCGGCGCGCAGCCCACCAGCAGCACGACGCCGACCCGGCCCATCAGCCGCCACGCACCAGGCGCGGCGCGGGCGGGGCCTTCGGCCGATGACGGGTCTCGCCAGGTCTCGCCCGGCTCCGCCCGGCGGCCGGCCGCGATCACGGCGGCGACCAGTCCGACGGCGGCCACCGGCAGCAGGCCGGGCGCGCACGCGACGCCGAGCAGCAACGCCCCGGCCAGCACCCACCAGCTCGCCCAACCGGCTCCCGCCGGCCGGCGGCCGGTCCGAACCGCCGGGCTCAGCCGGGACCCGCGCGGGGCCAGCGCCTGGACGGCGGCGGCGAGAAGGACTGGCGCGGCCACGCAGGCGCCGATGGCGGCCAGGCTCCCGGCCTGGGCGGCCGCGGTGACCGGTGGTGCCAGGGCGTAACAGGCCGCGAGCCCGGCCCTGGCCCACCGGCGCTCCGCGAGCCCGCCCAGCGTCCCGCCCGCGCCATAGGCGGCGAGCCCGGCCAGCGCCGCCGCCCCGGCGATCAGGACCCGGGCGGCGAGCTCGGGCCGCCCGCCCAGGGCCGACGACAGCAACGCGAGCATCGGGGTCCACGGCGGCGCCGGCCCGGGACCGCCGAGCAGCCCACCGGCCGACCCGAGCCACCCGGACCATACGGCCGTCCACAGCTGTCCCGCCGCCCGCGGCAACGCTGCCGGACGGCCACCGTCGCGCCCCAGGTCGGTCAGGACACAGCCCGCGACCGCCAACAGCACCGCGAGCAGCACCGGTGGCTGGACCAGCGGGAACGGCCGGCGGACCCGGTCCACGGCGGGGGTCGCGGCGACGCGGGCCAGCCCCGGCGCGAGCCCGGGTCGGGCGAGGCGAGGCAGCAGCCCGCGCAGCGCCCGGGCCGGGACCTGCCGTTGCGACGCCGAGCGACGCCGCAGCCGCCACAGCCGGGTCGGGTCCGCGAGGGCGCCGGCGAGCACCAGGGCCTCGACCCCGGCGGCGCGGAACCGGCCTCGGCCCAACGTCAGGGCGGTACGAGCCAGTCCGGCCAGCACGACGCAGCCGACCGCGCCCGGCGAGCCCCAGAAGCCGGACTGCGCGATCCGGACCCGAAGGGCGTCGGTCCGCGCGACCCGGCCCGCTGGTCCGGCATCGAGCTCGCCCGCCGGTGTGGGCAGCAGCCGCGCGGTCGGCACGGCGACGACGCGCAGTCCCGCGCGCCAGGCCCGCCAGCACAGGTCGACGTCATCGGCCCGGCCCGCCAACGGGTTCGGGCCGTTCAGCAGGCGCCAGGCAGGTGCCCGCACCAAGGCGCCGACCCGGTCGACGGCCAGCACGTCACGGACCGCCATCGGCTCGCCCGGGGCGGGTCGGCGGCGCCCGGACCGGTCGACGGTGATGCCGGTCGGACCGAGAACGGCGGCACCTGGGTCGAGAGCCGCGCAGGCCAGCAGGCGATCGAGAGCGTCGGGCGCCGGCCGGCTGGACTCGTCGAGCAGCCAGACGAACCCACCGTCCGGCGGCAGCGCCTCGTGCCGCAGCGCGTGGACGATGGCGGCGGCCGGCGACGGTCCGGCGACGGGGACGAGCACGACCCGGTCAACCCCGCGGCTCTGCCCCACGACGGCAGCTGGAAGATCAGCGGCCTGGCCGCCGGAGGACGGGGGCCGCTGGGCCGGCACCCAGGGCGAGCGGGCGGACCGCTGGCCGGCCACGACGGACGTGACCACGGCGATGACCCGCACCCGGCCCTCGGGCGGCTCCGGGAACGCCCCCACGTCCCCAGCGCCGCGCAAGCCGGTCGGATCGGCTGTTCGGCGCGAGTGCGACGAATCGCCCCCGGCGCCCGCGCCCGGCGGAGGTTCGGTTGGACCCTGTTGGCCCACCGCGGTCTCCACCGGGTGCCCGCGGCCCGGCTATACGGCCCGGCGGCGCTGCTTGCGCCGTTCGCGCTCGGACATCCCGCCCCAGATACCGAACCGCTCGTCGTTGGCGAGCGCGTACTCGAGGCACTCGGTGCGGACCTCGCAGCCCGAGCAGATGCGCTTGGCCTCCCGGGTCGAGCCGCCCTTCTCCGGGAAGAAGGCCTCCGGGTCGGTCTGCGCGCACAGGGCGCGCTCCTGCCACTCCATGACCTCGCCGAGCAGGTCACCCAGCCCGATGTCGATCACTTCGGCGAGTACCGGCCGGCTCGCACCCCCAGCCGGGACGTCGCCTGGCTGGCCAGGACCGGGAAGCTCCGCGTCGTCGTCGTCCTCGAGCTCGTCGTCGACGTCGTCCGCGCTGTCGTCGTCGGCGTCGTCGTCGCTGTCGAGCTCGTCGGCCTCGGTAGCCGCGTCCTGCGCCGTCACGTCCTCGACCCTCGTGTCCTCGACCCTCGTGTCCTCGACCCTCGTGTCCTCGACCCGTGCGTCGGCGTCCTCAAGGACCGCGACGGCCTCGACGCGGCGGGTGGTGGCGTAGCCGAGCGGCTGCGCGGAGCCAGGCGCCGGGCGGACGAGCTCGTAGCCGGCGTCGGGGGTGACCCGTCCGGCGTAGGACGTAGGGGTCGCCACCCGCAGCTCCGCGGTCGCGTGCGTGTCCGCGGGCGTCCGGGGCGCGGGCGGGCGGGTCACGCCCAGGACGCCGGGCCGCGGGCCCAGCGCCGTGGCCGGGCGGCCCACAGCCGTGCGGTCGTGCTCGTCCTCCTCGCGCGTCCGTAGGCCCACTGGCGGCGTTCGGACGCCCGCGTCGGTGTGCTCCATCAAAGGACCCCTCCAGACCCGTCGCGGTGCGGTCGGTCACCCCCCGGGCGCCGGCGCGCAGGTAACTGGTGTCCACACCGGGGGGTCGCATTACCAGAAGTCTCCCCCCCGGCGGGGGGAATGACACGCCGGTAATTACACGTGCCGAAGACGGCCCACGTCAACCCTACCGGCGCAACATCTTCTACAACCAGCGACATGACCATAGCTCACAGTCACCGGGCGCCGTGACGGAGGGTCCTCTCCCAGCGGCTGCCCGTTACGCGCGGCTGTGGAGACCACATCGCGGCAACCACGTCGAGACGCGACGCAGTCCGGCGCACACCCTGCGGAATCGCGCCGTGTCCGACAAGGGACAACGGCCGCGTACCCTCCCGGACCACCTTGCAACGCTCCGGCGCAGTCCACAGCCAGTTACGGGATGTAGTGACTCCGGTGGGCCTACGGCGGCTTTCCGCAGCCGGCGCCGCGGTATCCGGGACCGGTCAGAAGACGGTCAGAACACCAGCGGGAGCGCGGTGCGGTTCGGGGCGACCCTGGCTGCGTCGAACCTCTCCCGCGGGACCTCCCCGTAGGTGGTGGTCCGCTGGCGGGCGGGCCGGCCGGCGCCGGTGGCGACGTCCTCCAGCTCCTCGATCGAGCGCCGGGAGCCATGCTGGGAGCCGGCCATCCGGCTGATCGTCTCCTCCATCAGCGTGCCGCCGATGTCGTTGACGCCGCCGGCCAGCACCGCGCGACAGCCTTCGGTGCCGAGTTTCACCCACGAGCACTGGATGTTCGAGATCGCGCCGTGCAGCAGGATCCGGGCCATCGCGTGCACCGCCCGGTTCTCCTGGACGGTGGGGCCGGGGCGGGCCACGCCGGCCAGGTAGATCGGCGCGCTGTGGTGGACGAACGGCAGCGCGACGAACTCGGTGAAGCCGCCGGTGTCCTCCTGGATCGAGCGCAGCAGCCGCAGGTGGCCCAGCCAGTGCGCCGGGGTGTCGACGTGGCCGTACATCATCGTCGCCGATGAGCGCAGGCCGACCCGATGAGCGGTCGTGATGACGTCGACCCAGGCGGCGGTCGGCAGCTTGCCCTTGGTGAGCACCCAGCGGACCTCGTCGTCGAGGATCTCCGCGGCGGTGCCGGGGACCGTGTCGACGCCGGCCTCCTTCGCGGCCGTCAGCCAGTCGGCGACGGACAGCCCGGTCCGGCTGACGCCGTTCATGACCTCCATGGGCGAGAACGCGTGCAGGTGGATGTCCGGCGCGGCCTTCTTGATCTCGCGGGCCAGGTCGAAGTAGGCCGTGCCCGGCAGGTCGGGGTGGATGCCGCCCTGCACGCACACCTCGGTGGCGCCGATCTCCCAGGCCTCGGTGGCCCGGGAGCCGACCTCGCCGAACGACAGCGTGTAGGCGTCGGCGTCGCCGCGCCGCTGCGCGAACGCGCAGAACCGGCAGCCGGTGTAGCAGACGTTGGTGAAGTTGATGTTGCGGTTGATCACGTAGGTGACGTCGTCACCCACGGTGTCTCGGCGCAGGTCGTCGGCGAGGCCGCACAGCGCCTCCAGCTCCGGACCGGTCGCGCCGAACAGCGCGAGCGCCTCGGCGTCGGAGAGCCCGGCCGGCTCCTGGGCCGCGTGCCGCAGCGCCGCCAGCACCTCGGGGTCACCGCTGCGCCGGGTCGCCGGCCCAGCTGGCGTCCCCGCGCCGGCTCGCGCCCCGGTCCCGACCGGAGACCCCGGCTGGACGGGGATTGCCGCCGAGTCCGCGTCTCCAGTCACGGTGCCCTCGGCCGTCACGGTGCCCTCTGCGGCCACGGCGCGGGAGCCGGTGCCGATGACGCCGTCCACTCCGGTGCCCGCGGCACTCACCTGAGCGCGCAGCTCGGCCCAGTCGCCGTAGACGGTGTCGAAGTCGACCCGGGCCTCGGTGTTGCGGCCGTCGGTGTCGATCGCGGTGTGCAGGTCGGTGCGCCCGGTGCTGTCGGTGAAGCCGCCGTCGGGCTCCTGCCAGGGCAGGCCGGCGGGCACCGCCCCCGGTCGCAGTAGCCCGTCCGGGCCGGCCAGGGCACCCACGTGCGCCGCCAGCCGAGGGTCCAGCCAGGGCTCGGTCTGGTAGGGCGGGTAGACGGTCAGCCTCGGCCGCAGCTCGAAGCCTGCCGCGGCGGTCGCCTCCCGCAGTACGTCCAGCGCCGGCCAGGGCCGCTCCGGGTTCACATGGTCGGGGGTGACCGGCGAGACGCCGCCCCAGTCGTCGATGCCCGCGGAGATCAGCAGCGCGCACTCGTCCCGGTCGACCAGGTTCGGCGGCGCCTGCACCCTCGCCGTGGGGCCCAGCACCAGCCGGGTGACGGCGACCGCGGCAGCCAGCTCCTCGGCGCCGACGTCCGGCTCGCCGCGCATCGCGGTGTCGTCCTTCGCCCGGAAGTTCTGGACGATCACTTCCTGGATCGAGCCGTACGCCTTCGAGATCCGGCGCAGCTCGAAGATGGTCTCGGCCCGCTCCTGCCGGTTCTCACCGATGCCGAGCAGCAGGCCGGTGGTGAACGGGACGTTGAGGCGCCCGGCGTCCTCCAGCATGCGCAGCCGCACGTCGGGGTCCTTGTCCGGGGAGCCGTAGTGCGCGCCGCCCGGCTCGGTGAACAGCCGCCGGGCCGTGGTCTCCAGCATCATCCCCATCGACGGGGCGACCGCCTTGAGCCGGGCGAGCTCGGCCCAGCTCAGTACCCCGGGGTTCAGGTGCGGCAGCAGCCCGGTCTCCTCCAGCACCGCGATCGCGGCGGCCCGCAGGTAGCCCAGCGTCGAGTCGTAGCCGTGCGCGTCCAGCCACTCCCGCGCGGCCGGCCACCGGTCCTCCGGGCGGTCGCCAAGGGTGAACAGGGCCTCGGCGCAGCCCGCCGCCGCACCGGCGCGCGCGATCTCCAGGACCTCGTCGATCTCCAGGTAGGCCGCGGGCAGCCGGTGCGGAACAGTCGCGAACGTGCAGTAGTGGCAACGGTCCCGGCACAGCCGAGTCAACGGGATGAACACCTTCGGCGAGTACGTGATGACGCCGGCCCGACCACTCGACCCGAGTCCGGCGTCGCGCACCCGAGCCGCCGAGGCGGACAGGTCGCGCAGGTCGTCGCCGCGGGCCGCCAGCAGCACGGCCGCCTCGGTGACGTCCAGCGTCGCCCCGTCCCTGGCCCGGCGCAGCGCCCGGCGCAGCGCGCTCGGCGACGGCTGGTCGGGGCGAGGCTCGGAGTTGGTCAAGGCGTCCACCTGCATTCGATAAGGCCACGCGGGTCGGCTGGACCGCGTCGGGGCGGCGGACGCCGTCCCGACGGGGAACGGTCTGGACTGTGCACCAGGCGCGGGCGCCCGCGCCAGAGAACAGCCCCTCCGTCCGAACTCCGGCACCGCGCCCGCACTTCCCGCCAGCCTCGCGCCGCCGCGCCGCCAGCCCCGGCACCGATCCCGGGGTGGCGGCGGGCCTGTAGCCGCGGGCCGGCCTATCCCGTCGACTGGCCCGGCACGCGGCGCCCATCGGCCCCGCGCCGCAGGCCTTCGAGCGTGCCCAGCAGGAAGTTGGTCCGGCGCCTGGCGGCCACCAGTGCACTCAGGGCCGCCCGGCGCCTGCCCGCGTCGGACACGTCGCGGTGCAGCTGGACGCGCTGCGCCGCGGCGACCTGTGGGGCACGTGCACCAGCCAGCGCCCGGTTGAGCGAGGCCGACCGGACATCGGTCCGCCTCGGGCGCCCGCCGGAGCCGGCCGTTGCAGCGTTTCTGATCTCGGGCATGACTTTTCCTCCCACGAACCTGGTGGCTCCCGGTCGGCGCGAGGGAGAGTCATGATCGGCGCCGGCAGGACCACTAGGCGACGGTCGAACAACTCGGATTCCACTGTCGCTGGTCTCTTGGGGCGGAATCAAGAGGATTACGACAGCAATGACGCGGCGATCCGCCCACGAAAGGCCCTGCCCCGACACGACCCGATCTATCACTACTCGTCGCCGATGTCCGATAACTCACAGCTGCGGCAAAACGGATCCGGGCGCCCCTGACCGGCCACCGAGTACAGGCGCGGCGACCGTCATGGTCGTTCAGGCCGGCCAGAACCGGAGCGCTACCTCGATCGGTCCGAGGACGCCGCCCCAGCCCCCGGCGGTCAAGATCCGGCCGGGCCGACGACTGCAGACGGCCGACGGCCGACCCGCCGACGGCCGACAGCGGACAGCCTGCGGCGGACGGCGGACGGCGGACGGCGGACGGCAAGGATCCACGAAGAAGCCCGCCTGTCGCTGGCGCCCCCGGCTGGCGCGCGCTGCGCCAGTTCGCCGACGCAGACGGAGATCTTCAGCCATCGCCAGGCGGTTGGCTGGCCATGATCACCAGTTGCGCAGGAACGAAGGGCGCAAATTGGGGTATCGAGCGCCACTTTCCCTGCGCAGTCCGCGATCATGGGGCCAGTCGGGCGGCACGACCTCTGGTGATCACTGGTTGCGCAGAGGGAACGGTGTTGCGGCCACGATGGGTGAACGCTGGAATACGGGACGGTCACGGAAGTGGCCGCCGCGTCCGGCCATCTCAAGGAAGTGCTGTGAAACACAACTCGTCGGGACCGGCCTCGCTACCCTGATCAGGTGCCCCGCAACCGCCAGGAGGTTCCCCGCGAAGAGCGGGTGGACGCCCTGCTCGCCGTCGCCGAGGAACAGTTCCTCGCCCACGGCTTCGCCGGCACGTCCGTGGCCGAGATCGCCCGCGCGGCCGGCATCGAGCCGGGTTCGGTGTACTGGTACTTCCGGACCAAGGACCATGCGTTCGCCGCGGTGCTCAACCGGCTGCTGGACGGCGAGGTCGACCGGATCGGCGGCCTGGCCGGCGAGCCGGCGGACCGGCTGTTCGCCGCGCTCGACTCGGTGGAACGCCGCCGCACCCTGCATCCCTGCGTCGCCGAGCGCGCTCCGCACGCACCGCCGGTGATGGCCTACCACGAGCGGCTGCACGAATGGCTGCACGGCCTGGCACTCGCGGCCGTCACCGACCTGGTTCCCGAGCCGGACCGCGAGGTCGCAGCCGAGGCCGTCGTCGCCACCATCGAGGGCGGCCTCGCCAACCCGGCCCCCACCCGCCCCACCAGCACCCTCGTCCGCTACCTCCTGGCGGCCTTGGCCGCCTAAGGCATGGCATCGGCCTGGGACGGCGCTCCGCACCTCTGGCCGATCTGCCTGCTTCGGGCGCTGAGCGCCCTCGCCTAGGTGGTTCTGGGTTAGCGGCGAGTGCGGGGGTGTGCGCTTGTCCAGGGTCGGGTCCTGGGGTGCGTTTCGCTCATGGGGATCTTGGGCGCGTTTCGCGCATCGAGGATCTTGGTTGCGTCTGCGGCGGCCAGGCTCATCAGTGCCGCGCTCAGCCGGTTCCAGCACGCCACGTTGGTGCTAGTGATCGCTGTCTTGGCCCTCCGGTGGTTGCCAGAAGGCCCCGATCACGACCACGTCAGGGCCAAAACAGCGATCAAGGACCGGCGCACCGCGCGGAACCAGCGAGACCCGACCCAGCGCCCGACCCTGGACAAACACACACCTCCGCACTCACCCCCCGACCCCGAACCACGTCGGGGAGGGCGCTAAGCGCCCGAACCATGCAGGTCCACCGAAGGGCGCCCCGCGCGGAACCAGCGAGACGCAACCCAGCGCCCGACCCTGGACAAGCGCACACCTCCGCACTCGCCCTCGACCCAGAACCACGTTGGGGAGGGCGCTAAGCGCCCGAACCATGCGGTGCCGCCGAAGGGCGCTCCGCGCCCGGTCCCGGCGGCACGCAATAGCCTCAGCACTGTGAAGGTGACGGCCCTGGCTGGGGGCATCGGCGGCGCGCGGTTCCTGCGTGGGGTGAAGGCTGCCCTGCCCGAGGCGGACGTGACCGTGATCGGCAACACCGGTGACGACATCGTCCTGCACCGGCTCAACATCAGCCCAGACCTCGACACGGTCATGTACACCCTGGGCGGCGGGATCTCCGCCGAACGGGGCTGGGGCCGCGAGGACGAGACGTTCACGGTGGCCGCCGAGCTCAAGGAGTACGGGGTCGGCCCGGACTGGTTCGGCCTCGGTGACCGGGATCTGGCGACCCATCTGGTCCGCACCCAGATGCTCGCGGCCGGCTATCCACTCTCGGAGGTGACCGCCGCGCTCTGCCAACGCTGGCGGCCAGGCGTCCGGCTGCTCCCGATGAGCGACGACCGGGTCGAGACCCACGTCGTCATCACCGACGAGCAGGGCCGGCGCGCGATCCACTTCCAGGAGTGGTGGCTGCGGCTGCGGGCCGGGGTGCCGGCGGAGGCGATCGTCTCGGTCGGCGCGGCGGACGCGAAGCCTGCGCCGGGAGTGGTCGACGCGATCGCCGAGGCGGATGTGGTGCTGCTGCCGCCGTCGAACCCGGTCGTCTCGGTCGGCTCGATCCTCGCGGTGCCAGGCATCCGGGACGCTGTCCGGGACACGAAGGCGCCGGTCGTCGGCGTCTCGCCGATCATCGGCGGCAGCCCGGTGCGGGGCATGGCCGACGCCTGTCTGCAGGCGATCGGAGTCGAGACGTCCGCCGAGGCGGTCGGCCGGCACTACGGCTCGCGGGCGAGTGCCGGCGAGGCGAAGGGCCTGCTGGACGGCTGGCTGGTCGACACCGTCGACGCCGGCGTCACCGTGCCGGGGGCGCGGGTCGTCGCGCGGCCGCTGCTGATGACCGACCTCGACGCGACCGTCGCGATCGTCCGCGCCGCCCTGGAGCTCTCCGGTGTCTGAGCCTGGCAACGACGTCGCCGGGCCGGCCCGGGCCGCGGCGGTCGATCCGGTCCGCGACGGCCTCCAGATCCACCCGGTTCCCGGGCTCGGCGAGATCCGGCCAGGCGACGACCTGGCCGCCGCGATCGCCACGGCGTTGGGTGCCGCGGGCCTGGCCTTGCGGGACGGCGACGTCCTGGTCGTCACCTCGAAGATCGTTTCGAAGGCCGAGGGGCGGATCAGGCGCGTCACCGGCGACCGGGAGGCCGCCCGGCTCGACGCGATCGAGGCGGAGACCGTCCGCGACGTGGCCAGCCGTGGCCCGACCCGGATCGTCGAGACCCGCCACGGCTTCGTGCTCGCGGCGGCCGGCGTCGACGCGTCGAACATCGCCAAGGACAGCCTGGCGCTGCTCCCGGTGGACTCCGACGAGTCCGCCCGCCGGCTGCGGGCCGGGCTCGCCGAACGCTGCGGCGGGGTCGACGTCGCTGTCGTCGTGTCCGACACCGCCGGCCGGCCCTGGCGGCGCGGCGTCGTCGATCAGGCGATCGGCCTCGCCGGGATGGCCGCGCTGCGCAGCCACATCGGTGACGTCGACGGCTACGGCAACGAGCTGGGGATGACCGAGGTCGCCGAGGCGGACCAGCTGGCGGCCGCGGCCGAGCTGGTGAAGGGCAAGCTCACCGCCACCCCGGTCGCCCTCGTCCGTGGTTTCGCCGTGGTGGCCGACGACGGGCGCGGGGTGCGCTCCATCGTGCGCCCGCCGGCCGAGGACATGTTCCGCCTCGGGACTCTGGAGGCCCGGCGGGCGGCGCTCACCGAGCGGCGGACCGTCCGGGCGTTCAGCGACGCCGCCGTCGATCCGGCCGCGATCGAGCGGGCGGTCGCCGCGGCGGTGACCGCGCCCGCGCCGCACCACACGACCCCGTGGCGGTTCGTGGTCGTCGCCGAGCGCCGCGCCGAACTGCTGGCCGCGATGACCGCCGCGTGGACGCGGGACCTGCGCCGCGACGGCTTCACCGAGGACGCGATCGCGCGACGGCTGCGTCGCGGCGACGTGCTGGCGAACGCGCCAGTGCTGGTCGTCCCGCTGGTCACCGATGACGGCGCGCACTCCTACCCGGACGCGCGCCGGGCCGGGGCCGAGGAGCGGATGTTCGCCGTCGCGGGCGGCGCCGGGGTGCAGAACTTCCTGGTGGCGTTGGCGACCGAGGGCCTCGGCTCGGCCTGGGTGTCGAGCACCCTGTTCTGCGCAGACGTCGTCCGTACGGTGCTGGACCTGCCGGCCGGCTGGGCACCGCTGGGCGCCGTCGCGGTCGGCCACCCGGCCGCCCCGGCGCCGGCCCGGCCACCGCGCGATCCCGGCGCGTTCATCCTGCACCGCTGAGCGGACGAAGGTCCGGAACGGACGGCCCGTAGGATGCGACACCGTGGCTAAGAAGACCGCCGAAAAGAACGCTCGCCTCGAGGCTCTGCGTCGAGAGCAGGCCCGCAAGGAGCGCAGGCGCGCGTTCCTCATCTACGGGACCGCGGGTGCTCTCGTGGTCGTTGTGCTGGCGGTGGTCGTCACGCTCAGCGTCGGGAGCAGCAAGAGCAAGTCGGCGAGCCACAAGGTCGGTTACGTGGCGGCCCCGACGGCGGCGGCCCAGGCGGCCAGCTGTGTCGGCGTCGTCAACGACCGCCAGGTCGGCCAGACGCACGTGACAGCCGCCCAGACGGTCAACTACCCGCAGTCGCCGCCGTCCTCGGGCAACCACGACGGTGACCCGCTGCCGGACGCGATCCACTTCTACACGCCGACCTCGGGCATCCGGATCGAGCGGGCGGTGCACAACCTGGAGCACGGCTTCGTGATCGGCTGGTACGACTCGAAGCTGCCGACCGCCCAGATCGCCGAGCTGCAGAAGGTCGCTGGCGAGGCCGGCAGCCGGTTCATCGCGGTCCCTTGGACCCGCTCGGTCTTCCCGGACAACCGCCACTTCGTCCTGACGGCCTGGGACCGCACCCAGCGCTGCGGCACGGTCTCCCAGGACGCCGTCTTCGAGTTCGTCCAGCAGCACGCGAACCCGAGCCTGGACGGCGCGACGTGGGACTCGCCCACCGCGCCCGAGTCCGGCGCCTCCGGCGGCACGCTCAACGTCACGGCGACCGGCCCGATCCCCACCATGAACGGCGCCGACACCCAGGTCCCGACGTCGTCGCCGACCATGAACGGCGCGACGACCGCCCCCTAGGTCCACCGAGCAGGTCCACCGGCGGCCCTCGACCAAGTCCTTGGTCGGGGGGCGCCGCAGCGTCGGGCGCCCGCCGGCGGCCCCTCCGGCTCACCCCGCCCGCCCATGATCCGGCGCCGGG
>NZ_JADWYX010000153.1:16433-19650 GCF_016786355.1 Frankia sp. AgB1.9
CCCGGGCGCCCCCCCCCCCCCCGCGCCCCCCCCCGCGGCCCCCCGGGCGCCCCCCCACCCCGGGGGGGGGGGGGGCCCGCCTCTGCGTCGGGCGACCGACGGCGGCCCATCCTGATCACCAGGCCCGACTATCATCCGGCGCATGAAGATCGGTCCAGGGACGCGGTTTGGACGGCTGGCGCAGGGTTTGTCGTTGCACCCGGCATTCCAGCGGGTCGGGCCAGCGGTCGTGCCGAAGCTCGACAAGACCATGCACAAGGTCACCGGTGGCCGCGTGATGATCGGGCAGATGATGCTGCCGATGGTCATGCTGGAGCACACCGGCGCGAAGTCCGGGCTGGCGCGCAGGACCCCGCTCGCGACCATGCCCGACGGCGACGGCTTCTGGCTGGTCGGCAGCAACTACGGCCGGCCCGACCATCCGGCCTGGACGGCGAACCTGCTGGCGCACCCGGACGTCGCCGTCGTCCACCACGGCAAGCGGCAGGAGCTGCGGGCCCGCCTCGTCGACGGCGCCGAGCGGGATGCCATCTGGCCGAAGCTCACCGCCTTCTGGCCCGGCTACGCCGAGTACCAGAAGATGAACGAGCCCGGCTCCGAGCACGGCCGCGTCCTGCGCATCTTCCGCCTCGACCCGCGCCCGGCCTGATCGCCGGGCGCCCCGCCCACTCGCGGCGGCGCGGGCTCAGGCCCGGTCGGAGCTGAACCGCACGCAGCCGGCGAGCAGGGTCGCGCCTGGGAAGACCCGCACCCCGGCCCGCAGCTCGTTGCCGGGCTCGATGCGCGCGCCGTCGCCGACGACGACGCCGTCCAGCAGGACGCCGTCGCAGATCACCGCGTCCCGGCCGACCACCGAGTCGCGGACCACGGCGCCGTCGCCGACCGACGAGCCGTCGAAGAGCACCGCGCCGTCGACGGTCGCGCCGCAGCCCACGGACGCGCCCGCGCCGACCGTCGCTCCGCCGCACAGCTTGGCGTCGGCCGCGATGGTGGCCCCGCCCAGGACCAGCGCCTCCCCCACCGGCCCGGGCAGCGCGGACGACGCGATCCGTCCCTGCACCAGGTCACGGGAGCCGCGCACGAACGCGTCCGGGGTGCCCAGGTCCAGCCAGTAGGTGCTGTCCGCGTAAGCGGCGATCGGGACGCCCGCCGCCAGCAGGCCGGGGAACGTCTCCCGCTCGACCGACACCGGCCGGCCAGCCGGGATCTGGTCGATCACCGAGCGGCGGAAGACGTAACAGCCCGCGTTGATCAGGTTCGTCGGCGGATCCGGGGTCTTCTCCAGGAATGCGGTGACCCGGCCGTCGTCGTCCGTCGGGACGACGCCGAAGGCGCGCGGGTCCTCGACCTGGGTCAGGTGCAGAGTGACCGCGGTGTCGGCCGCCTGGTGGCGGGCGACGAGCGCCGCGATGTCCAGGCCGGACAGGATGTCCCCGTTGAAGATGACCACCGGGTCGTCCGGCTTGGAGCGCAGGAAGCCGGCGACGTTGCGGATCGCGCCGCCGGTGCCCAGCGGCTCGGTCTCGGTCACGTAGACAAGCTCGAGGCCCAGCGACGACCCGTCCCCGAAGTACTCCTCGAACACCTCGGCCTTGTACGAGGTGGCGAGCACGACGCGGTCGATGCCGGCATCGCGGGCGCGGGCGAGCATGTGGGCGGTGACGGGCACCCCGGCGACCGGGAGCATCGGCTTGGGGGCTGACATCGTGAGGGGCCGAAGCCGAGTCCCCTTGCCCCCCACCAGCATCACTGCGTCCATGCTGCCAAGTTTTCCAGACCGGGAACCAGGGGCTGCTGGCGCCTGCCGAAGTGGGCGGGATCGCACCGCGAGCGCAACCTCATAGCCGTATGCGGTTCACCAGCCACAGCATGAACCCGTCAGATGCGTCATCGTCTCGCTACGAAACCTTTCGACCACAGATAGCCAACAACCATTTCAGGATCGCACTCATCGACCGGGCATGTCCACCGGAACGCCAACGAACCGGGTGAACACCGGCATGTCACGGCCGCCGGGACACCGGCAGCACATCCGCCGCGGCGCGGGTGGTGCGGGCGCCTGCACTGTCCTTGGCGGCCGCCAGCGCGACCAGTAGCCGGACGGACAGCCCCACGGTCAGCAGGATCCGCAGCGGCAGGTAGGCCGGGCCCGCATATTGCCGGCACAGGTAACGCGCCATGCTGCGGTGATGGGCGACGACCATGCGCCGTGACGTGCGCTTGGTCGAATGCCCGCCGAGGTGCTCGACGACCGCACCCGGCACGTAGACGCTGCTCCAGCCCGCGACGCCGAGGCGGCGGTCGAGGTCGACGTCCTCCATGAACATGAAGTACGACTCGTCGAACCCGGCGACCGACTCGAACGCCTCCCGCCGCACCAGCTGGATCGAGCCGGACAGCCAGCCGGCCGTCGCCTCGGTTGGTGTGCCGCGTTCGCGCCGGTAGGAGGCCGTCCACGGATTCGTCGGCCAGAACCAGCCGAACAGCGCGTGCCCGGCGCCACGCCCCAGCGACGGCAGGTCGCGGGCGGACGGGTAGAGCGCGCCGTCCGGATTGATGATCCCCGGGCCGAAGGCGCCACCGCTCGGCCAGCGCTCGCCGGCCTCGACCAGCTCGTCCAGCGAGCCGGGGGTGAACGAGATGTCGGCGTTGGCGATGACGACCCACCCGCCACGCGCCCCGGCGGCACCACGGTTCGCGGCGGCGCCATAACCGAGGTTGCGGCCCGGCCGAACCAGCCGGACCTCCGGCCGCTCGGCGGCGGCCGCCGTCTGGGCGTCCAGCTCGGGCGAGTTGTCGACGACGACAACCTCGTAGCTGCGCGAGGTCGCCTTCGCCAGTGTGTCCAGGAAGCCCCGGATGATGTCGCCAGACCGAAAGGTCACCACGACAACCCGGATCTCCGGCTCAACACTCACCACAAGCGCCTCTTCCCGACGACCCCGCGAACTCCCAAGAAGGTAACCCGCCGGCATACCCGCCCATCTCGCGGTCCGCCCCATCCCAATCCCCCGGCAAACCGCAACCAAGATCCCAAGCGTCAAGCGAGCAAGATCCGAAGGCTACGCAACCAAGACCTTGACCGGCACACGACCAGGATCCTGAGCGCTACGTGACCAGAATCCTGAGCGGCACGCAACCAAGATCCCGACCCTGGACAGCGGCCACCCCCGTGCATCCGCATCCACCTCGATACAAGGCTGGCGAGGGCGCTCAG
>NZ_JADWYX010000154.1 GCF_016786355.1 Frankia sp. AgB1.9
TCCGCTACGCGGCAACGGTCACCATCGCCGCGATCAACCAATGGCTACGCTGACTGACTTTCGAAACAGGCCCTAGTAGGACTTTGTTAGGTCGTTGATCGTCTGGTCGTGGGATGCGGATCTTCGTCTGGTTGACTGCTGGGCTGTGACGCCGGAGGAGATGGCGGTGGTGCGTCCGGTCGTGGAGGAGTTCGCGGCGCGGGTGTTCGCTGGCCTGCCGCGTAAGGGTCAGCGGGCGAAGGGTGAGCTGTACCTGCGTGGCCTGTTGTTGGACGGGAAGCGTAAGAGTCTGGCGCCGATGGCGGAGCGCCTCGGGGTGGATCATCAGCAGTTGCAGCAGTTCCTGCGCAACTCGACGTGGGAGTACGGCGAGGTGCGGGCCAGGTTGGCGGCCTGGGCGGTGGACTTCATCCAGCCCGAGGCGCTGGTCATCGATGACACGGGCTTCCCGAAGGACGGCTCGGCGTCGCCTGGCGTGGCGCGGATGTATTCGGGCTCGCTGGGCAAGGTCGGGAACTGCCAGATCGGAGTGTCCGTGCATGCGGCGACCGATTGGGCGTCGGCGGCGTTGGACTGGCCGCTGTTCCTGCCTGCGAGCTGGGACGACATCGCGAGCGCCGACGAGGCGCAGGCTGCCCTGGTCCGCGCTCGGCGGACACGGGCCCGGAGTCCCGACGTCGCGCGGCACCGGGAGAAGTGGCGCCTGGCGCTGGACATGCTCGAGGAGCTGGCCGGCTGGGGCGTGCCCGCCCGGCCGGTCCTCGCGGACGCCGGCTACGGCCACTCGGCCGAGTTCCGCCAGGCCCTCACCGACCGCGGCCAGGTCTACGTTGTCGGTGTCACCCCACACCGCCACCGCGCACCCGGCCGCCGCCGAGCCCACGTGCGCGCCGTACTGCGGCAACGGCCGCCCGCCGGTGCCTGCCTACCCGGACCCGCCGTCGACGTTGAAGGCCCTGGTCCTGGCCGCGGGCCGGTCAACGGCCCGGTGGGTGACCTGGCGACGCGGCACCCACAGGACCCCGGACAACCCGGCCGCGGCGATGCGCTCACGGTTCCTGGCACTACGCGTCCGCCCCGCCGCCCGCACGATCCCCAAAGACGCCGACCGGCGCCTGCCGGAATGCTGGCTGCTCGCCGAATGGCCACCCGGCAAAGCCGAGCCCACCGACTACTGGCTATCCACCCTGCCCGCCGACATCCCGCTCGGCAGGCTGGTACGGCTGGCGAAACTGCGCTGGCGCATCGAGCACGACTACCGCGAACTCAAAGACGGCCTCGGCCTCGACCACCACGAAGGCCGCTCCTTCGACGGCTGGCACCGCCACGTCACCCTCGTCAGCCTCGCCAAGCCCTCTGCACCCAGCTCCGCCGCACCCCAAAAGCCCCTGCGCCGGCCTGACCCTCTACGGAGTCCTCCGACACCTCTAGACCCTGCTCAACGTCTGGACCGGCGCCTGCCGCACCTGCCACCGCCCCTACCAACCGTTACCAAAAGTACCAACCACACATCCCGGAGTCACCTAACAAAGTCCTACTAGCTACGAGGACGAACAGTTCGCGCCCGGGCAGGCCCAGCAGCTGAACGACGCCTGCGCGCACCCAAGACCTACGTCACGTTCAGGACCACGGACGGCGTCGGCAAGGAAACGCCGTCCCTAGGTTGACCGTCTGCGCTCCGCCGATGGGCACCGTGTTCTACTACCCTGTCGTTTGGACGCGTACATCGCGGTGTCTGCTCGGTGCATCAGCTGCTCGGCGCCGCCGAAGGGCTGGTCACCGTCGGCGAGGGCGATGCCGACGCTGGCTCGGACCGGCCACCGCCGACCAGCCACGACGAAAGGCTGACTCATGGCCGCGACCACGAGGCAGTGCGCCCGATCCGTGGTGCCCCGTGCAGCGTGCACCGCACCAACCCGCCACGTCGGGTCCTCGTGAGTCGCGGGATTCTCGACCAGGTCGGAGTCCGGCAATGGTTCTTGCAGGAGCACGGCGAATTCGTCGCCGCCGAGGCGGGCGACCAGGTCCTGATCGCGAAAGGCCCGGCGCAGGCGCTCGGCGACAGCCCGCAGCAACTCGTCACCGGCGGCGTGTCCGAGCGTGTCGTTCACCGCCTTGAAGTTGTCGAGATCGCAGAACAACAGCGAGACCTCCTCGCCGGATTCGCGGTGCGCGGTGACAGCCGCCTCCAGCTCGTGCACGAACAAGGTCCGGTTCGCCAGCCCGGTCAGCCCGTCGTGGAAGGCCTGGTAGCGCAACGTGCGCTGGGCGGACTGGACGCGGCAGAGAAGACGGCGGTTCTGAGATATGATCATAAGTTGGCGCGCGGTGCCCAAGGCGGCCAGACAGAAGGCCAGGGCGAGTGGCACCCCGCGCAGTCCGCCCTCAGTCACCGCGAGACCGACGAGCAGCACGGCAGCGGCGCCTAGCGGCAGGTACGGCAGGTAGGCTTGCAGCCAGCGCCACGCCGCGTCCGCGCGTGCCGACCACCAGGCCGCCAGTTGGTGGCCCTCGACGCCGATGGGCTGCCCCCTCCGTTCCGGGACGACGAGTGCCAGTCCGATCAGTGGTATTCCTACTGCGGCCCCGGTCCAGAAGGACACCGTGCCGGCCGTACCGACTGCCCGGGCCAGGCTGAGCTGGACCAGCGCGGTCTCGGACGCGGCGAGCGCGGACAGGCCGAGCGCGAGAAGTGCCAGCGACCGGCGATTACGCGGCCGGCGAAAGCTCACCACCAGCACCAGTACCACGACCAGCAGCGTGGCGATCACGGCGTAGCCCAAGGAGATGACGAAAGAGAGCCCACGGATTCCGCTCTTGAGTAGCTTTTCCAGCTCCACCAGCCACACGATCAACAGCATGGACACCACGATCACCAGGCCGTCGAGCGTCGCCACGATGTTGGAGTAGCGATAGCCGCTACGGCTCTCCTGCACCCGGCCCGCACCTACCGGCTGGACAGCCGCTGTGTCCCTCGCCCTGTCAAGGTCGCATCGCCGTTTGGCTTGAGACGGAATACACAGCAGTCCTCCCACCATGAGAAGCGGCGCGATCAGGAAGGCCACGTCCGGCGGGCCTGGCGCGAGCGACGGATCCTCGGCGGTGTACTGCCGGGTCCACTCGATCGCGCCTGCCAGGCTTCCCAGCGGCCCGGCAGCGACGAGCAGCCGCCAGCGGAGCTCCTCGCCCTGGCTGCGCGCAACTCCGACGCCGGCCGTGCACACGGCGAACACGCTCGTGCCCAGCAGCGTCGCCGCCTGCACATACACCAGCGTCCGATCATCGACGAAGTGCCGACACACCGCCGATGTCAGGACCAACATCGCAGCCAAGCCGAGCAGAGCAGTAAATGTCCGCTCGCTGACCGTTCCGGCGTGGCCCGCTGACCTCGCTGCCCCTGGCCTTGTGTCACCTGGCGGTATCGGCATCGCCTCGTCCTCCTGTCTCCCAGAGCATCACCGGTACGCCGCCACAGTGCATGTCAGACAGCCACGGCCCGTGAGTAGCAGCGTGGAACCACCTCCAATCGGTCGAAGGCGGGCGATGCGACCACCGAGGACAGATTCCGTTTCCGCCCGCGCGGACGGGGCTGGCCGCCGGTTGGCGTCGTCGGTGCGCGAGCCGAGGAAGATCGTCCGCCGCTCGACACCACGGACCCACCACCGCATTTCCCACCCTGGCCGGCCAGCGGCGGTCGGAGATCGCTTGCCCGCCCACGTCGGCCCACGGCGTCACTGCAGCAGGCCGGATCGCCGGGCTACGTTGACGGCTTCGGTGCGGTTGCGAACGCCGAGCTTGCCGTGGATGTTGCGTAGGTAGGCCTTGACCGTCTCGGGGCTCACGGCGAGGCGTTGCGCTGCCTCGGCGTTGGAGCATCCCTGGGCGACGAGACCGAGTACGTCGAGCTCGCGTCGAGTCAGGGTGTGCTCAGCCTCGTGATGGGGCATTGCCTCGAGCACGCTGTCCGCGAGCAGGGCCCGGATGGCGGCGATCCTCGCCTTGACGGGTCTTCTTGTGATCTCGACGGAGAGCTGTGCTAGTTCGCCGTCGATCTGGACCAGCGCGTGCTCGTCGACGTTCCAACGCCGTGGGGCATCGGTCTGGTGTTTCAGGGAGGCCTGGGCCAGGAAGGACTCCAGTTGGCGTACGTACAGCAGCGCGGAGCTGGTGGTCGTGGCGCTGATCGGTTTGCCGGCGCGCTCCGCGAGGTACAGGACGTACAGCACCCGGCCGTCCAGGCGCAGTGGCATGGCGAGCACGGCGCGGACGCGCTCGCGGCAGGTGGCCCGGCGCGGCCCACTGGAGGCATTGGTTGGCGTGTCGCCATAGTCGTCCAGCACGTGGTGGCCGAGGGCGACTGCTCTGCCGCCGATGCCCCTCCCGGGCGCCGCGGTTATTCCGAGGCACGCGTCGGTGCGTGCGCCGGCCACGCTGCAGATGGTGAGTGTCCTGGTGCGCGGATGCACCTGGCCAGCCAGGGTGAGAGCGGCGCCGGTGCGGTCCCGTAGCCGGGCCGTCGCCTTGGTGAGGAACTCGTCGGCGACTGTGTCGTCGCGCGGCTCTGGCATACGTGGACCTCCATGACGATTTCACTGGCGTCGGTCACGGAATAGCAGGAGTTCGAACAGAACGAGACGTAGCGTCGTCGTTCAGGCGTTCTCGACCTGCTAATGCAGTGTCGCGTGTCGGTGGGCCGGGCAGCGTCGGATCGGGAGCGGGGAATCGACGCTTCCGCCCGTGGGCCACGACGTAATGAGCGGCGATGTCGTACTCCTCTGGTAGACTCCGCGAACTTATCCATGTCACGCCGTCGCTATCGTTGCGCTAGGTGGTCGAGTCCAAGTATGCGTCGTACCTCGATGGCGATGTCGTCCATCGCCGCTGAGGCCGACGTGAGCACCGCGGTGAGTCCGAGGAAGCCATGAAAGCTGCCTTCGCAGCGTCGTAGCGTTGTACGCACGCCCGCCTGAGCAAGTCGGTGGGCGTATTCCTCGGCGTCGTCGCGCGTACAGTCATACTCTGCGGTGAGCACCACGGCGGGTGGCAGCGTGTGCAGTTCGGATGCGCACCCTGGTGACACGTAAGGGTTGTCGCGCTGCTCCGGCGTGCAGTAGAGCGCCCAGAACCGTTCAGCCGCTTCTGCCGGAAAGACGGGAAGATCTTTGTATTCCGGATTGGTAACCCGTAGCCGCGCGAACGGATAGACGAGTAGCTGCAAGGCTGGCGGGTGAAGGCCGCGGTCGCGAGCGACCTGACACAGCGCGGCGGCGAGGGTGCCCCCGGAGCTGTCGCCGCCGACGGCGATGCGCGTCGGATCACAGCCGAGCTCGTCGGCGTGGGCGTTGACCCAGGCCAAGGCCGCCGTGCAGTCTTCGATGGCGGCCGGGTAGGGGTGTTCGGGGGCAGAGCGGAAGTCGACCGCGACCAGGAGGCAGCCTGTTCGCAAGGCTAGCTCGCGGTACAGATGGTCGGAGTGCTCGAGGCTGCCGAGCACGAACCAGCCGCCGCGCAGCCACAGCAAACCGGGCAGCAGGCCGCCGGTAGGCCGAAAGAGCCGCAGGCGTAGCGGCCCTGCGGGCCCGTCGATGCTGATATCGCGGACCTCGGCGACAGGTAGCGCTGGGCCCCGGTGCGGCGGAGAGAGCCGAGCTCGAAGATCGGCGACGGGCAGATCGTAAAGCCCGGGAGCAAGCAAGGCCCGCAGACCCGACATCAGCTCCGCGGATTCCTTGTCCATCACCACGGGCAACTACCTCCACAACGAAAAGAGGGCACAGCCCCGTCGGGGCGCGCGTAAGCGTTCTGTCTCAGGCCACCGGGACGCACCCGGGGCCGGCGTGACGCGATCCAAAGAGAACTCGGACGGCGCGGGACCTGATTCAGCCGGATGGCACCGTCACAGCGAGGACCGCCAAGGTCGCCGCGTCTCCGGGCCGCGCGGCCCGCGGCGCTACTGAAGAGGCACACCGCACCAGTAACCGTCGTGGTCAAGGGTGGCTGGAGGCGCGACGGGCACGAATTTTCGGCCTGTCTGGTCGACCTTGACGAAGTTCTCGCACAGCGTCGGCTGGCCAGGATGGGATAGATCGATAGGGGGGATCAGGCCATTGGCTGTAAAGTCCGTCACCTTGCGTAGATTCTCGATGAACGCACGGCGGCTTGGGCAGGGGCCGGCGAGCTGGAGACCTTCGATCATTTCGTCGGCGGCGACGTAACCGGCGAGGGCGAGTTCGTCACTGGGGTCCAGCACCTCCGGGGCGTAGGTGTTCATCGCGCTCTGGTACGCGGCCAGGGCGGGGGAACCCTGGGTGGCGACGCTGGACATGACGGACATGCCGGCCATGTCCTTGCCGCGTTGGACGAGGAGGATGGGGCTGAAACCGGTGGCGTTCAGCGCGACGTCGAGCTTGGCGCCGATGTCCTTGGCGTGAGCGTAGATGTCGATGAACGGGATGGACTGGGCCGCGCCGACGAGCGTGTCCGCGCCGGAGGTCTTCAGCTGGTCGGCGACGTGGGCCGGGTCGGTGACCCCGTCGGTGTAGGTGACCTCGCCGACGATCTGGATGCCACGGCTTCGCAGGCTGGGTATGAACTGGGCGGCGAGGCTCTGGGAGGCCGCGACGTTCGGGTCGACGACGACCAGTGCCTTCTCACCGCCTTGGGCCTTGACGAAGTCGCCGAAGACGGAGGCGTGCCCGATGTTGAACAGGTTTCCGGCGGAGAAGAGGTTGGTGTAGTCGCTCCAGAGGGCGCTCGTGGCGGTTCCTGTAACCGGGATGCCCTCTTTCTCGAGCCAGGCCGCTGACCGGTCCAACACGATGGTCGGGGTGATCAGGCCGAAGACCTTCTGCGTGTCGACCAGGTCGCGCGCGACCAGCGAGAACGCTCCCGCGTCGGACTGGTCGTCGCCCCAGACGAGGTCGATCGCGCGGCCGTTCACACCACCGTGGGCGTTCTGCAGGCCGATGCGCGCATCGACCCCGCTGCGGGACGCCTGGAAAGCGGTGGCGATCTCGGCCGGTCCGGAGTCGGGGTAGATCAGCCCGATCTTGACGGAGCCATCTGCCACGCCCGGGGCCTGCGTCGGGCAGGCCGCGGCACGGCTCGACGTGGACGTCGAGGGCAGCCCACATCCACCCAGGGCGGCCCACAGCCCGACGAGCAGAACCGCGGTCGTGGTCCTCCCGCGATGGCGGCAATGGCTCACAATGTGTCTTCTCTCGCCGTAAGATCTGAAGGAAGCACCACGATTCGAGATAGCGCGCTGCTGACTGCTTCCATATGGACCCGGTTATGCATCCGCCGTTGACGCGTTCTGGTGCTCCCGAGGGCGATGCGGGCTGCCGCGCAGTACACGCGGCCGCCGCGACCGGTTGTGTTGCGCCAGGGCGACCTGGTGGGCCGCGCCGATCCCGCGGACCGGTCCGCCCACGGTGTCGGGCCCGGCGGCGGCCACGCCGCCGACGCGTCCGGACCGACGCGTCTCGTCGGCGCGTAAGTTCGTCGCGCAGGTAGCGACGCGCCTCCGCGGTGACGCTGTCATGCAGCTGGCGGACCGTTTTGGGGGCTGACCGCAGCACCGCGACCTGCCCGGACAGGAGCAGACTCTCGGTCCGTTGCCGATCGCGGTCGACGAGGCCATCGCCGAGCCGCTCCAGGCCCCTGCTGGCGACCCGAAGCAGCCCAACATTGGCCTGCTTCGGTGAGTCCCGGGCCTGCCGGTCCGGCAGGCCCGGGACACGCAGATCGTCCCTGGCGGCCTGGAACCGGTCGACGAGCGGACTGGCCGCGCAGCTGGTGAGGCCCCCCGGGGCGGTCTGCGGCACAGCTGCAGGTGCCTCGGTCAGCACCTGCCGGCGCAGGCTCTCCTGGTCCGCGCCGTATTCGACGGCCTCCTGCGTGAACAGATAGGCGGTACCCATCAACAAGCCGACCCCGACGCCGCGAGCGGCCAGCGGGCCTGCCATCGCCGCCACCATCGCCGCGGACCGTGCGTCGTGCACACCGCCCGCGAACAGCGCCTGCAGGCCCAGGCCGGCGTTGCCCGGAACGGCGAGTGCTGGGGGACAGCCTCCCGGTGCGTTCTTGTCGAGGTAGTCGAGGAGAACGTCGAGCTGCGCCTGCCACAGCGGGAAGCTCGCGCGAGGGCCGACATGGCTGCCACCCTCGGAGCCCTCGAAGACGAAGCGGCGAGCGCCCGCGTCAAGAAATTGGCGCAGCAGCGTCGGCGACGGTGCGTGCAGAAACGTCGAGATGCCAACCTGCTCGAGCTCGGCGGCCTGGGAGGGCCGGCCACCGGCGATGATGACGCACGACGGCCGGATCTCGCGCACCACCGCGAGTTGCGCGGTACGCAGATCCTCGGGCGCGAGGCCGACCAGACCGACGCCCCAGGGCCGCGCGCCCAGCAGGTCACGGGTCTCGGTCAGCAGCTGCCGGGAGTGTCCTTCGTCGGCCAGCGCCAGCGCGAGGAACGGCAACGCGCCGTCGTCGGCGACGCTGCGGGCGAACCCCGCCTGGTCACTGACCCGCGTCATCGGTCTCTGCGCGACCGGCCGCGTGGTCGCCCACGAGGCACACAGCGCCGAGCCCTCGGCGAGCAGCGCGTGGGCCGCCGCGACGGCGGTCGGATCTGCGGGGGCGTCGAGAGCCACGCGGATGGCCTGAACGGCTCGCCCCGTGGTCTTGAACCGAGCGGCGAACTCGGCGGCCAGGAAAGCGTCCTGGCCAACTGCGAGCAGCTGCCGCTGCGGATCTTCGGCGCCCAGTCCGGCGATGACCGCCTGCGCGGACCAGGCCTCGACATCTCCACGCGCCCTGCGTGCCGCGGGCGCCTGGTAGACCCTGTACCCGGCGGCTACCACCGTCTCGGAACCATCGATACGGCGCAGTGTGGCGCCGGTTGCCTCGGTCGTCGTGGCCTCGTTCAGCAGGCCTAGCTGGGTGTCGAGCACGACTCCGACCGCCCCACCGGTCACCGCGGCGACCGCCGTGTGCACCCCGATCCCGCCCCAGCACCAGACAGGAACGACCGCGCCACCGACCGAGAGAGCCTCTCTAGCGTCAAGCAGCTGTTGCAGCAGAACAAACGAGCTGAACTCACCGACCCGCCCACCCGCCTCACAGCCCCGCGCCAGCAGACCATCGACACCAACTGCGACGGCGACCCGTGCCTCGCGCACGCTGGTCACCTCGGCCAGGACCAGGGCATCGGGCACCGCGTCCAGAAGCCGGCAGGCGGTCGGGTCGCCAAGCACGCCGCCCGGTATCAGGACAGTGTCGATGTGGGCCCGATGGCGTGAAAGCTCGTCCGGGTCCACAGCATCGGGACTCGAGATCCGCACGCCGAACGGCGAGCCCGCAAGCCTCTGCGCGAGGCGCAACGCCCGTGCGGCGACCACCGGGTCGACACCCAGGTCCAGCACGCCCAACGCACCTGCCTCACCGAGCGCCGCGACCAGCTGGGGATCTGGCCCACCCAGCGGGCTCACCCCAATCACCTGATCCCGCCCCCCAACCCGACGGCGTCGCGGCCTTGACCCCGTATGGACGTCGACGGTCGCAGTCCCCGTGGTGCTGTCCTTCACAGATCACTTCCCGAAGTGTCCAGGGGCCGACCGGACCGGCCGACAAACGAACGAAAACGACGCCGGCCCGACGGTCGTCGGGGCTGCCCGACCGGCCGCGTCGGACCGGGGAGCGGGATAAGCGGCACCAGTCAGCCAGTGCCTCCCGCGGGACGGGCAGCGCCCACAGCACGCACGTCGATGTCCCCGAGGTCGGAACCCGTGCTCGCCTCCACCAGTCGGACCGCCGCGCAGCTTCCATCTCCCGGAAGAGCGGGAATGCGCAGGTAGGGCCGACCGTCTACGCCAACCCGTCCGTGGCGCGGCCCATCGGCACCGGTATGAAGCACGGATCCGGTGGTCAGCCTCCGTTCTTCGACCAGCATCCGCCGCCAGTACAAGCGGCCGTTTCTCACTGAGAGCACCGCCCATCGCCGAGCGTGCCTGCGACCGACCTTCCAAAGCGTCACGTCCGCACCAGGTTCTCACGCGAAATAACGGCAGCCGGGGTGAGCAGGCTCGCAAAATGATGCGGCAGCTCACAAAAAGATACGCCGCAGGCGAAAACGGTCCTGCCCAGGCCATCAGCATCCGGACGACTGCAGGTGAATCACCGTCCGCCACGGGCGTCCGTACCGGCTCATGATCGCGTCAAAGGCACGTCCGAGCAGAACCGGCGCACGTCACAAAGAACGAGTTCGCCAACGCCCTCCATCCCAACCAGTCGGTTTGGTCACAACGTCCTTTCGATCGTCAAGGGAAACGCCTGCGACGCCCGGCGGCACGGGCCTCAATATTTGTCTGCCTCGGCCGCCTCGGCGACCGAAGGCAGCGCCAGCCATGGACCTTCCGGCAGCAAGGGCACGACCCGCGACGTCTGGCTTGGACCGTGCCCGGACGTCTCGGCCGCGATCGCGGAAGCCCTGCGTCGCCATCCGCTCACCCCAACGAGGACAGACGGTAAGGGACAGGACATCGCAGCGCAAGTGAGCGCCTACTGACGTCGCGCTCCTGGCGGCGTAGGGCGACCGGCGCCCGCCGACCGCCGGCGATCACTGTCCTACACCCAAGGGTGAAGATCGCCCGTCGTCGTATTTCACCCCGGCACTGTCGCCACCAGCCCAGGAGGGAGCCACCCCGGCCGCCTCCAGCGGTCCAGGCGGGCCACCCTCGCCCCTCTACTAGCAATGCACTTTTAGTCCACTTTGTCCGATTTTTATGAGTGTTCACTCATTAATGGCGGCGGGCTGAGAGTCACTGCAGCCGCGCCAGCGGTGCGCGATCATGACCGCGAGTGCTCGCCGGTGCCCGTCGCCAATCGCCGAGACCCGACGGGTCCAGCGCTGCGGCCAAGGACGAGGCCGAGCACAGCCAGTCTCGGCCGCCAACGGTGTGCGTACCATTAGCCACGCCCACTTCTTTCACATAGAAGCGTTGCCGATATTCTGCGTGGGCCGCCCGGTGACCCACACAGACAAGGACCGCAGAGTTTGCTAGCCTCGGCGGCGCCATCGACCGGCCCTATCCACGAGCAACCCTGCCGACAGCGCGGGAACCTCACTCACCCGGAGGCGGGCAGCCCCACCGGGTGCGCGATGGCGTAGGTTGGAACGCACACCTGCCAGCGGAGCCCACCGGCAAACACGGGGCGCGAACGGCGCCCGGTGGGGATTCCTGGGGACACCCTCGCTCCAACGCTGCGGGGAATCTGTTGGGAGCACAGGAAGACACGCCCGCTGGGGCTCGGCCACCGGTTCAGACCACACCTTGGTGAGCGGCCGTAATTGCGAGGAACCCGGAGAATTCGACCCTCGCACCGACGGCGATTCAACGAACGGGCCCGCTCGAGGCGGCACGCCGACGGCGAGCCGATCCAACGGCCGCAGACCACTCGCCGGGCCGGCCGCTTGGCGCGGTGGCGGGGTGCCTGGGCGAGCGGGCGCGGCGGGAGATGGCGGCCGCGCCGTGAACTGTCCATCCGACAGGCGCCCTAGCCCGCTGCAAAATTCTGTGGCATGCTCTGCCATCAGATTGGGAGGTGGGCCTTGTGCTCGGCCGCACGCGTACCTTCTGCCGCCGCTTCGCGCCGGTCGCAGTCTTGGCGATGGCCGCCTGCTCGTCCGCGTCGACCGAGTCCGCGCCCGGCGCTCGGATCGCGCCGGTCGTCGCCCGGCCGCTGTCGGCGGTGACGAAGGCGTGGTGAACCTACGACCGTCCGGCCACCTACCAGGCGGTCGTCACGCAGACCACGGTCCCGACCCGGGACGGCACACGGCTGAGCTGCACCATCGTGCGGCCCAGGGCACATCGGCCGCGGGTACCTTCCCTGGTCTGGTCGTCGAGTTCACGCCGTACGCGTCGTTACGGTCGACCTACGTCGCGAGCGAGGCGACCTATTTCGCGACCCACGGCTACAACGCGCTCGTGTGCAACCTGCGGGGCACCGGTGGATCGGGGGGGCACCTGGCAGCACGGCATGTCGGCCCAAGACGGCCAGGACGCCCGCGACCTGGCCGAATGGCTAGCCGTCCAGCCCTACTCGAACGGCCGGATCGGCATGACAGGCGAGAGCTACGGCGGAGACACGTCCTACGCCGCCGCCCTCGACCGGCCCCCGCACCTCGTCGCCATCGCCCCCCTGCAATCGCCCGCGAACCTCTACAGCGACGTGATCTACCCAGGCGGGATCAAAACCACCGAGGGCGGCAGCATCGACAACTGGCCGGGCGTCGCCCAGGCACTCAGCGGCGCGGCGATCAGCGCCGCCGACGAGTACGCGGCCAACCGGGCACACCCCACCTTCGACGAATACTGGCAGCCACGATCATTCCCCGGACACTACAACGCCATCAACGTCCCAGTCATCACCATGGGCGGCTGGGTCGACCAGTACTTCCGCTCCGGTGAACTGACCAACATCGAAGGCGCCCTCAACCGAACCTGGGCCATCTACGGCCAATGGCCCCACCAGGCCCCGCTGCGATACCCCAACTGCGGCCCGGTCTGCAATCCTGACGGGCTTTCCCCTGGGATCGTCCTCGCCTGGTTCGACCACTGGATCATGCGGCTACCGAACATCCCGATCCCGCCCCAGCCGACCCTGGTCAGCTACGCAGGCGCCACTCCAGCCGCCCCAGGCTGGCGGGAGATCACCGGCTACCGGCCGACCGGCACCACCACACGATCGTTCACCCTGAACCCGGACGGCTCGCTGGGAGCACCCGCCTCGACCGCAGGAGCCGCGACGTTCCAGCAGCCGCGCGATCCCGCCACCGCGGGCGGTTCCGTCACCCTCCAAACGAGTGCCCTGAGCACGCCGACATCACTGTTCGGACGTCCGACGCTCACGCTGCACGCGACCCTATCCGGTCCCGACGCCAACCTGTACGTGGAGCTACTCGACGTCGGACCCGACGGCAGACAGACACTCGTCAACAACGGTTTCCTGCGCGCCAGCCACCGGACATCCGACATCACACCCACGCCGGTACCCGCCGGGAAGCTGGTCACCTTCACCGTTCCGATCCGCCCCGACGACTGGCAGTTCGCGGCTGGTCATCGCATCGCGCTGCGGATCTCTGGCGGCGCCTCGACGATGCTCACCCAGAACGCAACCCCCGTCAGCGTCACCGTCGCCACCGGCGCGGCGTCCACCCTCACCCTCCCGACGGTGACCACCCCCTGAGCCTGGGAACCCGAGGTTAGCCTGGCGGCAGGCGGTCCAAGCCGCCACGGGCGCAGACCGAGGGGACAAGCGATGGCCGAAACCGCGAAGAGGCGGTACCGGACATCGCCCGCTGTGCGGCAGGCTCGGACCGACCGGCTCGAAGCCGCCACCCGCGAGGCCGAGACGATCGCACTCCAACTGTTCGAGCAACGCGGGTTCGATGTCGTGACGGTCGAGGACATCGCGACCGCCGCGGGAATCTCTGCCCGCACCTTCTACCGCTACTTCCCGGCCAAGGACGACGTCCTGCGGGCCACCGTCCGGCGCCGGGCACAGACCGTGGCAGCCGCCCTGGCAGCCAGACCGTCGGACGAGGCACCCATGCACTCGATACGCCGCGTCGTCCAGGACGTCGTCTCGGCCGAGGACCCGACCCACCTCGCCCGCTGGAATCGAGTGGTCGAAGCCAGCCCGCACGCGACCCGGACCGTCCTCGGCGCGAACATCCTCGAGTTCAACGCAGTCCTCGCCGAGTTTCTCAGCTCACGGGCAGGCCAGACACCCGACGACCTCGCTCCGGCGATGCTCGCGACCGCCGCCGGAGCGATCATCCAGGCCGCACAGACCCGATGGCACCTCCTCGGCGGCGATCTGGCCACCACGATCGGCGACGCCCTCGCCGTCCTCGACACTGTTGTGCTCGATCAGTCCAGCACCGCCACAAGCCAGCGGGATCATCCAGCAACCTGATGAATGCCGCCGCGGCGGCGGCATTCCTGTGCTCGCATCGCCAAGAGTTCGAGACCGGGCCAAGAGGAATCGGCGTCGGTCCGGCGAGGCTGCCGGGTCGATGCCGCCGCCTTGTCGCCGCTGCCCCGTGACGGGGGGTCCGTCGGCGTCAGTGCCCGGTGCGGTGCGTGGTCGTCCGAGGCGGTCGGCTGTGCGACATAGCGGCAAACCATCTCATTTCGGCGGATAGCTTTGTGAGGCTGTTGGTACGTGGATGCTGCCGGGCCGGGAGGACGGGTGGGCGAGCAGGTGCAGTTCGGGCCGTACCGGGTGCTCAGACGCTTCTTTGTGCTGCTCGTGCTCGCGGAGGCGGCGCCAGTGGCCGGCGTCTTGGGTGCGTTGGCCGATTGGGAAGGCCATCTGGCCATCAGATGGAGTTGTGGGCTCGTCCTCGCGGCGCTGGCTTTTCTGGGGCTGTGGGCGATGCTGTCGTGCACCGCCATAGTTCATGATCATGTTGAGGTTCGGATCCTGTGGCGAGTCAGGCGAATTCCGTGGTCACGGATTCAAGCCATCCGGGTCGAGTCAGACCCGGGCCGGGAGGCCCTCGGTTCCGGTCCGACGGAGTCTGTCGTCGTCTACGACGAGTCCGGCCGTCGGATCAACCTGCCCTTCTTCGACAACATGAACCTGCACTATCGCGGGCTGAGTTTGGCACACGAGGTGGCCGGAGTACGTCGCGCCTGGCAGGAACGGCGCGGCGCTGATTGGGTGCGGCTGCCGGAGGTGAGCGCGAGGATCGCCGACCGAGAGCAGCACGGCGACCCGGCACGGGCCAGTTTCGCCGCCGCGAGTCTGGGCGCGATGCTGGGGCTGGGTTTGTTCCTGATCGGGTTGTTTACCGGCGCGATCGACGAACCGCCGCCGCTCGGTTGGGTGCTCGGTTGGCAAGCTTTGCTGGCCGTACCGGTCACGCTGACCGTCGCCGTGACGGTGGTTGGTGGCCGGCGTCGGCGTCGGCGTCTAGCCGCGGCCATGCCCCAGCTCACGCGCACATTCCTGGTCGCACGGCTCGCTGCGCGCTCCGACTGGCCGGCGATGTGGCGTTCAGTGCGTGACATGCCGATAGTCGAGGCTGCCACTGAGGTACACCGGTTCAGTGGATGGCGCCCGCCCGGCGGTCCCGACTTGGCTTTGTTCGACCGGCTCGCCGCGGCTGACCCCGGGCGGCTCGCTACGGCGCTGCGCGAGTTGGCACCCGACGGCCCGGTGTCCCTGACGCCGGGGGAGATCGTCGTCGCCGGGGCGCTTTCGCCTGACGAGGCCAGGTTGGCTGTGGCCACCATGGTCGAGGTCAGCGCACCGAACGTGGTGAGCGAGTTGACCCTGCCCGACCGGCCCGGTCACCGCTATGAGATCGACGGACCATGGATCACCGACCTGCTGCACCTGGGCGACGCGATCATCGTGCGGGTCGAGGAGTTCATGGGGGCGACAAAGCTGGTGCGCTGCGCCGACGGCGCGGCTGAGGTGTTCGGCCAAGGTGTCGAGTTGGCCCGCCTGCGACAGACCAGGGATGGGTTTGTCGCCGTGACCCGCAACCGTGGGCTCGCGTTCGGGACCGCCCATGACGACCGGCTGCGCAGGGTCTCACTCGCCGACGACCTGGGCCTCGCCGTGAACGTGGCGCTTGACGCGAGCACACTGGCTACCGAGCCGTCGTCCAACCTGATCGCACTCGGCGGCGCGGAACTCGTCGTCATCGACGTCGACACCACGGCGGTCGTCGCGCGCGGCGCGCCGCCGACGCGGTCCATGAAGGTTGGTCAGGTGGTCTTCGTCGGCAATGACCGGTTGGTCACCCAGATCGGACGCGGCCGCCGGGACCGCAACGGCGCGGCCGTCTGGAACACGCTAGCCAGCTGGCAACTGACCCGTGGCGCCCTGATCTACCAGGGCGCCGTACCAGCCCGGACCTGGGGAGCGATGTGGCCGGCCGCGATCCCGACCGACGGCCAGGTGGTCACCCCACTGTTCGAAACAGATCCAGTCCGCGGCGGGACGCCGATCTTCCGCGATGCCAGCACGCTCCGCGTCGACGTGCCACCGGTCCCATCCGTGGCCGGACTGACCGGCGTGACCGAGATGGCCGCCGGACCCGGTGGTCACCAGCTGGTCGTGTTGCGCCGCTCCGACCCTGACGTCGATCACGACGACACAATCGAGGTACACCAGCTCCGCCCGCTCCACCACCTGTTGCGCCGCCCGCTCGGTGAGCTCGCGGCCACCGACTCGACTACGGCACTGTTTGAAACGGGCGGCCCAACAGGCAGTCCTGCAGCCCGTGAGCTGCTTGAGCTGTTCGACGCCTGCCTACACCACCGCCGCAGCGCCGGGCAGACCACGGACAAAAGCACTGGCCGATAGGGGCCAGCGACGAACGAGAGTTCCAGGCCCGTCTGGTCGCCGCTGGCGAGCGCTCGACCGGGTCCGGGACTGCGTCGTCGCACGTCAGCGCTACGGGTGACCGCAGTCGGGCGGCTGCTTGGAGAGTCGACCACGACGCTCGGCAGCCCACCGGGGCCTCACAGCTCAACCTCGATCAGACCTGCCTCTTGACAGCGCGAAGTGCGTTGAGGGTTTGGTCGGCGGAGGCGTGTAGCAGGTGAGCCCGGGGGCTGGCCTTGCGAGCCCACTTCGCGATTCTGGTTGCCTGCCGGAGGTTCTCGTGGCCGCCTGTCAGCTGGTATCGGACGACGTACCGCGGTATCAAGTTCAGGCCGTGTTCGACGGCGGTCGCGGTTCCCGGCGTTGTCTCGTTCAGCGCTGTGATCCCGAGGCGACAGCAGCGAGCGATCGAGGTCGACAGGAGTCTCGTCGCGTGCGTAGCGCAGGAAGTACGCCTCCCCGAGACGGTCGCTGCGCAATGCCCGCACGTCGTCGCCGGTGCCTTCCAACGACTTTTCCAGCAATTCCACGGCCTCGTCCAGGTCGGTGTCGCTTGAGGCGACGCTGCCGTCGGCAACCTTGGCCATATGGCGCATGAGCGGCGACCCACCGAGATCCCCTTGGTACATCGTGAGAGAGATATCGTCACCCGAAACCGAGGTCGCCACCGCGTCCGGAACGCGTCGATCGCAGTGTCCAGGTCCGGCATCCCGATCTCGGCACCAGCGCTCAGGCTGAAACGCTCCATGAGCAGCGCGCCGAGCCGGGATGCGGCGCGCGGCCCCGCCGAGGCCCGGGCCGCCGGCGCGGTGGCGCGTGCCTGCCGGGCCGCAGCGATTGCCGCATCGAGATTCGCAAGGTCCTGCGTCCGCAGGTATCGCAACTGCAGCGCCTCGACCAGCTCCATCCGCAAGGTCCAGTGCTCCGGATTACCGGCTGGCCGCACGCGTAGGCGCCACCGGTGGTGCGCGATCAGATCATCGACCCATGGCAGCGCCCGCCCGGCACCGAACAGGAACACCGAGGCGCGAGGGCTATCCGCCGGCACCCGGACCGGCCTGGCCGCGGCCACATCCAACTCACGCATCGCCGTGGCAAGACTCCCCCCGGCCAGGTCGAAGAGCGCCCTGGCCTCCGCGAGCTCATTCGCGCGCTCCGCCTCGGACAGCACCAGATGCCCTGCCAAGCCTGGACGCCGGGGCACCCGCCACCAGCGCCTCCGCGTCCCGCAGCCGTGTGAACTCGTCGACACCGCAGCCTCATACAGGCTGTCGTAGCCGTAGATCCTAGACCCCCACACCTCCTTGGTAGCCACCGATCGTCGCGCACTGTTGAAGAGATGGTTACTCTCGGTTGGAGAGTCTTGCGGCGTGGCGCGAAGGCAGTCATTCGCGCCAGTACGCAGCCGCTGCCAGCGGCTTCGCAGGCCATGGGTGCACGCACGGACAGGCAAGCGGTCATCGAGCGTTCGGAAAGCCCCTCGGCCTGGCGGCTGGTGATGATCCTCGCTGTTTTCTTGCCGTCAACGAGGGGGTCGTTGGCGCTAGCAGGGTTGGGTGACTGGTGACCCAGAAGGCTATGATGTGAACACGCTGTCATCTTCAACATGTCCAGGGGTTCTGGCGGCTACAGCGCGACGATGTCCCAACCAGCGAGCGGGAGCGGGGAACCAGGCGTGGCTGTTCCCGCAGGCAGCGGGCCGACCGTGCGCCGAATCCTGCTCGGCTCCCAGCTACGGCGGCTACGGGAACGCAACGACATCAGCCGCGAGGACGCCGGCCACCACATCCGCGCCTCCGAATCGAAGATCAGCCGCCTTGAGCTCGGCCGGGTCGGTTTCAAGAAACGCGACGTGGAGGACCTGCTCACCCTCTACCGGGTGACCGACCACGCCGAACGTGCCCACGTTCTGACGCTGGTCCGCGAAGCCAACCAGCAGGGCTGGTGGCAGCCCTATGCCGATGTCCTTCCCTCCTGGTTCCAGCCCTACATCGACCTCGAGGAGTCAGCCTCGCTCATCCGGTCCTACGAGCTGCAGTTCGTGCCCGGACTCCTGCAAACCGAGGAGTACGCCCGCGCCGTCATGTCCCGGCGACCAGGCGTGCCCAAAGACGTCATCGATGGGCGCGTCGACGTACGGATGACCCGCCAGAAGCTGCTCACCCGACCCGATGCCCCACGGCTGTGGATGGTGATCGACGAAGCCGCGTTACGCCGCCGGATCGGTGGGCGACGTATCGCCCGGACGCAGATCGCGCATCTCCTCGCGCTCACCGACCATCCCGCGCTGACCCTGCAGGTGACACCATTCGCCGCCGGCAGCCACGCCGCAGACGGCGGCGCGTTCAGCATCCTGCGGTTCCCAGACCCCGACCTCACCGACCTCGTCTACCTGGAACGACTCACCGGCGCCTCGTACCTCGACAAACGCGACGACGTCGACGAATACTCCATCGCCATGAACCAGCTCTGCCTCGACAGCGCCACCCCCGACAGCACCACCGGCATCCTCCATGAGATCACCAAAACCCTGTAGGTAGCGAGTCACCCACGCACCAACCCAATCGCCGTGCTCACGTGTGGGCTACCACAGCGGCTCGGCCCCGCAGCCCGCTCGCCGAGGCGAGCCGCACCCAAGCCGCCATCCACGGCATGAAACAGGCAGCGACGACCAGCACGGACCGTCGGCGGTGCGGATTGGGAGAGGACCGGACAGCCATCCGTCGGACGCCATGGACCGAGCCATGATCACCGGCAACAGCCTTCGCAAGCGCCGCCTGGACGAGCAGGTCTGAATATCTACGTAGGTCGGTGGCCACGAGCGTTCGAGATCGAGATCAGATGACGGCTCGCTGGCGTCGTGGCTCTACCTGCCTCGCCGCAACCCGTCCACCCCTCAAACCCGCCGACCAGGCACCAGGCACCAGGAGCAGCGGTGCGTGTCGCCGGTCCGTGAAAACTGACCCCCTGGGGACCTCCGAAAGTTGACCCTCCTGCTTGCGTAGGGAGGTGCTGAA
>NZ_JADWYX010000155.1 GCF_016786355.1 Frankia sp. AgB1.9
CCCGGGGGGGGGGGGGCGCACGGCCCCGTCCCCGGCGACGCGGCCGGCGGCGCGAAGCGCCGTGTCCGGCCGCTTCGCCCTAGAGGTCTGCGACCTGTGGGATCACCTGCGTGCCGATGATCTCCAGGGGGCGGATCTTCGAGACGTCGACGACCCGGCCGATGACCTCCTGGATCCCGAGGGACGCGAGCCGCTCCAGCTCGGCCAGGATGGCGCCGACGTTCTTGCCGTCCTCGCCCGGGTCGAACTCGAAGTAGGAGGTCTTGGTGATCTCGTCGTAGTCCCGGCCCTCGCGCTCGCAGTGCTCGCGCAGGACGTCCAGCTTGTGGGCCAGGTCCGGACCGGCGAACAGGTTGCAGGCCTGGGCGTACCTGGCCACCAGCCGCAGCGTCTTCTTCTCGCCGCCGCCCCCGATCATGATGGGCGGGTGCGGGCGGGTGAGGTTCTGCGGCGAGTTCAGCGGCCGGCCGAGCTGGTAGTGCGTGCCGGTGTAGGGGCTGTCGTCGTCCGACCACATCTTCAGGCAGATCTGGAGGGTCTCCTCCAGCCGCTCGAACCGCTCGGCGACGGGCGGGAACGGGATGCCGAGGGCTACGGACTCCTCGTCGTTCCAGGCCGCGCCGACGCCGAGCCAGGCCCGGCCGCCGGACAGCACGTCCAGGGTCGTGATCGTCTTCGCCAGCACGCCCGGATGCCGGTAGACGGCACCGGTCACCAGGGTGAGCAGCTTGACCCGCTCGGTGATCGCGGCCAGGTAGCCCAGCGTGGTGTAGGCCTCGAGCATGTCGTTCTCGGGCGGGCCGACGAACGCGATCTGGAAGAAGTGATCCATCACGGCGAGCTTGTCGAAGCCGGCCGCGTCGGCCGTCCTGGCGATCTCGGCGAGGTCGGCGCCGAGGCGCGCCGGGCCGCCGGCCCAGGTGAAGTCGGGAATCTGGAGTCCAATTCGCACCGCGCGTGGCCCTTCCCATCGGTTGCGACCTAAGTCGCTGGTCGAGTAACGCACCTCACCGAGAACTCACGAGCAATACGAAATCGGTCACTCGGGGTACTCGGCAAAGAACACCGTGAACAAGTCGCGGAATTACCACGCGCCGGGGCCGGCGGTCCGCACCGCCCACACCGCGCTGCGTCGCGACGACGGATGTCGTCGCGCGGCGGTGCCGCGGCACGGCGGATGTCCTGCGAGGCAGGTGTCGTGGTGAGGCGGGTGTCGCGACGGAGCGGTCCGGCCGCGTTACGTGGTCTCCACTCCCAACCTATGCCTCGGCGGCCACCGATGGGACGACGCGACGGCGCCCGGCGCGACCGGATGAAGGACGCCCGGTTCAGTCGAAGAAGGCCGATCCCAACACCGGCACAGACTGGCGTCGCCAGAGAAACACCAGCGGCTTGGAACGAATCGGAATGGGCGACAATTAGGGCATGTCGAACCGGGTCCGCCAGCAGGTCCAGCGCCACGTGTCGGGCGCCGGCTCGACGTCCGGTGCGTCCGGGACGAGCCGGCGTCCCGGCGCGCCCGCCCCGCACTGTCCGCCGCGGGCCGGCTGGCGGCGCGACCGGAGCACGGACGACGGCGAGCACCCCGAATGATCCCCATCGGGCCCCCGTCACGCCGGTACCGGCTGATCCGGGTCGCCCAGCTCCTCATGGTCCTGGCGGTCGGGCTGCTGGCCGTCGCCTCCTTCGCCGGGTCGTCCACCCTGACGACGATCGCCTGGCCGCTGCGCGACACCTTCACCCTGGCCGCCGCCGGGTTCTGCGTCGCGCGGGCGATCCTCGTGCGGGGCGACCGGCTGCCCTGGGCCGTCCTCGGCGGCGGCCTCGCCTGCTACGGCGCCGCGACGGTGGCGTACAGCCTCACCGAGCACGTGCGCGCCGGCCAGCAGCTGGCGATGTCCCCCTCGTACGCGGACGTCGGCTGGCTGGCCTTCTACCCCGCCTGCTACGCCACCGTCCTGCTCCTGCTGCGCCACCGGGTGCTGCGGCTGCCGCTGAGCGTGCTGTTCGACAGCGTCATCGGGCTGCTCGGGTTCGCCGCGCTCGCCGGCGCGCTCAAGGAGGCGGTCGAGCACCACGACCCGGCGCTCAGCTCGGGCCAGGTGGTGGTCACGCTGGTCTACCCGCTCGCGGACCTGCTGCTGGTGCTGATGGTGGTGAGCGTCTTCGGCGTCCTGGGCCGGCGGGCGGGGCGGGTGTGGTGGCTGCTCGGCTGCGGCCTGCTGTGCTTCGTCGCCGCCGACGCGACGATGGCGTCGAACGCGACGGGCTCCGGCGGCTTCTCCCCCGGCGGGCCACCGGACACCTTCTGGGCACTGTCCGCGCTGATGCTGACCTTCGCGGCCTGGCAGCGCCAGCCGCGGGCGCCCAGGGTGCGGGCCAACGGCTGGGCCGTCATGATCGTCCCGTCGGTCCTCACGCTCACCGCGATCGGCATCCTGGTGGCGGGCGCGACCGAGCGGCTGCCGCTGTACACAGTGGTTCTCGCGGCCGCGACGCTCGTGACGGGCCTCGGGCGCGCGGGGTTCAGCATCCTGGAGGTCCAGCGGCTGGCCGAGTCCAAGGAGCAGGCCCACACCGACCACCTCACCCACCAGCTCAACCGGCGCGGCCTGGACGAGCGGCTGCGCGCGGCGATCGCCGCCGCCGACACCAGCGACCACCCGCTCGCCCTGCTGCTGCTCGACCTCGACCGGTTCAAGCTGGTGAACGACTCGCTCGGCCACCGGGTCGGCGACCAGCTGCTCGCCGAGGTGAGCGCCCGGATCGCCACGGCGCTGCGCCCCGGGGACACGCTCGCCCGGCTCGGCGGGGACGAGTTCGCCGTGCTGCTGGAGGGGACCGACAGCGTCGGCGCCCAGCTCGTCGCCGACCGGGTGCGCGCGGCGCTGGCCGACGTCTTCCAGGTCGACGTGCTTACGGTGGCGGTCACGGCCAGCATCGGCACGGCCATCTACCCGGAACAGGCGGCGAACGCCGACGAGCTGCTCGCCCGGGCCGACATCGCGATGTACACGGCGAAGCGCCACCACACCGGCGTCGAGCACTTCGACCCCCGCGAGGCCCTCGACCCGCTGCTCGAGTTCACCATGACCGAGTCGCTGCGGGTCGGGATCGGGGAGCACCAGATCGAGGCGCACTACCAGCCGAAGGTGGAGATCGCCACCGGCCAGGTCCGTTCGGTGGAGGCACTGGCACGCTGGCGGCACCCGCAACGCGGCCTGCTCACCCCGGCGTCGTTCGTGCCACTGGCCGAGCACGCGGGGCTGATGAGCTCGCTGACCAACGCGGTGCTGGAGCAGGCCTGCACCCAGCTGGCGTGCTGGCGCGAGGTCGGCCTGGACGTCACCGCGGCGGTGAACATCTCCGCCACCGACCTGCTCGACGCCGCGTTCCCACATCACGTCGAAGGCGTGCTCGCCCGCCACGGGCTGGGCGCCGACGCCCTGGAGCTGGAGCTGACCGAGACGACGCTGATGCTCGACCGGAGCCGGGCCGCCGCCGTCCTGCGCCAGCTGCACGACCAGGGCGTCGGCATCGCGCTCGACGACTACGGCACCGGCTACTCGACGCTCGGCTACCTGGGCGGCGACTTCCCCGTCGACGTGCTGAAGCTGGACCGGTCGTTCGTTAGCCGGCTGGAGTGCGACGACGTGGCCCGCAAGATCGTCAGCTCGACGATCGACCTCGCCCACCAGCTCGGGCTGCGGGTGGTGGCCGAGGGCGTCGAGACCGGGCGGGCGCTGGATCTGCTGCGCGAGTTCGGCTGCGACCTGGCGCAGGGCTTCCTGATCGGCGAGCCGAGCCCGGCCGTCGCCATCACCCCGCTGCTCTCGGACGTCCCGGGGCGCGGGCCGGCGGCCGCGCACCGGTGAGCCTGACCGCGCGGCCGAGCCCGCCCGCCCCGAGCTGGTGGGACACGCTGCCGCTGGTCACGAGCCCGCCGGACGGCCCGGTCGTGGTCGGCGGCGGCCCCACTCCGGCGGCGCTGATCGGCGCCTACCGGGCCGGCGTCTTCCCGTGGCCGCTGCCCCCGCTGCCCGAGGACCCGCCCCCCGGGGTGCCGCCCCGGCTCGCGCAGCTGCTGCGCCGGCGCCACCGGATGCCCGAGCTGCCGTGGTGGTGCCCCGACCCGCGGGCCGTGATCCCCGCTGGGGCGGTGCGGGCGAGCCGCTCACTGCGCCGGCGGGTCCGGTCCTGCGGCTGGACGACCACGCTGGACCTGCGGTTCGACGAGGTGGTGGAACGCTGCCGGCGGACCGGCGCCGAGGTCTGGATCACCGACGAGCTGCGGGCCGGCTACGCCCGGCTGCACGCGCTCGGCTGGGCGCACAGCCTGGAGGTCTGGGACGGCGACGAGCTCGCCGGCGGGGTGTTCGGCATCCTCGTCGGCGGCGTCTACGTCGGCGAGTCGATGTTCCATGCCAGCACCGACGCGTCCAAGGTGGCGCTGCTCGACCTGGACGCGCGGTTCGCCGCCGCGGGCGGGCGGCTGCACGACGTCCAGCTGGCCACCGACCACCTGCGCACCCTCGGCGCCGTCGAGATCGCTCGCGCCGACTACCTCGCGGCCCTGCGCACCGTCCGGGACGACGACGTCCGGCTGGTCACCGACCGGCTCCCCGTCAGCCGGCTGGCGCCAGCGGCCGCCGCCGACGGCTGACGCGCTCCCGCGCGGCGACCACGGAGACGATCATGTCGGTGCCCCGAGGCAACCGGCCAGGAACCGTACACAGAAGCGGTGTTATCGTCGCCCGCATGCCTGAGACGGTGCCCGTTGCATGGTCCGGCGCGGCTTCGGCCGCCCCGGTCGAGGAGGCCGGCGCCGCCGCCGAGCTGAAGCCCCAGGTCGCGCCGGAGGACCCGCCGGTCGCCGCGCTGCCCTACCCCGGCTGGGGGCTGCAGCGGTCGGCCAAGCTCCTGCTGGCCCACCGCAAGGAGCCGGTGGACCCGGCCGGCTTCTACTCGCTGATCGCGGCCGACTCGGTCCGCCAGCTGGAGCGCTACACGTCGATCGCCGACAAGCTCGTCCTCGACGTCGGCGGCGGCCCCGGCTACTTCCGGTCGGCCTTCATGGCCGCCGGTGCCCGCTACTACTGGGTCGAGCCCGACGTCTCGGAGATGGGCGCGGCCGGCATCGAGGTCCCGGGCCGGATCCGCGGCAGCGCGCTGGAGATGCCGATCCGCACCGGCTCGATCGACCTGACCTACACGTCCAACGTGCTGGAGCACGTCCCGGACCCGTGGAAGATGTGCGGCGAGCTGGTCCGGATCACCAAGCCCGGCGGCCTGATCTTCCTGAGCTACACCTCGTGGCTGTCGCCCTGGGGCGGGCACGAGACCGCGCCCTGGCACTACCTCGGCGGCCACCGCGCCGCGGCCCGGTTCGAGCGCCTGCGCGGCCACCCGCCGAAGAACGTCTACGGCAGCAGCCTCTTCCCGGTCTACGTCACCGACGCTCTGGCGTGGGCGAAGACCCGGATGGACGTCGAGATCGTCGACGCGATGCCGCGCTACCTGCCCGACTGGGGCCGGGCGATCCTGCGGATCCCGGGCCTGCGCGAGATCGTCACCTGGAACCTGGCGATGATCCTGCGCAAGAAGTAAGGCTGCGCATGAAGTAAGGCCGGCACCGCGCGTCACCCTGCTCGGAGCTCAGGAGCCGAGCAGGGTGCGCAGGTCCACCTGGGCCAGCCACTGGTCGAGCGCGAACGGCTTGTAGGGCCACTTCATGCCGTCGAGGACCAGCTGGTTGATCGGCAGCCAGAGCAGCCGGCGGTCGGGGTCGACCGCGCCGCGGCGCACCCCGACGTACCGCTTCGACGACTCGCGCAGCTTGCCGAGGCCGAGGTCGACCGAGGCCGCCAGGTTGAACGTCATCTGGGCGCCCGAGCCGACCGGGCGCACCGCCTGAAGTAGCCCGCCCACCGCGACGGCGAGGATGACGCCGGTCGCCGGGTCGATGGTCAGGCTGCGTACCAGGCCGCCGCGGTCCGTCCCGGACACCAGGTAGTCGGGGGCGCACTCGACGCCGAAGGTCTGGGTCCAGTCGCCGACCGCTGGCGCCCGGCGCACCAGGCCGCGTTCGCTGCCCAGCTTGGGATAGACGGCCATCTTGGCCGCGCTCAGCCCGTCGGCCTTCGTCCGCGCCACGTACAGGTTCCCGGCGGCGTCGAAGCAGGCGGTCTCCATCCGGGAGCCGTCCTGCGCGGCGCGCACGGCCCCGCTGCGCGGCACGATCTGCCCGGCCGTGGCCGAGTACGAGAACTCCTGGATCGGGAACGGCTGGGTCTTGTGATCGCCGTCCCGGCAGTCGCTGATGAGCACGAACCGCTCGTCGTCCAGCTCGCTGGACGGGTCGGCCGCGACCTCGCGGGGGTTCACCACCACCGGGACGCCCAACGGCTTCGTCGGCGGGTACTGCCACCAGGCCTTCAGCCGGCCGTCCAGGTCGAGCACGGCCAGCGCGCCGGAGTCGGTGCCCCCTCGGATGTCGCCGAAGTACTGGGCCACCACGACATGCCCGGAGCGGGGCAGCCGGGCCAGCGAGACGGGGCCTCGGGGCATCCGCGGCGCCGGGCTCACCTGCGGGTACGCCTGGGTGGCGGTCCACGGGTCGGCGCGGCCCGCGAGCTCGTCGCCGGTCCAGGACAACGTCTTCTCGTACCGCCACCCATCCGGGCCAGGCACGAGCTGGCCGACGGACGGGTACTGGCCCACCGTCCGCGTGTCCCAGTTGTGGAACGGCAGAGCGGAGACGAAGAGCACCCGCTGGCCGCCTCCGGGGTCGGTCACGGCGAGCACGTCGCTGACGTCGGCGCCGCCGATCCCCCGGAAGTTCGGGTCGGTGCTCACCGTTCTGGTCTGGCCCGTCGTCGTCGGGATGACCAGCCGGGTGAAGGACCGCGTGGCCGGGGCGAAGACCCCGATCTCCATGTCGTTGCTGGTGGGCCGCGCCTGGTCGTCGCTGAACGGGGTGGTGCCGACGATGACGGAACCGTCACTCGCGACGGTCGACATGAAGGCGGCCTGGCCGGCCCCGAACCGGAGCTCGGGCACCTCGACGAGGTCCGTCGACGGGTAGCCCTTGAGCCCGTCGAGCGAGCCTGGCGCGCCGAACACGGTCGTCAGGGGCGGCCCCCCGCTCGGCGGCGGCTCGGGCGGGCTGCCCGGCTCGTGGCAGGCCACCATCGCGCCCACGGACGCGACGGTGAGACCGGCGGCCCCGATGAGCTGCCGGCGGGTCAGGCCCCGGCGCGCCGCCGTCGACTGGATCACGTACGCCGTCGAATCCATTGCGTGTCACTCGCATCCGCCGCGTCGGCGACCACGGGAGCGGCCGGCGGCGGGCCCTCCGGTGACGAGGCCACCTGCGTCGGGATCGGATCCGCCGGCTCGCCTGGCGGAACCGGGCTGGCCGGCTCGCCGGGCGGGACGCTGCCGCGCAGTGCCAGCGCGGCCACGACGGCCGCCAGGGCGATCGCGCCGCAGGTCTGGACGAACGGGCCGAACGCGCCCGCGTGCGAGGTGGGAACGGCATCCGAGCGCACCGCGACCCCCACTCCCGAGGCGATCATGAACAGCAGGCCGGTCCAGCCCAGCACCCACGGGTAGCGCCGCCCGACCAGCACCAGGACGGGCACGGCGAGCGCGACCGGACCGGCGACGAGGAACACGGCGAGCGTCCCGAGCAGGCCGCCGGCGATCCAGCCGGGCACGTGCGCCAGGCGCCCGACCACGGGCATCGCCCACGGGTTCAGGAAGCGCGGGTAGTCGTCGGGATCCACCGAGCGCCGCAGCCGCCAGCGGGCCGGTATGAGCACCAGCGCGAGCAGGAGCAGCGCCAGGAGGCCACCGACGAGCAGCCTGGTCCGGTAGGAGTAGCCGGGCAGGTTCTGGATCACGACGGTGCCGCCGGACCCGGCCGGCACGATCCACCCCTGCTGCCAGCCGTCCAGCCGCAGCGGGGTCAGCTTCTGCCCGTTGAGCGTCGCGGTCCAGGACGCGTTGGCGTTCTCGTGGACCGCCAGCAGCGCCCTCGTGCCGGACCCGATCTGGACCGTCCGGCGCTCGGACCCCCAGCTGGTGACCTTCGTCGAGCGCGCCGTGTCCGCGCTGATCTGGCCACCCGCGCCGACCAGGGTCAGCGACGACATCAGCAGGCCGGTGCCGGCCTCGTCGATCTGGAGGTCGTGCTGGCCCGCCGGCAGCGGGATCGTCCCGTCCGGGGTGCAGACCCCGATCCCCAGCGGTTTCGCGGCGGCGATGTCGGACTGTTGGCCCTCGACCCGCAGTTCGTAGCGGGTCCCGTCGACGATCATCGCCGGGCCCTTCCCGCACGGCAGCTGGAACGCCGGCGCGGGGACGGCCGACTGGACGGTCAGGGACGGAACGCCCGTCATGGTCCCCAGGACCGCGAAGGTCATCGGCCGCGGCACGTCGAACCTGCGGTGCAGGCTGAGCTCCTCCGAGCCGCCGAAGGGTTCGGTGACATCCACCGCCTCGCGGTCGAACGTGTACGCGACCTGCCCGACGCCGGCGGTGAACAGGCCGGCGGCGTCCGACGGGGTCTGGACGTACCGCTGGATCTGCACGCCGGGGAGGCTGAGCTCGCGGATGCCGGCGCCGTAGGTCGAGCCCGCCTTCTGGGTGACCTTCTCGAACGTGACCCGGAACGACGTGCTCGCCCCGGCGGGGACGGCCAGGCGCTGCGTCGTCTCGTCCGGGCGCACGGGGGTGACGACCGAACCCGTGCTCGTCGTCACCCGCAGGGCCTGGACCGCCGGGCGCCAGGACCCCTCCTCCAGCAGCTGCACGTCGATGTACGGCACGGAGGTCGCCTTGGGGACGTCCACCTCGATCCAGCCGCCGACGGAGCCCTTGGACGAGTCGGCGACGACGGACCAGGAGGTGAAGGGCAGCCCGTCGACGGCCTGCGCCGGTGACACGTCGGGTCTGGCGACCAGCTTCGACCCATAGGAGGAGGCCCTGACCTGGACCCCGTTCTCGTAGGCGGCGACGGTCTGGTGGCCGTCGGCCGGCTCGTCCAGCCACTGGTGCGGCGGCCCGGTCTCGCCGGCCGCGTTCTCGTCCGGGCCGAGCAGGTAGGAGCTCGCGTTGTGGATCACGCCGTAGTCGGTCTCGCGGCGGGTGTACGTGTCCGTCGTGACCAACGCCGTTGTGGGCCCGATGATGTCGCTGGCCGGTACGGGCGGGACCAGGCCTCCTGACGGCGCGATGGCCTCGTCCGGGGCACCGGGCAGGCCCGAGAGATCGTTGGCGAGCACCACGGCGCGGTCGGTGCCGAGCACCCCGTGCGCGGCCATCTGCACCGTGGCCTCGGAACCGCCGGAGACCACCATGGCGGTGTCGGCCGGGTAGGCGGTGACCTGGGTGGCGCCGTTCGGCACGACCCAGACGTCCAGGGCCGGGACCTTCTGGGTGGGCTTCGCCTTGTTCGGGATCAGCCGGTCCCTGGCACTCGGCCTGGCCGTCTTCATCGGCCCGAACGTGGCGGCGCGGCGCAGGCCCGAGTTGGCCAGCGCGCGGTAGATCTCGTTCGTCGACGGCGGGTTGTCCCAGTCCTCGTCGGAGATGTCGTTGCGGATCAGGACCTGGCCGACGCCCTCGCGGGCGAGCGCGTCCGCGAGCCCCGAGGCCGACCCGAGGGCCAGCTCCTGCTCGATGCCGTCCAGCCACCGGGTCATCCCGGCGTTCCCCAGCGGGATCAGCGACCGCGCCGCCCAGGGGGTGCTGGCCAGGAAGGCCATCGGCTCGTCGAGCGGGCGCCCCCAGTCGTACTCCCCGAACGGCTTGGCGGGCAGGACCAGCGTGGTGCCGCCGGCCGGGTTGTTCGCGAGCCAGTCCGCCGCCTGGTGCCAGTAGCCGGGCACCTCCTTGAACGTGCCGGCCTGGAACATCTGGCCGTCGAAGGCCGGCATCACGCCTGTTCCCACGGCGGCGAGAACCAGCACGCCGGCGATGGCCGAGCGCGGGCGCAGCCGCGGCAACGCGGCGTCGAGCCTGGCCGGCCGCAGCCTGCCGCCGGCCGCGGCGAGGCGGCGGCGCCAGGCTGGGACCTCGCGTACGGCGTCCGCCCTCGCCTGCCCACGCGGTGCGCACACGACGTGCAGGGCGTGCGCGATCCCCAGCGCCAGCGGCACGTGGGAGACCGCCTCGAACTTGTAGACGTTGCGCAGGAAGGCCAGCTGCCCCGAGAGCAGGTGGCGGACGCCGTCGGCCAGCGGGCTGCCCGGCTGGCCCGGGTAGGCAGCCGAAACCGCGACGATGCCGGCGGCGAGGCTGACGACGAGGAAGCGGCGCGCGGGCAGATCCCGGCGCGCCAGCCCCCACAGCCCGATGGCGGTGGCCACGGCGGAGCCGACCACGGCGACCGGGTTTGTCACGTCCACCGAGGCGGCCGGCAGCCAGGGCGCCGGCACCCGCAGGTAGGCCAGCCAGTCCGTGGTGCCGCGCAGCGCCTCCGCGACCGACGTCGGGGAGGTCGTGGTCGCGGCGGTCTCGGTGTACGGCAGGAAGTTCAGCCCGTAACGGCTCTGCGTCATCAGGGCGAGCAGCCACCACGCGGTCGCCAGGAAGACGGCGAGCATCCACCACGCGCGCAGCGCCCAGGCGCGCCGCGAACCGCCGGCGAACACGAGCAGGACCGCCGGGCAGAGCAGGACGCACAGCGTGACGCTGGCGTTGACACCGCCAGTGCAGACGATCGCCAGGCCCGACAGCGCCGCGGCCCGGCGCGGTGACAGCCGGCGGGCCGCGGCGGCCGCGGCGGCCGGGCCGGTTCCGGCCGCGGTGCCGGTGTCGATGCCGCCGGCCCCGTCCGGGCGCAGTGCGAGCACGAGCGGCAGGGTGATCCAGGGCAGCATCGCCGCACCGGTCAGCGCGACCGACGAGGCGCCGACCTTCCCGATGAACACGGGCGAGAGGCCGTACGCGACGCCCGCGAGGACCCTGGTCCACGGCCGCCCGATCCGCAGCGCGTCGGCGAGCCGGACCAGGCCCCAGGCCGCGACCGTGAGGATCAGCGCCATCCACAGCCGCTGGGTGATCCAGGCGGGAACGCCCAGGACCTTCCCGAGCAGGAAGAACGGTCCCATCGGGAACAGGTAGCCGATGTACTGGTTCGGCAGGAAGCCGAAGTCGGCCGACGAGTTCCACAGGTGGGTCGCCCACTCCATGAACCGCAGCGGGTCGAGCGGCACGTTCATCTTGGTGTCGGCGACCAGGCGACCGGGCGCCTGGAGCATGAACAGCGTGACCAGGCCGGCGGCGATGATCCCGAGCGGCCACCGCGGCGTCCGGTCGGCCGGCGGTTCGCCCTCGACGCCGTCGGGCGACGCGATCGCGGGCTCAGTCATCGGTACGTCTCTCGGGACCCGTTCGACCATGACGTCGCCTGGGGGGACCTGCCCGGCCCGCGACGGTGCGGCGCTCGACGGTCCGGTCGGTCGGTTCAGGATCGCAGCACTCCGTAGATCTCGTTCGCCCTTCCGGGCGGTTCGCGGGCTCTTTGGGGGGATGCGCCCTGGTGTCGCCAACCTTCATACCTCGCGCGACTCGCGCGGGACCGATCGGGGAGGCCGGCCCCGGCCCTCGTGGGGGACGAGTTGAGCCAACCCACCCGTAACGTGAGTTTCCTGCGCCGGCCCGTTCGCCGAGGTCAGAGCAGTCGGAGTTGTCTGCCCGCCGGCCGGGGCCGTGGGAGCTGGCCTGGACGGCCGGACGCGCGGTCGAGCAGGCTCGGGTCGAGGTCCGCCAGGAACGGAGACGGACCCCGCCTGACGGTGCCGCCTGCGCGAGAGGTCACATGGCTCAGGACGAGCCGACCGCGGGCCCGGGTGATTCCGACGAAGAACAGCCGCCGTTCCTCGGCCAGCGGGCCGCGGGCCGGATCGGTCGCCGCGCCGGACCAACCGTCGGCGGGCACGTCCGGTCCAGCCGTCGCGGCCTGGCCGGGATCAGTCCTGTCGCTCGGGCGCGGCGGCCGGCCCCAGGTCATCGGGAGCAGGCCGTCCTCGCAGCCGACGATGAGGACCAGGCCGAACTCCAGGCCCTTGGCGGCATGCAGGGTGAGCAGCGAGATCCGGTCGGCCCGGGGGTCGAGGGTGTCGGACTCGGTGGCCAGCGAGACCGCGGTGAGGAACCCGGCCAGATCGTCCCCCGCCGAGGCAGCCGCGGGCGCCAGCAGCTCGACGCCCAGCCTGATCTCCGCCTCGGACGAGGCGCCCGGCGGGTCAGCCTGCTCGCGTGGCGGCGAAGGCTGTTCGGGCTGGCCCGTGGCCACGACCGTGGCGAGCACGGTGCCGCGGGCGGCGGCACGCTCGGCGGCCCGGGCCGCCGCGTCGCGCAGCGCGGCGGACACCGAGCGGGCCGCGCCGTCCCGGCGCTCGGCCCGCAGCTCGGCGAGCAACGCGGCGACGCCGGGCGCGTCGGCGAGCGGCCCGTGCGAACGCCGCTGGAAGGGGAAGCCTCGCCGGGCCAGCGCCGCCATGACCGGTTCGGCCTGCCGGGCGGTCCGGTACAGCACGGCGATGTCGGCGAACGACAGGTGGCCGGCCGCCAGCCGGCCAGCCTCCAGCTGGGCGGAGGCGAAGCTGTCGAGCGCGTGGAAGGAGGTGCCACCGAGGGCCGCCTCGATCGTGTCGACGACGGCGAGCGCCTCCTCAGCCTCGCTCGCGCAGGCCCGGACCAGCACCGGCGGCCCGCCTGGTCCGGCCGGGGCCGTCTGCCCCACCTGGTTCGTCCGCCCGGCCGGCGACCGCGGCGCGTCCGGGCCGTCCGGGTGGACGGCGACCAGCTCGCGGCCGGGGACGAAGCTGGCCGGCGCGATCGCGCAGCGGGCCGCGGCGACGATCGTCCCGGTCGAGCGGTAGTTACGGGTCAGCGCGGCGCGCCGGGCAGCCGGGAAGTCCTGCTCGAAGCGCAGGAAGAACCCGACGTCGGCGCCCCGGAAGGAGTAGATCGCCTGGTCCGGGTCACCGATCACGATCAGGTTCCCGTCCGGCGGGCACAGCGCCCGCAGCAGCCGGTACTGGGTCTCGTCGACGTCCTGGTACTCGTCGACCCAGACGTGTCGGAACCGGCGCCGGTAGCCCTCGGCCAGCTCCGGCTCGGCGGTCAGCAGCGCGAGCGGCAGCGCCAACAGGTCGTCGAGGTCCACCAGGTCGCGCTCGCGCAGCGCGGCGTCGTAACGGGCGAGGACGCCGGCCAGCTCGTCGCCGCGCACCTGGTCCCCCAGTGACCGGCGCCGCTTGAGCTCGCCGATCCGCCGCGCGGCCGTGGCCCGGGCGGCGACCGTGCCGGCGGCGTCCCCGAGCGCCTCGGACAGCAGCTCGGCCCGGACCGCGTCGTCGGCGACCTGGACGTGCGGACCCCGGGCGAGCCGGATGTGCTGCTCCCGGATCACCAGCAGGCCAAGCCCGTGGAACGTGGTGGCCGTGACGCGCTGGTCCGGCGCGTGGCCGTCGGCGCCACCGGCACCCGCCGTGGCGAGCAGTTGGTCGAGCCGTTCCACCAGCTCGTCGGCCGCCCGCCGGGTGAACGTGACGGCGAGGCACTCCCCGGCCGGGACGCCCCGCTCCCGCACCCGGTGCGCGATCGCGTGCACTAGCGTCCGCGTCTTGCCCGTGCCGGGTCCGGCCACGATCACCAGCGGACCACCGGTGACCGCGGCCGCCGCGCGCTGGTCGGCATCCAGCCCGTCCAGGACGGACACCGATTCGCCGGCTGAGGCCAGCCCGGCCGTCTCCAGCGTCCCCGGCTCACCGGCGGGCTCGGCCACGGCTGGGTTCACCGTGAGGGGCTCCGCCACCGTTGGCTCGACCAAGGCCGGCTCAACCAGGGCCGGCTCAGACGAGGTCAGCTCAGACGAGGCCGGGCTCGACGGCTGACGTGCGCTTGGCACGGCCGCTCGTCTGGGCTTCGCGGCCGGAGCGGTTGGCGCGAGGTCGAACAGGGTCGCCGCGTCGCCGCCGAGCTCGCCGGGGGCGAACATCCGGATCACGCCGTACTCGCCGTCGAAGCCGGCCTCCCGCAGCACCTCGCCACGGCGCAGCCGGCCAACCGCCTCGACCAGCTCCGCCGACCCCGCCTCGCCGATCGCGGCGAGCTCGACGTCGCCGAGGATGCCCAGCTCCGGGCCGAGCCGTTCGACCAGCGAGCCGACCTGCGTCGCCACCGCCTTGCTCTTCGGCCCGACCCCGAGGATCTCGCCGACGATCTCCGGCAGCGCGACGAACGAGCGCACCTGCCCGGCCGTCGCCGGCACGTGGAGCGTCTCCCGGTCGGCGAGCGCGTCGACGCGGTGCAGCACGCCGACGGTCAGCGGTTTGCCGCAGGACGGGCAGGCACCGCCGGAGGCCTTGGTCTCCTCGGGCGTGAAACGCACGCCGCAGGCCCGATGGCCGTCGTGGTGGTACTTCCCCTCCTCCGGGAAGAACTCGACGGTTCCCGTGTAGCCGGCCCCGGTCCGCAGCGCCTCCTTGATCGCGAAGTAGTCCAGGTCGCAGGACAGCGCGGTGGCCTCGCGGCCGAGCATGGGCGGCGAGTGCGCGTCCGAGTTGGAGACGAGCCGGTAACGGTCGAGCCCGGAAATCCGCCAGAACATCTCCGGGTCGGCGGACAGCCCGGTCTCCAGGGCGAAGACCTCGTGCGCGAGGTCGTCGTAGCAGTCGTCGACGGCGTCGAAACCGGACTTCGAGCCGAGGACCGCGAACCACGGGGTCCAGACGTGCGCGGGAACGAGGTAGCTGCCCGGATCCGACTGCAGGGTGATCTCAAGCAGGTGCCGGGAGTCGAGCCCGAGGATCGGTCGGCCGTCGGCGGCCAGGTTGCCGATCCGGGCGAGGGCCGCGGTGATCCGGCCGGCCGCCTCCCGGTCCGGGGCGTAGAGCAGATGGTGGACCTTCCGGGTCCGGTCGCCCTTCTTGTAGATCGTCGAGATTTCGGTGGACAGCAGGAACCGGGTCGCGGTCCGGCAGGACGCGGGCAGCCGCCGCAGCACGTCCTGTTCCAGGTCGGGCCGCAGCCGGAACAGCCCCGGCTCGGCCGCCACCAGCTTGTCCTCGAGCTCCTGGGCCCACGTCGGGTGGGTGAAATCCCCGGTCCCGACGACCCGGATCCCCTTGCGGGCCGCCCACCAGGCCAGATGCTCCAGGTCGCAGTCCCGGCTGCACGCCCGCGAGTACTTCGAGTGCACGTGCAGGTCGACGTAGAACGGCGCCACCGACGCGGCCGCCGGGCCGCTCGAGGCGGACGTCCCGTCCAGCTCGCCACCGCCATCCACCACGCCCGCCACGCCTCCCGCCACGCCGCCCGAACGGCGTCACCCGCCCACGCGCGGCGCCATCGCCACCCGGGCGGCCTTCATTGTCCCGTGACCTCGATCAGCCGACGGCGCCGCCCCCGGCCCGGGCCACCCGAGGACGACGCCAGCCGGCCGGCCCGCCCGCGCCGGTCAAGACCGACCCAAGCCGTCCCACCGGGGGCACGCCGGACGGCCGTCCGACCCGGTGGCCGGAGAGGGCGACGGCGACGTAGAGGATGATTCCGGGATCCAGGCGGGAGGGGTGGATGGAGACGGCGGCGGCTGAGCGGGAACGCTTCGCGATGCTTACCAACCGGTGTCACCGGATGGTGCGGTTCCTGCACGAGGTGGCGCAGTCCCAGGCCGACCAGGTGACGCGGGTCGAGGACAACCCGCTGGCCCTGTGGCTCGCCGAACTGCCCGGCGGCCTGTCGCTCTTCGAGCACGCGACCGCGGGCGAGGTCGTGCTGGAGGCGCCGGCCGCGGCCGTGCTGCCCTCGCCGCCGCCGCTCCCGGACGCGCTCGCCGGCTGGGTGGTGCTGCCCGAGCCGGGTGACCTCCCGTCCGACTCGCCGCCGCTGCGCGAGACGAGCGTGCGGGCCCCCGACCAGCTGCGCTGGTCCGGCGGGGACCCCGGCGGCTGGCCGGACGGGGTCTGGCCGGACGGCATCCCGCTGCGCCCCGGCGGCCAGCCGGTCACCGACGGGTTCGCCGAGCCGGTCCGCCTGGTCGACCGTCCGGAGGTACCGGAGGCCTACCAGGACTGGCTGCCGACCTGGCAGATCTGGGCCGGCCGAGCCCGCGCCGACGCCGACAGGCGCACCCTGCACGGCACGCTGCACAGCGTCGCCGGCCGGCTCGCCCAGGAGGGCGACGGGCTGGAGCTGGTGCTGGCCACCGGCCTGCTGTCCTGGCGCGCCCCGGACGGCCGGACGCTGCGGCGCCACCTGCTGACCACCCGGCTGGCCGTCGAGATCGACCCGGTGAGCTCGGCGATCCGGCTGCGCGTCCCGGACGGGGTCGCGACCCGGCTGGAGGACGGCCCGCTGCTCGACGGCCTCGCGGTCTTCCACGAGGAGCGCACCAACGCGCTGCACGAGCGGCTCCGGGCCCGCCCGGCGGCCCCGCTGGGCGGGGACGACGAACGGCTGCTGCGGGACTGGCTGACGGTCGCGCTCGACGTCGGCCACGACGGCTACCACTCGTCCTGGCAGCCGTCCGGGCCGCCGACCGACCGGCCGCGCATCGACCTCGCCCCGGCGATCGTGCTGCGCGCCCGCGGCCAGGCCGCGCTGCTCACCTACTACGAGCAGATGCTCGACGCGCTGCGCGGCGACGGCCGCCCGCCGCTGGGCCTCGTCCAGCTGGTGGAGACGCTGGAGGCCGACGAGCGGCTGGCGTGGCTGGCCGCCGAGGGCGCGGCCAGCCCCGGCCAGCTGTCGGACGACCCGCTGTTCCCGCTGCCGGCGAACCCCGAACAGGCGCATGTGGTCGCCCGGCTGCGCCACGACAGCGGCGTGGTCGTCGAGGGCCCGCCGGGCACCGGCAAGACCCACACGATCGCCAACCTGGTCTCGGCACTGCTCGCCGAGGGCCAGCGCGTCCTGGTGACCAGCCAGAAGGCACAGGCGCTGCGGGTGCTGCGCGACAAGCTGCCCGAGTCACTGCGACGCCTGTGCGTGTCGATCACCGACACCGAGGGGCTCGGCACCGACGAGCTCACCGTCAGCGTCAGCGCCCTGGCCGCCGAGAAGGCGGCCTACGACCCCGGCGGCCAGGCCCGCCGCATCGACGCCGCCAGCAACCGCCGGGACGCCGCCGTGGCCCGCCGGGACGAGCTGGCCGCGGCCATCCAGCTCCAGCGGGCCGCCGAGGCGATCGGCCATCGGGCGACCGAGGTCGCCCCCGGCTGGTCCGGCACCCGCGGCGCGATCGCCGCCAGGGTCCGGCGCGAACGGGCCGAGCACGGCTGGCTGCCGCGCCCGGTCCCCGTGGCGGACGCACCGCTGCTCGCGGACGGCGGGCCGGACCAGACCGTGGCGGGCGCGGGCACCCCCCGTTCCTCGGCGGCCACCCCACCCGCGCCCCCGTTGAGCGCGGCCGAGGCGACCGAGCTGTGGACGCTGCTGCGGTCCGTCAACGGGCCCGGCTCCGCGATCCGGCGGCCTGGCGCCCTGAGCGCCGCCGATCCGGACGACGCCGACCGGTACGGCGGCGACGACCGGCCAGACGACGGCCTGGACGGCGCCGAGCCCGGCGATCCCGACCTCGGCCCGGTGTCCCTGCCCAGCGTCGAGGCCCTCGAACGGCTGCTGGAACGTGAGCGGGACACGGCGGCGGAGGCGGGAGCGGCCACCCGCGCCGCGACGGGATCGGCCGTCCGCGCGGTCGCCGCCGCGCTGGGCGTCCTTGACGCGACCGGCCTCGACCGGCTCACGGCCGCGGTCGGCACCGTCACCCGCGCGCTGGAGGGTGCGCGCCGCACCGCGCGGCACGCGCCCTGGCTGCCACGCGCGCTCGACGACGCCCTGGTCGGCCACGACGCAGCCGTCTGGGCGAAGGTCACCTCGGCCGCCTCCGCGCTCGACGAGGCCGCCGAGGCCCTCGCGACGCTCGGGCTGCGCGCCGTCAGCCTGCCAGCCGACGTGACCGCCGCCGCGGCCGCCGGAGTGGTGCCCGCCGACCCCACCGCCACGCCCGCCGCGCGGCTGCTCGCCGTCGGCGAGGCCCTGCGCGGCCATCTGGACGACGGCGGCAACCTGCGCCGGATGTTCCGGTCCCGGGCGCAGAAGGAGGCCGCCGACCTGCTCGACGGGACGACGGTCGACGGGCTCGCGCCGACCACCGCGGAGCTGCTCGACCTGGTGCTCGCCAGGCTGCGCGCCGAGGTCGCGATCGACGCCGTGGCCAGGGCCTGGGCGCTCGCCGGCGTCATGGTCGGCTTCGGGCCCCGGACCCCGTTCGACGAGCCGGCCGGGGACGCCGCCGCTCCCGAGGCCCGGCTCGCTCGGCTCACCGAGGCCCACGACGCGCTCGGCGCGATCGTCACGGTCGTCACGGCTCGCGACCAGATCCGCACCCTGCTCGCCTCGCTGGAGGCCGAGAAGGCCGCGCGCCCGAGCCGGGCCGACTCCGCCGTGCCCTCCGTCGGCGCAGGCCTGGTCGACCTGAGCTCGACCGACACGCTGCACGACCTGGTCGACGCCGTCGCCCTCGCCCGGCTGCGCCTCGCCGCCGCGCAGGCTCAGGCGGAGATCGACCGCCTGCGTTCCGAGGTGCTGGCCGCCGCCGCGCGGCCGGCCTTCCCGGCCGAGCTGCGCCAGGTCGCGGCCACCCTCGCGGCCCGCGACCTGGCCGGCTACCGCGCCGCGCGCCACCGGCTGCTCGACGC
>NZ_JADWYX010000156.1 GCF_016786355.1 Frankia sp. AgB1.9
GCTCCCACGTCCGCGGGAGCGGCCCTTCCTGGTTCAGGCGCCGGCTGCCTGGCCTGGGCCTGGCAGCCGGCCGCCCGTCAGACCCTCTGCTGTGTAGCTGAGGGACACCGAGCCGCTCGAGGTGCAGCCGGGCGGCTCCCGTCAGCTGGCGGCTGCCAGCTCACGGTGGGGCGGTTCGACCTCGCTCAGCCCTCGGTGTGCGCGCCGAGGGTGTTCCGCCGCCGCCGAGCCGCGACCCGCAGCAGCAGACCGCCGCCGAGCAGCGCGAACGCGATGGAGGCCATGGCACCGGTCTCCACACCGGTGAAGGGCAGCGCCCCACCGGCCGGGGTGGCACCGGCACCGCCGACGCCACCGGCGCCGACACCCACACCGACAACACCGACGCCGACAGCACCGATGCAGTTCAGGCCGTTCCTACCGTCCTTGCCGAGGTTGTTCTTGTCGTCGACGGCCCCCAGAGTGTTCACGCCGTCCTTGCCGTCCTTGTTGCCGTCGATGCAGTTGTTCTTGTCGTCGTTCCCGCCGATGAAGATCGGGATCGGGATCGGGATCGGGATGAAGGTCCCGTTCATGTCCTTGCCGTTGTGGTCGAGGACGTCAACCTTGGCCGAGACGACGCGGGTGATCGACTGGGTCCCCCGCCCCATGTCCATCGGGGCGGCGAGGCCGACGTTGATGTCGGGGCCGTTGTCGATGTCGCCGAGGATGCCGATCTTCTGGCTGCCCTCACCGGTGGCCGTCAAGGTGGCCTTGCCGACCTCCGTGAACACAGCCTGGCCGACGATGTCGCCGTTGGTGTCGGCGGTCACGGTCCCGGTGGTGGAACCGTTGACCGCGATGGTGACGATCGCGCCCGGGATGAAGCCACAGGCGGAGAACACGACCGACCCGCCGACGACGACCACGGACCGGTCCAGCGAGAGGGTTCCGGTGAGGCCGCCGCACTTCTTGGAGGGCGGGTACGGGCCGGGCTTAGGGTGCTTCTTGTCGTCGAAGAAGGACGAGTTCGGGTCGTCAGGCGCCGGCGGCGGGTTGATCCCGGGGTCGTCCGGACCGGTCACGGCCGCCGGGTCCTCGCCGGTCACCGGGTCCAGACCGGTCACCGCCGCGGGATCCACGCCGGTCGCGGGGTCGTCCGGACCGGTCACCGCCGCCGGGTCCTCGCCGGTCACCGGCGGCGGACTGAACTCTGAGGTGACCGGGCTGGTCACGGAGGTTGGGTCGTCGACCGCGGCGGCCACGGACGCCGGCAGTACGGCGAGCGCGAGCCCGCAGCTGGCGAGCAGCGCGACTCCTAGCGCGCGGAGTTTCATTGAGGCACTCCCCATGGGGTGATCAGTACAAGCAGTCGGAGGATTGACTACGCGAAGGTTACGCAGCGTGACGCTGAGTGTCACGCACCCGGCGAGGTCAGTTGCTTGCAGTGAGTGACCATGGACGACGAACGGCCAGCCCCTCGACGGTGAACTGCTCGGGCTTCACCAAAGGCTGTTGACGCACAGTGAGCACGGGCCCGCCTGCGGGCTCCCAGACCTGCAGCACGAGCGTCCGAGGCTTTCCCCGGTCCAGTGACAGGAACGTCGAGGCGATGGGGTGTCCGTCCTCGGAGTCACGGGTCAGGGTCGTCGGCCGGCCGTCGAGGGTGGAGCCGAGCAACTGGCTGCCCACACCCGTGTAGACGGACAGCCAGACTTCGTTCTGCCCGTCCGGGTTTCCACCCGGCCCGCCGAGGTCCAGCCGGTAGCGCACGTAGTCGGGCAGGCCGTCCGGAGCCGCGTTGAGCACCTGCACGGTAATGGTCGCGATGCCGCTGCCGTCTGGGCGCGGCTGCCACCGGTAGTCCACCGTCCGACGGGTCCAGTAGTCGAGCTTGCTGGCCGCGGAGTTCTGGGTCAGCACGGCCAGGAAAGGCCCGGGACCGGTGGGCAGCGCGCCCCCCAGCGAGGTCGCGGCCAGCACCTCTTCCTCATCGGCGTGGTTGCTTGACACCAACAGCCGGCCCTCGCTCACCGAGCGCCCGAGTGCCTCAAGCAGGCCGGCCGTGTTCCCACCGCCAGCCGTCACCGCCTGGTAGACGGCCTTGCCGACGTCGGCGAAGAACTGGTCGCGGGGGCCTTCACCATTGATCAGCGAGTACGCGTCCGACTCGACCAGCTTGACGAGATTTCCCGCGGTGATCACTCTGCCGTCCGGCATGACGGCCGGTTTCGTGGCGCCCAGCAGATAGGAAAGCGCGGTCGGGTCGATGCTGATGGTGCCGTCCACGCTGACGCCGGTGCCGGCCTGGTACTGGCCAGAGTAGAACCGGCCCGCCGTCGGGTAGTCGGGCGTCAGGTTGGCGTTGGCCCAGGTTCGGGTCGGTTCATACGGGCCGTAGCGCGCGGTCAGGTCCGCCGGCAGCATCGGGTCGGTGCGCAGCGGCGAGTTGGCCATCAGCTGCGGCAGCGCCCCGTTGCCGGCGATGTTGTCGAGGCTCAGCTTCCCGTTCTGGGCCGTGAGCAGCCCGAACCCGCCGATGATGCCGCCGTTGGCCCTGGACTCGGCCGGGTTCTGCACGATCAACAGGTAACGGCGTGGCTCGCCCTGACCGCCGAGCATCGGGGGCGCCAGCTGGACCGCGAGCTTCAGGCTGGCGAACGCTCCGGTGAGCCGGCGTGCCTGGGCCATCGCCGTGTCGCGGGCCGGGGTGAGCCCCAGCTTGCGGCCGGTCCAGCCACAGCCCGGGACGGCGTCGAGCGCCGCCCGGAACCGCTGGGCCGCGACGGCGGACCGGTCGACCGGCACGCTGCCGCGGGTGAGGGCGGGCAGGTCGATCGACATACCCGACCGCAGCGACGCCGGGTTCAGCGCGTCGGCGGCCTGGGCCATCGCGGGCAGCCCGCCCGTGGCCATCCCGTCGACGGCGACGACCATCGCGTGGGCCGCGCGCATCGGGCACCCGACGACCGGCAGGTGACCGGCCGCGGACCACACCGGGTCGCCGGTCAGGCTGCGGGCCGAGTGGGTCCGGCGGTCGATCCTGCCCACCTCGGCCGCGAGCTGGGCGGGCGGCGGGACGTCGCCGTCGAGCAGCCGCTGTTCGAGCCGGGTCAGGTCGGCACGGGTCTGGGCCAGCTCGTGGTAGGCGAGCAGCCCGCGCACACCCACCCAGCCGACCAGGGCCAGCACCGGCAGAGCGACGCAGCCGCCTACCAGCAGAGCCCGCCGGCTCGGCCGCCGCGGCCGCCGCGGCCAGAGCACCGCGCGGCTCGGCCAGGTTCCCACCCGCGCCCCGGCCGCCAGGACGCGCCGCCCGAGTCCGAGCGGCTGGCTCTCGACCGTCACGGGCCCCGCCCCCGGACGCCTGGTTGGCCCGGCGCCGCCGGCCGGACGCTCGGCCGGAACAGCCGCCGCCACCGTCTCCGCGTCCGCCAGACCCGCCGCCGCGGCCGCGGCGTCGACCGGAGGGTTCGGGGACTTCCCGGGCGAGCGCTGCGCCGGCACCCGAGCGTCGCCCGCGGCGCCGTCGGTGTCTGGTACGGAAACCTCGTCCGAGCCGGCCTGTGCGCTGGTGACGCCGGCGCGGTTGCCGGCTCGGTCCGTCGTCATCGCGTGGTGGCCCCCGTCATCAGGCCTTCCCGGTCAGATCGCTGGCCGGGCAGGAAGGCGAGACTGACCGGCTCGTCTCGCGGGTCAGCCTCGGCGTCACGTGCCAGGGCGGAATGGCCGGCGACGGGCAGCTCGGCCCGCAGGCCGCGCGGGGGGACCGCGTCGAACAGCCCGCGGCCCTCGTCGGCGAGGCCCGGCGGCGGGACCATGTTCAGCACGGTGCCGAGCACCCGGGCGTCGACCGACCGCAGCGCCGCCGTCGCTCGGCGCAGCCGCGCCCGGCTGGTGCGCCCGATCCGGACGACGAGCAGGGTGCCGCCGGCCCGGCCGGCCAGCACCGCGGCGTCGGAGGCCGCGAGCAGCGGCGGCGCGTCGACGAGCACCACGTCATACCGCCCGCAGAGCTGGTCGAGGAGCTCTGCCATCTTGCGCGAGCCCAACAGCTCACCCGGGTCCGGCGGGACCGGGCCGCTCGGCAGCACATCGACGCAGCCGTCGCCGAGCCACCCCCGCCCACCAGCGGCGAACGCCTGGCCTGCATTCCCGGCGGCCAGGGACGGGCCGGCACTCCCGGCGGCCAAGGACGGGCCGGTCCGCCAGGGCTGGAGCACGTCGTCGAGGTCGGCGGCGCCGATCAGCACCGAGGTGAGCCCCGCGGCGGCGTCGACACCCAGGTACCCGGCGAAGGACGGCCGGCGCAGGTCGCCCTCCAGCAGGCAGACCCGGGCGCCGGCCTGGGCCAGGGTGATCGCCAGGTTGCAGCACGTCGTGGACCTGCCCTCGTCGGGCCCGGAACTGGTGACGATGATCGAGTGCGGCCCGCCGTCGACGGCGGCGAACCGCAGGTTGGCGCGCAGCTGACGGAAGCCCTCGGCCCGCGGCGAGTGCGGGCTCGCGTGCGCGATCAACGGGCGCCGGCCGGCCTCCGGCTCGAAGACGATCGACCCGAAGGTCGGCCGGCCGGTGATCGCCGCGGCCTCGGCCGCGTCGCAGCGGGTGCTGAAGAGCCGGTACCGCACGAACATCGCGCCGAGGCCGGCGACCAGCCCGCAGAGCAGACCGAGCGCCAGGTTGCGCGCCGGCCGAGGCGTCACCGGTCCGGCGGGCGGTCGCGCCGCCTCCCAGACCGTGACCCGCGCGGCCGGCCGCTGGCCCGGGCCGGGCGCCTCGACCTGGGCGACCGCGGCGGAGAACGCGGTGCCGACGGCATCCGCGAGACGCTCTGCCCGCGGTGCGCTCGAGTCGCGGACGCTGACCCGCAGCAGTAGCGTGTCGGGCACCGCCTGGGTGACGATCCGACTACGCAGCAGGTCGGGGCTCTCGGTCAGGTGCAGCCGGCCGATCACCGCGGCGGCGACCCGGTCGCTGGCGACCAGCTTCGCGTAGGACCTGACCCGCTGCGCGGAGAGCTGCCCGCCTTCGTCGGCCGACAGGTCGGTCGAGCCGCCGCCCGCGGTGGAGACGACCATGGTCACGGTCGCCGCGTACATCCTGGCCGCCTGCCAGGTCACCACCGCCGCGAGCAGCCCGCCGGCCGCCGTGAGGGTCAGTACGAGGAGCCAGCCACGGCGCAACACGCGCGCGTACACCCGTAGTTCCACCCGTCGCCCACCCTTTTCATCTCGTTGTGTGCCGTCGGGTCGTGTTCGCTGGTCAGCCCGGGCCGCCCGTCCGGCGGGTTGCGCCGGATGTCCGAGGGTCCGCGCCGCCTGTCCGGGACACCCGGTTCTGCCGCGGCGAGCCCCGCCACGCCCGTCAAGTGGGGCCCTTTGATAGCGACGGATCCGCCATCGATTGCGCTTACTCTATGGCGTCATGTGGAGACGTAGAGTAGACGGCACGCGTGAAGCGCAGTGGACGGCGACAGCCGCGCGACGCGTGTCGCGACTCGTGTCACGGCTCGAGCTCCGTCAGCGGGTCGGTCTCCAGATCACCCTCGACAGCCTCGCGCTGGTGTCAGGCCTGGCCGCGGCTCAGACCGGGCGTTCCAACTTCAAGGTCGAGACGCTGCGGGACCCCGGGTTCTGGGTGATCGTGCTACTGGCCGTCTGCCTGCTGCACTTCGTCGGAACCGCGCTGCACCTCTATCTCGGCCGCTACCGGTTCGGCGGGTTCGAGGAGGTGCTCAGCATCCTGACCTCGGTCACGCTGACCGTGATCGGCCTGGAGATCGCCGTCTTCGCGTTCGGCCAGCCGCGCCCGATCCCGCTGTCGGTGCCGCCGCTCGGGGGCACGGTCACCCTCTCGATCATGTTCGGGGTTCGCTACCTCTACCGCCTCACCGAGGAACGGCTGCGCCGCCCCGCGCCCGAGGGCACCGAGCCGCTGATCGTGTTCGGGGCCGGCGAGGGTGCCGAGCAGGTGCTCGCCGCGATGCTGCGCACTCCGGACAGCCCGTACTACCCGGTCGCGCTGCTCGACGACGACCCGCGCTGCTGGAACCTGCAGCTGCACGGCGTCCGGGTGCGAGGCGGGCGGGACGCGATCGCCGCGGTGGCCAGGGCCACCGGCGCCACGACCCTGCTGGTCGCGATCCCGAGCGCGGACGCGGCCCTGCTCCGCGAGGTCACCGGCCTCGCCGAGGAGGCGGGGCTCGCCGTCAAGGTGCTGCCCAGGGTGGCCGACCTGATCGGCGGGAACGTCGACGTCACCGACATCCGGGAGATCGACATCAACGACCTCTTGGGCCGCAGGCAGATCCGCACCGACGTCGCGACCACCGCCGGTTACCTGGCGGGCCGCCGCGTGCTCGTGACCGGGGCCGGCGGCTCGATCGGCTCCGAGCTGTGCCGCCAGGTGCACCGCTTCGGCCCGGCCGAGCTGGTCATGCTCGACCGGGACGAGTCCGCGCTGCGTGCCGTCCAGCTCTCGCTCCACGGCCACACCGGCCTCGACGACGACTCGGTCGTGCTCTGCGACATCAGGGACGTCGACATGGTCTCCGCGCTGTTCACCGAGCGGCGCCCCGAGGTCGTGTTCCACGCCGCGGCACTCAAGCACCTGCCGCTGCTGGAGCGCTTCCCGGGCGAGTCGGTGAAGACCAACGTCTGGGGGACGCTGTCGGTGCTGGAGGCGGCGGCGGCCTGCGGGGTCGAGCGGCTGGTCAACATCTCCACCGACAAGGCGGCGGACCCGTCGTCCGTGCTGGGCTACTCGAAGCGGATCACCGAGCGGCTCACCGCGCATGTGGCCGCCGAGCACCGCCTGCCCTACGTCAGCGTGCGGTTCGGCAACGTGCTGGGCAGCAACGGCTCGGTCCTGACGATCTTCGCCAGCCAGCTCGCCGCCGGCGGCCCGCTCACCGTCACCGACGCGGAGGTCAGCCGGTACTTCATGACCGTCCAGGAGGCGGTCGAGCTGGTGCTGCAGGCGGGGGCGATCGGCTCCGGCGGCGACGTGCTGGTGCTCGACATGGGTGAGCCGGTGCGGATCGTCGACGTCGCGGAGCGGCTGGCCACCCGCGCGGCGGCCAAGACCGGCGGCCAGAAGGCCGAGATCGTCTACACCGGCCTCGGGGTCGGCGAGAAGCTGCACGAGGCGCTGTTCGGCATGGGTGAGACGGACGACCGGCCGCACCACCCGCTGATCTCCGAGGTCCCGGTGCCCGCGCTCGACCCGAGCATCGTCGTCGAGCTGGACCCGTGGGCGGACGAGGAGAAGGTGCGTGCCGCGCTGCTGGAGCTCGGCCGCGACGCCGACCTCGCCGCCGTCACCGCCAGCCTGACCCGCATCCCCCACCAGCCCACCAGCGCCTGAAGTGAAGTCGAGGAAAGGCGGGTCGTAACCAAGGTCGGTAGCTCATCTGAGGCCTACCACCGCATTCCACATGCACCTCGAAGCGGGGCCGGGAGGGCGCCTCAGCGCCCGACCAGTGAAGCGGCCGGTGTCGCGCAAGCGACCTTCGGCCGCTTCACAGTTACGACGGCAGCTGGGCGGCTGGTGGGCGGGGGGCGGCCAGCGGGTAGCCGCCGCGGGCGGCGTACCAGGCGACGGTCGCGTCCAGGGCGGTGGCCAGGTCCCCGGGGGCGGCCTGCGGGAACAGGGTCCGGGCCGTCGTCGGGTCGGCCTGCTGGTCGCGCACGTCGCCGGCCCGGCCCGGCCCGAACGCGACCGGCAGCTGGTAGCCGAGGATGTCCTCCAGGGCCGCCACCAGCGTGAGCAGCTCGACCCGGGCGCCGAAGGCCAGGTTGACCGGGCCCGGATGCGCGAGTCGGCGAGTGGTCGCGTCGGCGAGCATCGCCGCGATCGGCTCGACGTAGCCGACGTCCCTGGTCTGGCGGCCGTCGCCGTGGACGGTGAGCGGCCGGCCCGCGAGGGCCGCGTCGATGAAGGCCGGGATGACGGCCGTGTAGGCGTGACCGACCGACTGGAACGGGCCGAACACGGTGAACAGCCGCGCGACGAGCACCGGCAGCCCGAAGCTCGCCTGGAAACCGAGCGCGTAGGCCTCCGCGGCGAGCTTGCTGGCCGCGTACGGGCTGCGCGGGGCCACCGGGCCGTCCTCCCGGCGGGGCAGTGGACCGGCGTCGCCGTAGACCGCGGCACTCGACGTGACGATCACGTGGGCCTCGGCCCGCTGGGCGACGTCGAGCACGGTCAGCGTGCCGGTGACGTTGACGTCGTGGCTGGCCATCGGGTCGAGCAGCGATCGCTCGACGCTGGGACGGGCGGCGAGGTGGACGATGCTGTCGGCGCCGGCCGCGGCCTCCTCGAGCAGGGCACGATTGGTCACGCTGCCCACCATCAGCTTGATCGGTAGGCCCGACAGGTTCGAGACCGCGCCGGTGCTCAGGTCGTCGACGACGACGACGTCGCAGCCCGCCACGAGCAGTTCTCTGGTCAGATGGGAACCGAGGAAGCCGGCTCCACCGGTCACCACGACCTTCATCGATCATCACCCTTCGAAATCAGTCCGGCGCTCAACGTAGTATGCTTGCCGCTCCTCCCACATCTCGTCACCGTTGGCAAGCGACACGGAACCACCGGCGCCGACACGCCCGGCGCTCCCAGCCCGACCACGGCGCCTCGACATCACGGAGCCGCTGCCGTTGAACTCCTGGGCCCGCCGTTCTACGGTCACGGTGTGTCAACACGCCGCCACCGTCGGCAGCTAGTCATCGTGGGGACCGGCGGATACGGCCGCGAGCTGCTCGACGTCGTCGAGGCCGTCAACGCCATCACCCCGGACGCGCCGGCCTACCGCTTCCTCGGTTTCCTCGACGACCAGCCAGACGCCGCGCCCCGCGAGGACAACAGCGCGGACGCCGACCTGCTGGCCCGCCGGGGCGCCAGCCTGCTCGGCGGCCTCGACCTGCTGGCCACCCTCGACGCCGACTACCTGATCGGCGTCGGCTCCGCTGGGGCCCGGGCCCGCATCGACCGCTACGCGAGCGCCGCCGGCCGGCGACCGGCGACGCTCGTCCACCCGCGGGCCAACCTCGGCGGCGACGTCAAGCTCGGCCCCGGCACCGTGGTCTGCGCCCTGGCCAGCCTGACGACGAACATCGCCACCGGCCGGCACGTGCTGGTCGACGTCGGCTCCAGCGTCGCGCACGACTGCCGCCTGGGTGACTACGCGACCGTCGCGCCCGGGGCCCGGGTCGCCGGCGGCGCGGACATCGGCGCGCGGGCCTGGGTCGGCAGCCAGGCGACCGTCGTGCGGCAACGCCGGGTGGGCGCGGGCGCCGTGGTCGGGGCAGGCGCGGTCGTCGTCGACGACGTCGCGCCCGAACTGGTCGTCGCCGGCGTCCCGGCGCGCCCGATCGCCGCCGGTGCCCGGGGCGGACGCACGCTCGCACACGGCCTGGCAGAGGCGGACGCGGCCGACCTCGCCGACCTGCCACCCGACGACGTCCGACCGCCGACCTGGCCGCCGCCACCACGCCACGAGCAGCCACGCCACGAGCAGCCACGCCACCAGCAGTCCCGGCCGGACCAGTCCCGGCCCGTCCATCAGGCGGAGATTGCCTGAGCCCGAGGCACTCCGAGAGATCAGGGGCGCCGCGGACGGCCTCGGGCGGGCCCGGTGAACAGTCGCGGTCCGAGGTCACCCGAACGGCGGAATCCGGGCGCCCGACCCGGACCGCCGCTTAGCATCGGGCCTGTGGATCGCTGGTACGAGCTCGAAGGTTGCGACAACGTCCGCGATCTGGGTGGGCTACCCACCGTGGATGGCGGCCAGACCCAGTACGGGGTGCTGCTGCGCAGCGACACCCTCCAGCACCTGAGCCCGGCCGGCGTGCTGCGGCTCCGCGACGACTACGGCCTGCGGACGATCCTCGACCTGCGCACCCCCGAGGAGGCGACTCGGGAGGGCCGCGGCCCGCTGGGTGACGAGGCGATCGCGTACCACAACCTCTCCTTCCTGCGGACCCGCTGGCTCATGCCGGCCGAGATCGCGGCGGAGGAGGAGGCGGCGCTGGCGCTGATCCGCATCCGCACCAGCGACGACCGGGTCGAGCACTACCTGGACTACCTGCGGCTGGCGGGCGACTCGGTCAGCACCGCCATCGGCCTGATCGCGGACGAGGCCAACGGCCCGACGCTGTTCCACTGCGCGGCCGGCAAGGACCGGACCGGCGTGCTCGCCGCGGTGGTGCTCTCCATCGTCGGCGTCGAGCGCGAGGCGATCATCGAGGACTACCTCGCCACCAACGACCGGATCCACCTCATCGAGACCCGCCTGTCCGCGCTGCCGTCCTACGAGCGCGGGATCCGCACCCGCGCGGACGTCGACCAGCTGCGGGTCCGCCCCGAGGTGATGGCCGGGGTTCTCGAGCGGGTCGACCAGACGTGGGGCGACGCCGCCGGCTGGGCCCGCCAGGCCGGCCTGTCCGACGAGTCCATCACCGCGCTGCGCAGCCGTCTCGTCGCCAACAACGCGGATTGACCAGCGCGCCCGCCCAATTACGGCGTCGCGGGATATCTACCGACCCCGGACCTTTTCGATCTGCGGTATTTCCTCGGGATCTGGGTCCGTTACCGCGAGAAACGCCCGCAAACAGTCGAGCGCGACCTCGGTGGCCGTTCTCTTCAGGCTCATCGTGAGGACGTTCGCATCGTTCCAGAGGCGCGCGTTCGTCGCGATCCACGGCTCCCAGGCCTGAGCGGCCCGCACGCCGGGAACCTTGTTCGCGGCCATCGCCGTGCCCGTCCCCGTCCAGCACATCAGCACACCGAAACGGTATTCGCCCGCAGCGACACCACGGGCCACCATTTCGGAAAGCTCCGGCCAGCTGGTCGGGTCGACGACCGTGGTCTCGTAGTTCGCCCGCAGGTACTCCCGCACCGCGGTCACGCACTCATTGGTGTCGTCCGCACCAAAAATTACCCTGAAATTCCCGGCAGTCACCGGTCTCGCCGCACCTTTCAATTACCCGTCGACTTGTTCGAGGGCAATGGGCCGCGTGGCGAAACCCCGCCAGCCCCCGCGGCACCGCCCCGACCGCTGTCGCCCCGATTTTAGCAGTCGCCTACCACCGAAAACTGAACCCTGGGGCGCCCGCGGGCGGGCGAATAGTCCGGCGGCACCCGCTATCGACCGGCGCCGGCGCCCAACAGGTCGGGCAGCACGGCGGCGAGTGCGCGGAAGGCCTGGCCGCGGTGGCTGATGGCGTCCTTCTCCTGGGCGGTCAGCTCGGCGCTGGTCCGGGTCTCACCATCGGGGCGGAAGAGCGGGTCGTAGCCGAAGCCGCCCGCGCCGCGCGGTTCGGCCAGCAGCTGGCCGCGCATCTCGCCGTGGACCACGTGCTCGGTGCCGCGCGGGTCGACGAACGCCGCCGCGCAGACGAAGGCCGCGGCCCGGCGCTCGGCGGGAACGTCGTCGAGCTGGGCGAGCAGCAGGGCGTTGTTCGCCGCGTCCTTCTCGGCCCGGGGCCGGCCGGGCGGACTGCCGGCCCAGCGGGCCGAGCGGACGCCGGGCATTCCGTTGAGCTCGTCGACGGTGAGCCCCGAGTCATCCGCGACGGCAGGCAGGCCGGTCGTCGCCGCAGCGTCCCTGGCCTTGATCAGGGCGTTCTCGGCAAAGGTGCGGCCCGTCTCGGGCACCTCGGGACCGTCCGGCAGCCCGACCAGCTCGACGGCGAGACCCGCCGCCGCCAGAATCCGGCGCAGCTCGACGAGCTTGGCCTCGTTGCGGCTGGCCAGCACCAGCCGCGCCGGCGCCCCCACGACCGCGGTCACTTGCCGCCGCCACGGCTCGCCGGCCGGGCCGGCCCGGCCGGCGGCGGGCCCGCGAGAGCGTCGGCCTGCGCCTTGGCGAGCTGGGCACAGCCGGCGACGGCCAGGTCGAGCAGCTGGTCGAGCATCGCGCGGTCGAACACCACACCCTCCGCGGTGCCCTGGACCTCGACGAACGAGCCGGTGTCCGTACAGACGACGTTCATGTCGGTATCCGCCGCCGAGTCCTCGACGTACGCGAGGTCGAGCATCGGGACACCGCCGACGACGCCGACGCTGACCGCGCTGACCCCGCCGCTGATCGCCTTGGGCCGGCCGAGCCAGTCGCAGGCGTCGGCGAGCGCCACGTAGGCGCCGGTGATCGCCGCCGTCCGGGTGCCGCCGTCGGCGAGCAGCACGTCGCAGTCGATCGCGATCGTGTTCTCGCCGAGCTGCTTGAGGTCGATGCAGGCGCGCAGGCTACGCCCGATCAGCCGGGAGATCTCATGAGTGCGCCCGCCGATCCGGCCCTTCACGGACTCGCGGTCGTTGCGGGTGTTGGTCGCCCGGGGCAGCATCGAGTACTCGGCCGTCACCCAGCCCAGCCCGCTGCCCTTGCGCCAGCGCGGGACGCCTTCGGTCACCGAGGCCGCGCACAGCACCCTGGTCCGCCCGAAGTTGATCAGCGCGGACCCCTCCGCCTGATCCTGCCATCCCCGGACGATCGTCACGTCCCGGAGCTGGTCGGCCGCCCTGCCGTCATGTCGAGTCACGCCCGGACTTTATCTTCGCGTCCCGACAACCCTGGGCGCGGATCAAACCTCGAAGGAGGCGCCTGGGGTGGCTACGGTCAGTTTGCCGTTGTAGGCGGCGGTGGCCTCGGCCTCGCTGCGGACGGCGTCGCCCCAGGGGACGAGGTGGGTGAGGACCAGCTGGCCCACACCGGCGGCCTCGGCGTGCAGGCCGGCCTCGCGCCCGGTGAGGTGCAGGTCGGGCGGGTTGTTCTCGTGGTCGAGGAACGCGGCCTCGCACAGGAACAGGTCGCTGTCCTTGGCGAGGCGGACGAGCTTCTCGCACGGGCCGGTGTCGCCGGAGTAGGTGAGCACCTTGCCGTCCGCGCTGATCCGCACGCCGTAGGCCTCCACCGGATGGGCGACCCGGGCCAGGTCGATGAGGAACGGGCCGATGTGCACCCGGCCGGGCCCGATCGTCTGGAAGTCGTAGATGTCGGCCAGCGAGTCCTCCGGCCAGCGCTCGAAGGCGCCGCAGATCCGCTCGCGGGTGTTGATCGGGCCGTAGACCGGCAGCTTCGGCGGGGTGCCCTGCGGGTGGTAGCGCCGGGCGTAGCTCTGCACGACGAGGTCGAGACAGTGGTCGCCGTGCAGGTGACTGAGCAGGACCGCGTCGACGTCCCGCAGGTCGCAGTGGCGCTGCAGTTCGCCGAGCGAGCCGTTGCCCGCGTCGACGACGAGCCGGAAGTCGTCGGACTCGACCAGGTAGGACGAACATGCGGAGTTAGGCCCGGGGTAGGTACCGGAGCAGCCCAGGATCGTCAGTTTCACTGGCGCACCGCCTCAGCCGTCGCCATGACCGCCGTCGTCACGTTGTCGCCGCCCCCGTCCCGTTCCCGCGTGCCCACCGCCATGCTCAGGGGCAAAGGCGCTTGCGCGCCACTGGTGCTGGCGCGACCGGCCGACCCGGCCACCGCGCCACCGATGGGAGGCATCGCGGTCGTGGGCGCGACCGGTGTGCCGACAGCGGCTGGTGACCCGGCCGCCGCGCGCTCCCCGCTGGGCTGAGCCGGCAGGACGGCCGCCAGCTCGGGCCCGAGGAACCTGCGGCCGATCCTGGTGAACGAGCGCGGGTCGCCGGTGGCGAGAAACCGATGAACCGGTGGCGGGAGTTCGGGATCGCGAAACAGCCCACCACGGGCCAACACCCGGTAGGTGTCCTTTGCTGTCTCCTCGGCGCTGCTCACCAGGGTGACACTTTCCCCCATCACGAGCCCAATAACCCCGGTCAGCAACGGATAATGCGTACATCCCAGGATCAGGGTGTCGACGTCCGCCTCCTGCAGCGGCGCGAGGTATGCCTCGGCCAGGCCGAGCAGCTGACGCCCGGCGGTCGTTCCCCGTTCGACGAAGTCGACGAACGCGGGACAGGCGACGCTGGTGAGCGTCACGTCGGCGGCCGCGGCCACCGCGTCGTCGTAGGCCCGGCTGGTGATCGTCGCGACGGTGCCGATGACCCCGACCCGGCCGCTGCGGGTGGCGGCCACCGCCCGGCGGGCCGCCGGCAGGACGACCTCGACCACCGGAACGTCGTAACGTTCGCGGGCATCGCGCAGGCAGGCGGCGCTCGCCGTGTTGCAGGCGATCACCAGAAGCTTCACGCCCTCGGCGACGAGCGTGTCCATCGCGTCGAGCGCGAGCCGGCGAACCTCGGCGATAGGGCGCGGGCCGTACGGCGCGTGCGCGGTATCGCCGAAATACAGCAAGGGCTCGTGCGGCAACTGGTCGAGGATGGCCCTGGCCACCGTCAGACCGCCGACGCCGCTGTCGAACACCCCTATCGGCGCGTCGCTCATGAGGGCAAAGACTAAGCCGGAAACCCCATGGACACCCTGTGGGTGTCGTCACGAGCGCATTGTCGAACCGCGGGCATCCGGGCGAGACGTCCGGGAGTGCCTGGTCTTGCAACGGTATGCGCCGGTCGTGATGATGCGCACGTCGCCTGACATCTCACGCTGACGAGCCGAGGAATGCGGCTGGTTCGGCGAATCAGGTCGTGGCAGCGAGGCGGTGGCACGGGGCGCCAACCCCTGCGGCCCAGCCTCCTGGACGCCGGGCACGACGTCCAGGACAGCCCCAGCAGGTGACTACGCCACAAGCCTTCACCGGTCACCCGAGCGGGGTGACATCGCCGTCGATGTTCCCTTGCGTGCCGATATGGTGACCATAACGGTGTGTCGCCCGGCAAGTTCTGACCTCGCGGTGTAGTCTGGGAACTGCCTGTAATCGATCAGTGACTAACAGCGATCGAACAGGTAGGTTGAGGACGCGGCTGAGGTGTCCGGGCCGATCCATCCGTCCCCGGACCGTGGCACCCCAGTCGCATCCCTCATCCTGGTTCGCGCAGGCCGCCCGCCTTCGCGTCGATTCGCCGACGCGAACGGCCGGCTGGCCGTCGCAGCCGCATCTCACCGAGGACGCGAACCGCGCGCAAGCCGCCACGGAGCGACGCCCTCGATTCCCGGCGCGCCGGGCCGCGACAGTCCGTGAAATCACCGGAACGCGTCGTCCGGCGCATGGCCGCGATCAAACCCCGCTGGTTCATTCGGCGCGGCCTGGCTGATCTGGAACCTATGACCGCCTTTGTCGGCGGGCCGGCTCCACACGGCGAGGTGGATCAAGGCAAATGCCGAATCCAGGAGCGGTCCAGACGGCGCGAGACACTCGCCTGACCTTGATCGCCGTTTTGGCCCTGAGGTGGTCGTGGTGGGGACGCTTCCACAACCACCCCAGGGCCCAAACAGCGATCATGGCGGGTCTGGCGGCCCGCGCTACCGGGACCGAACGCCGCGCGCAGGCTTCCGGGTCACCGGCAGGGCCGGATCAGGCTCCGCTCCGACCCCGCGCTCGGCCGCGGACGAGATTCGCCGCCACCACGTAGGACCGCGCAGCCTCAACACCCCGAATCAACCCAACAGGGTCCCTCGGAGCCGTCAAAACGGTCGGTCGGCCGAGTTCCTGCCCGATGCGGTGGCTGACGGCGCGCCGCTCCAGGCTTCTCGGACGAGACGCAGCCCAGCGAAAAGGTGCGCGGCGCCCGGGCTGGAACGGATCAGACCGTCGCCGCTTCGATGTCCGCGCGCCCGTCAGCGCGCGCACCCGCCGCGAGCCAGGCGCCGTAGGCCTGCTCGGCGAGCAGCCAGGCCCGACCCGGCAGAGCCCGCCCTGCCGCCGGAGCAGCCGACGCGATGACCTCCGGCTCGGGCCAACGCGCGACCAGGCCGACACCACCCACCGAGGCCGCGACGAGAACAGAGGCGTCCACAAGCTGGTCCCCGCTGATGACCCAGCGAGGCGCGTACGGGGCGAACCGGTCCGCGACCCGCACGTGACGCGTCTGCGCCCGACCGACAGCCGGCACGACGACCGCGTCCAGCACCAGCGGAGGCTCCAGCAGCAGGACCGGGCCACGCAGGCCCGACCACTCGACCACGCCATCCGGCAGCAGGCTCGTCTCGGCCAGCAGCCCCGGGTCCAGCGGGGCCACACCGTTCGAAAGGTCCGCGAGCCGGCGCAGCAGCCGCGGGTAGCACATCGCTCCCAGCCCAACCCGGACCCGCCGGGCATGCTCCTCGGCATCCAGGTGGAAAACCGCGTCGACGAGCCTGCCGTCCAACTCCACGCGGACCACCCGCCGGTCCGGGAACAGGCTGGCCATCATCTCGCCGTCGAGCAGCCCCCCGGCCTCACCCGCTCGCCTCACCGGATTGCTCTCCCTCCACGGATTGCCGGGCCACGAGTCGCCGCAGCCGCGAAGTGGGAAGGTCATCGCGCCTCCCGGCCCGCCAGCGCGGTTCCCGCCGCCTGCCATACCGACGGCCGCCGATACAGGTTGCTGCCGCTAATTGCCCGAGCCTCGCGCCTGGCCCGGCGTCGCCGCGCTCGCCTTACGGTCCCTCTGACGCGCAGGCTGCCAGCCGCGTTGCCCCTGGGAGCGTGTCACACCGACCTCGGACCACTGCAAAGCCACCGGACTTCCGCGCCACGCCGCCGCCAACCATTGAGGTGACCTACCGTCACTGTCCGGTACCAGCCCGACGGCGGCCGCGACTGGGCCTCGCCGCGCCCCACCAGGCCGCACACCTCCCGGCGATCGATACCCTGGTACTACGCGGGAGTGGCGGAATGGCAGACGCAGCAGACTTAGGATCTGCCGCCCTAGGGCGTGGGGGTTCAAGTCCCCCCTCCCGCACGAGCTGGTCGACGCTGCTCGCCGACCTCTGGTCGGCTTCGCCGATGGCCGCAATGTCTGCCCGGGGGCGACCCCCGGTGCGGGGCTCCGCCCCGCCACACGCTTTCGAATAACCGCGGTGATGCCCGACAGTCCGAACCCCGAACATGATCGCGAGTTTGGCCCTCAGGTGGTTGCGACGAGGCCCACTTCACGACCACGAGAGGGCGGAAACGGCGATCACTGCGCTGGGCCGACAGTGGAGTCAGCGACCGCCCGCGGCTTTACCAGAGCTGGGCGTAGAGGGCCGCGCTGTTCGGGTTCTCGTCCGGGTTGACCAGCGAGGAGTGCACGTTGTCCGGCGACGCGTCGTTGAAGTAGGCCTCGTAGGCGAGGTCGTCGGAGTTCGCGCGCAGAACGTTGTACATGGCCCGGATGTAGACCGGGTTGTCGCCGCCCGCCTGGCCCGCCCGGCCGGCGCCGGTGTCCTGTTTGCCGACGAGGCCCCACTCGGGGACCGAGAACTGTTTGCCGTGCGCCCGCGCGAACGCGATCACCGAGCACAGCCCGGTGGCCTCGTGGCACTGCTGGTCGAAGGTCGCCTGGGTGAGGCTCGGCGGCCAGTGGTCGTAGGTGTCGATGCCGACGATGTCGACGTAGCCGTTGCCCGGGTAGGCGTCGAGGCCGCCGCTGTGCGAGTTCAGCGTCCAGTCGATCCGCACCTTCGGATCGGTGGCGCGGATCGCGGTGACGACCTGCTGGAAACAGCGGATCCACGTGCTCGTGTCGGTCTTGCCGACCGACCAGGGTTCCCAGTCGCCGTTGGCCTCCCAGGCGAGCCGCACGATCGTGTCCGGCCGTCCCTGGGCGGTCAGCCAACTGCCGAACTGGTTCCATTTCGCGGCGTATCCGCCGCTCGCGCAGGTGCCCATGTCGCCGCCGCCGTCTGGGTAGAACGACTCGGAGATCACCCAACGGCCGTTGAAGGTGGAGAACTTCTCCGGGCCGGAGCCGAGCCACGGGTGGACCATCGTGTCCCAGCTACTCAGGTCTGCGAACGTCTGCACGACGTTGACCGGCGTGCCGCGGAACTTCTCCCACGCCTGCACCTGGCTCAGGCTGCCGGCGGTGATCCCCGAGAGCCCGCCCGGAATGCGCCCGCCGCCTGGCGCGGGGGCCAGGGCGGCGGCCGGCTTCGTCGTCGTGGCCGCCGGTGTCGGAGTCGGTGTTGTCGTGGGAGTCGCCGAGGCGGGCAAGGTCGGGGTCGGGGCGGTTGGGAGCGCCAGCGCCCGGCTGAGCCCGTTCCCGACGCTGGGGGCCACGACGACACTGCTCCCGCCGTGCGGGGTCAGCACGAAGAATCCAAGGGCGGCCGCTGCCACGGTCAGTACAGTCGCGGCGGCCGTCCAGCCGAGCCTGCGCCGACCGCCGCGTCTGCCCGCGCTGCTCGGAGTCTGCCTGGCTGGTATTCGCGGGTCGGCCGGCCGGCCATCAGGAGCCCGTGAGGACCCCGAGGTCACCGAGACGCCTGCGCGGTGTCGCACCCGACATCCCTTCCGCCCGACAGCCTCGGCAATCGGCGACCACGCTCGAACCGGTGCACGGGGGTGGGATTGCTCGCTTTGTCGTCTCGCACGCTAACTTCCGGCCGGACGCCTTTGTGCACCGGTGTGCGGTCATCCCGGGACGTCGCGGTGGCGAAGATGTCTCGTTGTTTCGCCAGTGTCCTTTGTGTCGGCGTCTGTGGCACATGGCGAAGCCCCGGCGCGCCCCCAACGGGCCGGGGGGGCGGGGGCGGGCAGGGGGGGCGGGGGGCGCCGGCCGGCC
>NZ_JADWYX010000157.1:0-5821 GCF_016786355.1 Frankia sp. AgB1.9
CCCCCCGCGGGGCGGGGGGGGGGGGGGCGCCACCCGCGGGGGCGGCCCGCCGCCGCGGCGCGCTCGCGCGCCCGGGGTCAGGCGGACGCCGCGCCCGCCGCCTCGGCGGCGTAGCGCGCCGCCCATTCCTTGCGGGTCCGGACGCGGATGTCGACGTCGGTCGCCTGGGCCCGCAGCGCGCCGACCGTCGCCTGCTCGTGGGCGAGGCCACGGAAGGGGTCCCAGTCGAAGAACCGGCAGGAGTTCTGCCAGGTGATCTTGTTGATGTCGTCGTCGGAGGCGCCCGTGTCGGTCATCTCGGCCATGACCTGCTCGGGGGCGTCCGGCCAGATCGAGTCGGAGTGCGGATAGTCGCACTCCCAGGCGATGATGTCGATGCCGATGTCGTGGCGGACCTTCAGCGCGACCGGGTCGGTCACGTAGCAGGCGAGCGAGTGGTCCCGGAAGACCTCACTCGGCAGCTTGCCGCCGAAGTCGCGGCGCAGCCAGCGCTGGTTGAGGTAGTGCCGGTCGCAGCGGCTGAGGTAGAAGGGGATCCACCCGATCCCCGCCTCCGACCAGGCGATCTTCAGGCTCGGGTAGTTCCGCATGGCCGGGCCCCACAGCAGATCCTGGGCGGCGAGCGTCGACACCTGGGTCGCCAGGATGATGAAGTTGTCGATCGGGGCGTCCGACGGCTGCTTGAGGGCGCCGAACCCCTGGCCGATGTGCAGGCACATGACCATGCCGGTGTCGCTGAGCGCCTCGAACACCGGGCCCCAGTGGCCGAGGTCGTGGTAGCTCGGCAGGCCCTCGATGTGCGGCAGCTCTGGCATCGACACGGCCCGGCAGCCCTTGGCCGACACCCGCCGGATCTCGGCCACCATCAGCGCGCTGTCCCAGGTCGGCAGCAGGGCGAGCGGGATGAACCGGCCGGGGTAGGCCGTGGCCCACTCGTCGATGTGCCAGTCGTTGTAGGCCTGGACCATCGCGTAGGCCAGCTCGTTGCGGCCCCGGTTCAGGTTGCCGGCGCTGAAGCCGGGGAACGTCGGGAAGCACATGGACGCGAAGATCCCGTTGCGGTTCATGTCGCGGACCCGCTCGTGGATGTCGTAGGCGCCGGGCCGCATCTCGGCGTAGCCGGCGGGGTCTAGCCCCCACTCCTCCGGCGGCCACGACACGACCGCGTTCAGGGACAACGTCCCGGTGCGGTTGCCGTTGAACTCCCAGGACTGGAAGCCGTCCTCGGTGGTGACGACCTTCGGCGCCTGGTCGGCCCACTTCGCGGGCACGTGGCGGGTGAACATGTCGGGCGGCTCGACGACGTGGTCGTCGATGCTGACCAGGATCATGTCCTCGACCCTCATGGTCGTCACTCCTCTGCGGCGTTCAGCGTCTGTGGCGTTCAGCGTCTGGGCGTTCAGCGTCAGGGCGTTCGATGGCTGTGGCGTTCGGGTCAGGCGACGACGCCGTCGACCTTGAGGGCGACGACGGAGTCCCAGTCGTACCCGAGCTCGGCGAGGATCGCGTCGCCGTGCTCGTTGAGCTCGGGGGCGCGGCCGGGCTGGGCCGGCTGCTCGTCGAACTGGACCGGCGCCGCGACCAGCTGGAACGGCGTGCCGGCGGCGTTCTCCAGGGACTGGACGTAGCCGTTCGCCACCGCCTGCGGATCCGTGGTGGCCTCCAGGGTGGTCTGGACCGCCGTCCACTGGCCGCTGAACGGGCGCAGCCGGTCGCGCCACTCGGCCAGCGGTGCGCCCCCGAACACCGCGCGCAGCTCCTTGGTGGCCTCGGCGGCGTTCGCGCTGATCGTGGCGAAGTCGGCGAAGCGCGGGTCGGTGGCGAGGTCCGGGCGGCCGACGAGGCCGCACAGCTCCGACCAGTACCGGGTGACCTGCAGGCAGGAGAAGCTCAGGAAACGGCCGTCGCTGGTCTCGTAGCTGTTGACCAGCGGGTTGCCGGTCCGCCCGCCGGGCGGCTGCGCCCACGGGATGCCGAGCTGCCCCGACAGCGCGATCGCCTGGCCCATCGACCACATGCCCGCCCCCATCAGGGAGACGTCCACGATCGCGGCGTGCCCGGTGCGCTCCCGGTGGAACAGCGCGCCCATCAGGCCGCCCGCGATGGTCATCGCGCCGATCGAGTCGCCGAAGCCGGGTGCCGGCGGGAACGGCACCCGCCCGGGGCCGTCGTCCATCATCATCGCCGCGGCGATGCCGGCCCGGCCCCAGAAGGCGAGGAAGTCGTAGGAGCCCCGGTCCGCGTCCGGCCCGCGCTCGCCCTGGCCGACGCCGCGCGCGTAGATGATGTTCGGGTTGTGGGCGCGGATGTCCTCGACGTCGATCCGCAGCTTCGCCCGGACGCCGGGCAGCTTGTTGGTCAGGAAGATGTCGCAGGTCGCGGCCAGCTCGTAGAGGATCTTCAGGCCCTGCTCGGTCGTCAGGTCGAGGGCCAGGCTGCGCTTGCCGCGGTTCGAGTGCTCCAGCAGCACGTGCACCCCGCCGCCGACGGGGGCCGTGCCGGTCGAGGCGAGGCCGCGCATCGCGTCGCCGCGTTCGACGTGCTCGATCTTGATGACCTCGGCGCCCCAGTCGGCGAGCAGGGCCGAGGCGGCCGGGACGAACGTGTGCTCGGCCACCTCGAGCACACGGACGCCCGTCATGATTGCGGTCATGCAAGTCCTCCGGCCGGTCTTCGCGGGGTACCCGTGGCGAGGCGTCGACCCTCGTCGCGATGCGGCCCGCTACCAGGCCCGGTAGGCGATCCGATCAGGACGTTGGATTCAAAGTCGACATCGACCTCGATGTTGGCGAAGATAGTGGGCCACGCCCGAGCTGGCAAGGCTTGAGGCCTCCGAGCGCGCGGCCGTAGGCCCGCGAGCCAGCGCCACTGGCGACGGACAGTTATGGTTCGGCCACAGACTGTCTGCGGAGGGTTGGCGCGACGATGAAGGCTGTACTGCCGTGGGCGTTCTGGATCTTCGTGGGCTTCTACGTCGTGACCGCGCCCACCGAGGCCGCGGCGTTCCTGCACACGGCGTTCGGCTGGCTCGGCGCGCTCGGCAACGGCCTGTCCACCGTCGTCACGGACACCACCAGCTCCGCCTGAACCAGCTCCGCCTGAACCGGTTCTGCCTGAACCGGTTCAGGCAGAACCGGTTCAGCCTGACCGGTGCCGCCTGGACTACCGGCGTCGCCTGAACCAGCCGGCCGCGCAGCTCGGCGCGATCAGCGCTCGATCATCCGCATCTGCTCCTCGTTGTGGTGGTCGCCGGCGGCCGGCGGGACCCGGTCGAGGCGGCCGAGCTGCGCCGGGGTCAGCGTGACCTCGTCGGCTGCGACGTTCTCCTCGACCCGCGAGACCCGCTTGGTGCCGGGGATCGGCGCGATGTCGTCGCCCTTGGACAGCACCCAGGCCAGCGCCACCTGGGCCGGGGTGGCGCCCACCTCGGCGGCGACGGCCGCGACCTCGTCGGCGCTGCGCAGGTTCTGCTCGAAGTTCTCGGCGGCGAACCGGGGGTTGCTCCGCCGGAAGTCCGCGTCGTGGATCTCGCCGACCGAGCGGATCTGGCCGGTCAGGAAGCCACGGCCCAGCGGCGAGTAGGGCACGAAGCCGATGCCCAGCTCGCGCAGCACCGGCAGCACGGCGGGCTCAGGGTCGCGGGTCCACAGGGAGTACTCCGACTGCAGCGCGGTGACCGGGTGGACGGCGTGGGCCCGGCGGATCGTGCTCACCCCGGCCTCGGAGAGCCCGATGTGACGGATCTTTCCCGCGGTGACCAGCTCGGCCAGGACGCCGATGGTGTCCTCGATCGGCGTCTGAGGGTCGACCCGGTGCTGGTAGTAGAGGTCGATGCGGTCGGTGTCCAGCCGGCGCAGCGAGCCCTCGACGGCGGTCCGGATGCTCGCCGGGCTGCTGTCGGCCCCGTCGCGACCGGTGTGGGAGACCAGGCCGAACTTCGTCGCGAGCACCACCTCGTCCCGGCGGCCCTTCAGTGCCCGGCCCACCAGCTCCTCGTTGACGTACGGCCCGTACACCTCGGCGGTGTCCAGGAAGGTGACCCCGAGGTCCAGGGCCCGGTGGATGGTCCGGATCGACTCGTCGTCGTCGCCCGGCCCGATGTACGCGGTCGACATGCCCATCGCGCCCAGGCCGATCCGTGAGACATCAAGGTCGCCCAGCTTCGCGTGCTTCATGGCGAGGTCCTTCCGTGCCGCCGTGGGTGGGCGGCGCTGTGGCGGGTGCCCGGTCGCGATGGCGCCGGCGTGGACGGCGTCCACCGGGAACGACTGTGGACGGCGTTCACCGCACCGACTCTGGCCCGCGCCGCGGCGCCTGGGGAGTGGCTGCCTTTCCAGGTACCGCCAGTACCTCTCTGCGGCCGCCGGGGGAGCGCCCTGACGGTACGTGATCGCCCGGTGGAGTCCACCTTCCCGCTTGGCGCCCCCTGATGCATTCTGACCTGCGGGTTTGTGACACGCGGCCCCTACTTGAAGGCCGTTAGTGGTCGCTCCATGTGAGATCAGCACCGGGGTCGGCGTCGCGGGGGTCGCCGCCGGAGGTGGCGCGGTCGTGGCCCCGCCGGCCGGCACCAGCCCGATCGGCGGCCAGCAGGTACCGGTGACCGGCTGACCCGGGGACGTCCGGACCGGCGATCCGGCTCAGCGGGCAGGGGGCGCCACGGCGTTGACGGCCCAGCACGCCGCCGTATAGCGGACTCGGCCGTCCTGGAGAAAGGGGGCGAAGCCCGTCCGGACCGCTTCGATCACCTTCGCCCGAAGGTCTCCGTCGAGCTCGGCAAGGGCGCGGCCGACGGGGCCCACCAGCGTGAAGTAGCGCTCCAGCTCCGCCTCGGAGAGCGAACAGGGCACGTCGAGGCGCTCGATGTCGATGCCGGTCCAGCCGCTGTCCGCGAGGACGCGCCGGGTGTGGTCCTGCCGGGCGAGGGCGAACGGGCCGGGCGCGTCCGGATCGCGGGACGCGAGGCCCGGCAGCATCGGTGACGCGGCCTGCTCGGCCGCCGTGAGGAACGGATTCTCGGCCGGGCCGCGCCAGGCGACGAACCGGAGCCGACCGCCGGCCCGCGCCGCGCCTCGTAGGTTCGCGAACGCGCCGACGGCGTCGTCGAAGAACATGACCCCGAACCGCGAGATGATCACGTCGAACGCGGCCGGCTGGAAGGTGTGGCTCGCGGCGTCCCCGTGCAGGAACAGCGCGGGGACGGCTTCCCGCTCGGTGCGTAGCCGGGCCGCCTCGATCATCGGCTCCGAGATGTCGACGCCGACGCACCTCCCGCACTCGCCCGCCCGCCGGGCGGCGGCGAGCGTCGTGGCCCCCACACCGCAGCCGACGTCGAGCACCTGCGCGCCGAGGGCCACGCTCTCGGCGAGCAGGTCCTCGAACGGCTGGTACATCCGGTCGAGCAGCTCCTGAGCCGCCACCCATCCGCGCCCCGCGACGCCGCTCCACAATGCCTTCTGGCCGCGATCAGCCTGCCCGCCGGCAGTGTCCGGTGGGACATCCATGATCGTCTCCTCGCCTGGGGTCCGTCGTCGGGTCGCGCCCGTCGAACTGCTACCTCGGCAGTGTCGTATCCGGCTTGGCCAGGAGCCCGTGACAACCATCGCGCACCCTGTCGAACGCGCCCGCAAGGCCGACGCTCCCGGGAACCGATCATTCCCGGCGCGGTCGTAGGCGCGGCCCTCCGCTGAGCCAGCCACGCCCGCCTGGTGCCGGCGTGGGCCGACGCCGGATCGGCCTTTCATGATCGGGTGGATTCGGGGTAGCCCGGGCGACCCCGGGCGCGTATTCACATCTCCGCGCCCCCGCGGCCGGCGGAAAT
>NZ_JADWYX010000157.1:5831-15982 GCF_016786355.1 Frankia sp. AgB1.9
CCTTCCTCGCGGGGGGGCTGGGGGGCCCCCCGGGCCCCCCCCAAACCCACCCGATCATGGCCAAGTCAGGCCCGCCACGCAGCGGCCAGGCCCGCCTCGGCTCCCGGCGGAGCGGCGGCCGAAGCCGTCCGTGGACGGATGGCTTTTCTTGATCTTCTCATGGTCTGGGGTTGCGTCAGACCCCCCGTCGGACCGTGTAGCATCTGGTTCGCACCGGGGCGGCGCCCCGGGTCACCGGTCCGGGTGGCGGAATGGCAGACGCGCTAGCTTGAGGTGCTAGTGCCCTTTAACGGGCGTGGGGGTTCAAGTCCCCCCTCGGACACGATCCATTACCTCACGGTAGCTAGAGTCGATCTTCACGGCGACTCGCACCGTGTTGGTTGCCGGCTGGTAGGCCAGGCGCAGGTTGAGTTGGCGGTACAGCTCCGCCTTTTCAGCGGCCTCGGCGGCAGAGAGCGCCACGGCGATGTCCCCGAGTGAGTTGATCATTTCGCTGATCTCGTCGCGGGTCAGCTGTCTTCCCTGGTCCTCGTTGGCCTGGCGGAGGCGGCGCTCGGCGGCGATCTTCTCGGCTTGGGCCTGTGCGATCCATGCGGTCACGACATGGGGGTCGGCTCCTGCGTCCAACGCCGCCCGGTAGCGGGTCAGCTTGGCGTTGCTCTCCTCGATCGTGCGTCGTGCCTGTGTTACGGCGGGGTCGTCGGATGCCGGACTGGACTGGGCCGCGACCATGGGACGACAGCCCCCGCTTCACGCCGGCCACGCTCTTACCGGGAAGATCCCTGCGCGTGCTGGGACCACAGGGCGTGGGCGTCTGCGAGCAGCTGCGTGACGGGAAGGTCCCCGCGCGGGCGGGACGACTGCCTGACGTCGCATGAGCTGCCTGGTGTCTGACGGAAGATCCCCGCGGGCGGGGACGACGGGACCACCGTGAACGAGGCCGTCGCGGACAGGGGGAGTTCCCCGCGCGGGCGAGGACGACGTGGTGAACGCACCGGTCACCGACGGGCCCATGGGAAGATCCCCGCGCGGGCGGGGACGACACGGTCCCGCGGACGGGCTGGGTGGCCGGGAAGGGAAGATCCCCGCGCGGCGGGGACGACGACACCATGCTCTGCGACATCTGCCCGGCCGGGGGAAGATCCCCGCGCGGGCGGGGGACGACGAGGATTCGCGCAGTCTCCGGCTCGCTCAGGGCGGAAGAACCCCGCGCGGGCGGGGACGACGCTTGCTGACCTGCGAGTTTATCCGCCGAGTACAGGAAAGCACATCGGTTCGTTGGCGCGGCTTCTTGTCTGGCCAGCCGCCGCTCGGTGCGACGGTGGACTGACTGACTACCTGCCTGCGTTGTCCACGCTGACCTGCTGCGGCGGCGCCGGGAGTCGTCTGCTGGGACGCCGGTGGTCGGTGAATCAGGGAGCGGTCGGTCAGGCCGCGGGGTATGTGGGCGTCGTTCCTGCGGGGCGCCATCGCGGTGGCCCTTACGTGCGATCGCGCCGTGAGATGAGTCCTCGTGAATGGCCTCGGCGTTTGTGGCTCGTCATGCGGTTCGCGGTGTTCTGGGGATGGCCTTCCTGAGGACCGTGCGGCGGAGGGTTTTCCACAGCTGTTCGCGGGGCCTGGTCCTCTTCGGGTTCGTGATGTTGGACTGGGGCTGATGTTGCAGGGCCTATTGGAGGTGCCGGATGGAGCGGGACGAGGCGGATTTCGACGGGGCGGCTGAGGCCGGTCTTCGTGGGTGTTTGGACGTCGGCTGGTGGCGTGGTACTGCCCAGGGCCTGCTGGCCGCCGGCTTTCCGATTCTCGGGTCGGGGTTGACGTTGCTGTATCACGCGCTGGATGGGCTTCTCGCTTCTCCGCTGGAGGGGGAACCGTCTGCGTTGCGGGCGCGCACGGAGATCACGCGGGCGATCGGGGAGCTCGAGTTCGCCGGGGTGCACGCGGCCGTATCGCCCGTGTCTGTGGGGGCGGCGGAGGACTGTGGCCCGTTGGGCTGGGAGGAGATCCGGGTCGTGTTGCGGGCCGCGGTGGAGGTGTTGCGCGCTCAGGTCGCGACTGCGGCGGATCCGGTGCCGGTGGCTCAGGCTGTGATCGCCACACGGAGGGCCTTGGCGGAGCTGGGGTGATGGCGCAGCCGCTGACTTACGGCGCCTTGGTTGCCGCCGCGCGCCGCGCGGCGGCGACGGCCGGTGTGACTCCGCTGCCGGTGCCGGGTGACGGTGCCGCCTGGGACGCGGCTGAGTTGGTGGGTCTGGTCGCGTTGGTGGGTAGGCATGCGCGGTTCCTCGGGCAGGTAGCGGGGCCGGGGAATCCGGCGTTGGAACTGGCCTGGCAGATCGAGGGGGCGGTGGAGGCAGCGCGTGGCGGGTTGCCGTCCGGGCCGGTTGAGCCTGGTGGGGCGTGGCGGGCGGCGATCGATCTGCTGGGGTTGGGTCATGATCTGTTGGCGTCGCAGCTGGGTCCTGAGGGGCAGCCGCAGGGGCCGGACGCGGCGGCGTTCGCGCATCGTGGCGCGGTCGCGGCGGCGACTGTTCCGCTTGCGTCGCTTGTTGGGCCGGTCGCGGACAGCGCGGCGGAGCGGGCTGGATCACTGCGTCGGCACCTGATGGCCCTCGCCCGGCCGTCAGCGGACGGGCGGCCCACGGAGGTGCTTGCGTCCGAGGATCCAGCGGTCACGTTGGGTACCGCACGAGCGTTGGATTCGGTCGCGGGTTTGCGTCCGATGGTGGATCTGATCGTGGAGGAGTTCCGCCGGGGAGACCTGCCGCAGGTCTTGGATGATGTTCGGCCGCTGTATGGGGATCGGGTCGCCCATCCGTTCGATCACACGCTGGAGCAGCTACGGCTGGCCGCGCATGAGCTGACTCGTCCGCCGGCGCGGGCACATCAGCCGGCGCTGGTCGAGTTCGCGGGCCTGGCGGTGGCGATCGGCGATTGGACCGGCGGCCTGGCGGGCTGGGCGCGGATGCGTAGCCGCGGCGAGGCCAGCAGCGCGTACGCCGCCGTGGCAGCGCGGGGGCAAGAGGTCGTGGCGGCCTGGCAGGCGGTGCATCAACGGCTGGGCTTGCTGCGGTCGCTGGGTTTGGACGGCCGGGCCGCGGCGGCGATCGCCGGGCAGGTGCGCCGGCAGGTCGAGCTGGCGGGCGCCGCGGCGGCGCGGGATTCCGGCGGTGTGGACCGGCGGGCGGCGCTGGTGACGGCGCGCCGTGCTGTTCTCGTGTTGCCGGAGCTCGCCGCGAGCAGTCAGGCCGCCTGCCAGCTGCTGCTCGCGGAGTCCCAGCTGAGGGCGGCCCCGTCGGCAAGGCCACAGGGCCGCATCGCGCGCAGCGGGGCGGAGCTGGTCCGGGCCTACCAGCGGGCCGAGCGGGTCTCGCGTGACCTGGTCGCCGCGTGCGCCGCGCTGCCCGGGCCGCAGCCGCTAGCGGGCCGCGCCGCCTACCTGGCCGACCGGTCGACGCCACTGGTCGTTGCTACCCCGCCGCCACCACCGGACCTCGATCACGCACGCCGGTCAGGGAAGATCAGTGCGCGGGATCCCCGCCACGGGGTGGTGACATGCGAGGCCGCCAGGTTCGAACAGGCGCTGCGCCACCCGGGCGGCGAGTTGGCCGCGATACTGTGCTCACACGCCCGCAGGGTAACGCTGTTCGGAGACGAACACGTGATCATCCTGGCCGCGTTGGTCGCCAGGTACGTCCCTGATCAGCTCGCGGTGGCAGGTCCGTCCTCGCCTCCGCGGCTTGGTGGTGCAGCTGATTCCCCCGAACCGCCTCCGCCCGGCGAGCCAGTCGCTGGCTCTGTCCCGGAGCTTGATCTCTGACGGACGGGCCGGTGGTGGGGTCCTCGCGGCGGCCCTCGTCGGTGACCTCGCGTCTGGTCTGGGTCCTCAAGGTGGCCCTCACCGGGCCCCTCGACCAGTTCGGGCCGGCGTTCCTCGCCTGAGGGCTGTGGCGAGGTCTGGGCCCTTCACGGTTGTCCACAGGCTGTCCGTCTACCCGTCGGGGAGCCGGGAGAGTGAGCGTCGCGCTGGCCGACATCAACCGCAGGTGAGGTAGCTCGGCAATGGAACGTGACAGAGCGACGGACACCCCTTCGGCCGGCACCGGTCCGCCGCCGGCACTGGGTTTGACCTACGAGACGGACCCTGCCCGGTGGCGTGGCATGGTCGCGGCGCTTTCCGCACAGCGCGAGGCGTCGCTGGGGACCGCGTGGCTCCTGCTGGAGGTGGCGGCCGCGGGGACGTTGTTCGAGCCGCTGGCCTCGGCGGGCCTGGCGACGTGGGCCGGGGTGGAGTGCCTCGCGGCCGGGGACGAGCTGCGTCGGGCGGAGCTGGCCTGGCTGCCGCTGCCCACGCCCCGGGCCGGCGCCGACGATGGCCCGGTCGGCCGAGGCGAGGTACGCGCGGTGCTGGTCACGGCATTCGAGACGCTCGGTGTCTGCCTGCCTATAGCGCCGGACCCGGCGGCGGTGTTGCGGGCGCAGGATCGCATCCGTACGGCGCTGAGGGTCCTCGCCGACGATGCCTGAGCCGCCCAGCTACAGCGGCCTACTGGACACGGCCGGATGGCAGATCGCCGACGCCGCGGCCCGGCCGCCGCCGGTCCGGCCGGACGAGGCGCTGCGGGACGCGCTCGGGCTGATCGGGCTGGCGGCGCTCGCCGGCCGGCACGTCCGCTTCCTCGGCCGGTCGGGCCCGGCCGACAACCCGGCGCTCCGGCTCGCCGGACGTCTGGACCAGGCGGTCCTCGCCGCCACCGACCTGCTGCCGATCAGCGAGGGCCACCCCGACTCGGCCTGGCGGGAGCCAGCGCGGACGCTCGGGCTCGCGCACGACCTGCTCGCGCTCCAGATCGGCCCAGCCGGCGAGCCCCGAAGCCCGGACGCCGCCACGCTGGCCCGCCCCGAGGTCATCACCGCGGCAGCACATCGGCTCGGAGCGCTGGTCGCCGTTGTCATCTCGACCGCAGCCCGACGCGCGGCCTATCTGCGGGCACACCTTCTCCGCGCGGCAGACCCCGTCGGACCTGCCGACCTACCCGACAGCGCTGGGCCAGCCGTGGCGCTGCGCATCGCGCAGGCACTGGACCGGCTCGCGCCGGCGCGGGCGACGGCGGCACAGCTCGGTGCGCGCCACGACGACAGCCAGCACCACCTCGCCGTCCTCGACGAGACCCCCACCGCACGGAGCCGCAGGTGGTGAACTCTTCGAGCAGAACCTCGAACGGCTTCGCCTGGCGGCGTTCACCCTCGCCCAGCCACCCGCTCGGCCCGCACGAGCCGGCCTCTACGCGATCGCGGACCTCGCCGCTGCCATCGGCAGTCTCGCCGGCCGGAACGCGGCTCTCATGGCCCGTCGCAGCGCCTCCCACGCCGCCTACAGCCGCGTCACCAACAGCGCCCACGCGGCGGCGGCAGCGTGGGAGGAGACTCGCCACCTGCTCGGCACGCGGCGCCTGCTCGGCTTCGACGGCCTGAAGACCGTCGAACTCGCCGGCCAACTACGCCAGCAGATCGACGCGATCGAGACGCCCGCCGACGCTGATCATTACGCCGCGCTGCTCATGGCGCGCCGCGCCGCGCTCGTGCTACCCGACCTTGCTGCCGCCAGCCACGCCGCGGTCAGCCGCCTCCACAGCGACGGGCTGCTGCTGACTCCCATGCCAGGCGGCCGCTACGGCCCGCCGGCGGAACCGGACGCCGAACTGCTGCACTCCTACGTCGACGCCATACGGCTGTCACGAAAGCTGCTCGCAAGCTGCGCCGGCCTGCCCGGACCGCAACCGCTGCCCGCCCGGACCGCGCGCCTCACCGGCCCGTCGATCGACCCTCCAGCACAAGCAGCTGCCAAGTCCCCGACCCTGCGGTCGCTGGACCCGGCACGACGCAGCCGGGAGGTACGGCTGCTCGACCCCCACCACGGCGTGATCGTCTGCGACACCGACCTGTTCGAACGAGCCCTGCGCCACCCCGACCCAGACCTGTGGACCATGCTGAACCCCCACGCGAACCGGCTACGACTGACCGGAACCGAATCCCGCGCCACCCTCGCCGCACTCGCCAGCCTCCACACCCCAACCCTGCTCGGCGGCCCGACCGAGCACCGCCCGCCGCCCGCTGGCGGCGAGGCACAGAGACAGGCGCTCGAAGCGATACCTCCAGGCGGCAACCCGGGTCCCCAGCCGACCTCCGTCCGGAGCTTGGTCTCTGACGGGCCGCATCCTGGGGCGCGTTGTCGGGGTCGGGCAGCCAGGTCACGAACGGGCGAACGGCGTTTACGTGGAGCCGTCGCGTGTTGTCCCAGACTTTCGTCGAGGTCATAGGCCGTTTCGACGACATGATCGGAATGTCCCAAAGGGAATCGACGACGGTCACGCAGCCAGCCCTTCGACCGACCGGGCGGCACAAGCCTGGACTCTGCGCATCCCATCCCCGGTGCCAGCTTCGCGGGAACGGCCCGACGCGTCCAGCGGCGTGTGTGGGCTACCGTCTCGGTAGCTGTTAGGTTCTCTGCCAGTCTTGGCGGGCCAAGTCAAGGGCACCATTTGTCAAGATCGGCCATGAGTCGCGGACCGGCTACTTCGCCACCACAGAAGGCTCTGACCTGCATGTTTCGTTGAAGGGCCGGTCAGGCTCTCTACGTCTGATCGTCTATCCAGCGCAGGACCCGGAGGCTTTTCTAGGTGTCGGGGTGGTCGTCACTGAGCGGTGACGGGCGGAGGGTGTCCTCGGCCTGCACCCGCGTACCCGCATGATCGCCGTCTCGGGTGGCTGATCGGCGAGGGTGCTCGCGCTGCCCAAGATGTCGGGGTGGTCGTCACCGAGTGCACGTCGCTTCCTGCTGAGCACCCGACAGCGGTGGACGAGAGTGGGTTCGGACTGTCGCCGATGAGCGGTCCGATCTGGTCGTAGACCGTAGCAGCTGTTGATCGTGGTGGGACACTGACCGTGTGAGTCACGGGGGTGAGTCAGCGGCCTGGGACTTCTTTGTCTCGTACACGGAAGTCGACCGGTCGTGGGCGGAGTGGGTTGCCTGGGAGTTGGAGGCGGCAGGGTACTCGGTCGTGGTCCAGGCCTGGGACATCCTCACGGGTGACAACTGGCCGGCGCGGGTCGATGAGGCGGTGCGGCGTAGCGCCCACACGGTGGCGGTTGTCTCGCCTGATTACCTCGCATCGGAGTGGGGTGCGGTGGAACGGCTGGCCGCTCTGCGCGCTGATCCGTCGGGGCACGGTCGGAAGCTGCTACCGGTGCGGGTGGGGGCAGCACGTGACGACGGTCTGCTCGGCTCGGTCGTCGATGTGACGTTGGTCGGTGTGGCGGAGCAGATTGCGCGGGAGCGGCTGTTGGCGGCGGCCCGGGCGGTGCGGTCTGGTGAACGAGCGAAGCCGGCGAACCGGCCGCCTTTTCCTCCTGCTGGGACTGTGCCTCCCGTCGAGGCGTCGCGGTTCCCGGGCCGGCCGTCCGGAATCTGGCGTATGCCGTGGCCGCGGAACCCGAACTTCGTAGGCCGTGCCAGCGAGTTGGCGGCTTTGCGACACCGGCTGGCGTATGGGTCTGGGGCGGTTCCAGTGCTGCCGCAGGCGCTGCACGGCATGGGTGGGGTCGGGAAGACGCAGCTCGTCGTTGAGTACGCCTACAGGTATGGGCGCTCGTACGACGTGGTCTGGTGGGTCGACGCCGAACAACCAGCCCTGATCGTCGCGGGCCTGGCCGGGCTTGCCGAGCGGCTTGGCGTCGCGGTGGAGGGCAAGGCGGAGGATTCTGCGGACGCTGCGGTCGAGAGCCTGCGTCGTGCAGAACAACACGCGGCGTGGCTGGTCATAGTGGACAACGCCGCAGGGCCTGACGTGCTGCCGGACATGCCGGTCTTGCGAGCCTTGCTGTCCGCCGCCGGCGGGGCTGGAGGCCACGTTGTCCTGACCAGTCGGGATAGCCGCTGGTCAGGGGTCGCGACTCCGATCGATGTGAGCGTGTTGCCACGGGAGGAGGCGGCTCGCCTCGTTCGTAGCCGTGCGGCCGGTCTGGATGAGGTGGCGTCGCTGGCTGTAGCGGACGCGGTCGACGGGCTCCCGCTCGCCTTGGAGCAGGCCGGAGCGTGGCTGGCGGAAACCGGGATGCCGGCTGACGTGTATGAACGAGAGCTACGGTCGCGCGCCCAGACTGTGATGAGCCACGGTGCACCTGCTGGCAGGGAACCGGTCGCGACCACCTGGACGGTGACGCTGCACAGACTGGACGATCCGACCGCCGTCGCGCTCGCCCAACTTTGGGCCCACTTCGGACCTGAGCCGATCCCGGTCGACTTGATCCGCGCAGACGTCGCCGAACTGCTCCCCGACGAGCTACGGCCGGCGGCGATCGACCCATTCAGGTATTCGGCGACAGTCGGCAAACTGGTTCGTCTCGCGCTCGTTCGTTCCGTCGGTGGAACCGTCGTCATGCACCGCCTCGTCCAGGCGGTACTGCGAGACGAAACCGATTCCGAGCGACGAGACATCCTGCGGAATGCCGCGCATCGTCTCTTGGCGGCAGCGCATCCAGCCGACCGTACAGTGCCTCGTGGCTGGCAGCGGCTCGCCCAGATCTATCCCCACCTGACTGCCACCAACCTGATCGTCTGCTCAGACGACGCAGCGCGTGATCTCGTTGTTTCTACCATCTGGTACCTGCGTCGGATAGGTGACCACCGAAGTGGCCGTGCTCTCGCAGAGCAAACATGCCGAGCCTGGTCGGCCACCGCTGGGGAGGCGCACCGCCACACACTTGCCGCCCGGGCAGAACTGGCCGCGACACTACGCGAATTGATGGACTACGTTGGCGCGCGCACCCTAGAAGAGCAGATTCTGACCTACCGGCGTGAACTGCTCGGCGACGACCATCCCGCCACGCTCGAAGCAATGACGCAGCTGGCGACTACACTGTGGGCGCTCGGCGATTATCCTGCGGCGCAGCTCCTTGAGGAACAACTGCTCGAACGACGCACAGAGCTACTTGGTGATGATCACCCAAATACCTTGGACGCGGCGGCCGAACTCGCCACGACGCTTCGCGAAGCTGGCGACTATATTGCTGCTCGCCGATACGAGGAGCGAATTCTTGCCCGGCGGCTGGAGCTACTCGGCGAAGACCACCCGGACACGTTGAAAGCCGCGGCTAACCTCGCGACAACACTGCTAGAAATCGGCGACTACACGGGAGCTCTGGCGCTTGAGCGGTGGGTCCTCGACCGGCGTCGCGAGTTGCTCGGCGAAGATCACCCTGACACCTTGAAGGCAACAACTGAAATCGCAGGAACAGTGCGCACGGAAGGAGACTACAGAACCGCCCTGCAACTCGCGGAGCGAGTACTTGAACGCTGCGAACAACTGCTTGGAGAGAATCATCCAGATACACTCGAAGCAGTCGTCAACCTAGCCGAAATCACCCGAGAGATCGGCAACTACGCAGCGGCCACGCGGCTTGGACAGCGGGTACTAGATCGACGTCGGGAGCTACTCGGCCCAGACCACCCCCGCACGCTGGCCGCGATGGTCAACCTGGCCGTGACGCTGCGGGACGCTGCGGATTACGCGGGTGCCCGGGAGTTGGAGCAGCATGTCTTCGACCGACGGCGAGAGCTACTCGGCCCCGACCATCCGGACACACTGGACGCGATGGCGGCAATGGCCGTGATATCGCGATGGGCGGCGGACTACGCGGGTGCCCGGGAACTCGAACAGCACGTCCTGGACCGAGAGCGAGAACTGTTCGGCCCCGATCACACTCGGACGCTGGCAGCGATGGCCAGCTTGGCCGTGACGGTGTGGAACGCTGGGGATTATGCGGGTGCTCGGGAGTTGGAGCAGGAGGTTCTCGACCGGCGGCGAGAGCTCCTCGGTCCCGACGATCCCCGGACCCTGGACGCGATGGCGGACGTGGCCGTGACGGTGCGGAACGCTGGGGACTACACGGGTGCCCGGGAGTTGGAGCAGGAGGTCCTCGACCGGCGGCGAGAGCTATTTGGCCCCGATCACACTCGGACCCTGGACGCGATGGCCGACCTGGCCGTCACGTTATGGTCGGCGGCGGATTATGCGGGTGCCCGGGAGTTGGAGCAGGAGGTCCTCGACCGGCGGCGAGAGCTATTTGGCCCCGATCACACTCGGACCCTG
>NZ_JADWYX010000157.1:16082-17230 GCF_016786355.1 Frankia sp. AgB1.9
GACGCGATGGTCACCCTGGCCGTGACGGTGCGGGACGCTGGGGATTATGCGGGTGCTCGGGAGTTGGAGCAGGAGGTTCTCGGCCGGCGGCGAGAGCTCCTGGGCTCCGACGATCTCCGGACCCTGACGGCGATGGCCAACCTGGCCGTGACGCTGCGGGACGCTGCGGACTACTCCGCTGCCCGCGAGTTGCAGCAGCACGTCCTCGACCGGCGGCGAGAGCTCCTTGGCCCCGACGATTCCCGGACCCTGATCGCGATGGCCAACCTGGCCGCAACGCTGCGGTGGGCAGCGGACTATGCAGGTGCCCGGGAGTTGGAGCAGGAGGTCCTCGGCCGGCGGCGAGAGCTCCTTGGCCCCGACGATTCCCGGACCCTGATCGCGATGGCCAACCTGGCCGCAACGCTGCGGGACGCTGGGGACTTTGCCGGTGCTCGGGAGTTGGAGCAGGAGGTTCTCGACCGGCGGCGAGAGCTCCTTGGCCCCGACGATCTCCGGACCCTGACCGCGATGGCCACCCTGGCCGTAACGCTGCGGAACGCTGCGGACTACTCCACTGCCCGCGAGTTGCAGCAGCACGTCCTCGACCGGCGGCGAGAGCTCCTCGGCCCCGACGATCCCCGCACCCTGACGGCGATGGCCACCCTGGCCGTGACGTTGTGGTGGGCGGCGGACTATGAGGGTGCTCGCGAGTTGCAGCAGCACGTCCTCGACCGGCGGCGAGAGCTACTCGGCCCCGACCATCCGGACACGTTGGACGCGATGGCCGTGATGGCCCGGATATCGCGGTGGGCGGCAGATTACTCCACTGCCCGGGAGTTGGAGCAGGAGGTTCTCGGCCGGCGGCGAGAGCTCCTTGGCCCCGACGATCTCCGGACCCTGACGGCGATGGCCAATCTGGCCGCAACGGTGCGGGACGCTGCGGACTACTCCACTGCTCGGGACTTGGAGCAGGAGGTTCTCGGCCGGCGGCGAGAGCTCCTGGGCTCCGACGATCCCCGGACCCTGGACGCGATGGCCAATCTGGCCGCAACGCTGCGGTGGGCAGCGGATTATGCGGGTGCTCGGGAGTTGGAGCAGGAGGTTCTCGGCCGGCGGCGAGAGCTCCTGGGCTCCGACGATCCCCGGACCCTGGACGCGATGGCCAA
>NZ_JADWYX010000157.1:17330-18310 GCF_016786355.1 Frankia sp. AgB1.9
ACGCTGCGGTGGGCAGCGGATTATGCGGGTGCTCGGGAGTTGGAGCAGGAGGTTCTCGGCCGGCGGCGAGAGCTCCTCGGTCCCGACGATCCCCGGACCCTGGACGCGATGGCCACCCTGGCCGCGACGGTGTGGAGCGCTGGGGATTATGCGGGTGCTCGGGAGTTGGAGCAGGAGGTTCTCGGCCGGCGGCGAGAACTCCTCGGTCCCGACGATCTCCGGACCCTGACCGCGATGGCCAATCTGGCCGTGACGCTGCGGAACGCCGCGGACTATGCGGGTGCCCGCGAGTTGGAGCAAAAGGTTCTCGGCCGGCGGCGAGAGCTCCTGGGCTCCGACGATCCCCGGACCCTGGACGCGATGGCCAACCTGGCAGCGACGGTGTGGAACGCTGGGGATTATGCGGGTGCTCGGGAGTTGGAGCAGGAGGTTCTCGGCCGGCGGCGAGAGCTCCTCGGTCCCGACGATCCCCGGACCCTGGACGCGATGGCCAATCTGGCCGCAACGCTGCGGAACGCTGGCGACTACACGGGTGCCCGCGAGTTGCAGCAGCGCGTCCTCGACCGGCGGCGAGAGCTCCTGGGCTCCGACGATCTCCGGACCCTGGACGCGATGGCCAACCTGGCAGCGACGGCGCGGAACGCTGGAGACTTTGCGGGTGCTCGGGAGTTGGAGCAGGAGGTTCTCGACCGGCGGCGAGAACTCCTCGGTCCCGACGATCCCCGGACCCTGACCGCGATGGCCAACCTGGCCGTGACGCTGCGGAACGCCGCGGACTATCCGGGTGCTTGGAAGTTGCAGCAGCACGTCCTCGACCGGCGGCGAGAGCTCCTGGGCTCCGACGATCTCCGGACCCTGACGGCGATGGCCAACCTGGCCGTGACGCTGCGGGACGCTGCGGACCAATACCGCTAAGTTAAGACCCGCGCCAACAAGATCAAATAGACATCGATGATCTTCGTTGCGTTCTGGGGATCCTT
>NZ_JADWYX010000158.1 GCF_016786355.1 Frankia sp. AgB1.9
ATACTTCACCAGCCTCGGAACCCGCCTTCCCGACGCCCTGTGGATCGAACTCGCCACACTCGCCGACCGGCTGCGCTGACCATTACCCCCGCACCTCGACACCCAGCCCCAGGCACCCTCACGTGCTCTCTGCCCCCGGAAGGTGGGGCCAGAGGAAACGCTCATAGCCAGTCCGGAGGCTCTCGACGTGAAAAGACCACGCCTTTCTAGGCTGGAACGCCGCCTACGCATATTCGCATCACCGCGCTGTCCAGCAAGAACGCTTTCGGCGACTTGTCGCGGCCCCTCAAGTACCGGTCGTGTCGAGTGCGCTCTATTTGTGGACTACTTACGGTCCGCCTCTGGGCGGTCTACGGCAGCCGCGTCGACGTAACGGTCCGGCCGCTCGGCACCAAGATGCATCCTCAGCCCGCCTTGATCCACTGCGGGCGAGTGATATTTGAGCTACCGGGTCGGCCCGCGTCCGCGAGCTTTCACTCGGCTCGCGCATCGCTAAATTTTCTTCAGACCATTCGCGAGGTTCACTGGTCCACGTAATCTCGAAGTCTGTGCGAGCGTGACGGGTGGCACAGCTTCGACAAGGTCCTCGACTCGACCTGTCGGATCCGCTCGCCGCTCACCCCGAACTCGCGGCCGACCTCCTCCAGCGTCCTGGGAGTGCCATCAGCCAGGCCAAACCTCAGTTCGATGAGTTTCTTGTCACGGTCGGACAAGGTGCACAGAATCGAGCCGATCTGTTCGCGTAGCAGGACAGAACTAGCCACGTCGAACGGCACCACAGCGTCTGCGTCCTCGATGAAATCCCCGAGGAGGGCATCGCTATCCGCACCGACCAGCGTGTCCAGCGAGACTGGCCGCTGGGAGACCTCCAGGATCTCCCGGACCTTTTCCGGCGAGAGGTCCGCCTCTTCAGCGATCTCTTCCGGCGACGGCTCCCGACCCAAGTCCTCCATCAGCTGCAGTCGTACCCGCGTCGTCTTGTTCATCATTTCGACCATGTGGACCGGGATGCGGATCGTGCGTGCCTGGTCGGCGAGCGCCCTGCCGACGCCTTGGCGGATCCACCAGATGGCGTAGGTGGAGAACTTGTAGCCCTTGGTGTAGTCGAACTTCTCTACGGCCCGGATCAGACTCAGGTTGCCCTCCTGGATCAGGTCCAGAAGAAGCATGCCCCGGCCGCGGTAACGTTTCGCGACCGAGACAACGAGCCGCAGGTTCGCCTCCACCAACGCCCGTTTGGCCACCTCGCCGTCCCGCTCGACGGCCTCGAGGTCACGGCGCCGCTGCGGGGAGATAGTCCGCCCCGACGCGGCGAGCTTCTCCGCGGCGAACAGACCTGCCTCGATCCGCTTGGCCAGATCGACCTCCTCCTCCGCGCTGAGCAGCCGGACCTTGCCGATCGCCTTGAAGTACATCCGAAGGGAATCGGAGCCGACCGCGTGGAGCGCCTGCACGTCCTCGTCGCGTCGACGGCTGAGCACATCCGCGTCCTGTTGGTCGGAGTCCTCCCCGCCCACCCGATTCCCGCCAGCATCGTCGAAAACCTCGACGTCCTTCTCGGGACGCCCGGGCAGAACCTGGCGAAACGGCTCTCGCGCGCTCCGATCAGGCAGCCCGCCCGTCGGCGGCGCGCTAGCAGCCGGCGGCGAGGACATGGGTCGCAGCCGCTGCGACAGCGGGAGTCAGGCGCGGGTGGTCGAGGGAAGGCAGCAGTGCGCCAGAGGGCGTCGCGGCCACGAGGGCGTGCACGGCGGCGACACGAGCCTCGAGCGTGATCGGCCGGCGGGTGTTGACAGCCGCGCGCAACAGACCGGGCAACGCGTGCAGCTCACGGGGCCCTGAAGTGGCGGCGGCCAGCGGAGGAGGAGTTTCCGGGCGGGCACGCAGTACGAAGACGCCGTCGGGCGGCGCCGCCAGTCCGATCAGGTCGACAATCAGATCCAGGTCGGCGGCGATCCGGTGCAGCGGTCGGATGCCGTACTCGATCGGGTCGTAGAGCGTGAGGTCACCGACACCGGCCGCGATCAACAGACCGGCCAGGTCTCCGCCCCGGGCCGGATCCACAACGGCCACACGGGCCCGGCCCGAGTCGACGCCGCGCGCCCGCAGGTAGTTGAGGACCGCGGCAGTGGCGGCCACAGCGAAGCCGTCGTTGACCGCGTCAAGCAGCAGGAGGGAGCCAGACGCGAGCCCGGCGCGGGCGGCCTGGACGCGGCGTAGGTGAGTGTGGACCAGGACAAGGGCGGCGAACCCGGGGGCAAGCATGCCGATCGCGGTGGCCAGGTCGGCCGGCTCACGGGCGGCGACCGGCAGCGGGACGACGTCGAAGCCGGTGGCCAGGTGAAGGTGCAGTGCCTGGGACTCGACCGCCGGCAGCGCGGCCTCGGGCGCGAGCGGCTCGAAGTCCAGCACCGCGCTGGCGTCAGTCAGCAGCGCCACCCTGCGGGAACGGCCCGTGAACCGGTCGACGTGGCGCGGGTGGCCTGCCAGGTGGCCGATGACACGTCGGTCGGCGTCCGCGTCGGACAACGCCAGGTCGTGGCCGGTCGTAGCCGCCATGCAGGCCCGCTGGACGAGCTTGCCAGTGGACGCGGCGACGAAGGCAAGGTCCTCGGTCCGCAACAGGTTCATGCCCAGTCGCTGGCGCAGGGCACCGACGAGCCAGCGCAACGTGGGCCCGCCGTCGGCATCCAACGTGATGGAGCGATTGCCTGTTGAATCTGATGTGTTGGCGCGAACCACGACTGTGCCAGGCGCGTCGGAGACGACCGCCGCGACTAGCGCCGCCGCCCGTCCACGGACGAAGATCCGGATGCTGAAGGCCGGATTCACCCCGGCCGGGACCGAGGTCATCCCGTCGACACCCGGACGACCGGCTCGAACTGCTCCGGCCTCGATGGGCACACCCCGTTCGTTGCGGCCGCCCTGCTTAGTGCCGCCTGGTTGGCTCCGCCGGGCGCGCGATCTGCGGCCGGCCTGTGCCTCACCGGCCCGTTCGATCGCTCTGCCCCATTCACCGCGAACTCATCTCGGCCTCGCGGAGCTCCTCGAGCAGCCCAGCCTGCCCAGTGAGCATCTCCGTGAGAATGCGCCGCGCGGCCCGCATCAACTCGGCCACGTCGACACCAGCCAGCGCGTATACGACGGTCGAACCGTCGCGGGTCGCGGTCACGATCCCCGACCGGCGCAACACCGCGAGCTGCTGCGACAGATTCGACGGCTCGACCTCGATCGTCATCAACAGCTCCCGCACCGGCATGGGCCCGGCCTGCAACAGCTCCAGCACCCGGACCCGCACCGGATGACCCAACATCCGGAACAGCTCCGCCTTCGCCTGGTACAGCGGAACCTGCACCACCACCCGCCTCCTCCCAGACCCATCGCACACAACGGGCAAAGGCTCGACACTCCACCTACGAGAACCACCATGTCAGCAATTGAAGAAATCATCAACTCCATCGTCGACCGGCTGATCGGGTACCCGCGCAGCCGATCAGCCTGCCGACATCTCATCCGTCCTGCCCGGGGTGGTTGGCGGGGGCCGTGGCCGTCGTCGTAGGCCCACCGGCATCCGGCCCTCGTCCGTCGGGGCCCGCGGCCAGGCAAGGATGCTGGCTCGTGCCGCCTTGTCGAGCTGCACCGGTTCGCAACCACATCGACGGTCATGGCGGTCGCGTCCTCGTCCTGCTCGCAGGCGAACAGGAAGAAGTCCAGCAGGCCCTTCACATGCGGGAACTGGCCGGCGTTGATCCGATGGGCATTGGTGACGACCCCGGACTGGGTGACCTGGGGGAACACCCGGGACAGCCGCACATGCGGCACCGCGGTGTCCTCGGCGAGCAGGTCACGTAAGACCTGGCCGACGCCGACGGAGGGGAGCTGGTCGACGTCACCGACCTGCAACAGATGCGCGCCGGGAGACGGCGCGGGCAAGCTTGTTCGCCAACAGCAGGTCGAACATCGAGGCCTCGTCGACGACAACCAGGTCGGCGTCCAAGGGGCGGTCGCGGTCGTAGGCGGCGTCCCCGCCGCGGCGTAGCTCCAACAGCCGGTGCACGGTCGCCGCCGGATGGCCGGTCTGCTCGGTGAGCCGTTTCGCGCTCCGACCCGTCGGCGCCGCGAGCAGCACCGCCACCTTCTCTCCGTCGCCATCTCCACGATCCGACCGGACCGTGAAACTCTTCCTTCCCGCGCCCCGGCCCGCCAGTCAGCACCGCGACCCTGGAGGGCAGCGCGAGACGCACCGCCTCCCGCTGCGCCGCAGCCGGCTCCACGTCGGTCCGGCCTTGTCGCCAGAGCCATGCCGAGTCCCAGTCCCCGGCGGCGAACAGGGCCCGCCGGTCGACGTCGGCGTGCAGCAGGCATCGCAGTTCGCCGGCCAACGAGACCTCGGCCCGGCCGCCAGCTTGACGCCGCCGCTCCGCTACGCTCACGACGACGGCGCCTGGTCCTCGAAGGGGGCAGGATCGAGTGCCTCGCCTGGGCCGGGGACGCGACCAGCCGCGCGAGCCCCCGGTGGGGGACGAGCCCGTCCTACGGTTTGCGGGCTACTCCGGCGTACGCGAGCCGGCCGCCTGCTTCCGCGCCCGGCTGGGCCGCGGTGCCGGAGTCCGGGCGCCACAGGTGCAGCGGGGTCAGGCCCGGGTCGACGAGGTCAAGGCCGGCGAAGAACGGCGCGAGCCGGAGCGCCGGTACCCGATCCTGCTCACGCTGCTGGCGCAGTCGGCCGTCGACGTGCTCGACGAGACGCTGCTGCTGTTCGACCAGGCGATTAGCGGTCGGGAGGCGGCGGCGAAGCAGAAGGTCGCCGAGGCCCTGGCCGAGCGGGCCAAAGGCGCCGAGAACCGGCAGGCCCTGCTGGACGACATCCTGACCATCGTGCTCGACAGCGCGATCGGCGACGAGCAGATCGGCACCATGCTGCGCACCACCATCGGCATGGACTGGATGCGCGCCGCATGGGCCGAACGCCGCGAGCGGCTCCCCCGCGACCACGGCCAGCTCAGCATGCTCGACGCCTCAATGTTCTATCTGCGCCAGTTCGCCCGGTCCGTGCTCGCAGCGGTGCAGTTCGCCGGCGGACCGGGCACAGAACAGCTGCTGCAGGCGGTGAGCATACTGGCCGGGCTGCACGCCACCGGCGCCCGCAAGGTCCCGGCGAGCGCCCCGGTCGGGTTCGTGCCGGCGAAGTGGGCCGGCCACCTGGTCGCCGCGGAGCAGGCCGGCGACGTCACCGCGTACCGCCGGTATTGGGAGCTGGCCGTGCTGGTCGGCCTACGCGACGGGCTGCGCTCGGGCGACGTCTCTGTGCCCGGCTCGCGCCGGTACGCCGATCCAGCGTCGTTCCTGCTCACCCCGCAGGCGTGGGCGCCGCAGAAGGTGGAGTTCTGCCACCTGGTCGGCAAGCCGGTCGAGGCCGCCGCCGCGCTCGCGGCGGCCGACGACGAGCTGCACACCGCCCTGGCCGACCTGGAGACCCAGCTGGCCAAGGGCAACCCGGGCGAGGTCCGGCTCACCGAAGACGGCGAGCTGATCATCCCGCCGCTGACCGCCGAGGACGTGCCCGCCGAGGCCGATGCGCTGCGTGCCGAGTTGGCCGCGATGCTGCCGCGGGTGCCGATCGCGTCGGTGCTGGTGGAGGTCGACGCGCGGACCGGGTTCACCGAACACCTGATGTACGCCGGCGGGAAGTCGCCCGGCCGGCCGAGCTCAAGCGCAACCTGATGTACGTGATCATCGCGGAGGCCACGAACATGGGCCTGTCGGCGATGGCCGAGTCCTGCGGCGTGCCGTACGACGTGCTCGCCTGGACCGCCGAGTGGTATTTCCGGCCCGAGACCCTGGAGGCGGCCAACGCCGCGGTGGTCGACTACCACCACCGGCTCCCGCTGACCCGGGCGTTCGGCTCCGGCACCCTGTCGAGCTCCGACGGGCAGCGGTTCCCGGTCAAGGGCAAGTCCATCACCGCCCGGCACCTGTCCCGGTACTTCGCCCGAGGCCAAGGAGTCTCCACCTACACCCACGTCTCCGACCAGCACTCGACCTTCCACACGAAGGTCATCGTCGCGACCGCGCCCGAGTCGCACTACGTGCTCGACGGGCTGCTGGGCAACGAGACCGACCTGCCGGTCTTCGAGCACGCCACCGACACCCACGGCGCGACCCTGGCGAACTTCGCCCTGTTCGACCTGGTCGGTAAAGCAGCTGTCACCGCGGATCCGGGACCTCGGGAAGATCACCCTGTACCGGACCGGACCCCGCGCTGACTCCTCGACCGATAGCCGCGTACCGGGCCGGCGTTGACCCGGCGGCTCAACCTGGACCTGATCACGGACATGTGGGACGACCTTCTGCGGGTCGCCGCATCCGTGCAGGGCGGACACGCCACCGCGGCGCCGGTGGTCGGGAAGCTGTGCTCCTCGAAACTCCAGCAGAATGCGCTGACCAGCGCGATCAAGGAGTACCGGGCGCTACGGCGCACCGTCTACGCGGCCCGGGACCTGGCCGACGAGACGTACCGGCGGCGCATCGCCCGGCAGCTAAACAAGGGCGAGAACCTGCACGCACTGCGCCGTTCCCTCGCGTACGCCGGCGAGGGCGCTCTCCGGCGCCGGCACCACGAGCAGCAGACTGAGCAGATGGGTGCCTCACCCTCGCGACCAACGCGATCGTCTGCTGGTCCACTGAGTACCACGGCCTCGGCGTGGCAGCCCTGCGCCGGACCGGCCGCGACGTCGATGACGAGGTCCTGGCGCACATCTGGCCGACCCGCCATGAGAACGTGGACTTCTATGGCACCCACTCCGTCGACATCGACGGCGAGCTCGCCCAGCTCGGCCCCGACGGCTGCCGGCCGCTGCGACTTGCCGAGGCCGCCGCGGTGAGCCTCTGAGGTGCGTTCTGGATGAGATCTCCCGGCCGAGCGGTCAGCGCCGGGCGAGGGCTGCGGCCGGTCGGTGACGGCGCGCTCTCGACCGGCGGCGGGGAACGGGGCTGGCCGGGCGTTCGGTTCAGCAGCCGCAGGTCCCACCGCCGCACGCGCTGGTCGAGCCGCCCGCGGCGGCTACTCGTTGGGCATTGCGGCGCCGGTGCAGCCACCACGCTCCCAGCGCGGTCACGGCCAGTCCGGCGGCGACGGCAAGCAGGGTCTGCTCCATCAGGGGGCCGACCGGAATACGGGGTGGACCTGCCATAGATGGTGAATCCGCTGGTCCACCGCAGACTCAGAATACCGGTGCCGGGGCAGCGCCGTATACGAAGACCCGGCACCCAGAGGGTCATCGCCGCTGGTCAGCCGGGAGCGAAGCAACATCGCAACGACCGCCATTGCCGGCTCCCGGCGTATTCCGATCGGCCCCGAACAAGTTTTGATCTTGGCCAACGAGACTTTTCCGGGAGTATAATCCCCAAGCCCCGAGTCCAAAGGTCGCTAGACCAGCCGCAGGTAGATGTATGCGTCGGTACCCGCCCGCCAAGGGAACAGGAACTCGTCGATGTCACCGTCCGGGCATGCCTTGGAGCTGTAGTCCTTGCCCGAATAGTTGTTGTAGGAGGCGTAGACCTGGGCGCACTTACCGTCCGCGTTGGTGTCTTCCACCCAGCCCTCGACCTGGACCCGGCCGCCGCTGGTGCACTCGTGTACCTCGGCTTTGCCGCCGTGGATGCTGATGTACTGCGTGGGGCGGCAGCTAGTCGCTGCCGACGCGGCGGTGGGCACGAGGGCGACAAGCCCGGCCGTGGCGACGCAGGTGGCGGCCACCGTGCTGGCGAGAATGCGTTTCATGGTGAGGACATCTCCTGTTTGTCGTGTCGCGGATGGGGGCGCGGCCTGCGGGTCAGTACACCCGGAGGTAGATGAACGCGTCGCTGCCAGCCCGCCACGGGAACACGAAGGAGTCGATGTCCCCCTTCGGGCAGGCGCCCGAGCTGTAGTCCCGGCCCGAGTACCTGTTGTACGTGGCGTAGACCTGGGCACATTTGCCGTCCGCGAGGGTGTCCCTCACCCAGCCTCGGACCTGTACTTGAGTGGGGGTGGTGCACTCCTGGACCTCGGCTTCGCCGCCGCGAATGGAGATCGACTCCGCGGTGCGGCAGTTCCCCGCCGCCATCGCGGAGGTCGGCACGAGGGCGAGAAGCCCGATCGTCGCGACGCTGCTGGCCAGTGTGCCGGCGATTGCGCGTTTCACGATGTGTGTCTCCTGTGTGTCTTCGGGCACCAGCGTGCTACCCGAATCGGATGAGTCGGCCGTGCTGGTCCGGTGCTACCGGATGGCCGGTTCGAGTTTCGACACGCTCGTCGACCCTGGTCGACAGGCATCTGTCCCCAGAACCGAAGCATCTGTCGGTCGGGGACAGATACCGGAAGCAGCTGTCGGTCGGGGACAGATCGCCGACCGGGAGGCGCCCCCGGGACGGCCCGGGCTTCCTGTTGTTGGGTGGCCGGGCGGTGCCGTAGGCGTGGGGTGTCGAGCGTGTCGACGAGCTGGGCGCAGGTGAACCGGCCGGATGGCGGCGATCCCGTGCAGCTCGGCCAGCACCTCCCGCCGAGCGTCCTCGTCGTCGGTATGGCGGCTGCGCAGCGGTCAGCGGGATCCCGCTGGAGCCGCTCGCGGGGCGACGGGCGGCGCAGCAGCTCGTCCGGGAACGCGGCGATCCGGGCGGCCAGGGCGTCGACGTCGACCACCGGCTCCCGGCCGGTCCGGTTTGTCCCGGTTTTGAGTGGCGGCGAGTTCGTATCCGATGGGCATAATCGGCGTCGGTCGGTGATGTGTCCGAGAGGAAAGGGTTCGGCGTGCAGGAACCGTTGGCGCCGTGGTGGGTCACGGCACGTGACTCGGCGCAGCTGCTGGCGTCTGATCTCAACGCTACCGTCGCCCACGCCGCCCGGGTCGGGATCTACACCCCGCCGCCCGGGTCACCTCCGCCGCGACGCCCCCGGAAGCCGGGCTCCCTGCGTCACATGGCGGAGGTGATCCGCAGCCATCGGCTGGCACCGGGCATCTCGGTGGACAAGGACGACGTGGCTGCGGTCCTCTCCGGGGATCTGCGACGGATCGCCGATCCGGTTCTTGTGGTCGCCGTGGCCCGGGCCGGCCACGTCATCGCCGCCATGCCGTTCGAGGACGCCGACGCCCACCGCCTGGTGGCCGCCAGCACGCGTGTGTCGGTGCTCTGCGACGAGGCCGAGCTGGCCGATCGGCGGGCGCCGCGGGCTGTGCCCGCGCCGCGCGAGGACAAGCCGGCCGTGGAACCCGTGGTCGAGGACAAGCCGGCCTTGGAACCGGTGGTCATCGACGCCTACTTCACCACGCGCCGGACCCGAGCGGGACTCCGGCCCGGCCGGGCCCGGCCGTGGATCGCCGGTGCGGTTGTGGTCGCCGCCCTCCTCGCTCTCGGCGGCGAGGCAGGGGTGGGAGGCGAGAAGGGCGGTGAAGCGGACCAGCCGCCACCCGCGGCGGCACCTGCCACCGCAACGGTGACGCCCCTCGAACACGGGTACGCGAACGACGACCACCTCGACGCCCGGCCGTTGCAGGACGCCCTCGACCACGGTTTCACCGGTGTCGAGGCCGACGTCTTCCTGCACGACGGCCGCCTGGCGATCTGTCGTCACTTCGACGGCGACCGCTGCACCACCGTGCAGTCCTTCGAGCCGACCTACCTGCAGGCGCTCGACGCCCGGGTGAAGGCCGGCGGGGGCCGGGTCTATCCGGGATACAACCAGCCGTTCCTGCTCTTCGTCGAGATCACGTGCGCGGAGGTGGTGCCGGGTGCCTGCCGGCTGCCCGCGGACCGGGCCGCGGCGTCCGCCGATCGCAACAATCCGCTGGTGGTCGCCCGCGCGGTCATGGACGCGCTCGTCCCGTACCGGAGCATGCTGTATCACGTCGAAGCGGGAGCACGGCGGTGGGCCCCGGTGCAGGTGATCCTCACCGGAGCCCACAACGACGACCAGCTGCCGGCCGGGGACGGCTACGAGTCGGTGCGCGGACTGCTCGGACAGCAGCCCAACACGTACGCGTTCCTCGACGGACGCCTCGACACTGACCGGGACCAGTACAACGCGGACCTGGTCCCGGTGATCAGTCTCCAGGACCCGGCCCTCGGCGCCGACTGCGCGCGTACGGGCGAACAGACGATCCAGGCGTCGCACTGGGACGACATCATCAAGGCCCAGAGCACCGGGCACCACATCCGACTGTCGAACCCGAGGGGCTGTCCCGACCACAACGACGCCTGGGCCGACGCGCTGTACGCCGGCGTCGACCTCCTCGGTACCGACCAGCCGTCCCCGCTGCGGAGCTGGCTGACCATGAATGCCCTCGGCGGCGGCGGTGGCCATTGCACCGTCCCGTCCTGGATCGCCGCGGATCGCCTCTACGGCCAGTTCTGCACGCTGCGGACCGGGAACGTGCCGGTAATGGGCCAGCCCGACGCCACCTCGGAACAGGTCGGGACCCTACGCGAGAGCGGCGGACACTGGTTCCTGGGCCAGCAGCCAGGCGAGTCGCACACCGCCGACTCGCACACCAACTTCTGGTGGGCCTACACACGGGCCGACAACGGCCGGTGGGGCTGGATCTCGCTGGTCTATCTCGCCGACGCCGGCCCCGACCAGTCCGCCGACGGCCTGCAATACGGCTGCTACGACATCCGTCCCAGCGAGCCCGCCAGCTGTCACGCGCTCTGACCGCAGCGCACCGGTGCCCGCCTACCTCGACACAGACCCACCGTTCTAGGACGCGTATCTGATTGTGATCATGGGGTGGTTCGGGTGAGCTCACGGCGCTGCGTGAGCGGGTAGCGGGAGCGACGGACAGTGCGGTGGCGTCGGTGGATGGCCTTCTGGTCACGCACGACGCCAGCGACGTGCGACCCAAAGTCCTCGCCGCGATGGCCGCGGTCGCGCTCGGCCTCGGCAAGAGCACCGGTACCGAGGTCGGAATGGGCGAGCCGCGCGAAGTCATCACTCGCTGCGGAGGGGGGCCACATCGTCGTCTACGCGGTCCGCGACACCCACCTGCTCGTCGCGCTCGGCGACGAAGGCCTCAACCGCCTCCCCCTCCACACCCGCCCGGCCGTCCTACGACTCGGCGGACTCCTCACCACCGGGTGATGACCACCCCATCACTACACAGAGAAGGCCCGACGCCGAGGCCTCCAGCGCCCAGGAACCCGGCCAGACCGGCACGCCCCACGCTCCCGCTGCACGGTCGCCAGACCACCCGCTCGTAGCGCCCGCGGGTGCATCGCCGAGCCGGCGAAGATCGGGAACATCACCTCGACGTCGGATAGCACAGCCGCCCCCACGTCTTCCCATCGCGGTGGGCTACGTCGAAGGCGACGGCCGAACAGTGACGCGGGTCGGCGGACGAACGAAGCGCAGGCCCGTCTGCCGCGAACGCCAACGCACGCGTGTGTGAACGCAGGTTGCGACCGATCCACATTCGGTGACCATCTTGTTGACATCTCCTATGGCGGCCCGAAGCGACCGGGTGTCGACTAGTAGCTGTCCACCCGCAGTGCCTGAAGCAGGGCCGGAGCAACCTGACCACCGTCACCAGCGCGACCTCCTCGGTCTCTCCAAGGGGCGCGCTGATAGAAAAGATCGGGAACGACCAGGTTGCGGGGGCGCCGTGTCTTGAGGCTGCCCGCGCAAGGAGAGGCGGCACCATGACCCGGCCCGAAAGCGCAGACACGCCGACGGACGCCCCTGGGCCGACGATGGAGGGGAGGTCTGTCTTCCCACCAAGGGCTATCCCTGTCGACCTGCGGACCGATGTTGCTCACACCGCGCGGATGTACGACTACTTTCTGGGTGGCAAGACCAACTATCCGGCCGACCGGGAAGCAGCCGAGGAGATCCTCACGATCTACCCGAACGCCCCGGCGACCTCACGAGCGAACCGGGCGTTCATGACCCGCGCCGCACGTCACCTCGCCGCCGACCGAGGGGTCCGGCAGTTCCTCGACATCGGCACCGGGATTCCGACTCCGCCCAACCTTCACGAGGTCGTCCAAGCTGTCACACCCGAGTCCCGAGTCGTCTACGTCGACAACGACCCGATCGTCCTGGCCCATGCCAGGGCCCTTCTGACCAGCGCCCCGACGGGCCGGACCGCCTACATCGACGCCGATCTCCACGATCCCACCACGATCCTGAGCGCCGACGTCCTCCAGGCCACGCTGAGTCTGACCAAGCCCGTCGCCTTGTCACTCATCGCGGTCCTGCACTTCGTCCCCGACGACGTCGAGGCCGCTGAGATCGTGCGGTCCCTGATGGAACCCCTGCCCGCGGGCAGCTACCTGACCATCACCCACATCGCCCACGACCTCGACCCCACCCTCGATGCTGTCGCGGCGGCCTACCGCCAACACGGCATCCCGATGGTCGCCCGCGACCACCACCAGATGACCGCCCTGTTCACCGGATACGACCTCCTCGAACCCGGGATCGTTGCGCTCGACCGCTGGCAGCCGGACGCGCCATCGCCGTCGGACGTGGTCATCGGCGGCTACGGCGGCGTCGCCCGCAAGCCCTGATGCGCCATGAGGCGCTTTGCTATATCCCCGGCTCAGTCGGGAGGAACTCGAAGGGAGGTTCCTGGGCCTGATGCCTTACCTGGATCCGAAAGGTGAAGGGGGCAATAGCATGGCAGAAAACCAGCGGTCGCGTCCAGGCGAAGGAGCGAGGTGCTGTGGGGCCCGCGCGATATGGCGAAAGCTTGACTGCCTGAACCCCAATCTCCAGAAGATGTAATGCGCCATCCACCGGAAAACGCCTGTAACCGGTGCCACCCTATGTCGTGGTGTTAGGGTCCACGGCATACCTTTCGGGGTGGGAGCGATGCCCAGTGAGGGCATTCAAGGAGATGAGTGGGGCGCCTAAGTCGTGCTCGGACGTATAGCAAGGACGAACATGGGATCACCTAAGGGGCGCGAGTCCTAGCTAGGCCGCGTCCCTGACGATCCGGCCATCAACCGGCTGGTTGGCCGTCTCAGCGCGACCAGTCCAGAGTTCGCGCACTGGTGGAGCCGCCACGACATCGCCACCCTGTGTGGCTCAGCGCGACGGCTGCTCCACCCCCGGCGCGGTGAAATGCGGTTGTTCTGCGAGCAACTGACCGTACCCCCGGCAAACCAGCGCCTCGTCACCTTCCTGGCCACCGACCCCGCGAGCCAGACCCGTCTCGACCAGCTCAGCGGCACCAGGCTGACCAACGCGGACCCCATGACGGACGCCGAGCAGGAGCCCGAAACCCGCCCGCTGCGCCTGGTCCGCTAACCAGGCGGCTCCCTCACAGCTCGCGACGCCTACAGCGCGCGACGAGCCCGGTCACGCCTTGGAAGCTGCGGCAGTTTCGGAACGCCCGAGCAACCGACTACAGCCGCACGCGTCAACGGCGCGGGAAAGTCGCGGGATTGGCGCCAGCAGATCCGCAGCGTCGCCCGCGCGACAACGCGGGAGTCCTCCCGAACCGGTCGCCGCACCGTGAGGCACCCTGATCGCCGGGGGCCCGGCGTGTCGGGCCGGAAACACCGATCTTGAAAACGGGCCCAGGCTGCCTGGATGGCTACTGGTTGATCAGTCCATTGCGGTTTGGTCGACCTACCCTGGGCTGCCCGTCCTGCACTCAGATGCTGCCAAGGCCATGGAGTCTTACTCGACAGCTGACCGAGCTCGGCGTGTAGCTGAGGCAGCGGAGCTCCGGTAGGAGGGGGTCCGCTGAGACAGGCCTCGTTCCCGGAAGCTCCGCTGTCTGCCGAGTCTGTCATCAGGGGTGGGGACTGGCAGCCACGGCGGCAGCCAGGCCACGGAACAACTCCGAGGGATGTGGGGCGGTCCGCGTTGGTGACGTTCCACGGCAAGACCGTGACGTCGTAGCTGCCGGCGGCGTGGGTGCGCGGAGTGGTCGGCGCACCTCACGCCGGACCTGTGCGCCGCAGGGTATCGGTGGGCATCATTTTTCCGGTGTGTCGAGCTGGGACTCGTCCTTGGGCGGGTGGGGGTGTCGCAGGGCGTGGGTCATCTGGTCGACGAGGAGTGCCTCTGCGTCGACCGACCCTGGGGCGAGGTGGCTGTTGATCTCGAGTGAGACGAGGCCGTGCAGGGTGCCGAACAGGCCCAGGAGGCGGTACTGGTCGTCGGTGGGCAGCGTGGCGAACTGCGCCAGCCGATCGCCGCGTCCCTCCGCCTCGCCGACCGCCAGCAGGAACGGCCGATAGACCGTCTGTTCGGCGGTCACGGTGGGCCCGGCCGGCGGTGCCGCGAAGCCGGGTAGCTGGTCGGTCCAGATCAGGTTGAACCGCCGGGGGTTGGCGAGGGCCCAGGCCCGGTACGCCCGGACGCAGGCGAGGAACCGGTCGAGGGACTCGGCGCCCGCGCTGTCGTCAAAGGCCTGGCGAACGGCGTCGGCGAGACTTAGAAAGCTCTCCGTGATCAGTGCGGTGAACAGCTCGTCGAGGCTGGCGAAGTAGGTGTAGAGCGAGGCCGGGTTCATACCGACCTCACGGGCGACGCCCCGCCACGACACGTTGCCTGGACCGCCGTCGTCAAGCTGGCGGCGGGCGGCGGCGAGGATCTCCGCGACGAGCTCCCGACGCTGGCGGTCTCGTCGGGACTCCGCGGACGGGTGCATGCCGTCGAGGCTATCGGAACAGTGTTGATCATTTGAACACCCTTGACCGACCAAACGGTGTTTACTTATGATCTCCATACAGTGTTTGAATCTCGAATGTTGATTGGAGAACGTGACGTGACAGATCTTCTCGATACGCCCGTCGTCCTGGGCGCGGGTCCCGTCGGCCGTTCGGTCGCGGCCGCGCTGGTGGCCCGCGGGATCCGCCCGCATGTCGTCAGCAGGTCGGGAACCACGGTCGACGGGACCCACCCCCGCCGGGTCGATCTGGCGGACGCCGACGCCACCCGTGCCGCGTTCGGCCGTGCCACCGTGGTGTTCCAGTGCGCCCAGCCGCCCTACCACCGGTGGGGGAAGGACTTCCCTGACATCCAGCGATCCGTCCTCCAGGCCTGCGAGGCGAGCGACGCGGTGCTCGTGGCGATCGAGAACCTCTACGGGTATGGGCCGGTGTCCGTGCCCATGACCGAGGACCTCCCGATGATGCCAACCACCCGCAAGGGCGCGGTGCGCGCCGCCATGTGGGCGGAGTTGCTCGACGCGCACCTGTCCGGCCGGGTACGCGCCGCGGCCGTCCGAGCGAGCGACTTCTTCGGTGCCGGCGTGCGGGACTCGGCATACGGCGAACGATTCTTCGGCCCACTCGTGTCCGGCGGGAAAGCCCAGGTCCTGGGGTCGCCGCAGGCTCGGCACGCGGTCACCTACGTGCCCGACCTCGCCGATGCGGCGCTACGCATCGCCGAGGATCCCTCAGCCTGGGGGCGAGCCTGGCACGCGCCGACCGCTCCAGCGATCACTCAGCGCGCCCTCGTCGAGGCCGCCGCCCGCGCCGCCGGCGTGATGCCCGCCTTCGTCGCGGTGAAGCCATGGCAGCTGCGCCTCGTCGGTGTCGTCAACCCCGGCGCCCGAGAAACGGTGGAGATGCTCCATGAGTTCGATCACGACTTCGTCGTCGACTCGTCGGCCTTCGAGACCCACTTCAGCCGGCCACCGACGCCCCTCGACCGCGCGCTCGCCGAAACAGTCGCCTCGTACCGCGGGACGCAGACCTGACATCAGGACCAGCCCGGCGGTCCCATGATCCCTGTCGGCGTTCATCTCAAGTGTCCCGGCGCATCGCCGCGGCCAGCGCCTCTTGGGTTCTTCTCGGCTAGCTGCCCGAAGGTTGCGTGTCAATGATCTGTCATTTCCTTCGGCCTCGCGTCAGGGCGGGAGTAGGTGTCGAGCACCTGTCTGGGCGCGACGTCGGGCCGGGTGAGGCGTGCGGAGCGCTCTGCGGGGTGGGGCAGGCTGCATCGCCGGTTGGGAAATCGCACGAAGGCAGACCTGCCGGGTGTCGGTCTTCTAAGCGTGATACCGCAGCAGGGTCAGGCCGAGCTCATTGGCGCAGGCGATCTGGTCGCCCGCGACAACCAGCAGCCCATACCGAAACCGGTGAGACCAGACCGGAAAGCGCCCACACCGAAAGCGGTGAGCCCAGCGCCAAGGGACCCCTCGCCGGGAACCGGCGCGGGGACTTCGGGTCCGGGCCACGCGTCAGCTCGTCCACGCGCGCGTTCTGGTCAAAGATCGCTTGCTAGACGCTGACCAGCTGGTTCTTCTCACTCGGCTTTCCTTGGCGAGCCGCCCGGGACGCCCGGATGCGCCGAGACCGCAAGAAGTCGAACTGCGCCGCCCGCTGGTCGGCCGTGCCCGCGATGGCTGACCGTTCTCGCCGAAGCCGCCTGAACCAGCCGACAGAAAAGAACACAAAAAAGGAGGCGGCGTCCGATGGGAACCCTGATTCTCGACGTGTGCAACCCGGGGGTGGTACCGATCGTTCTCGTCCACGCGCGTGCGTTGCTGTCCGGGACTCCGGCGGGACGGACTGCCTATCTGGACGCCGACCTGCGGGACCCGGACGCGCGAGCATGCGGCAACTGCAGGATGACGCGTAGGTGTCGCAACTCCGGTTTATACCCAGAGACCGGTGCTTGGCGGTATCGCGATGTGCGCAGGCCGGATCCCGTGAATGTTCATTCTGCGACGGTGGTGTCGCTTGAGCCGGTGGTGTGTGATCGGTGCAGATACAGGCGTTCGCGGGGGAGTTCGGGGTGTGGTATCGGTCGTCGACCAGTGACGATGGTTGCAGGAGGATGGCAATTGTGCGACAGAGCGTGTGCCACGAACACCGAGAGGGGCTTGATGTAGATAGGGCTTTCTTGAGGTGGTGCTGCGCGAGAGATGAAGGTAGGCCCTTCGGAGCCGCCCTGCGGGGGGAGGCTTCAAACCGCCACCTGCTGCGTTGACTGAAGACCGTCGTGGTGAGCGAGGTGGAAAAGGCGTCCTAGAGGCGTCAGGTGGGGACCAGGAAGACGGTGCGCAGTCCCGGTGACGGGATCGCCGTGGACGTGCCGTTATGTAGATGGTGGCATCAAAACCGGGGTTTTGCTCTGAGTCCCGGGATGAGCCTGGCGGATACCCGTTTACTGGCCAGGTGGTGCCCGGCATGGAGGCGACGTGATCCTGGTCTGCTGCTCTCGCGCGGAACGTGGGAAGGCGTGTCCTGATACTCCTTGCCTTGTTATTGGCGGGGGAGAGGGAGCCTGCCAAGCAGGATGAATCTGTGAGGTAGTGAGTACCGATGCGGGACGCGCCGGCGGACCGGCTCGTAGTAGCGGTGAAGCTCCTGCTGGGCGCGGTGGGGGTGGAGCGAAGGGGCCGGGTTGTCCGTGGCCTTGTTGTGGGGTCAACCGGGAGACCGGGAGGAGCTCGATGGACAGGATGAAGCCATCAGGGAAACCGTTCGAAATCTCGAAGTGGGAGGTGTGGGAAGCCTGGAGGCAGGTGAGGGAGAACCAGGTGCCGCAGGGGTGGATGGCTGCACGGTAGCCGACTTCGAAACCGACCTGAAGAACAATCTGTACAAGGTCTGGAATCGGATGTCCTCGGGTAGTTATTTCCCGCCTCCGGTGATGGCGGTGGAGATCCCGAAGTCGCACGGTGAGGGGACGAGGGTACTCGGGGTGCCCACGGTGGCGGACAGGGTGGCCCAGACGGTGGTGGCTCGGCGGCTCGGGGCAAAGGTCGAACCGATCTTCCATCCGGACTCGTACGGCTACCGGCCCGGACGGTCAGCGCTGGACGCGGTCGCGGCCTGCCGGGATCGATGCTGGCGTTACGCCTGGGTGATTGACCTTGATGTTCAGGCGTTCTTCGACAGCGTCGACCACGATCTTCTGCTCCGTGCGGTGGAAAGACACGCTGACGCGCCTTGGGTGATGCTCTATGTCCGGCGGTGGCTCGTCGCTCCGCTGGTGCTTCCTGACGGGTCTGTGCAGGCCCGGAGCCGGGGAACTCCGCAAGGCAATACCGCTAATTTAAGCGGCTCGGATGATGTTGATATCTGGCGGGTTCGGGTATGTCATGCAGGTGTCCGTCCGTCGCTTGGCACGGTAGGCGTGGACGTGTATGCGTTTCACGGCTCGGGGGTTTCGGCGGTGTCGTCGTGGTTCGTTTGGCCGGTCACGTATCTCTTGGATCGTCTCGATGAGTGCCTCGGCCAGGTGTTGAGGGGGAAAAACCCGCCTGCCGGG
>NZ_JADWYX010000159.1 GCF_016786355.1 Frankia sp. AgB1.9
CCCGAGGGCCGCGTGCTGCTGCGGCCCTCGGGGACCGAGCCGCTGGTGCGGGTGATGGTCGAGGCGCCGACCGACGCGCGGGCCCGCGCGGTCGCCACCGAGCTGGCCGACGTCGTCAGGCGCGAGCTCACCGTCGCCGGCTGACGCCGGCCCACACCTCCCTGGGGAAGGCTGCGAAGGCGCTCCGGGAACGAGGAGACGACCGTCCGAAGTAGCCGGGAATTCGTGCCGTCACAACGACTTGGCGGACATCGATACCGGGACCGGCAACGTCCTGACCTGCGCCAATAACCCGCTTGGGGAGCCGGCCACCGGTCGGCTCGGGGCTTTCGCCGCATCCGCGCTGGACCCTTCGCGAAACCTGTCGACGGTTCCCGGGTCCGTGCGCGCACAGCCGTCGCCGCTGCGTACGCTGAGCCCCATGTGCGGGATCATCGGCTACGTGGGAGAGCAGTCCGCCCTCGAGGTCGCCCTCGGCGGGCTGCGCCGGCTGGAGTACCGAGGGTATGACTCGGCCGGAATCGCCGTCGTCGGCGCGGGCGCGCTGAAGGTCGTCCGACGCGCCGGAAAGCTGGCGAACCTGGAGAAGGCGCTCGCCGAGAACGACGAGGGCCAGGTCGTCGGGGAGGGCATGGCCGGCACGACCGGCATGGGCCACACCCGCTGGGCCACCCACGGCGGGCCGACCGACGTCAACGCCCACCCTCACACGGACTGCACCGGGACGATCGGTGTCATCCACAACGGGATCATCGAGAACTTCACCGCGCTGCGGGCCGAGCTGTTCGCCGCCGGCCATGAGCTGGAGAGCGAGACCGACACCGAGGTCGTCGCGCACCTGCTCGAGGCCGAGCTGGGCCGTCCGGGCTCGGCGGAGGCGACCGCCGTCGCCGCCAGCGAGGGCACCGAGGGCGGGCGCCACCCGCTCACCGAGGCGGTCCGCCGAGTCTGCCATCGGCTCTCCGGCGCGTTCACCCTCGTCGTGCTGCACCGGGACTTCCCGGAGGTCGTCGTCGGTGCCCGGCGCAACAGCCCGCTGGTGGTCGGGCTCGGCCAGGGGGAGACGTTCCTCGCCAGCGACGTCTCCGCGTTCATCGCGCACACCCGGGACGCGCTGGAGATCGGCCAGGACCAGATCGTCGAGGGCCGCCGGGACGGCGTGACGGTCATCGACTTCAACGGCGAACAGGTCGAGGGCCGGCCTTACCACGTCGACTGGGACGCATCAGCCGCCGAGAAGGGCGGCTACCCGTACTTCATGCTCAAGGAGATCAGTGAGCAGCCGGCGGTGCTCGCCGACACCCTGCGCGGCCGGCTGTCGCCCGACGGAGCGATCGTGCTGGACGAGGAGCGGCTGTCCGGCGAGGACTTCCGCGACATCGACAAGGTCTTCATCGTCGCCTGCGGCACGGCCTACCATGCCGGCCTGATCGCCAAGTACGCGATCGAGCACTGGACCCGGCTGCCCTGCGAGGTCGAGATGGCCTCCGAGTTCCGCTACCGTGACCCGGTGCTCGACCGCTCGACGCTGGTCATCGCGATCAGCCAGTCCGGCGAGACGCTGGACACGCTGATGGCCGTCAAGCACGCCCGTGAGCAGAAGGCCCGGGTGCTGGCGATCTGCAACACCAACGGTTCGACGATTCCGCGCGAGTCCGACGCCGTGCTCTACACCCGGTGCGGCCCGGAGGTCGGCGTCGCCGCCACCAAGACGTTCCTCGGCCAGGTCGCGGCCTGCCTGCTCGTCGGCCTCTTCCTCGCGCAGGCCCGTGGCGTGCTCTACGGCGACGAGGTCGGCGCCTACGTCGAGAAGCTCCAGAAGATGCCCGACCTGGTGGCCCGCACGCTGGGTACGGTCGGCCCGGTGCGGGAGCTGGCCCGCAGCCTGTCGGGCGCCAGGACCGTGCTGTTCCTGGGGCGGCACGTCGGGTACCCGGTGGCCCTGGAAGGCGCGCTCAAGCTCAAGGAGCTCGCCTACATGCACGCCGAGGGCTTCCCTGCGGGAGAGCTCAAGCACGGGCCGATCGCGCTGGTCGAGCAGGGTGTGCCGGTCGTCGTCGTGGTGCCCTCGCCGCGCGGGCGGGCCGTGCTGCACGACAAGGTCGTGTCCAACATCCAGGAGGTCCGGGCCCGCGGTGCCCGGACCATCGTCATCGCCGAGGAGGGGGACCACCTCGTCGAGCCGTTCGCCGACCACCTGATCCGGGTACCGGCGACCTCGTCGCTGTTCTCCCCGCTGGTGACGACGATCCCGCTACAGGTGTTCGCCTGCGAACTGGCCCTCGCCCGCGGCCTCGACGTCGACCAGCCCCGCAACCTCGCCAAGTCCGTCACCGTCGAATGAGCAGCAGACGCAACAAAGTTCCCGACCCTGGACCGGCGCCGGCCTCGTAGATACACGCCATCCCGAGGTCAGGGGTTGGGGCGGGCGCGCAAGCGCCCGACCCGGCAGCCGGCGAGCGGGCGCGCAAGCGCCCTTCGAGCCGGCGCCCTAGTCGGTGGCCTGGTCGCGGTGCCAGCGGACGGTGGCCTCCCAGAGGGCGTCGGCGAGGTCGTCGTTCTCGTCGGCGAGGTCGAGCACCAGGTCGACCAGCTCCGCCCGCGGCAGCCCGGTCAGGAAGACCCCGACCGCTGCCCGGACGTAGTCGTCGTCGTCCTCGTCGTCCTCGTCCCCGTTGACCGAGCCGGTCGCCGCCAGGGCGACGGCGACCCCGTGCGGACACAGCGCCGCGACGGCGGCCTCGGGGCAGCCGCACTCCTGGTGTGGGCCGTCCTCGTCGACCGACAGCTTGACGGCGTACTGGCCGTCGTCGTCCACCGTCCCCGAGGCATCGCTCGGTCGGATCCGGAGGTCGGCCACGCGGCCGAGCAGCGCCAGCCCGACGCCGCGGGTGAACGCCTCGGTGCCCGCGAGCGTGGCGCAGGTGGTCTCGGTGAAGGCGGCCTCGAGCGGCGTGAGGATGACCTCGTCGTGCGGTCCGTCCCCGGAAACCTTGATGATCACCCCGCAATCCTATGGCGGGCCCGGGCCGGCTGTGCCGGGGCTGTCCCCGTTGCCGGCAGTCAGCCGGTCCGAGCGGTGCCAAGTAGGGTTCCGGCAGACGTCGTCCCGACCACTGACGCCGGCTCGACACCGTCGCGCCGGCCGCGCGGGGCGGGGATCCGCGCCTGGATTCCGGAGGGCCCGATGACTCAGCCGACCACTGCGACCAGCGCGGACCCGGCGACGCCGCCGCGCGTGTACGCCGCCATCGACCTGGACGCGGTGCGGGCGTCGACCGCTGAGCTGGTCGCCCGCGCCGGTTCCGCGGCGACCATGGCGGTCGTCAAGGCCGACGGTTATGGCCACGGCATGCTGCCGTGCGCCCGCGCCGCGCTCGACGCGGGCGCGACCTGGCTCGGGGTCGCCGTGATCGAGGAGGCGCTGGCGCTGCGAGCGGCCGGCATCACGGTGCCGGTGATGTCCTGGCTGATGTCGCCGGGGGAGCCGCTCGACGCGGCCATCGGCGCCCAGATCGACCTGTCGGCCTCCGCGCCCTGGGCGCTGGCCGAGATCGCCGCGGCAGCCAGAGCGACCGGCCGGCCGGCCCGGGTTCACCTGAAGGCCGACACCGGGCTCGGCCGGTCCGGCGCCACCGGCGCCGACTGGCCGGCCCTGTGCGACGCGGCCGCCGCCCTGCGCGCCGAGGGTGTGCTCGACGTCGTCGGGGTGTGGAGCCACTTCGCGTTCGCCGACGCACCGGGCCATCCGACCGTGCAGGGCCAGATCGGCCGGTTCACCGACGCGGTCGCGATCGCGGAGAAGGCTGGGCTGCGCCCCGAGGTGCGGCACCTGGCGAACTCGGCCGCCACCCTGGTCAGCCCGGAAGCCCATTTCGACCTGGTCCGGCCGGGGATCTCGATCTACGGGCTGTCGCCCGGCCCGGAGGTCGGCCGGTCCGCCGAGCTCGGCCTGCGACCGGCGATGCGCCTCGCCGCCAGGGTCGCGCTCGCCAAGCGCGTCCCGCCCGGCACCGGGGTCTCCTACGCCCACCGCTACGTCACCGACTCCGAGACGACGCTCGCGCTCGTCCCGCTGGGCTACGCCGACGGGGTGCCGCGCGCGGCGACGAACCTCGGCGAGGTGCTGCTCGCCGGCCGGCGCCGGCGGATCGCGGGCACGGTCTGCATGGACCAGTTCGTCCTCGACGTCGGCGACGACAGGGTCGCCGAAGGTGACGAGGCGGTGCTGTTCGGCCCTGGCGACGACGGCGAGCCGACGGCCGACGACTGGGCCGCCGCGCTCGGCACCATCAACTACGAGATCGTCACCCGGATCGGCCCCCGTGTCCCCCGGGTCTACGTCAACCCCTAGCGGTCTGTTGACGCCAAAGGCTCAGCCCGCGAGGACCGCCCGGGCGAGCTGGATGAGCACGGCCTCGTCGCCGGGCACCGGGGTCACGATCGTGGGTGGCGGCGTCGGCGCCGGTGTCGGGGGGACGCACAGCTCGACGCGGACGACCCGATCGGCCGCGAGCACCAGCAACTGGCCGGCCGAGCGGACCGCCGCGTCGCCGACGCCCTGGATCTCCACCGGAGCGGAGGCCGTCGTCGGCGGCCCCTGGGAGCACCCGAAGATCGACGGCGTCCCCGCCGGCGCGAAACGGCGTTGGTCGAAGACGGCGCGCGCGGTCGTCGCGTCGTCCACCTGAGTCGTCTCGACGGTGAGAGTGCCCAGCTCCCAGCTGGTTGGGCTGGCCTGCCACTGGCAGGAGACCTGGCGGGTCAGACCGGTGTACGAGACGTCGGGGTAGCTCCGCTGGACGGATTCGTTCTCGTCGACCTGGCTCGGCGGATCGGCCGTGGAGCTCCCGAGGGCGCGGGTGACCGCGTCGACCGGCAGCAGCGGGCAGACCGGCTGAGTCGAACCAGACGGCGTGAGGCCGCCGGCGGCCCGCCAGGCGCCGTCGACGAAGGCGTACGGCGTCAGAAACGCCGACGAGGTCGTCTCGAACGACGGTTGACCTCGGTTGGCCGCGGCCGGGCCGGGCCGGACGCCGTCCGGGCCGGCCGTCACTACCCGCTGCTCACCGGCGACCAGCAGCGTCACCTCCAGCCGCCAGCGGCAGGCGCAGCCGTCGGTCGTCGCCGCCACCAGCAGCGGGGCGGTCGTCCTGGCCGGCACGTGCACCGGCGGCACGGGCCGGCCGTCGTTCGGGCCGGGCGGGATCAGCTCGGAGGTGCGGCGGTCGAGGTCGACGGGCGCCGCGGCCGAGAACGGCAGCGTGCGTGCCTGGTAGAGTGCCGGCCTGCGCTGCCAGGGCGGCGCGTTGTACTCGGCCAGGTTGTCGGCGTCGATCACGCCCGAACAGGTGAGCAGGATGCCCTGGGTCGGGGCCGGGCGAGCTTCGTCGAGCTGGACCCGGTAGCCGAGCACGGTGACCGGGATGCCGCGGCGCGCGCTCACCGTCAACCGGACCGGGGAGAGGTCCGCCGGCACCGAGTCGATCGTGCCCGCCCAGGCCGCCCGCTGCGCGCAGTCGTCGCGCCCGCCAGGTGGCGGCGGAACCCGGCTTGCGGCGGCGGTGGTCACGTAGCTCTCGCCCTGGTACCGGGCGGTCCTGGCCGACCAGCCGGACGGGCTGGTCACCGCGCGGTCCGGGTCGGCGTCGACCCAGATCCCGTACGCCGCCTCGCAGACCGCGCCCGCGTGCGCGGTGCAGGGCAGCCCGGGATTCCTGGTCGTCTGGGCGAGCCAGACCGCGCCGCCGGCCATCACCAGCACGACGACCACAGCCACGGCGGTCACGAGCCTTCCCGAGCCGGCCCGGTCGAGAAGCCGGCCTCCGGCGGCGGCCAGCGCGCCACCGGCCCGGGCGAGCGGACCAGCCGGCGCGTCCGGGTCCCGCGCCGACCCGATCTCGTCTCCCGACCGTCCGTCGCCGGTGCCGCGGTCGGGACGCCAGGAATCGCGCGCGCCGCTCATCGACCCCTCCTCCACTGCCAAGCTGGAGATCATCATCGCGCGCTGGGGTCGCTGACGGGCGGTTTTGCCGCATCGGCCCGGTTGGCGGCCGCTGCGCGGACCCGGGTTTGCCACGGGCGCCGAGACGGCTGAGCGGGGAGCACCTACGGTCGAGGGAGGCGTTCGACGCCCGTGGTGCCGGCCGGGGGGCGGCACGGTCGTCACGGGCCCGAACGGGTACTGCGTCCGGGACGGCAGCACGAGACAACCACGAGACATGAGGGAGACGACGTGAAGCTCAGGTGGCGCGGCGGTAGGGGCACGGCCACGGCATCCGCCCCGCTCGGCGGTACGCGACACGACGAGCTGGACGGCCCGGACGACGACGACCTCGACGAAGACCTCGACGGCCGCACCGACCTGGCCGGTACGGACGCCGAGGCGCGCCCGACCGGCGGGCCTGTCCTGCTCACCCTCACCACCCGTGAGCAGGTCGAGCAGGCCGCGGCCGCCGAGGCGGCGCCGAAGATGGTCCGGGTGCGGCCCGGGCGCGGGGCGTTCGGCGGTATGGCCAGCGGCGGCGGCTGCGCCAACCCGAACCGCTGACCCGAACCGCTGACCCGAGCTGGCCCGCGGCGCCGGCCCGGACCGGTGTGACCGGGCGGATGATGGACGGGTGACGACCTCAGGCGGCCCCGGCTCGACGCCGGGCCTGGATGCGGCGGGTGCCCAGATCTCCTCGCGCGATGGCGCCGGCGGCGCCCAGGGCGAGCTGGTGGTCGAGACACCGGACGACATGCGCGGGCTGGGCGCCCGGATCGCGCGGGTCGCCCGGCCCGGTGACCTGATCGTGCTCGCCGGGCCGCTCGGCGCGGGCAAGACCGTCCTGGTGCAGGGGATCGCGGCGGGGCTCGGGGTGCCGGGTCCGGTGACGTCGCCGACGTTCGTGCTCGCCCGGGTTCACACCGGCGGCCGGCTGCCGCTGGTACACGTCGACGCCTACCGGCTCGCGGGCGTGGCCGAGGTCGACGACCTCGACCTGGACGCGGACACCGACGTCGCACTGACCGTGGTCGAGTGGGGCGCCGGTCGGGTGGAGCAGCTGGCGAACGAGCACCTGCGGGTCGACATCGACCGCCCGGAGGGTGACGAGGCCGGCGAGGCCCGCCGCGTCCAGCTCGTGCCCGCCGGGCCCGACTGGGCCGAGCGCCTGCGCTCCCTGGGGGACGCCAAGGTCGCCGCCGGCTGACGGGAACGCGGCGGGCGCCGGTCCGGCCGCCCGATTTCGCGTCGGTTCTCCCATCGACGCTGGTTTCTCCGGGTGAGCGTGAGGTCCTTTCGGTAACCCTGGGCGGAGCGGTCCGGAGCCCGCCCGGTCGCGGTCCGTAGGCTGGACGGGTGTTGGTGCTCGCTGTTGACACCTCGACGCCGGCCTGCTCGGTGGCTCTCGTCGAGCTCGGTCCCGCGCCGTCGTTCGGTCCCGCGCCGTCGTCCGGTCCCGCGTCGTCGTCCGGTCTCGCGCCGTCGCCCGGGCCCGGGCGCCTGCTTGCCGCCCGGCGGGTCGTCGACGCCCGGCGGCACGGCGAGCTGCTCGCCCCGCTGATCCAGACGGTGCTCGCCGAGGCTGCCGTCCGGCCCGCCGCGTTGTCGGCGCTGGTCGTCGGGCTCGGTCCAGGGCCGTTCACCAGCCTGCGGGTCGGGATCGTGACCGCTGGCACGTTCGCCGCAGCGCTCGGCCTGCCCTGCCACGGTGTCTGCTCGCTGGACGGGATCGGCGCCGCCACGACGGGCCAGGCCGGGGTCGCCATCGACGCCCGCCGTCGCGAGGTGTTCTGGGCTGGCTACGCGGACGGCCGCCGGATCGCGGGCCCGTCGGTCGACTACCCGGTGCGCGCCGCCGAGCTGCTGCGGGCCGCCGGTGTGGACACCCTGGCCGGGCCGGGCCGGGAGCTCTATCCCGACGCGTTCACGTCCTTCGCCGCGGCGAGCGCCGGTCTCGCACCGTCCGTGCCCGACTATCCGGATCCGGCGCTGCTCGCCGCCCTCGCGGCGGCGGACCTGCGCGCCGGGCGGGCCCCCGAGCCGCTGACGCCGATCTACCTGCGCCGGCCGGACGTCGCCGAACCGCACCCGGCGAAGCCGGTCAGGGCATGAGCTCCGGCGGCGGGCCGGACCAGCGGCCGCCCGCGGTCACCCTGGTACCGCTGCGCTGGTGGCAGCTCGTCGAGGCAGCCGAACTGGAGCGGGACGTCTTCGACGTCGACCCGTGGACGCCCGAGATGTTCTGGTCGGAACTGGCGGCCGGGCCGAGCCGGTACTACCTGGCCGCGCTGGTCGCGGGCCGGATCGTCGGGTATGCCGGCCTCGCCGTCACCGACGACGAGGCGTACATCCAGACCGTCGGCGTGCACCCGGACCTGCGGGGTCGTGGGCTGGGCGCCCGCCTGATGATCGCTCTGCTGCGTGAGGCGCGACGGCGGGGCGCGCGCAGCTGCGGCCTGGAGGTGCGCACCGACAACCACGCGGCCCGGGCGCTCTACGCCCGGCTCGGCTTCGTCGACATCGGCATGCGCCGGGGGTACTACCAGCCGTCCGGCGGCGACGCCTACGTGATGCGGGCCCGCCCCATCGACACCGTCGGCTACGGCGCCCAGCTCGACGCCGCCTGGTCGGCTCTCGACGAGCGGGACGCGGCCGACGCCGAGCCCGGCCGGCCAGACACACCCCCGGGCGGCACGGCGGCTTCCGACGGCCCGGCGGGCGGCGGCGGGGCCGCGGCGCCCGGCGTGCCGGCTTCGACGTTCAGGGAGGGAACCGGATGAGCCGGCCGGATGGGCGAGGGCCCCTCGTCCTCGGGATCGAGACTTCGTGCGACGAGACCGGCGTCGGGCTGGTGCGCGACGGGGTGCTGCTCGCCGACGCGCTGGCCTCGTCGGTCGACGAGCACGCCCGCTACGGCGGCGTGGTGCCCGAGATCGCCGCTCGGGCGCACCTGGAGGCGATGGTCCCGACGGTCGAGCGGGCGCTGGCCGCCGCCGGCGCCCGGCCGGCGGACCTCGACGCGGTCGCCGTCACGGCGGGGCCCGGCCTCGCCGGCGCGTTGCTGGTCGGGGTCGCGGCGGCGAAGGCGTACGCGCTGGCGCTCGGGGTGCCGCTCTACGGCGTGCACCACCTGGCCGCGCACGTCGCCGTCGACACGCTGGAACACGGCCCGCTGCCGGCGCCGTCGATCGCCCTGCTGGTCTCCGGCGGCCACTCGTCGCTGCTGCTGGTGGAGGACCTGGCCGCGGCCCCGGTGGTCTCCCTGGGCGCCACCGTCGACGACGCGGCCGGCGAGGCCTACGACAAGGTCGCCCGGCTGCTCGGGATGCCGTTCCCCGGCGGTCCGCCGATCGACCGGGCGGCGCGGGACGGTTCGCCGACGATCTCGTTCCCACGTGGCAAGGCGGGTGACGGGACCTTCGACTTCTCCTTCAGCGGCCTGAAGACGGCCGTCGCCCGCTGGGTGGAGGCGCGGCGGCGGGCCGGTGAGCCGGTGCCGATCGCCGACGTCGCCGCGTCCTTCCAGGAGGCCGTCGTCGACGTGCTCACCGCCAAGGCGGTCGCCGCGGCGAGGGCGCACAGCGTCGACACGATCGTCATCGGCGGGGGGGTCGCCGCGAACAGCCGGCTGCGAGCGCTGGCCGCCGAGCGGTGCGCGGCCGCCGGAATCACCCTGCGGGTTCCGCGTCCTGGGCTGTGCACCGACAACGGCGCCATGGTCGCCGCTCTCGGCGCCCTCCAGGTCGCGGCCGGAGTTGCTCCGTCCCCGCTCGACCTGCCCGCCTCCTCGACGCTCCCGCTGGGTGTCTGACCGAAGGCTGTCGGCCGCGCCCACCGGTGTCGGTTTGACGCGGGCGGCTGCGACGGAGCAGTCTGGAGCTGTGCCGCAGCAGCTCGTGTCTCGTCAGCCTTTGGGTGAGCAGCCCCTGGGCGTCCGACTCATGGGCATTACCTAGGCGCGCGACCGAGCGTTCAGTCGGCCGCGCGCCAAGCCTTCCGCTTTCTGCGGGGGGCTTTTTTGTTTGCCGCGGCCACGGCGCACTCCAGTGGCCGCAAAGCCACCAGGGAGCCTTGGATGACCCAGCCAGCAGCGACGACGCCGTCGCCGCGCACGTCCGGTAAATCCGGCGCCACCGCCGGATCCCCGGACGAGCAGGCGGACGACGCCGCCGACCGAACTACCACCCGGACCGCGGCCGGGCCGGACGACCTCTCCCCGGCCGAGGTCGCGGCCCTGATCCGCGCGGTCGACGTCGACGCGGCCGCGGCCACCCTCACCGGAGTCGCCCGGCGGACCCGGGTCGTCACGCACCCCGGTCTGGGCCGCCGTACCGGCGCGCCGATCTGGCTGAAGTGTGAGGACGAGCAGCACACCCGGTCGTTCAAGCTGCGCGGTGCGTACAACCGGGTCGCCCAGGCCGACCCGGCCCGTCGGGCTCGCGGTCTGGTCGCGGCCAGCGCAGGCAACCATGCCCAGGGCGTGGCCTACGCGGCGGCCCAGTTCGGCGTCGACTCGACGATCTTCGTACCGACCGGCGCGAACTCGGTCAAGGTGGCCAGGACGCGTCGCTGGGGAGCGCGGGTCGAGCACGTGGACGGCGGGGTCGACGCCGCGCTCGCCGCCGCCGCGGCGTTCGCCGCCGAGGGCGACCGGCTGATGGTCCACCCGTTCGACGATGCGGCCGTGATCGCCGGTCAGGGCACGGTCGGGCTCGAGCTGATCGAGCAGGTGCCCGACCTGCGCACAGTCGTCGTCGGGGTCGGCGGCGGCGGGCTGGCCGCCGGGATCGCCGCCGCGCTGGCTGGCCACGCCCGCGGCGCCCAGGTGCGGGTGGTCGGCGTCCAGGCCGAGAACGCCTCCGCGTTCGCCGACTCCTTCCACGCCGGCCGACGCCTCTGCGCGCCCGCCGACACCGTCGCCGACGGGATGGCGGTGCGTACCCCCGGCCGGCTGACGCTGGCGCTCGCCGCGTCGCTGCTCGACGACGTGGTCACCGTCGACGAGGACGCGTTCTGGGAGGCGATGGTGCTGCTGCGGGCGACCGGGGACCACCTCGTCGAGCCGGCCGGCGCGGCCGGGGTCGCCGCGCTGCTGCGTCATCCGGGACTCGCCCAGGGGCCGACGGCCGTCGTCCTGTCCGGGGGCAACATCGACCTGGCCACCGCCGAGCGCGTCGCCGCCCTCACGGCCGCAGCCACCGTTCCGGCCACCCGCCTCGCCTGAACCTGGACCTGGACCTCGGAGGGCGGCGGATCGTCGCCGGCCGGGCCATGACGCCCGTCCCGCGTCGGCGCGGGACGATGGTGGCATGCGTGCTGCCCACACCGTGGCCGATGTCCGGGGCGCCGAGGCGCCGCTGCTGGCGTCGTTGCCGCCAGGAGCGTTGATGCAGCGGGCGGTGTCCGGGCTGCTCAGCCACGCCGTCGGCTTCCTGGACGGGCGCGTTTACGGGCGCCGGGTCGTCGTGCTGGCCGGTGGCGGCGACAACGGCGGCGATGCGCTGTGGGTCGGGGCCAGACTGGCCGCGCGTGGCGCTCGGGTGGACGTGCTGGCGCCCGGCAGGACGCACCCCGAGGCCACCGCGGCCCTGCTCGCGGCCGGCGGCCGGCGCCACCGCGTCGTCGCCCCCGGCGAGGTCGCCACCGCCGCTGCAACCGCTGCAACCGCTGTAACCGCCGCCACCGACAGCGTCGCGTCGCGGCCGCTGCCGGACGATCGTGTCTCGGCGCTGCTGGCCGGGGCCGACCTGGTGCTCGACGGGCTGCTCGGGATCGGCGGGCGCGGTGGGCTGCGCGCGGCGCACGCGCGGCTGGCGGAGCTGGCCCCGGCGGCGCGGACGATCGCCGTCGACGTGCCGAGCGGGGTGGACGCGGACACCGGCTCCGTGGTGGGCCCCGCCGTACGGGCCGCGCGGACGGTGACGTTCGGGACCTACAAGCGCGGGCTGCTGCTCGGCGCGGGCGCCACCCACGTCGGTCAGCTCGCGCTCGTCGAGATCGGGCTCGACCTGCCCGAACCGGACCTCACGGCGCTCGACGACGACGACGTCGCCGCGCTGCTCCCGGTGCCGGGGCCGACCGACTCGAAGTACACCCGGGGCGTGCTGGGCCTGGTGGGAGGCAGCGACCGCTACCCGGGCGCGGTCGTGCTGGCGACCGGCGGGGCGCTGCGCGGCGGGGCCGGCTACCTGCGGGTGGTCGCCGAGGCGCGCGCGGCCGAGCACGTCCGCCGAGCCCATCCGGAGGCGGTGGTTACCGTGATCGAACCGGGAGACGCCACCGCGATGCTGGCCGCCGGCCGGGTGCAGGCCTGGGCGCTCGGTCCCGGGATCGTGCCCGGTCCGGCGGCCCGTCAGCTGGTCGAGGCGCTGGTGGGTACCGACGTGCCACTGCTGCTGGACGCCGGCGGCCTCGACCCGTTCGCCGAGGCGTTCGCCGCCGGTTTCCGGACAGGCGGCGCCGGAGGTGGCTTCGGCTTCACCGTGGGATTCGGGCCCGGCACGGGTGGGTCGGGCCGGGGGGCCGGTCGGGTGGAGCCCCCGGCCAGCCGGGAGACGCTGGCTCGGCGTGCGGCCCCGGTGCTGCTGACCCCCCATGAGGGCGAGTTCACCCGGCTCACAGCCACCGCGCTCGGCTGGGACCCGGAGGAGACCGGGCGAGAGCTGGCCGCCGACCGGCTGGCCACGGTCCGGCGGGCCAGCGGCGAGCTGGGCGTGACCGTGCTGCTCAAGGGCGCCCGGACGCTGGTCGTCGAACCAGGCGGCGCGGCCCGGGTGAACACCACCGGCACCCCATGGCTCGGCAGCGCGGGGACGGGAGACGTGCTCACCGGCCTCGCCGGCTCGCTGCTGGCGGCGGGCCTCGGGGCGCTCGACGCGGCCAGCGTGGCCGCCTATCTGCATGGCCGGGCCGGCGAGCTGGCCCCGCGCCCGCTCGCCGCCGCAGACCTCCCCGGGCTGCTGCCGGCGGCCAGAGCTGGCCTGCGCCCCGGCGCCGTCGGCTAGAGCCCGCCGCGCCGGGGGCTGTTGCCGCCTCGGTGGGCGGTTGGGGTGCCGTTCACCGGTGCATCATCGGGGAGTAGGGCATCCTAACTGGCGGGAAACGGGACGAGGCCGCCAAGATCGGCGCGCGGTTGGCGAGGTGGTGGCGTGGCGGGCACGGCCACGGGAACTGGCGGCTTCGCGAAGGGCGGCAGCCTGGGGAGGTCGGCGGCGGGCGCGGTCGACCTGGTCGGAACGGTGGCCGGGTCGAGGGCGGTCCGGGCGACCGGCGGCAGCCTGGGCATCGCCGGGGCGGTCATCGCCGCCGGTCTGATCGCGGAGCGCCGGGCCGTCAAGAAGGCCCGGGCCAGGCCAGACGTCCCGGCGCAGCTGCGGGCCGGGCCGATCGTCGGCCGGTCCACCACCGTGATCGCCTCCGACGGCGTGCCGCTGCACGTTGTCGAGAGCGACCCGGACGACCTTGCCGCCGCCGGTGTACCGGCCGCGGCCGTCACCTCCCAGACCCACGGGAACGGTTCCGCCGACGGCGTCAGCTTGGCGGCGGCGGCCGGCGCCGTCGACCGGTCGGACCCGCCCGCGGGCCTGGGCCGGCTGCGTTGGAGGTGGGGCTCAGCCGACCTGCCCGAGCGGCCGACCCTCGTGTTCGTGCACGGGTTCTGCAACACGGCCGACTCGTGGTGCTTCCAGCAGCGGGCGCTGGCCGACCTCGGCCCCATGGTCTTCTACGACCAGCGGGCGCACGGCCGGTCCGGGCCGTCCGAGGTCGCCCGGTGCACCATCGACCAGCTGGCCGATGACCTGTATGCCGTCCTGGCGGCCCGCGCGCCGGCCGGCCCGATCGTGCTGATCGGCCATTCGATGGGCGGGATGACGATCCTCGGCCTGGCCGAGCGGCACCCGGAGCTGTTCGCGGAACGAGTCGTCGCGGTGGCGCTGATGTCGACCAGTGCCGGCGACCTGGCCCGGGTGACCTTCGGTCTGCCGGCCGGGGTGTCCGGCGCGGTCCGCCGGGTGCTGCCCGGCCTCGCGGTCGGGATGCGGCACGCCCCGCCGCTGCTGGAGCGGGCCAGGCGGCGTGGCAGCGACCTGGCCTACTCGATCACCCGGCGGGTCGGCTTCGGTACCACCGACGTACCGCCGTCGGTGGTGACGTTCCTGGAAGGCGAGATCGCGACCACGCCGATCCCGGTGATCGTGTCGTTCCTGCCGACCCTGCTGGCGCACAACAAGCTCGCCGCCGCTGCGGTGCTGCGGCACGTCCCGACGCTGCTGATGGTCGGCGACCACGACCTGATGACCCCGCTGCCGCACAGCCGCACGCTCGCCGACGCGCTGCCCGAGGCGGAGCTCGTCGTCGAGGAGGGCGCCGGCCACGCCCTTCCGCTGGAACGGCCCGACGCGGTGAACGAAAACGTCCGGGCCCTCATCGGCCGGGCGCACCCAGCCCAGGCGGCGCACCGTTCGCTGCTGCCCTGGCGCTGGCAGCGCGCGCCCGGCCAGCCAGCCTCAGACGAGCCAGCCTCGGATCTCCCGGCCGCGGAGGCGGACCGAGGCTGACTGACGTCAGAGCTTGGTGACCGGGGCGTAGCGCAGGAGCAGGTCCTTGGTGCCGGTGCCCTCGCCGAAGTCGACCTTCGCCTGGGAAGAGTCGGCGATGCCGCTGGTCGCGACCACCACCCCGAGGCCGAAGACGTCATGGGTCACCCGGTCGCCGACGGACAACGCGGGAATCGGCCGGCTGGCGGGGCGAGACGACGCCCGGCCCTGGCCGAAGGGGGAGCCGGCCGGCGCCGCGCCCCCGCCGGGCCCGCGCCCGGCGCCTGACCCGAACCCGCCCGACCCGAAACCACCGCTTCCGAAGCCGCCGGATCCGAAGCCGCCGGATCCGGACGGGCCGGGGCCTGCCGGCGCCGGGGCGAGCCGGCGCCAGTCGAGCAGGTGCTCGGGGATCTCGGTGACGAACCGCGACGGCGGGTTGTAGGCGGGCTGGCCCCAGGCGCTGCGTACGACCGAGCGGGTCAGGTAGAGCCGCTGGCGGGCCCGGGTGACGCCGACGTAGGCGAGCCGGCGCTCCTCCTCCATCTGGATCGGGTCGCCCAGGGTGCGCATGTGCGGGAAGATCCCGTCCTCCAGCCCGGTGAGGAACACCACCGGGAACTCCAGGCCCTTCGCGCTGTGCAGCGTCATCAGCGTGACGACGCCGTCCGAGCCGTCGTCCGACGGGATCTGGTCGGCGTCGGCGACCAGCGAGACCTGCTCCAGGAAGCCGGCGAGCGTGCCGTCGGGGAACCGCTCGGTGTACTCCCGGACGACCTCCACCAGCTCCTGGAGGTTCTCCACCCGGCCCTGCGACTCGATCGTGTCCTCCGCGACGAGCTCGGAGAGGTAGCCGGTGCGTTCGAGCACGGCCTCGATCGTCTCGACGGGGTCGCCCTCGGCGGTCTCGCGCAGCTCGGCGAGCAGCGTCGCGAACTCCCGGATCGCCTTGGCCGACCGGGTGGCCAGGCCCGGCACGTCGTCGACCCGGCTCAGCGTGTCGGCGAAGCCGATCCGCTCCCGCTCGGCGAACGCGGCGAGCATCGCCTCGGCCCGGTCGCCGATGCCCCGCCTGGGGGTGTTGAGGATGCGGCGCAGGTTGACCGTGTCGGACGGGTTCGCCAGCACCCGAAGGTAGGCGAGCAGGTCGCGGATCTCCTTGCGCTCGTAGAAGCGCACCCCGCCGACGACCTTGTAGGGCAGGCCGACCCGGATGAAGATCTCCTCGAAGACCCGGCTCTGCGCGTTCGTCCGGTAGAAGACGGCGACGTCGGCGTACCGGGCGAGCTTCTCGTCGGACAGCCGATCCACCTCCTCGGCGACGAACGCGGCCTCGTCGTGCTCGTTGTCGGCGACGAAGCCGACGATCTTCTCGCCGTCGCCGGCGTCGGACCAGAGCCGCTTCGGCTTGCGCTGGGTGTTGCGGGCGATGACGGCGTTCGCCGCGGACAGGATGGTCTGGGTGGAGCGGTAGTTCTGCTCCAGCAGCACCGTCTTCGCGCTCGGGAAGTCCTCCTCGAACTCGACGATGTTGCGGATGTCCGCGCCGCGGAACGCGTAGATCGACTGGTCGGCGTCGCCGACGACACACAGCTCCGCAGGCCCGGGCAGCCCAGGGTCGTCCGCCCGGCCGGCCGTGGACCCGCCACCGCCGACCAGCTCGCGGATGAGCACGTACTGGGCGTGGTTGGTGTCCTGGTACTCGTCGACGAGGACGTGGCGGAACCGGCGGTGGTAGTGCTCGGCGACGTCCGGGAACGCCTGCAGCAGGTTCACCGTCGTCATGATCAGATCATCGAAGTCCAGCGCGTTCGCCTCGCGCAGCCGGCGCTGATAAAGCGCGTACACCTCGGCGACGGTCCGCTCGGGGTGGCTGGAGGCCTTGGCCTGCGCGGTCTCGTGGTCGACCAGCTCGTTCTTCAGGGTGCTGATCTGGGCGGCCAGGCCTCGGGCCGGATGGCGCTTGGAGTCGAGGTCGAGGTCGCGGCACACCAGGGTGATCAGCCGCTGGGCGTCGGCGGCGTCGTAGATCGAGAACGAGCTGCCGAACCCGAGCCGCTTCGACTCGTTGCGCAGGATCCGCACGCAGGCGGAGTGGAAGGTGCTCACCCACATGGCCCGCACCCGGCCGCCGACGAGAGCGCCGACCCGTTCCCGCATCTCGTTCGCGGCCTTGTTGGTGAACGTGATCGCGAGGATCTCGCCGGGGTGCACGTCGCGGGCGGCGAGCAGGTAGGCGATCCGGTGGGCGAGCACCCTGGTCTTGCCGGACCCGGCGCCGGCGACGATCAACAGCGGCGACCCCTCGTGGACCACGGCGGCTCGCTGCTGCGGGTTCAGCCCGGTTAGCAGCGCGTCCGGGTCGAGCCGGGGTGACGGCCGGCGCTCGGACTGGTGCGCCGCGGCCGACTGCCCGGACCGGGGGGCACCGGCCAGCACCGCCGGAGCGAACAGGTCGTACGAGTCACGCGGCTCGGACGATGCCCCGCCGGCGCTGGGAACGGTTTCGTCGTCGAAAAGTGTGCTCATCAGTCCTCGATCATACGTTCGAGATGCCGGTTGCCGGAGTGGGGTGCGGTCGGCGTTTCCGGCTCACCGCCACTATGCCTGCCTGATCCGACATCACCCACGGCGGCGGCCCCGGCACTGCTCTCGCGGTGCGGACGGTTGAATCCGGTGGGGCATCCGTCGAACGCTGGCGGAAGCCCTCCGTGACCCGTCGGCAACCGGCGGAATGCCGGCATAGACCCCAATGCCGGCCGATCTCGAGGTGCGGGGCGCGCGATATTGGTACGGGCGCCCCGCACCCGTTTCTTCGGTAAAGCTGACCTTCTTAGCGAGGTGACGCGCCGATTGCCCTCGGCGCAGGGCGAACCGGCATCCCGCCTTGGCGTCGTTTTGGCTCCGGACATCGCGCCAACAATGCGTGAACTCCATCAAGACAACGCTTCGGTGGTGCTGTGTGCTCAGGGGCCGCCGGACCGCCGCAGGCGCGATTTCGGTTATTCACCTATCCGCCATGGTTCCGATCGCGCCCCATTCGGCACCACGACGTAGGACCCAGGCCATGCCCCGCCGCCCCGTGCGCGCTCGCCTCGATCCAGCGTTGGCGAGGGCGCTCAGCGCCCGAGCCGGCGTCGCGGCCGGAGACTGGCCAGGAGCGGCACGCCTCCAAGATCGCCGTTTCGGCCCTCCCCTGGTCGTAAATCTGCCCCGACTACAACCACCCGAGGGCCGAACCGGCGATCAACGAACGACAGACAGGCCCCAGGAGCGGGACGCGTCCCAAGATCCCGACCCTGGACACGGCTGATCCACCGTCATCCACGCCCACCTCGATCCAGCGTTGGCGAGGGCGCTCAGCGCCCGAGCCGGGGGGGGGGGGGGGGGGGGGGGGGGGGGGGGGGGGGGGCGGCGCGCGCGGCCCGCCCCCCCCCCCCCCCGCCCCCC
>NZ_JADWYX010000015.1:0-98055 GCF_016786355.1 Frankia sp. AgB1.9
GTCACCGCGATCTCCTCCTCCGGGATCATCGCGAAGGTCCTCGGCGACCTGGGCCGCCTCGGCAACCGCGAGACCCCGGTCGTGTTGTCGGTCCTCGTCCTCGAGGACCTCGCGATGGCGGTCTACCTGCCCGTCATCACCGCGCTGCTGGCCCACCAGACGATCGCCCGCGGCTCCCTCACGGTCGCCGTGGCGCTCGGCGCTCTCGTCGGCGTGCTCTACGTGGCGCTGCGGCACGGCGCCAAGGTGACGCTGCTGGTGTTCAACCCCAAGTCCGACCGCAACGACGAGATCCTGCTGCTGCGGGCACTCGGGCTCGCACTGCTGGTCGCCGGCGTCGCCCAGCGCCTCGACGTCTCGGCGGCGGTCGGCGCGTTCCTCGTCGGCATCGCCCTCTCGGGCCCGGTCGCCGAGAGCGCCACCGAGGTGCTGACCCCGTTGCGGGACCTGTTCGCCGCCGTGTTCTTCGTCTTCTTCGGACTGCAGACGGACCCGGCCGCGATCCCGCCGGCGCTGGGCGTGGCGTCGCTGTTGGCGATCGCCGGTGTCGCCACGAAGGTCCTGACCGGGTGGTGGGCGGCGCGACGGGCCGGGATCGCCACGCTCGGCCGGTTCCGGGCCGGGGCCGCGCTGGTCGCCCGCGGCGAGTTCTCGATCGTCATCGCCGGCCTCGCGGTCGCCGCCGGCATCAACCCCGACCTCGGCCCGCTTGCCGCGAGCTATGTGCTGCTGATGGCCGTCCTCGGCCCGCTCGCCGCCCGGTTCGCCGAACCCGTCACCCGGACCGCGCTGCGCCGCCGGCACCGCCGACCCCCGGCGGCGGTCTCCTAGGCGCAGTGCTGACTTACCAGCCTCCGATGACACCTCTGCGAGAAGGAACCGCCGGGGGCCACCGGCGCGAGCGTGCCAACGTCGTGGCGATGACGTTGGCAGCTCGGCCGGCAGCCTGCGCCGGCTTAGGCGGCCTGAGCCGGCGGCGTCCTCACAGCCGGGCGGCCGCCTGCGGATCGTTGGTGTCGGCGGCGCTCGTTCTGGCCGGTGGGAGGTCTGGCCGGGATGGCGCCGTGGCTCGTGAGTCCAGGCCGAACGAGGCGAGGGCCGCCGCCACGAGCGCTCCGGCCGACACATACCAGGCGTGCTGGAAGACCGCGTGGCTCGCCGCGCCTGAGGCGCGGCCCAGGATCGCCACCAGGATGCTGATGCCGATGACCGAGCCGAGCTGGGTGGCCATCGTCACGATCGCGCTGCCGGTCGCGGCGTCCTTCGCTGGCAGACCGACCGTGGCCCGGGTGATGGCGGTCGGCACCGCCAGGCCGTAACCCAGGCCGAGGACCACCCAGGTCGGCAGGAACGCGGCCACGAACCGCGGCTCGTCGGTGACCAGCTGGGTCAGCATGATCGTACCGACGGCGGCCAGCAGCGCGCCCGCGACCGCGATCCGTCCCGCCCGCAGCCGGGTACGTGCCTGGAGCGTCTCCGCGAGCGCCGAGCCGACCGCGAACATCACCGGGCCGGGCGTGGAGGCCAGCCCGGTGCGGATCACCGAGTAGTGCCAGTGGCCCTGGAGCCACAGGATCGTCGAGAGCAGCTCGATCCCGAAGGCCATGAAGGCGACGGTGGCCACCAGGTTGGCGGTGGTGAACACCCGGTCCCGGAACAGGGAGAGGGTGACGACCGGTGCCGGATGGCGGGCGGAGCTGGCCAGGAACAGCGCCAGCGCGACCGCCGCGAGGACGAACGCGACCACGACCTGGACGCTCGACCAGCCCCAGTCCGGGGCCTTGACCAGCCCCAGGGCGAGCGCGCCGATCGCGACGATGAGCAGCGCGCCGCCGCGCAGGTCGGGCAGATGGTCGCCGGCGTCCCGGCTGCTGGGCAGGTAGCGGGCGCCCAGCGCGATCGCGGCCGCCGCGACCGGGATGTTCACCAGGAACAGCCACCGCCAGGACGCCTCCACGAGCAGGCCGCCCAGCACCGGGCCGGAGGCGGCCGACAGCGCGCCGGTGGTGAACCAGATCTTCACGTAGGTGCCGATCTTCGCCGGCGGCGCGGTCAGCAGCACCAGGCCGAGGCTGGCCGGGGTGAGCAGGGCCGCGCCGGCGGCCTGCAGGACCCGGAACCCGATCAGCACCCAGATGTCGCCGGACAGGCCGGCGCCGATGCTGGCGACGGCGAACACGGTCAGGCCGAGCAGGAAGCCACCCTTGCGGCCGAACCGGTCCACCAGGCGGCCGGCCGGCACCAGCAGCGCGGCGTAGACGATCGCGTAGCCGTTGAGCACCCAGCTCAGGTCGGCCAGGGTACTGGCGTGGGTGCCGCGCCCGATGGCGGGCAGGCCGACGTTGGTGACCCACACGTCGAGCTGGGCCAGGAAGCTCGCGATCGACAGGATCGCGAGCAGCAGGGCCGGGGAGACGGGCCGGGCGCCGGCGCCCGCACGGCGCTGGCTCGGGATGGGCGGGACGGCGCCGAGGCTGGGACCGGCCCGGTCGGGCTGGGCGTCCTGCTGAGTCATGAGGTGGCTCGCATCTCGCGGTCGGGGGCTTGGCGCGTGCGCGCGGCGCCCGGTCGGCATGGAGGCCCAACGATCTGGACTGTTCAGTAAAGAACCCCGAGGGTTCTGGACTATTCCGCCAACAACCAAACGATCGCTCGATCAACCAGATCCGTGGATACGATCGCCCGATGGGGCGCCCACCTGGCTTTGACCGGCGGGAGGTGCTGGCGGCCGTCGAGCGTGAGTTCCGCAGGAACGGTTACGACGGGACGAGCCTCGATGACATCTCGGCCGCGACGGGGCTCGGCCGCGGCAGCCTCTACGCCGCCTTCGGCGACAAGCACGCGCTGTTCCTGGCCGCGCTGGGGGACTACTGCGACCAGGACGAGGCCTCCGGCGCGGCCGCGTTGGCCGGCCCGGACGAGACCGCGATGCAGCGCCTGCGGGCCTACTTCATCGACTCGCTCGACCGGCAGCTCAACGACCCCGAGCAGCTGGCCTGCATGGCCGGCCGCTTCACCGTCGAGCTGGCCGGCCGTGACCGGGACGCCACGGCCCGGCTACGCCAGGGCTTCGAAGCGCAGCGGGCGGCCCTGGCCGACTGCCTGCGGGCCGCGCAGCGCAACGGCGACCTCGATCCGGCGGCCGAGCCGGTCACGCTGGCGACGTTGCTGGTCGTCGACTTCCGGGGCATCGGCTCCCTGATCGGGATCGGGCTGGACCGGGCTGAACTCGTCGCCGTCGTCGACGCGGCCCTGGCCGGCCTGCCCGTGCCGTGAAGTCGACTACTGCCGCGACCGCCAAGGTCCGCCCGTCGCCTTGATCGCCGTTTGCACCCTCTGGTGGCTATGAAACAGCCCCGGTTACGACCACTGGAGGGCCGAACCGGCGATCACCGGGAGGGGCGAACCTCGTCCCTCCCGGCGCTCTGAGCCGTCAGCGAGCCGTGGATACGGCGTCGCTGGCCTCGCGCTATTGGCGGGTGATGACGGTCTTACCGCGCAGCGCGGCCCAGGTCTGGGGCGCGGACTCCCAGTCGGCGACCGTTTCGACGGCTGGCCGCAGGTCCAGCCCGGTGGCCAGCAGATCGAGGACGTGAGGGATGTCGGCGCGGGCGTTGGCGCGCCCGGTGACGAAGCGGACGCCGCTCATATAGAGATCGAGGATCGGCAGGGAGAAGGTCCCGCCGTAGTAGATGCCGGTGTCGGTGCAGACGCCGGACGGCCAGGTCGCCTTCAGCGTCGCGGCCAGGCTGGCCGGGTTGGCCGAGGTGCTGACGGTGATCGGGTAGGGGTCCGCCTTCGGGTCGGGCAGCGGGGCGTCCACCGGATTCGCGCCGAGTCGCTCGGCGGCCCCGAGGCGCCGCGGGTCGGTGTCGACGTAGTCGACGCGTGCGCCCAGCGCCGCGGCGAACGCGGCGGCGTAGACGCCGACGGACAGCCCACCGGTGACCAGGACGCGGCGGTCGGCCTCGTCGAGGGCGGCGAGCTCGTCGGCGTAGGGGCCGACCGTTCGCCACCCGTCGGGGATGTTGTCCGACAGCGAGGCCACCGCGATCGGGTCCAGGGCCGCCGGCAGCGGGATGAGCATGGCGTCCGCGTACGGGACCGAGACGAGGTCGGCGAGGAACCCGCCGGCGTCGAGACCGGCGATCGAGCCCAGCCCGTACATCGCGAGGGGCGGGACCGAACCGCAGCTACCCGTGACGCCGCGCCGGCATTCGCGGCAGTGGCCGCAGCTCAGCTGGAACGGGACGATGACCCGCTCGCCGGGCCGCACCTGGGTGACGGCGTCGCCTACCGCGACGACCTCGGCGACGCCCTCGTGGCCCTGGGCGTAGCCCGGCGGCAGCAGCGCGCGGGACTGGGCGACCGCGACGTCGAGGTCGCAGCAGGCGACCGCGACGGGGCGCACGATCGCCTGGTCCGGGCTGACGAGTTCGGGATCGGCGGCGTCGTGCCAGCTGTAGCGGCCGGGGGCATCCAGGACGAGTTGCTGCACGACCGTTCCTCGATTCGAGAAAGGAGCACGCATCCGCTGCGCGTCGGCTCCGAGTAGACGGACCAGGTCCCGCGCGACCGTGACCGCGTCGTCCATCTCTCGTCTATAACGACTGTCATAAGCTGGGTTGACGGTATCCTATGACGATCGTTATAGCCAGAGAGAGGGCGCCGAGGGCCATGCCGACCCCGCCGTCTCGTCAGCGGATCGTCGCGGGAGCGGCCGACATGATCCGCCGCCGGGGCCTCAACGCCACCAGCATTCGCGAGGTCGCCAAGCACGCCCACACACCGCTGGGCTCCACCTACCACTACTTCCCCGGAGGTAAGCCGCAACTGGCCACCGAGGCGGTCCGCTTCGCCGGCCAGACCGTCACCACGATGCTGCGCGCGATGCTGCGGGCAGGACCGGTCGACGGGCTGGGCGCCTTCTTCGACCTCTGGCGCGAGATCCTCACCGACACCGATTTCCAGGCTGGCTGCCCCGTCCTCGCGGTCTCGATCGAGGAACCGACGGACGACGCACGTTTCGCGGTTCTCGCCGCGGCGGCGGACGTGTTCGGTGCGTGGGAGGAACAGCTCGCCGAATCGCTGCGACAGCACGGCGCCGACCCCGCGGCGGCCGAATCACTCGCGACCCTCGTCATCGCCGCGATCGAAGGCGCGGTCGCGATGTGCCGCGCCCAGCGCTCCACCCAAACGCTCGACCGCGTCGCCGCCCAGGTCGAAACACTGATCCGTGCCGCGGTCGACCATTGACGACTGGCCGCGCCCTTCCGCTGGCCGCGCGCTTCCGTGCTGACGCTCTCGCGTGGCCTTGATCGTGGTTTGGGCCCTGGGGTGGTCGTGGAAACGGCTATTCGCTCTCTTTGGGACATAATCGGTGTATGTCGATTTCCCTTGTGGCGCAGGCGGATCCGTCCGAACCGGTGGAGCTGGATCGTGTGGTGTCGTGGGAGCAGGTGATCCAGCCGCGTACCCGCCAGTTGCTCGCCGAGCTACTCGCCCGCGATGCGCTGCTGTGCCCGGTGCCGGTCGCGATCTACGCGCGGATCTCGATGGACAAGGAGCAGGACGCCCGTGGCGTGGCCCGTCAGATCGACGCGGCGGTCGAGCGGATCCACGCGGAACCGACGTGGCGTCTGCCCGCGCCGCCGTTCGTCGACAACGACATGTCGGCCTCCAAGGGCCTGCCACGTCCGGAGTACGCCCGGCTGATGGCAGCGGTTGGGCGGGGTGAGGCGCGGGTGTTGGTCGTGAAGATGACCGGCCGCATGTGGCGCAACCGCAAGGAACGCGCCCAGGGCATGGAGCATCTCGGCAAGCACCTGGTCAGGGTGATCGCGACCGGTGGCCAGGACCTCGACCTCTCGACGTCGTCGGGTCGGGTGATCACCGGGATTCTCGGTGAGCTGGACACCTACGAGACCGAGCAGATGAGCGAGCGCCTGCGTGATGAAGCCGTCCAGCGCGCGAAGGACGGCCTACCGTCGGGAGCCCGCAGCTACGGCTACACCGCCACCGGAGAGATCATCCAGGACGAAGCCGACATCATCCGTGCCTGTGTCGACCGGCTGTTGGACACCCGCCGGGACACGTCGGTACGGGCGTTGGTGCTGGAGCTTCAGGCCGCGAACGTCCCGACCGTGCGTGGCGGGACCTGGTCACCGACCACGGTCCGCGCGATCCTGCGGAACCCGGCACTGGCCGGTCTGCGGACCTTCAAGGGTGAGGTTGTGGCCCCGGGCCGCTGGGAGCCGATCATCAGCGAGCAGACCCACGCCCGCCTGCTGGCCCGGTTGCGTGCGGCGTCGTTGCCGGCCGGCTGGTCGGCCCGGTCCAAGCATCTGCTGTCGAACATCGCGACGTGTGGCAAATGCGGCTGTGGTCTGCTCGCCAGCGCCGGCACGAAGTATGTGTGTCCGCCGCGTGAGCGTGGCGGCTGTCGGGGTGTTGGGCGCAACATGGCCGCACTGGATGCCTACGTCGAGACGATCGTGGTGGATCTGCTGTCGACGCCGGAGATCCTGGCTGCGCTTGTCCGCGAGGACATGGCCGACCCGCTGGCCGCCGTCCAGGCCGCCGCCGACGTCGAAGCCGCCCAGGCCCGCGCCGCCGCGCTAGGCGCCGCCATGGCCGGAGACGACCCGGCAGACGAGGTCACCCGGATCATGCGCAAGACCCAGGCCGAGACCATCCGCGTGGCGCTGACAGCGGCCCGCGCCCGTCAGGCCGCGTTGGTCGAGGCGACCGTGTTCGAGGGTCTCGGTGGGGTGACGCCGGCCGAGATGGCCGCCCACTGGGCATCGTTGGCGTTGCAGCGACGCAGGACGTTGATCCGCGCCATGGTCACGGTCACCGTGCTACCCGGCAGGCGCGGACTGTCCACGTTCGACCCCACGGCGGTCCGCGTCGAGCGCCGTACCCGCGTCGAGACGACGACGCGGTAACGGCCCGATCAGGTCCCGCACCCAGAGCACCACCTCAGGCGCACACGGCGTCGCGGCCAACTCCGCCGCCCGCGCATGCGCGGCAGCGACCACCCCCGCCAACCCCAAGGGATCGCACGCCGCCGAGACCCGCGCGGGCATCCCCGCCGTCTCCGGCCCACCGTCCGCCACCGGCACCGGCCGAGCGCGACGCCCACCAGGCCCACGGCCAGGCCCCGACCCACGGCGAGCCGCTGCCCGCCTGTTGCTCGCGGCCGGGACCGGCCGGTCCCGCGGATTCCGTTGGACCGCCGCCGGGGCGGGGTCCCGCCCACCCACCCCCGGCACGTCGCTGCCCACCACCACAGCCACCGGCGCGGACACAGCCACAGGCACAAGCACAGGGTCAACAGCAGGAGCGGCACCTACGGTGCTCATCTCCACCGCGGCCACCTGCCCGACAGGTTCGCCGGAAGGCACCGGTTCGAGGTCGAACGGCAGCGCCATCTCCCCCGGCAGCGGACCAGACCGGCGCCTCATGACCCGCCACCCGGCGCGGGGTCACGGCCACGGCCGGCATACCGCCAGGACCCGAGAACCTCGGTCTGTGGGTCACCGTCGAGCCGGCCGAACCCATCGACCGCCACAAAGCCGCCCGCCTCGTCGGTAGCGAACGGACGACCGGTCAACGCTGCCGCGAGCATCCGCGCCCACCGCCGCCGCACCGACCGCACGGCCCCGAACGTGGTCGAGTACCGCCGCGACTTGGTGATCCAGTGGCCGCAGCAAAACGGCCAACCACATAGCGAATGGTGACTCAGGTCACACGAAGGCACGACCTGCGCTTGGATCGGCTGGCGGCTGGTTCGGCGCCGAGGGTTGCTGCCTCGCGGGTCCGTCGTCCTCGGGTGGACGGTGGCCGGCGGCGTGGTCCTGGTGGGCGTTGCGCTCGGGTGGGTGCGGCTGGCGGTTCGGTGTTCGGGTGGCGAGTATCGCAATGGGCCGGCTTGGTCCCGTGGGATTCCGCTGCCCTTGTTTTCGTGAGCGGACCGCATTCCCATTCGATGATCGTTAAGATTGATATGGGGATATAGGTCTACGGTTGATGTTGCCCACGGCGATTCTAGGGGCCTTTGCGGGCATTTTCGTGGATCTTCGCAGGCAATAACCCGCATCAGGGTGCCGCGAATCGGCTGACTTTCCCGTCAACCTGGTTTAGAATGGTAGCAGATCGACAATTGAATAGGCGGCCCGGGACGGTGTTGCGAGCACCAATTCCCGGGCCTAAATCCCAACTTTCGTCTGAGCGAAAGGTGAGACCTGAGATGAGTATGTCAGGTGGGGTGCGGGCTGTGTCCTTCACCCGTCACGGGGTCGGGGCGGCTCGGCTGGCGGTTCAGCGGGAGGCGTTTCGGGCCGCGTGCGCGGAGCGTGGCTGGGTGGCGGGTGGTGAGGTCTGCCAGATCGGCGCGGGCGGCGGCAAGGGTCGTGCCTGGGCTGCGGTGCGCCGGTTGGTCCGGTCGCGTCGGTATGACGTGGTCGTGGTCGATGGTTTGGACACGATCGGTGCGACCGAGCGGGAGATCGCCCGGGAGCTGGTGTTGCTGCGGCATGCCGGGGTGCGGCTGCTGGTGGCGTCGACGGGGTGGGACACGGTGAATCCGATGGTGTCTGACCTGCTCGTGGGCGCGCTGCGCACGGTCGCGGTTGAGGCTGGGGCGGTGGCGGCGTGAGTGGCTGGCCGTTGGCTCGGGCGGTGGCGCTGCCCGGGAACGGCTACGGGCTCGAAGTCCTGGCGGGCGCGACTCCGGTGGAGATCGCTACTGTCGCGTCGGGGCTACCGCCGGCGGCGTTCGTGGATCATACGTCCCTGGGCGGGGGCGTGACCCTGCTGTTCCGCCGGTTCCCGGCCGGCGTGCCGGACCCTGCGACCCCGGCCGGCGGGGGCGACGGTGGGCCAGACGCGCCGACGGTGGGCGGTGGCTGGGTACCTGCGGTGGGCGGGTTCGCGGACCGTGGGCTGACCCCGTATCAGGTCGCGGTGGGCCTGCTCATGACGGCCACCGATGATCCGGCGGTCGCCGCGCGGATCTACGGCCTCGTCCAGCGCGAAGACCCCGAAACGATGGTCGCGCTGGGCAGCGTCGTCCGCCCTCGGCACTGCCGCTGCACCTGGCCCGGATAGACCCACCTGCGGCACGCGCCCGCCGGGGATCCCACGGGGGGGTTTCCGGCCGTGGCCCCCGGCCCCCCCGGGGGGTTTTGCCCGCGCGCCCGGGGGCCGGGCGGGGGGCACCCGGGCCGCGCCCCCCCCGCGGCTCCTGGCCTGCCTGGCGCGACGCTGCTTGCCCCAGACAGCAGGAAACCCCGGACACATCAGTGTGACCGGGGCTGGCTTGGCGGTGGCCGGCGTCGCTGGCGGGCTGTCCGCGGCGGGTCGCCCCGGGCACATCGTTGTGCCGGGGCTGGCAGGTGGGCAAGAGCCGTCGCCCGGTGGTCCGGACGTGGCCAGGAGCTAGAGGACGCCGCGCAGGGCGCGGGTGGCGATCGGTAGCACGACGCGCGGGTAGCGGAAGATCTTCTGCGCGGTGAGCTCACCGCCGTCGAGGACGGCGGCCAGCGTGTCGGCGCGGGAACGGTCCAGCCGGCCGGTGCGCCACAGGTGACGCAGCCGGACGAGACCGGGCAGCGCTGTCTCGATCGCCACATGATCGGGCCGCGGCGCCCCACCGAGCCAGGCGTCGTACCGCGCGCCGGTCATCACCTGCCAGATGATCGTGTCGGCGACCGTGCCGGTGCCGTCGGAGACCGTGACCAGGTGCGGAACCCGGAACGCGTCCGGCGCGCCGGCGAGATCGGGGCGCACCGCCGCCGTGACGACATCCGCGCCGAGACCCATCCGGTGCTGGCGAGTGCGCAGATGCGCGCTGAACGCCAACGCGAGCGCGGTCCGACCGGGAGGACTGGCCTTGGCGTGCAGCACCACCGCGTCGACCGCGCGGGTGCGCACCCGGTCCATGCCTTCCCGGACGAGCCAGGTGCGGTCGACGGCGACGAACGCGACCTGGCCGGGGCCACGCGGCGCGAAGTTGTCGTCCTCGACCGCGGCGGCCTCCGCCGCCGCCAGCGGGGGCCGGTAAGTCTGGGAGGAAGTCCGCCAGGCGGTCCGGCCGGGAGCCGGGTCCTGGAACCACCGACAGGTCACCAAGCCGTCGGCGTCGGGCAACGACAGGCTCGGAAGGTCACTGGACGTGAAGATGCGCTCCCCAGTCAGCGTCTTCTCCGAGGAAGTCAGGGTGTCCATGCGGGCTCCGAACGAGCGCGAGGCAGGCGTGGCGGTGGCGGCGACGACGACGCCCATCAGCAGAGCAGGTTGTCGAAGTCGCCGTCCTTGGCGCCCAGGATCAGGGCCTCGATCTCGGCGAGGGTGTAGATGAGGGCCGGTCCCTGCGGATGCCGGGAGTTACGGACCGCGACGGCATCGCCCGAGATCCGCGCCATCTCGACGCAGTTCCCCTGGGAGTTGCTGCGGCGGCTCTTCTGCCAGGTGGCGCTTTTCAGAGCGGCAGCAGACATGCCGTTGTAGATCATGGTCAAGGCGGTCTCCTGAGGATGCCGGGGAGGGTTGCCACCGCACCCCGAATCCGTGTCAAACGAGGTGGCCGCGCCGTTCGTCGCCATTGGCGAACGGCGCGGATGCTGCGAGCGGTCCTGCAAGCCGTGCCTCCGCCTCGCGAGGGGCTGCCCTCCGACCAGTCCCTCTGACGAACCGGTCCGGGCATGCGCTCGGCGGCCCGCAACGATGAGCGTCACGGCTGTCCCAGCGGGACGCCGACCTCTGGTCGGGTACACCAGCCCACCCCCCTCCGCGTCGCGGAAGTTCCCGGATACGCCGTGCTTCTTTGTGCAGCAGCAGTATGGCACGGTCGCATGCACGTGCATCTGCCCGGGAGAGGACGTGTGCAAACGTTGGGAGCGAACGTTGTCACCGTCCGCAGGAGCAGCTGACTCCGTCAGTCCCGGTTCACGGACTCGCAAGCCGGTGACCTGCATGAATGCGGTGACGGACGTCGGCTGGTCCCCTCTGGTCGGTTCCGCGATCGACCGGAGCCCGGCCACTTTGTGGCCTACGTCTCCTTTGCCCGGTCGGCTCGGCTGGCGCGTCACGGCGCGGCGGTCGCGGGCTGGGCGTTCGCCGCGCCGGCGCGCTATGGCCCGGCGGTCGCGGACGGCCGCGGAAGTGGTGGCCCGATCGCCGGGCGGAGGGAGTGGGCCGGCAGGGTTGGTAGCGTGTTCGTAGCGTGACGGAGATCTATACCCAACGCGGCATATCGGGGCGATGGTGCCAACCGGCCCGCGATGGTGTAGGAATCACGCAATTGACGGACCGTGGCCGATCGGGCTGGGTGCGTCTGGGCGTGGGCTGGGAGGTCCCGCGCGGTGACCGCGATGGAGGGGTCAGGTGGCGAACGAGGGCGCCCTGCGCCCCGGGGTGGTCGGCCTGCCCTTTTGCGCGCCCGCAAGCGGCTTCCCATCGTCACTGTGCGTTGACGTTCTGTCGATCACTCGCGCGGTCGTCTTGCCTATGTGGCCTGCGTCTGGGATGACTGTGAGTCATGTCACGGGGATGGCCGCAATGTCGCTTCGGCGAAGCTCCTCCGCCACTGGGGAAGCCTGCCCGGTTCGCGCAAGTCCGGGGCGCCGGCGGTGACCGTCGGGGGCGCTCGGGGCGCTGGCAGAATAGAGGCGTTCGGCCGCTCCGGGCGGGTCGTCGGGTCCGGGCGGGTTCGGGGGTTTCACGATTCAGTGACCGGTTGCGACGGAGCGAATGTCTGTTTTGCTCCGATTTCGAGCCTTTCGGCGGACGTGGCATCCCCGGTGAATCGTGATCGGCAGGGACTGCGGGACGTTCTGCCCCGCAGGTCGCGAGACTTTTACCCCGGATGGGTCTGGACGCCGCGCCCGGACACGGACAAGCTTGCTTACCGTTACGACGGCAGGATCAGAGGGAGTGGGACGTGACGACAGCATCGGCGGGCGGTGGCCCGACCGTTCGTCGCATCATGCTCGGCTCCCAGCTGCGACGGTTGCGTGAGGACAAAGGCGTCTCTCGTGAAGACGCGGGCTACCACATTCGTGGATCCGAGTCAAAGATCAGTCGGCTCGAGCTCGGACGTGTGAGTTTCAAGGAACGTGACGTCGAGGATCTGCTTACTCTTTGCGGCGTGACCGAAGAGGCAGAGCGGGCGCCGTTCATGGCGCTGGTCCGTGAGGCAAACCAGCAGGGTTGGTGGCAGAGCTTCTCCGAGGTCCTGCCGAACTGGTTCCAGCCATACATCGGGCTGGAGGAGTCGGCCTCCCTCATCCGTACCTACGAACTCCAGTTCATCCCGGGCCTTCTGCAGACGGAGGAGTACGCACGCGCGATCATCACCCAGGGAAACCGGGGTGTGCCGAAAGAGATCATCGAGACCCGTGTCAACGTACGGATGAACCGTCAGAAGGTCCTGAGCAGGGAAAACGCTCCGCGGCTGTGGGTCGTCATCGACGAGGCGGCGCTGCGGCGGCCGATCGGTGGCGTCAAGACCATGAAGGCGCAGATCGAACACCTCATCGACCTGATGTCCACGCCGTCGCTGACGTTGCAGGTCATGCCGTTCGACTTCGGCGGCCACGCGGCCGAGGGCGGCGCCTTCAGCATCCTGCGATTCCCCGAACCGGACATTCCGGATGTCGTGTACATCGAGGTCCTCGGCGGTGCCAACTACCTGGACAAACGCGAGGAAGTGGACCGGTACATGGAGGCCATGGACCGGCTGGCGGTCGACAGCACGACGCCGGCCCGCACCGCGGACGTCCTGAAGAAGATTGCCGGCCAGCTCTGACAGCCTGACGGCCTGACAGCCTGCGACCCGCCTCGTAGCCCGGCCGCCAGGAGCCCGTGCTCGCCCCAGCAGGGCTGATCGCCGGCGGCGGCCATGGCAGGCCGGACCGCGCCTCGTGGGCGCGCCGCCTACCCCCCGGCAACCGCCGTACCCCTTCGGGCCCGCGACGGCGCCCGCGGAAGCCTTTTCGGGCTGGCCCTTACGTGACGGAACCTTTTCTGGCGATCTCGGCCTCGGCCGTGTTCCATTCGGGTCGAGCCCGGATGCACGTGCATACACGTCGTGCAGAACGTCCGTGCATTCTGCGCGTGCATTGTGCGGGCCGCATTTCCCGGGTCATGCGGATTTTGTTCGAGCGCGTTACGCCTCGGTTGGCGACGTACGCGTGATTCAGCTTTGTTACCCGGCGGTGGCAAGCGGGCGTCGAATCTCGCGTTTATACGGAGCGGACATTCCGGTATCTCCGTCCTGGTTCGTCCGACCCTGTTGGGCGCAAGCCGGGCCACCGGCGGACCGGATGCGACGGCGGTCACGGCTTTCGGGGCGGCGCCGCCGGTGCCCCGCACGCGGTCATGTCGCAATCGAGAGCCGCGCGGCCGGACTGGGGTGAAACCGCCCGAGCGCGGTGCCGATGGAGAGCCGTGTGAGCGGTGTTGGGCTCCGCTCCACGCAGGGGTGCCCGTGTGGAGGCCTCAACTCGTTCTGGGACGATGAGGCCCAATCAACTCGCGGACCCGCAGGGAAGGCGCCGTGGACGACCCGATCGCCGATCGTTGGTATGAGGCGGTGACCGTGCTGTTGGCACGCGCGGGTGTAACACCGCTGGCGTCTGCCGGGCGGATGACCCCGCCCAGCGTGCCGCCCCCTGCGGCAACGCGGAAGAAGCGGCCCGTTTCCGGTCCGGTCGGCGCGACGACCGCTGAACCGGCCGGTGCCGCCACGAATTCCGGTGGCGAGCCGGAGGACGCCGCCGCGGACATGTGCGCGGTCCTCAGCGGGCCGGCCTACCCGCACTCGCCGGCCGCCGTCGAGGTGTTTGCCCCCGCGGTCCCGTCGGCGCCTGCGGGCGGATTCGGGCCCCCGGACGGATTCGGCCCCCCAGACGCGTTCGCCGCGACCGACCCCGTCGACGGCGTGGCCATGCGGGCCGAGCTGCGCGAACTCACCGGTCGGCTGTGCCGCGCGGTCGCCGCCGACCCGGTCGACCGGGAGACCGGCCGAGCGGTCGGTGCGCGGCTGGTCCGGATCGGGTTCGCCGACCCGGACGCGCTCGCCCGCAGCGTTGACGTCCTCGGTCCGGCGCTGGCCGCCGCGGCCGGCGCCGGGCGCGCGGGCGCCGTCTTCGCGCTCCTCGGCGCGCTCGCCGCCGGCCACGGCGACGCCGTCCGCAAGCGGGACCTGGCCGTCGCCACCGAGAAGCAGCGTGCCGAGCTCGCCGCCCTGCGTAGCGCGCAGCGGGCCCGCCGGGATGGCGCGGCTCAGTTCCGCGCGGCCTTCGACCATGCCGGCATCGGCGCCCTGGTGGTCGCCGACTGCGGCGAGATCGTCGAGGTCAACGACACGGCCAGCCAGATCGTCGGCCGGGACCTCGCGCACCTGTCCATCGGCGATGTCTGGGATCTGGTCCACTCGCGCGACCGGGCCGAACTGATCGACATGTGGGCCGCGGTGCGGGCCGGCCGGTCCGGGCACGGCATCTGGCGGCTCGACCGGACGGCCGGCCCCGACGGCGGGCCCGTGTGGGTGGCGCTGACGGCGACGATGGTCGAGGACGACGCGGCCCGGGTGTGCTTCGCCGTGACGATCGAGGACGTCACCTACCGGCCCGACCCGCGGTTCGTGCCGGAGCAGGCCGGGCCGGACGCGTCGGCGCCCACGGCGGCCGGGGCAGGTGCCGGGCTCGTGACCGGCTCGGACGGCGTGACGAGCCACCGCGCCGACGCGACCAGGGTGTCGGAGTCGGACCAGGCCGCCGCCGCGGCGCGGACGACCCGCGCGATCGCGGCCGCGCTGCGGGACGGCCAGTTCGTCGTGCACTACCAGCCGATCGTCCGGCTGCTCGACGGGCGGATCCAGGGCGCCGAGGCGCTCGTCCGCTGGAACCATCCGCGGCGCGGGATGCGCCTGCCGGAGGAGTTCATCGGCGCCGCCGAAGAGTCCGGCCTGATCGTCCCGCTCGGCCTGCACGTCCTGGAGACGGCCTGCCAGGACGCGGCCCGGTGGGCGAACGTCGCCGCGACCGCCCCCGCGCTCGGTGACGACGAGCCGCCGGTCCGCCCGTTCGTCAGCGTGAACCTCTCGGTGCGCCAGCTGGAGGAGCCGGACGTCGTGCCGGTCATCCTCCGGATCGTCGAGCGGGCCGGGATCGAGCCCGGCCGGCTGCAGCTCGAGCTGGTCGAGAGCCTGATGCTCGACACGGTCGGCCGGCCGCTGGAGGCGCTGCGCGCCCTCGCCGCCGCCGGCATCCGCATCGCCATCGACGACTTCGGCACCGGTTACTCGAACTTCGCCTACCTGCCGACGCTGCCGGTCCGCTCGCTCAAGCTCGCGGGCCAGTTCGCCGGCCAGGTCGACGACGACGCGGACGTCGACGGGCCTGACGCCGGTCGCGACAGCCTCTCGGTGCTGGCGCTGGACCACATGGTCGAGGGCATCGTCCTGATCGCCCACCGGCTCGGGCATACCGTGACCGTCGAGGGCGTCGAGACGCGCGAGCAGGCGGCGCGGATGCTGGCGCACGGCGCCGACTTCGGCCAGGGCCACCTGTTCGGCCATCCGGTCTGCTCCGACAGGCTCGCCGCCGTCTTCGCCGGGGAGCCCGCGAGCGCCGGCGGGACACATGGGCCGCACCCGACCGTCATGCCGGTTCCGGCGGCGCGTGACCACCGGCTGCACGACCACGCGGCTCCCCGCCGCCGGGCCTGAGCCTGTTTTGGCGCGAGCAAGCTGAATCTCAATGCGACTTTCGAGCTATTCGGCGCCCCGAACGTCATGACCAGCAGTCAAGAAGGCGGTTGAGCCGGATCTCGGGACCGCTGCCGCTCGGCCTGGGCCGCGGGCGGCTTCGGGGTTCGGCTCCTCGGTATCGTCAGTCGATGCCGAGGAGCCGAACCGCCGGCAGCCTTACTGGGTGATGGTGACCGAGGTGATCTCGGGCTTGCTCGCCGGGGCGCCGTCGCCGGTCTCACCCTGCACACCCGGGCTGGTGATCTTGTCAAGGACGTCCAGGCCCTGGGTGATCTGCCCGAAGACCGTGTAACCGCCGGCCAGCGCCTGGGCACCGGCCTCGGTCGGATCGGCGTAGCTGATGAAGAACTGGCTGCCGTTGGTGTCTGGGCCACCGTTCGCCATCGCGAGGACACCGCGGTTGTAGTTGACGCCGCTCGTGTTCTCGTTCTTGTAGGCGAACCCAGGGGTGCCGGAGCCCTGGGCGGTCGGGTCACCGCACTGCAGGACGAAGATCTCGGAGGTCGACCCGGACGTCTCGCGGTGGCAGGTCGTCTGGTCGTAGAACTTGTGCTGGGCGAGGTATTCCAGCGCATGCACCGTGCACGGGGCCTTCGCCGCGTCCAGAGTGGCGACCATCGTGCCGTAGTTGGTGTTGAGCGTCATCGTCGCGGTCTTCGTGTCGACGCTCGGCCCGGCCGGCGGAAGCGTCACGTCGCGGGCTGGCTGCTGGCCATCCTCGGTGTAGACGCAGTCGCCGACCTTGGTCGACGCCAGCGGCTTGGTGGTCGGGGTCGGCAGCGTCGCCAGCGTGTCGGCGGAGCTCGACGAGCCTCCGACCGCCTTCGAGATCAGGACCGCGCCGGTGATGAGCAGCGCCGCGGCCAACAGACCGAAGGCGGCGACCTTCACCTCGGGCGACAGCTGGCGGCGGCGGGGCGTCCCGGCCGAGATGTCCTTCTGCCAGCTCGGCTTGGCCTCGTCGTCGTCCTCTTCGTCCTCGTCGTCTTCGTCATCATCGAAGTCGGCGGGGTCGGGCTCGTCGAAGTCCTCGGCGTCGGGGTTCTCGGTGTCGAGGTCCTTGGCGTCCGGGTCGTCGTCGATCTCCGTGTCGAGGTCGTTGGCGCCGAGGTCCTTGGCTGCGGCGTCGAGGTCGTCGTCCTCGTCCCGCGCGTCGTCGTCCTCGTCGTCGGTCGCGCCGTCACGCAACGTCGGGCCGGTGGCCGACCATGGCCCGGCGGCTGGATCCCGCGGTGGCGGCAGCAGGCCAGCCCACCCACCCGGCAGCGCGTCGGCCGTGCCGACGCCCGGGATCATCGGGATTCCGGCGGCCGAAACGATGATCGGCGGCGCGGTGCTGGTCTTGGCCGCCGGCTCTGCCGGCGCACTCGACTCGGCGGGCCGTTCATTCGGCCCGGCGGGGTCCTTCTCGTCCGGCATCAGTTGCTACCTCCCGGCGTCGCAGCCTAGCAACCCAACCTGTACGACGGCCGCCTCCCTCCGCCGGAGCGAACACATTTGGTTACGAGCCGGCGACGCCTGGATGGCGGCCGCAGGCTAGGGCGTGAGCGCGGGTAGCGAGAGCCGCGCGCGGGCGAGGTAGTGCTCGGCCCCGGCGGCGGCGGCCACACGCGCCGCGGTCTGAAAGTAACGGACGGCACTAGCCCGGTCGCCGAGCAGCCGCGCGACCTCGCCTACCAGCAGTAGCGGCCGGTGCCGGTCTCGGGCGGCCAGGAACTCCCCGACCCCCCGGCGCAGCAGAAGTCGCCGGGTCGCGGGGTTCCCAGGGCCGCCCTGATCGGACTCCCTGGCTCCGGCGCGTCAGCCTCGTTCCGGCGCGTGGGGCTCGTCGTCGTGCACCAGTGGACGCAGGCGGGCGTCGGTCTCAGCGCCAAGGGCGCGTAGCAGCGTCGCCCACGGCCACAGCGCGGGCACCCCCCTCGACCTCGGGACAGCGGCCCCAGGCGACCGTCCAGCCGTCGTCCGCCAGCCGCCGCGCAGCGCGGTCGCGTGCCCCCCGCTCGATCCCGGCACTTGACGCACTTGAAGAACAGCACGAGGCGATGGCTGGCGATCTCGCCATCGCGGCGCCCAGACACGTGAGGACCGTGCGGCCGCGCTACGCCGCCTGCACCACGCCCTCGGTCGCCATCTCGCCGACGAGGAGCGCCACCGTCCTGGACCTCGTCTGCCGGCACGTCACCGTCGACGAGTGGCAGGTCCACGGCGTAGACGTGGTCAAGTCCGTCGACCGCAAGCGGGCTCCCGTCCTGTTCGGATGGTGCTGCTCGGCCGGCTCGCCGGAGCTCGTCCGCCGCGCCCTCGGCGACTTCCCAACCCCGATCCGCCTGCTGTTCCGCCTGGTCTGGTGGCCACCTACCGTCGTCGCCCCGACCGGGGGTGATTTGGCCCCCCGGCAACGGCGTAAGACGCAGGTCGCCCGACCTGCTCATCCGCGGTGGTCGCAAGGAGCCAGGACTTCCAACCACGAGGAAGGTGCCGACTTACCGAAATCTCAAAGACTGGATGGATGTCAAATTGAACATGATAATTTTATGTCACGCATTCAATGCGCACCGCCCGGACCCGAAGCCGGGCTACAGGCCGTGCATATTTCCACCAGCTCCAGTGACCTCGGAGGTCATGTAACAGAATGCGACATCGAACTCACCCGGCGCACCGAAGTTGTCGCGGCTGTTCACGGTGTAGTCTGATCGTCGCCAGACAACAACCGCTGACGGGGAGGTTGAAAATGAGTAGTTCGCCGAGGACAGGCGACGCATTTGTCGGCCGCGACAGCGAGAAGGTCACGCTTGGGCGGGTTAACGGCGTGATCAACGGTGTGGCGAACGACATCATGGACCATCTGACGGAGCGCACCGGATTCGCCTCGGATCTGGACTCGGGCGTCACGGACGCGCTGAATCTGATGGTCAACGCCACGCTTTATCGTCTCGCGAACACGGCCGACAGCTTGGCGGAGGTTGCCGTGCTGGCCTACGGCGAACCGTTGGAGACGATCCTCGACTGGATTGGCGGCGCATGACCAGCAGTTATGCCTTGCAATCAAACGATACGCCGAGGCACCGGCCCCCTACCTGATCAGAGTGCGTAGATCGTCTGGCGATAGCCAGGGTGAGGCGCGATGAATCATCCGATGGCAATTTGCGCAGATCAGTATCAGATCGTCGAGTCTTGTTCGTCCAGGCCCAGCTTCGTGTAGCGGAACGATGTGGTGACATTCGATGTAGCCTCTACCGCGTTCGCCGTACCGTTCCTCGAAGTCGAAACTGCAGATCTGACAGGCTAGCTGGCCGTTCGCGTTGAGAACGGCCTGCACCTTCTTCGCGCGCAGTTCGCGGCTGCGCTCGCGACTCAGGTGCTGTCGGACCAGAAGTCGCCCTTCGGGCGCCGACAGGTCCTCGTCGTCGTCCGGCTCGGCCGGCACGCTGGTAATCTCGCCGGACTCCGCCGTAATGCGAATCAGAACCGCCAGGCGGTGCATCCGGTCCGGGTCGGCGATGAACTCCTCGACGATCACGCGGTCGAGCTTGTTCCCATGTGTTTTCCCGCCCCGGTATGACGGATGCGCCGTCTGAAGGTTCACAGACTTGTACGCGACGCCGTTGGCGTTGCGGAACGACTGCGGCCGGCGCTCATGCGGGTAGATCGGCAGGCGCTGCAGGAGATCCGACAGTGCCCTTGCCTCGGGGTCGGTTCCCGTGATGCTCTTCCAGTTCCGTCGTGACACCGCGTCGCAGACCAGGATGATCTCGTCTCGTGTCCAGGTCAGCTGGCTGCGCGTGGTTTCGGGCACTGGCGCACCCTAAACCGTACATAGATCTAACTGCTTGAACGCAAGCGCCCGTCGAGCGCTGGGTGGTCCCGTCGGCTGTCAGTCGGCGAGATCGTGCCGAACGGTCAGCGTGGTTGGCCTGCTCGGCAGGGCATTTGGAAGCCGATCACACTGCCCGGACGGCGGCGAGAACCGTGTTGGCATCGCCGGATGCGTCGATCATCGTGAACCCCGTGAACTCCGGGAGCGCGTGGTACGCCGCGGCGAAGGCGGCCAGGTAGGCGGGGTCCTCGACGTCGCGGCCGCGGGCCAGGACGCGGCGGGTGGCCTCCTCAGGTCGGACGTCCAGATAGAAGGTGATGTCTGGCCGTGGGAACGGGGCATAGAGGACGCGGACCAGCCGTTCGGCACGGCTGCCAGGTTGGTGGTCAGTCCGGCCGCCAATTTGCCCGCGAGTGGCGTTGCCGTCCTGGTCGGCCGCACTAGCGCCGTGTGAGGCGGTCTGATCACCGGGAACGCCGGGGGGTGCGCTGGGTGTCCCGAGCGTCGCGCCGGTTGTGGGGGAGCTGTCGCCTCGGGCTCGCATGATGGCGTACTGGCAGTAGGTGTAGCGGTCCATGACGGCTACTCGGCGGGTGAGCGTAGAGAGGGTCACGGCGCGGGTGATCGCGATCCAGCGGATGGTGACCTCGACGCCGAGGTAGCCGCGGTTTCCCAGGAGATGGCGGCCGTCGCGGCAGCCGAGGCGGTGTGCGAGGGCGTCGATGATTGGCCGGCCGCCGCCGTTCTCGAAGTAGCGGGCGGGGGTGCCTGCGGCCGTCAGCTCCTGGGCGAGTCGCCGTGCCGCGGTCGACTTGCCGGACCCGTCGACGCCGACAAGCACGATCATTCTCGGTCGAACCCGCATACCCGACCGTAACCACTTCGGTGGGCCCGTTCGCCCCGGTGGGCTGGCTACAGATCATGATCGGGTAGCCGGCTCCCGGTAGCGCGGAGAGTGGAGGGTGGCCGAGGCGAGCTTTCGCGGTCTCGTTGCGGTGGGCAGACGCCAACCCGGCGCTGGCGGGGGCGCTGGCCGGGCGGTCGGAGCTGGCGCCGTGGCCGCCAAGGTCCGCCCGTCGCCTTGATCGTCGTCCGCCCTCGGGTGATCCTGATGGCTAATTGCCCGCGGGCCACCGCACGGCCTTGATCGCCGTTTGGACCCTGGGATGGTCGTGCCGGGCGTGTTTCTACGACCATCCCAGGGCCCAAATGGCGATCAAGGCCACGCGCTGCCGGGCTCTGCCGAATAGGCCAGCAGGGTCTCGGGTGGCTACGAAACAGGCCCGGTGGCGACCAGCAGAGGTCCGAAACGGTGATCGTGGGGGCGCCGGAACGCGCGCACCTTGCCGGAGACCAGGAGCTAGGGCTTCGGGCGGGTGCGGCCTTGGAAGTGGTCGCGGAGTTTGGGGAACTGGCGTCGCAGGATGGGGCGGCCTAGCTCGTAGAAGGCCGAGTTGAGCTTGAGCCAAGGGTGTTCGAAGGGGCGGTAGTCGCGGGCTCGCGTGAGGCGGGCGAACAGGTCGGGGCGGGTCTCGCCTAGGTAGCGGCGGGCCCGGGCGGCGTGCAGCGGGTTCGACGCGATCCTGATGACGGTCGCCTGCTCCAGCTGAGGGGTGGAGAAGGCGAGGTTCTCTCGGGTGGAGCGCGAGCTGGCTTCGGACACGATCAGTTCCTCGGCGACGCCGAGGGCGGAACGCGCATAGCGAGCCATCGTGTCCGCTTCGGCGACCGCGGCGCCCAGCGTCGCGGCCCCGGTGAAGACCAGCAGGCTGTCCGTCCGGCGCCGGCGGGAGCGAACGGCGATCTTGGTCCGCCAGCGCTGGTTGGCGCTTACCTTGCCGTTGTGCCGAGTCGGGCAGCCTAAGACCACGATGACCTCGGTCTGGTCATCGATGCCTGTCTCCGTCGGTGGGTCGGGGAAATGCCGGCGGGACGCGGCCCAGTGCGTGAACTCGACGGCACAGGCCGCCAGGAGCACCATCCCGACCGCGGCGAACGCCACCCACCAGGCCACCGGCATGTCCTCATCATCCGGGTCGGACCGGCCAGTCTGTTCCCTGCCGGCGCCAAGGCGTTCGCGCTCGCGCCCGAGCAACCGCTGCGCGCGCCCGAGTAACCGTCGGGCTCTGGCGCCCGACCTCCGCCGCGCTACGCGTCGAGGGACCGGCGCGCCCGACGAGCGGGCTTGCGGCACGGCCGCGACGACCCGGCTGGCCCCACGGCACCGCCCGCGCGCGATCGCGGCGGGGTCGGTCCGCCGCTTGGTCAGGAGGACTGACAGCCGGTCCCGTCGCCGTCGCCGTCGAGTCCGAAGGGGTCCGGGGGCAACACGCGGATCGGGCCACGCACGTAGTTGGGCCCGTTCCCGGAGCCACCCGCGCAGTCGTAGTCGCCGATGCCGTCCTGGAGGCAGTTGTCCGGGTAGGCGGGGTCGCAGTTCGCCGGCGGCGGAGCCGTCGTCACCGGCGGTGCGGGTGCCTGGTTCTGCGGCGGCGGGGCAGCCTGGGCTGGCGGCGGCGGGGCCTGCGACGTGTGCGGGGGCCCCGCCACAGCAGCGGCGGCCGCCTGGGTTGGCACTGTTCGCGCCGGCGCCGCCGGCGCCGCCTGGGCCGCCTTCGTCATCGGCGGAATGGCGGACGTCGCCGCGACGGGCGGCGAGTTGGCGGCGACGTCGAGTCCCAACTGCGTGTCGCCCGTGACGGGGTCGGAGGTCGCCGGAACCGGGGTGTCGGTGGTCGAGAGGCCAGCAGCGCTGGCCTCGACCTGGGCGGAGCCCGAGGCGTCGTCGCCGGCGTGCGACGAGCATCCGGCCAGGCCCAGCACCAGGACCGTCAAGGGAACGGCCAACCACGCGCCGGCCACCGCGTGCCGGTGCGGTCGCCCTAACCCTGGCGCCGCAGCGCCGCTGATGTCCATTTGTCTATCGATCGCCCGCATGTTTCGCATTGCGCCCCCCGAGTCACATGAGGTGGCAACGCTAGCGGCAGATGAGAGCGCAGCGAAGTTGAGCGACTGCTTTGTGTTGCATCCGTGTGTTGGTGGTGGACTTCTAGTCCAGGTCTTGACCATCCGTTATGAAGGGTGCGCGCCGTTTTCGCCCTCGCATGACCCTACTGGCTAATTCGGGCCTGGGTCTGGGTGAGGTCTACGTGGTGGTGGTGGATCTCGTCCGTGGTCGACCGCGAGGTATGACGGGAGCCTGATCCAGGCCTCTCGTGATCAGGACGTGGACGCGTGGTGTCCGGTCCTGGATCGTGGGCCACCGCACCGGCCTTGATCGCCGTTTTGGCACTGGAGTGGTCGTAGGAATGCGCCCGTCACGACCATGCCAGGGCCAAAACAGCGATCAAGCCCACGCGCAGCCAGGCTCCGCTTCCGTATAGGCCAGCAGGGTCTCGGGTGGTCGTGAATCGGGCCTGGCCGCAACCATTCGAGGGCCAAAACGGCGATCATGATCAAGGTGTGGAGCGGGCAGACCTTGTCGGGCGCGGCGCTACGCCGACTGAGAGGCCGTCGAGGAGAGGAACGCGGAGGCGCTGAGCAGGTCGGACACCGCGGTTGTCACCGGATCGATCACGGTCGTCGGCCCGGCACTCGTCGGCTCGGTGACCGGCGGTTCGGTGGTGACCGGCGGGTTCGTCGTCGGAGCCGGTGCCGCGCTTGTCGTGACCGGCGGTGTGGTGCGCGGCGGAGTGGTGACAGGCGTCGTCGGCTCGATGATCGGCGGTGTCGTCGTCGGCCCGGCCGGCGGCGACGGACGCGGCGGCGTGGTGATCGCTGGCACGGTCACCGGCGGCACGGTCACCGCCGGCAGTGTCCTGGGACCGGCGCTCGACGGGATCGTGACCGGCGGAAGGATCACGCCAACCGGTTCCGCGGGCGGGGGCGGCGCGAAGCCGGGAGCCGTCGAGCCGGGCTTCTTCTCCGACTTCGCGTCCGGACGACCGCCCGAGGCCGACGGATGAACCTCGCCTGGGGCCGGCGGCGGGGCGACGCTCGCCTCGACGGTGGGTGTTACCGCTGCTGGACCGGTATCGAGCTCCAACAGTGGACCAATGCTCCAGCTCGCCGTGGAGTTCGGTGCGTCCTCGGCGCTGAGCGCGGCGGTCGCTCCCTTGCCGTGGCTGGTTATCACCATCACGAACACGATGAGCCCAGTCGGGACGACGACCATCACGGCGGCAACGAGCCGCCGCTCGAACGTCGACACTCGCCGGGCGGTGAGCCAGGCGACCACCGGAACGAGCGCGAAGAGAACGCAATAGATCAGCACCCTGAGCATTCCACGCCCCAAGCCGCCTTTGGCGATGTGATCCGCTCACCATACGACCGATGCGCCCGATATGACCATCCCATGGCGCACATCCGACGCGTCATCTGGCGAAATATGGTCGCCGTAGGTCACCACGCTGGAACGATTTGGTAACAGCGTGTTGGTTGGTTGGACGTAGTTGTGCTGGTAGCGAGAGGCGCTGGGCGGCGGGCCGAATTGTCAGGCACGATCGGAAGCACCATGACGCTTGCTGCCACCACCGACCTCGTCGACGCCCTGCCTCCGGGCGGGCTGCCCGCCGCACGCCTGGATCCGCTCGGCGAGGACGCGATCTACGCGACTTTCGAGGAGTGGGCGCGCGATCGAGGGCTGTCCCTCTATCCGCACCAGCAGGAGGCGCTCATCGAGGTCGTCTCCGGGGCGAACGTCATCCTGGCCACCCCGACCGGGTCGGGCAAGAGCATGGTGGCCGCCGGCGCGCACTTCGCCGCGCTCGCGACCGGTCGTCGCACCTACTACACCGCGCCGATCAAGGCCCTCGTCTCGGAGAAGTTCTTCGCGCTCATCGAGATATTCGGCGCCGAGAGCGTCGGCATGATCACCGGGGACGCGGGCGTCAACGAGCAGGCGCCCATCATCTGCTGCACGGCGGAGATCCTCGCCAACCTGGCGCTGCGCGAGGGTGCCGACGCCGATGTCGGCCAGGTCGTGATGGACGAGTTCCATTTCTATGCCGACCCGGGCCGTGGCTGGGCCTGGCAGGTGCCGCTCATCGAGCTGCCGCAGGCCCAGTTCGTCCTGATGTCGGCGACGCTCGGCGACGTCGCCCGGTTCGAACGCGACCTGACTCGCCGCACCGGTCATCCGACCGCGGTCGTGCGCTCAGCCGACCGCCCGGTTCCGCTCTATTTCCAGTACGTCATGACGTCGCTGCAGGAGACCATCGAGGAGCTGCTCTCCACGCACCAGGCGCCGGTCTACATCGTGCACTTCACCCAGGCCTCGGCGCTGGAACGCGCCCAGGCGCTGACCAGCATCAACGTCGCGACGAAGGCCGAAAAAGAGGAGATCGCGACGGCGATCGGCGGCTTCCGCTTCAGCTCCGGCTTCGGTAAGACCCTCTCCCGGCTCGTCCGCCATGGGATCGGCGTGCACCACGCCGGGATGCTGCCGAAATACCGACGGCTCGTCGAGGTCCTCGCCCAGGCCGGGCTGCTGAAAGTCATCTGCGGGACGGACACGCTGGGCGTCGGCATCAACGTGCCGATCCGCACGGTTATGTTCACGTCATTGTCGAAGTACGACGGGACCAGGAACCGCATCCTCACGGCCAGGGAGTTCCACCAGATCGCCGGCCGGGCCGGTCGGGCCGGGTACGACACCGCCGGTTACGTCGTCGTGCAGGCTCCCGAGCACGTCATCGAGAACGAGAAGGCGCTGGCGAAGGCTGGCGACGACCCGAAGAAACGGCGCAAGGTCGTCCGCAGGAAGCCGCCCGAGGGCCAGGTCGGATGGGGGCAGCCGACCTACGACCGGCTCATCGTTGCCGAGCCCGAGCCGCTGACGTCGCACTTCGTCGTCACCCACTCGATGCTGCTGAACGTCATCTCCCGGCCCGGCGACGCGTTCACCGCGATGCGCCATCTGCTCACCGACAACGACGAGGACCTGGCCGCGCGGCGCAGGCACATCCGCCGCGCCATCGCGATCTACCGTGCACTGCTCGCGGCCGGCGTCGTGGAGAAGCTCGAGCAGCCGGACGCCACGGGGCGCACGATCCGGCTTACCGGCGACCTTCAGTTCGACTTCGCGCTGAACCAGCCGCTGTCGCCGTTCGCGCTCGGCGCGCTCGACCTGCTCGACCGGGAGGCGCCGGACTATCCGCTCGACGTTCTGTCCGTCATCGAGTCGATCCTGGACAACCCTCGGCAGGTGCTGTCCGCGCAGCAGTTCAAGGCGCGCGGCGAGGCGGTCGCGGCGATGAAGGCCGAAGGCCTGGACTACGACGACCGGATGGAGGCGCTGCAGGAGGTCACCTATCCGAAGCCGCTCGACGAGCTGCTGACCGCGGCGCTGGAGATCTACCGGCACGGCGCACCCTGGGTCGACGACTACGAGTTGGCGCCGAAGACGGTGGTCCGGGACATGTACGAGCGGGCGATGACGTTCACCGAGTACGTCAGCTTCTACGGCCTGGCCCGCTCGGAAGGGCTCCTGCTGCGCTATCTGGCCGACGCCTACAAGGCGCTGCGCCAGACCGTGCCCGACACGGCCCGGACCGAGGAGCTGTCCGATCTGATCGAATGGCTCGGCGAGCTGGTTCGTCAGGTCGACTCAAGCCTGCTCGACGAGTGGGAGCGGCTGCGTAACCCAAACGCGGCCAACCTGGCCGAGGCCGCCGCGATCGAGCATGGCGACCGGCTCAGCGACAAACCACCGGCCGTCACCAGGAACGTCCGGGCTTTCCGGGTGCTCGTGCGGAACGCGCTGTTCCGGCGAGTCGAGCTCGCGGCGCTGCGCCGGTGGGACGAGCTCGGGGACCTCGACGGCGGGGCCGGTTGGAACGCCGACGCCTGGGAGGACGCGCTCGCGCCGTTCTTCGACGAGCATGGCGAGATCGGGACCGGCGCGGACGCCCGCGGCCCGAAGATGCTCATCGTCGACACGGCTACCCAGCCCGGCACCTGGATGCTCCGCCAGATCTTCGACGATCCTGCCGGTGACCACGACTGGGGTATCAGCGCCGAGGTCGATCTCGCCGAGTCCGACGAGATCGGCGCCGCCGCGCTCACCGTCACCGCCGTCGACCAGCTCTGACGCCCGACCAGCTCTGACCGCCCAGAATGGCGAACCGCCCCGGCCCTGACAGGAGGGAGGCCGGAGCGGTTCTGCTCCCACACCTCGCGGGGACGGAGCGTGGGAGTGCCTGGGTGCCGGCGGGCTGGCCGGGTCGCTCGCCCGCCGGCTGACCGGCAGCCGTCGCGCGGCGGCCGGAGGTGGGCCTGGTCCGGACTAGCCGAACAGGGCCTGGTGGGTCTGCGATCCGACGACCCCGTCGGCGGGAAGGCCGTGGCTGCCCTGGTAGGCGCGCACGACGCCGTCGGTCTGCGGGCCGAAGTAGCCGTCGACCGCGATCGTGTAGCCAAGGCCCGAAAGCTTCGCCTGCAGCTGGCGGACCGCGTCCAGGTAAGAGCTGTGGTTCGCCGCCTGCGACAGGTACCAGGCGTTCGCCGGCACGGCGGGGGCCGCCTTGGCCAGGGACACCGGAGCGGCCGAGACGGTACCGCTGCTGACCGCGTTCGCGGCGGCGTAGCCACGCGACAGGTACGAGCGGTACGCGCCGTTCGTGTAGGTGCTCCAAGCGCTCGGACCGGAGCCCTTGCAGACCTGGGTCGCGGCCCAGGCGTTGGTCGCCGGGTCGTAGAGGTTGCGGCTGCCTACCCAGCTGCTGTGAGCCCACATGTTGATCTGCCAGAGGCCGCGCGAGTCCTCGATGCCGGTGGCGTGGGCGTAGGTGTTGCCACTCGACTCGGCCAGCGCGATCGCGACCCAGGTCGAGAGGGGGACACCGCGGCAGCTGTCGAGACCGGCGCTGTGCGCGTAGGCCGCGATCTGCGCGTCGGAGATGACGCTGCTGGCGGCGCTGGCAGGAGCGACGCCGGTGAAGATCGCGGCGCCCGCGGTGGCGCTCATGACACCGGCGGCGATAATCGACGAACTGCGGCGACGGGAATTAGTCTTCTTGCGGTGACGGCCCTTGAGCATTCTGGAGGAATCTTTCCCGCACGCCTGTGAGGTTAGCTGTCGGGTTCGGGCCGGGAAGCCCGGCCAGCCTTTCTTCCGAGGACGCTCGGGAAACGGCTGGCTTAACCCCAAGGGCGCGCGCTGCGCGCGGGCCCGGAGGAACATGGTTCCCCCACTTCTGCCCTGGCGATCTCTAGGAGGGGGCACCGGACCGGGGGCAGAACTCGGCGTCCGAAACGGTGCTTTGTTGCGACCGGGGAAACCGTAACTAACTACTCGACGTAGCCACAAGCCGCTGACCAGGGCAGCTGTCCGGCAGATCTGTCACTCTCCGTGCAATGCACTGAGGCCAGGTGCCTGCCAAAAGCGATCTGTGACGAGGGTCACGGTGTTCTGCGCGAAAATGTGGGAACACGGGTCGGTTGTTCCGCAAACGACTGTCGCGCAATGGATCCGAGAGGCCGCCCTGGCGAGGTTCACATTTCCGCTGCGCGGCAGGTCTGCTGCGATACGTGAACCCCGCGCTCGTTACGCTCTGATGTCTCAACCGTCGCCGGGGGCCGTTTGTGTCCCGTGGTTGGCGTGGTGGCCGCCACGTTGTGTGGTCATCGCGGTGATGGGCGCTGCGCCCGACACTCGGGCCGCGGACTTTGTCGCGAATTCCAGGGCGCCGACCGGCGCGGCCGATAGACGGCGATCGTTTTCCTGAACGCCGCGGTGATGCGGTGGGCCGCTTGGCGTTGCCGCGCTCCGCTGCGAGTCCGGGGCGAGGCCCGTGCCGGATGCGCTACGGGTTCGACGGGACGCGAACAGTTAACAGCTAATGAACTGTCCGTGATGCGACAGTCGCGAAGGTCGTCAGCGAAGGTACCTTTTGGGTCAATCGTTCGACTATCGCGTCGGAGCCGACGCGGCAGGTGCTCGATCGCGCGGGTGGGAGCGTCGTCAGGTGCTCGGCACGATCAGGAACCACCTGGACACGTTCATCTCCGGGTTGGGGCTGCTGGCGACCCTGGCCGGCTGGATGGTCGACCGGTTCCTCGGTGACCGCCGGGTCGTGACCTACCGGGTGCACCTCAACAGCAAGATCGGCGTGACTCCGCGGTCGGTCGCGAGCAACTTCGACTTCGAGATCCGCCACCGCGGTCAGCCCGTGCCCGACGGCAGCCTCGTCCTGCTGAGGTTGAAGAACGCGGGACGGCTCGACGTCGGCCGGGAGGACGTCAGCGCCGAGTCTCCGATCACCTTCACGTTCCCCGGCCGCACGGTTCAGGCTGTCCAGATCTTCGAGCCCAGCCCAGCCTCCCTCGGTGGGGTGATCCAGCCGGAGTTCGCCGGTGAGACGGTCCGCATCCCGCAGTTCGAGCTGAACCGTGGCAACCGCTTCAAGCTTCTGGTGCTGCTGTCCGGCGACCGGACGGAAGTCGGCGCCGGTGGCTACATCCGCGGTGGCCGGGTGGAACGCGACAGCGACCGCCGGCGCAACCGAGGTCTCGTCTTCGGTGGGCTCTCCCTGCTGCTCGCCGGCCTGCTCATCGGCCTGCTGATCGTCAACCACACGGGCGGGACGCCGAGCGCGATCCGCTGCGTCCGTGGTGAGCTTCGGATCGAGGGCTCCACGGCGTTCGCTCCAGTGGTGAAGAGCATCGCGGACGAATACCACCACAGTTGTGGGAACGCGTCCGTCACCGTCGTCGCCGACGGCAGCATCACCGGCCTGCGGTCGGTCGAGGGCGCTGGCAGGGCGAACGCCGGCGACGCGGGCACCCGGCTCGCGATGTCCGACGGTGCCGCGTCCGGGGAGTTCGGCTCCCTGGTGGCGCGACCGGTCGCGGTCGTCGTCTTCTCGCTCGTGGTGAACCAGTCGACCGGGGTCCACGATCTGACCGTCGCCCAGGTCCGCGACATCTACGCCGGCCGCGTGACGAACTGGAAGCAGGTCGGTGGGGCGGACCTCGCGATCCGGATCGTCTCCCGGGGATCCGAGTCGGGGACCCGTGGAGCGTTCGAACGCCGGGTGCTCGGCACCCCGGAACCGGCCGTCTCGTCCAACGACTGCATCAGCAAGGACCGTGATCCCCAGGCGGCGACGATCCGCTGCGAGTTCGGCACCGAAGCGACCCTGCTCGACGAGGTCTCCCGGACACCCGGCGCGATCGGCTACGCCGAGCGCGGCGCCGCGGCCACCTACCAGAAGGTCAACGAGGTCAAGCTCGGCGGCTGGGAGGCGGACCTGAGCACCGTCGAACGCGGCGAGTACCCGTTCTGGGAGGTCGAGTACTTCTACACCTACGGCAACCCGGCCGGGGACAGCCTGCTCTCGGCCTTCCTCGAATACGCCACCCTCGACTCGGCGAAGAACCTGCTTCGGGCCGACAGCTTCACGCCCTGCGTCGACCGCGCCAAGAACCTGATGACCACGCTGTGCGCCCAGCACTGACGGGAAGCGCTCGGTCAGGGCTGGAAGCGGTAGCCCATGCCCGGATCGGTGAGCAGGTGCCGGGGGCGGGCGGGGTCTTCCTCTAGCTTCTGGCGAAGACGGTTCAGGTAGGTGCGCAGGTAGTGGGTCTCCGATCCGTAGTTGGCGCCCCAGACCTCGGTGAGCAGCTGACGTTGGGTGACGAGCTTGCCCGGGTGGCTGAGGAGCACCTTGAGCAGGCCCCACTCGGTCTTCGTCAGGTGGATCTCCTCCACCGGCTCCGCGGGGACGCCGTCGCCCGGGTGGTCCGCCGCCGCGGTTGCTTCGACGGGCGGTTCACGGCCCGGTGGTTCGCCGGGCGCGGCCTCGTCGACTGCACTGGATGCCGGCGCGGCTGACCGGGTGACGCGGTGGGCAGCCAGATCGACGGTCACGCGGCCGAACCGGACGATGGGGCTCGCTGACTGCTCGCCGGTGCGGCGGGCGACGGCGCGCAGCCGGGCGAGCAGCTCGTCGATGCCGAACGGCTTGGTGATGTAGTCGTCGGCGCCGGCATCCAGGGCGCCGACCTTGTCCCGACTGTCCGCGCGGCCCGACAGCACCACGATCGGCACCCGTGTCCAGCCTCGCAGGCCGTGGATCACCTCGACGCCGTCCAGGTCGGGCAGGCCGAGATCGAGGATCACGATGTCCGGTCGAGTCGCTGCGGCGGCGGTGAGCGCGGTGGCGCCGGTATCCGCGAGGACCACCTCGTAACCGCGGGCACGCAGGTTGATCCGCATCGCCCGCAGGATCTGCGGCTCGTCGTCAACGATCAAGACCCGGGTCATCGCGGACCCCCTGCTGCCGCCGGACCCTCTGATGTTGCCGGACCCTCTGATGTCGCCGGACCTACAGCCTCGTCGGTGCTCCCGCTGGCGGCCGGAAGCTCGACGACCATCGTGAGGCCGCCGCCGGGGGTGTCCTCCGGGGTGAGGGTCCCGTTCATCGCCTCGGTCAGGCCGCGGGAGAGCGCGAGACCGAGGCCGGTGCCGACCGTGTTGTCGCGGTCGCCGAGTCGCTGGAACGGCTGGAAGATCGCGTCACGGTCCGTCTTGGGCACGCCGGGGCCGCGGTCGACGACGCGGATCTGCACCCGGTCGCCGAGCGTGCTCGCACTGACGAGCGGTGGCGACCCCGCCGGAGAGAATCGGATCGCGTTGGCGACCACGTTCGCGATGACACGCTCCAACAACACTGGATCGGCGCGCATCGCCGGAACCTCCGGGTCCGCGCTGACCTGGATGCGTACTCCGACGGCATCCGGCCCCAGACAGTCGAGCGCGAGCGCCACCACGTCCTCGACGTGGACCGCCCGTGGAAACACCGACAACACCCCCGCCTGGAGACGACTCATGTCGAGCAGGTTCTCGACCAACGTCGTCAGCCGGTCGAGCGACTCGTCCGCGGTGGCGACCAGCTCGGCCCGTTCCTCCGGCGACCAGACGACATCCTCGGCCCGCAGGCCGGTGACGGCCGCCTTGGCCGCCGCCAACGGAGTGCGCAGGTCATGGCTGACCGCGGTGAGCAGAGCGGAGCGGACCCGGTCCGCCTCGGCGAGTGGCTTGACGGAGGCGGCCTCCTGCGCCAGCCGGAGCCGTTCCGCCGCGGTGGCCGCCTGCGCGGCGAACCCGGCGAGCAGCCGCCGGTCCGCGGCCGGCAGCGGCCGACCGCGGAGGACGAGCGTGAACCGGCCGGCTGGCACCTCGACGTCGCCATCAGAGGGGTGTTCCGCCGGCCTCGGACCTACGTTCGCCACGATCTCCCAAAGGTCGCGGCCTGACCCAGGCGGCGGCGGATTCGAGGCCTCGTCGCCGGATCTGGCCGCCAACAAGGTCACCGACGTCATGCCGAACCCCTCGCGGACGCGTTCCAGGATCGCCGGCAGTGGATGCTCGCTGCGCAGGACGGTGCCGGCGAGCGTCGCGAGGGTCTCTGCTTCGGCGCTCGCCCGGGCCGCCTGCACCGAACGGCGCCGAGCGAGGTCGACAACCCGGCTCACGGCGATGGCGACCGCCACGAACGCCGCCAGCGCGAACGCGTTGTTGCGATCGTCGATCGTCCAGGTGTGCAGCGGCGGGGTGAAGTAGTAGTTCAACAGCAACGAGGCCGCGACCGCCGCGGCGAGCGCCGGCCAGATCCCGCCGATGAAGGCCGCCGCGACGACGACCAGCAGGTAGAGCAGCGTGTCGGAGGTCAGGTTGACCTCGGGTCGGCTTGAGGTCGCCAGCACGGTGAGCAGCGCCAGGGCACCGCCGGCGATCGTGAACCCGGCCAGTTGACGGCTCGCCGCCAGGCTCAGCGGCGACGCCCGCCGCTTGGCACGCCCAGCGCCGAAAACCCAGGCTCCGCCCGTCTTCGATGCGTCCTCGCCTGGTGCGCGCGTTCCGCGGCCGCCGGCGCTGGACTCCTCGTGGGTGACGAGATGCACGTCGATCGACCCCGAGCGGGCCGTCGTCGTGACGCCGACGCCGCGGCTGACCAGGTGCGCGAACCGGCCACGCCGGCTCGCGCCCAGCACCAGCTGGGTGGCGTTCTCGGCGCGAGCGAAGTCCAGCAGCGCCTTCGGGACGTTGTCGCCGAGGACGAGGTGGTAGCTGCCACCGAGGCTCTCGACGAGCGCGCGCTGGCGGGCCAGCGCCGCCGGGTCCGCGCCCGTGACCAGGCCGTCCGGCCGGCTGACGTGGACGGCGAGCAGGTCGCTGCCACCGGTGGAACGGGCCGCGATCCGGGCCGCTCGGCGGATCAGTGTGTCGCCTTCCGGCCCGCCCGTGATCGCGACGACAACCCGCTCACGGGCCTCCCAGGTGTCGGTGATGCCGTGATCGACCCTGTAGTCGTCCAACTGCTCCTCGACCTTGCCGGCGACCCAGAGCAGGGCGAGCTCGCGCAGCGCGGTCAGGTTGCCGACCCGGAAGTAGTTGGCCAGCGCGGCGTCGACCTTGTCGGCCGCGTAGACGTTTCCGTGCGCCATCCGGCGGCGTAGCGCCTCCGGGGCCATGTCGACCAGCTCTACCTGGTCCGCCGCCCGGACCACCGCGTCGGGGATGGTCTCCCGCTGTGGCACCCCGGTGATCGTGCTGACAACGTCGTTGAGTGACTCGAGGTGCTGGATGTTCAGAGTCGTGACGACATCGATGCCGGCGCCGAGCAGATCCTCGACGTCCTGCCATCGCTTGGCATTCCGGGAGCCGGGGACGTTCGAGTGCGCGTACTCGTCGACGAGGGCCAGCGCCGGCTTGCGCGCGAGCACCGCGTCGACGTCCATCTCGGTGAAGCGGGCGCCGCGATGGTAGACGGTCCGCCGCGGGACGATCTCGAACTCGCCGATCATCTCGGCGGTGAGGTGGCGGCCATGCGTCTCCACCAGGCCGATCACGGTGTCGGTGCCGCGTCCGGCCCGGCGATGGCCCTCGGAGAGCATCGCGTAGGTCTTGCCGACGCCGGGAGCGGCGCCCAGGTAAATCCGCAGCCGGCCTCGCCGCGGCCCGTCGACGGCGTCGGAGGTCATGTGCGTGGTCCGGTCCTGTCTGGTCGTCGTAGTGCGCTGGCCATGGCGTTCAGCCGACGTGGACGGCGGGTCGCCGGGAACGATCTGGTTCGGCCTCGCGGAGCACCTCGCGGGTGATCGGGGCGACCTCCCCGACGCCGAAGATCAGGAACCGGATCAGGTTGGTGAACGGGTTCCCTTCCGTCCACTCGAAGTAGATGTGCGGGCGAGTACCGGTGGTGTCACGCACGTAGAGCAGCAGCGCGGCGATCGCGTTGGGTACCGAGGTGCTGGTCAGCCGCAGCACGCGATAGCCGTGCAGGTCGAGGCCGGTGACATCGAGGGCACATTCGAACTCGGACGCGTCGGTGATCGCCACCTCGACGAACAACAGGGGGTCTCCGGCGGGGATGTGCGCGTCTCGACGGATCTGCGCCTCCTTGCCGCGGTACTCGGCCGCCTCACCAGTGTCGGGCTCGTTGGCCACCAGCCGCAGATCCGCGGGCTCACCGTCCCCCGAACCGTCGCGTCGGCTCGTCGCCGCCACGTCCGCGATGAACTCGCGTGCGGCCGCGTCGGCGTGGACTTCGGTGACCCGGAGTTCGAACGCTCGCACCGACCGGGAGATGAACGAGACGGTCACGATCACGACGATGAAGATCGACGCGATGATCAGACCATCCGGCCGTTCGAAGACGTTGGCGATCGTCGTGTAGATGAAAACGGCCGTGATCAGGCCGAAGCCGATGAGCCGTTTGGTCGAGCGTCGCCCGTCGGCCCTGCGGCGCAATCCGGACAACGTCACCGCCAGCGAGGCCGAGGTGATCAGAACGAGCACTCCGGTGGCGTAGGCGCCGCCCTGCTTGTCGACGCTGGCGTCGAAGACCCAGGTGATCAAAAACCCGATGCCGACGAATACCAGGACGAGCGGGCGAACCGCCCGGGTCCACCGCGGAGCCATGCCGTACCTGGGCAGGTAGCGCGGGACCAGGTTAAGTAGCCCGGCCATCGCGGAGGCTCCCGCGAACCACAGGATCGAGATGGTGCTGACGTCGTAGGCGGTGCCGAACGCCTTACCGAGCAGTTCGTGGGCGAGGTAGGCGAGGGCTCGGCCGTTGGCGGGCCCACCGGTCTGGAAGTCCTGCTCCGGGATCAGCCACACCGTCACCAGGCTGCTGGCCAGCAGGAAGCAGCTCATGATCAAGGCGGCCGTCGTGAGCAGCCGGCGGGCGCCCCGGATCCGGCCGTGGGGATGCGCTTCCGTGTCGGTCTCGTCCCCCCGGATCAGCGGCATGACGGCGACACCGGTCTCGAAGCCGGACATGCCGAGCGCGAGCTTTGGGAACACGATCAGGGCGAATCCGACCAGCAGGAACGGATTGGGGTGCTGGGCGATCAGGAGCCGGTGCCAGTCGCCGATGACATGGGGTTCGCTCACGACCTTGCTGAACGCGGCGACCATCACCACCAGGTTCAACGACAGGTACACGACGACCAGTACGACGGCGAGGCCGACGGCCTCGGTGAAGCCCCGCAAGAACACCGCTCCCAGCAGCGCCAGCAGGAACAGCGTGATCAGCATCGACTCGCCGTGCAGCACGGCCGGTGTGTACGGATTCTCGACGATGTGCGCCGACGCGTCCGCGGCCGACAGCGTCATCGTGATGATGAAGTCGGTGGCGGCGAAGCCGAGCAGGGCGAGCACGAGCAGCTTGCCCGCCCACCAGGGCAGGAAATGCTCGAGCATCGCGATCGAGCCCTCGCCGTGCGGGCTCTCGTGCGCCACTCGCCGGTACACCGGCAGCGCACCGGCCAGGGTCAGCACGATCAGGACAAGCGTCGCGACCGGACTGACCGCGCCGGCGGCGAGCACCGCGATGCCCGGCTGGTAACCCAGCGTCGAGAAGTAGTCGACCCCGGTCAGGCACATGACCCGCCACCACCGGTGCATCCGGTGCGCCTCGGCCGGCGGCTGAGCGTGCGGGCCGGCGTGCTGTTGTGACTGCTCGGCCAGGCCTTGGAGCAGCCAGGCCCGCAGGCCATGCCGGTAGCGACCGCTTCTGCTCGGGCTGGCCGGTCCGCTCACCTGCTGGCGCCGTTCCGACGGCGGCGCGGGCTGCGGGACGCCGGCTGTTTCGAATGGGCCACGGCGTTCGAATGGGCCACAGTGTTCGAGAGGGTCACTGCGTTCGATTGGGCCGGGGTGTTCGGGGCCAGGGTGTTCTCGGCCAGGGTGTTCTGGGTCACAATGGCCGTTCTCGGCCGGCTGGACGTTGTCCGGCGCGTTGGCAGGGTACCGCGGCCGCGTGGTCACCAGTGCCTCCATCGGCAGTCTGCGCGCCCAGGCCGAGGCTGCCGAGCCGCCGAGGCGGGTTGCCCGGCTCCCTGGGTTTTGACCGCAATACATCGTGGGGGCGACAAGCCGGCACGAAGATCCTTATTAATGGTTTGTTGACGCCCCCCAGGCCGGCACACGGGCCTACGCTTCCCGCCAGGCGGGCTCCTGTCCCATCAACGGGCCGTCTTGCCTGCCCGGGGCCTCCGCTGCCGGCCGTCGTCGACGGCGGCACCAGGGTGGGTCGCCAGCGGAGCACACTGATCGCCGAGCTGCGCGCAGGAGTTCGGGAAAGCCGCTCGTCGGCGGAGATTCGAGGAATTTCGTAATCGCTGTCGATATGTAGTCCGGTGCCCGCTGCCCAGGAACGCGGTCGTGTCAACGCCGAGTGGAAAGTCGGCCCTGCCTCGTCAATATCGCGTATATGCGGCGTCCGTTGCTCCGTGTTCGGGCGAGCCTGGCAGTAGGTCGGCCGAGGCTCCCGGGCGGTAAGCCGAAACGCCTAGGCCGGTAGGCAGCGATCGGGCGACGAATCGCCGCGGTCACCGGTGGGGGTCGGTGGCGTCGGCGGCGGAGCCGGAAGGAAGGCGTCATGCGGTCACCGGCAGCTGATCATCATGGGTCCGCTGGTATGGCAGGTCGCTCCGGCGCGGGCCAGCGCCCGGCCGTGCGCGTGCCTACCGCGCCGTTCGAGGTGGTGCTGGCCGCGGGCTTCGTCGGCTTCCTGATCCTCTGCGCGGGATTCAGCTCGATGTCCGGGGTGCGGCACGACGGACTGTTTCTGCTGTGCGCCCTCGTCGCGGTGCTGTGCTGGTGGGCGTCGCCGGTCGCGGCCGCGGCTGTCGGCACGCTGGCCTGGCCGTTCTATCTGGGCTGGGTCGTCCGCGACGACGGTCAGCTCACCCTGCGCGGCTGGCTGGACCCGCTCGTGCTGGCCGTTTTCGTCGGCATCGCGCTGCTGGTCGTCACCCTGCGCAAGGCGTTGACCTGGTCGGCCCAGGGCCGCCGCACCGAGACCAACGCCGCCGAGGCTCGCACGGTTGGGACCGTGGACGTCGAGGCGGCTGGCGCCGCGGCCCTGTTCCAGCGGCTTCCGCGCCGCTCGCCGCGTTCGACGAAGCGCGCTCCCGGCCAGCGCGGGACCCGCCAGGCAGGGAAGGTCAACCAGCTCTGAGCTTGGCGCCGACCGCCGCGGTTCGAGGCTGATCGTGCCGCCCGCCGCACGGTCGGCGGTCCGTGGACGGGACCGAGAGTTCACGATGCGTTGACGCTGCGGGCGAGGACAGCCGCGCTGACCAGGACTTATCGTGCGGTTCATCCTCCGGGCCGCAAGGGGCCGGTTCAGGCGGCTGAACAGCCGCGACGGGTGGGGTCGAGGCGGTTCATGGATGTTCGGCTGGTGACGAGGGCCGGTGTCGAGCGGCACCCCGTCGAGGCGCTTGGCGAACTGCTCCGCCGGGTCTCGGCCGTCCCTGACGTCGGCGGCGAGGCCGAGGGCGCCGACGGCGCCGACGCGGCGGAGACCGGCGCGGAGTTCGTCTGGGTCGACATCCCGAGCTGCGAAAAAAACGCGGAACGGGTGCTGCTGGACGTTTTCGGCTTCCATCCACGGGCGGTGCACGACTGCGCCGAGCGAAATCTGGTAGCCAAGACGCATTCCTACGCGGACCATGTCTTCGTCGTGCTCCACGGCCCGGAGCAGGGCACCGGCGGACACGTGCACTACATCGAGCTCGACCAGTTCATCGGCCGCCATTTCCTGGTTACGGTGCACGGGCCGATCAACCCCGCCGTGGACCCGTCGGTGGCGCTGCGCGAGACCAGTTCCGTGCTGGCGCGCATGGACGCCGGCCGGCTTCGGCCTGCGAGCGCCTTCGATCTGTCGCATGCGATCGTGCTCGCCCTCGCGGCCAACCAGGAGAGGTTCGTCGAGGCCCTGACCGCCGATGTCTGGGGCCTGGAGCAACGGGTGATCGCCGGCCATTTCGGCGAGCCGGAGCCCTTTCTCGACGAGTTGTTCCGGGCCCGGCACGGCCTGCTCGCCGCCCGCACGATCAGCGCGCTGAACAGGGAGACCTACGCGCGGCTCATGGGCCGAGCCTGGGCGCTCCCGGCCGGGGTCAGGCCGCTGCTCACCGAGATCACCGACGAGTTCGAGCAGGTTCGCGGCCTGGCCGACGTGCAGCGCGAGTACCTGCAGGGCGTCATCGAGTTCTACCGCACCCGGATCGATACCAAGATGACGATCGCCGCGGAACGGCTGGCGGTGATTGCCGCGATCACCCTGCCGATCACCGCGGTGTCCTCGATCTACGGCATGAACATCATCGTGAACACGAGGACGCGCCCCGAGCAGCTGATCGTCGTGCTGATCGCGATGGCCGCCATGTCCGCGGCGCTCCTGCGCTGGGCCAAACGCCGCGACTGGTGGTAGGCCGGTCCGGGCTGTGGCCGTCAGGTGCCCCGGCTGTCAGGTGCTTCGGCTGTCGGTGTCGCCGGCCGTCAGGAGCTGGGGTGGTCGGTGCGCATGGACTCCTTGAGTTCGCGACTGGCCTGGCGCAGGTCGCGTTTGACGTCCCGGTCGGTTCTGGCCGGCGTGCCTGGCTGTGTCGCCGCCATGACCTGATCCTGCTGGGGGAGACGGACTTCTACGACTGTCGGGCCGCCCGACGGGCTGGTCAGCGTGAAGGTGCCGTCCATCGCACGAACACGCTCGGTGAGCCCGGCGAGCCCACCTCCCGAGGTGGCGTTCGCGCCGCCGCGACCGTCGTCGGTGACGGTCAGTTCGATCGTCCGGCCGCGTTGCGCCACCCGGACGTCCGCGTTCGTCGCGCCGCTGTGCTTGCTGATGTTGGTGAGCAGCTCGGCGGTCGTGAAGTAGAGCAGTCCTTCGACGGCGCCGGAAGGGCGGCTCGGCAGATCGACGTTGACGGTGACCGGGACGATGCAGCGTCCAGCCACGTTCGACAGCGCCGCCCCGAGACCCCGCTCGGTGAGGATCGCCGGATGGATGCCACGGGCAAGGTTGCGTAGTTCCTCGAGCGCGACCTTTACCTCGCCGTGCGCCTGCTCCACCATCCGGGCCGCTGTGGCCGGATCCTCGTTCATCCGTTCCTTCGCGAGCCCCAGATCCATGGCCAGCGCGACGAGTCGGGCCTGGGCGCCGTCATGGAGGTCCCGTTCGATCCGGCGCCGGTCGGCAGCGGCGGCGTCGACCATGGTCTCCCGGCCCGCCTCCAGCTCGCGGATGCGCCGTTCCATCGCACTCGACGGCGAGAGCAGCGCCGACATCAACGCGCGGTCGACGGCGGCGAATCCGTACACGACGTAGGGCGCCACCGGCCAGAGGCCGACAAGGACCGTGAGCGTCACGCTGAACGAGACCACGCCCCAGGGGAGCCGGATCAGCAGATACAACGCCGCGCGCCAGCCGACCGGGTCGGAAAGCTGAGCCCACAACCAGCCGAAGAACCCTGAGTTACGAACCTGGACCTTCGACGGCGTCGCGATGTCGAGGCCCAGCAACGACCGGGCTCGTGCTCGGTCGACCCGCCCCCACATGCGGCAGATGATCAATCCGACGGCCAGCAGCGGAAGCCCGGTGATCGTGATCGCGAGGCCGCTGCCGAGGGTGAGCAGCACGACCATCGAGACGAACCCTGCGATGGCGAGCGGGAGGTTCAGCAGCTCGAACGTCACCTGCTTCCACGCCCGCGCACCGATCCCCATCAGGGGAAGCGGCTCCGATACTGGCTTGCGCGCATCGTCCGGCGTCAACCCTGCCGAACTGGACGCACCGCCCGGAGGGTCGTCAGGACGAGGCTTCGACGCCTCGACCTCAGCGTCGGCGTCGTCGGTGTCGAGCGCTTCGTCGGTGTAAGGCGCTGCGCCGGTGTCGGCCGCTTCGTCACTGTCGGCCGTGACGTCCGTGTCGGCTGTGGCGTCGGTGCCTGCCGTGACGTCCGTGACGTCGATGTTGGTCGCGACGTCGGTGTCGGTCGTGACGTCGGTGTCGGTCGTGACGTCGGTGCCTGCGTCGGCGTTGGCGTCGGCCGCGCCGGCCTGGTCGTCGACGCGGCCTTCTTCGTTGGTCTCGCTCGCGGTGTCGGTCTCAGCGTCCGGCAGGCTTTCGTTCGAACGGGTCTTCTCGAGAGCGACGACCTCGGCACCCGCAGCTTCGACGTCGCTCTGCGCCGAAACGCCCGTGTCCGGCTTATCGGGAGTGGCGCGTTCCGCTGCCACACGATCGGGTTCCACGGTTCCAGCCTGCCTTGTCGGCCAGGCCTCGCACCATAGGCCCAGGCCGCCCGCCCTGGTCGGGAGAACCCCACCCTGTGCCGGGGGTGTGCAGCCTGGCTGGGCGAAGGCCGGTGGGCCGCGCGGCACGAGTCGTGGCCCGGCGCTGCCCAGCTGACGCGGGATCGCGGAGCCACCGGTCGACGTCGCCGCACCGGCCCCGGATTACGTCGCCGCACCGGCGCCAGATAACACTGTGACCGTGACAAACGGGCAGGCAGGCTACTCAGGGACCGCGATGGCGCGGAAGCTCGGGGTCAAGGCCGGACACCAGGTCGTACTGTGCGGAGCACCGGCGGGCTGGGCGATCCCGGACCTTCCGGCCGACGTGACGAGCCAGCGGATCCCCACACCGCCGGCCGTCGATCCGGCCAGCCCGCAGCTCAGTGCGGCAAACCTCGTCGTCGCCTTCTGCCGGACGCCCGACGCGCTGGAGGCCGCGATCGCTGGCTTCGGCCGGGTGATCTTTCCGGCCGGCGCGCTGTGGATCGCCTGGCCACGCAAGGCGGCCGGGCACCGAAGCGACGTCACCGAGAACCTGATCCGTGACGAGGCGCTTCCGCTCGGCCTGGTCGACACCAAGGTCGCCGCCCTCGACGTCGACTGGTCCGCCCTCAAGCTCGTCTGGCGCAAGGAACGGCGATAGCCGCCTAATCCGTGAGAAACAGCAGGTCGGTAGCGTGCCAGCAGATAGGGCGGTACGGACCGGCAAGGCGGGCGTGCGGTTTGCGCCGGCTCTGCGGAGCGGGCTCGTGGCCACAAGACGGCCCGTGGCCCTGCGGCTGCGCGGGCGTGAGGGAGCAGGCATGAACGCTGAGGGTGTGGGCGCGACGGCGTTGACGGTCGTCAACGCGCTGCTGTTGACGATGGCGGACGGAGTGGAACCGTTCCGCGGCTGGCTGACCGTCGGCGACGACGGCACGATCACCGGAATCGGGCCCGGTGACCCGCCGACACCGCCCTCGACCGTCGACCTCAGCGCCTCCGCGGCTTCCGGCGCGGTACTGGACGTAGGTGGGGCGATCGTCGCCCCGGGGTTCATCTCCGCGCACAGCCACCTGTTCATGTCCGGGCTGCGCGGGCTGGGCGTCGGCGAGACGCTCTACGGCTGGCTGGCCGAGAACATGGCCGTTCTGACCGGTGCCGGCGTCGAGGACCTGTACTGGTTCACTCTGCACGGCAGCCTGGACTTCGCCCGCAACGGCATAACCTCCGCGTTCAACTTCGCCCAGAGCCGGGTGATCTGGAACTACGACCCCCAGGTCGGCAACGCCAGCCTTGGGAAGGTCCATCCAGTCGACTTCCTCACCCGTCAGGTCGATGCCGGCGCCGACGCCGGCATTCGGGTGATGTCCGCGATCCGGCTCGATGACGAGGCTTTCCCCGAACAACAGGTCCTCGACACGTTCGCCCAGGTCGCCGACCACATCGAGGCGAACGTGCCGGCACCGCTCAACCTCGGCGCCGCGATCTTCGGTGCCGTGCAGTGGGCGGCCACGTCCAGTACCGCCGCCGTGGAGGCCGAGCTCATGCGTCGGCACGGCGTGATCAACCAGGCGCACTTCGTCGAGACGGCCGAGGCGCTGGAGCAGCAGCAGGCCAAGTTCGCCTGGTATGACGAGGCCGGCATCCTGGGGCCGCGTTTCCTGTTCGGCCACTTCGTTCACCCGACCGACGAGATGATCACAAGGGCGGCGGCCGCCGGTGCCGGGATGGTGTGGCAACCGACCTCGAACGGCCGCCTCGGTTCGGGAATCGCAGACATCCCACGGCTGCGCGCGGCCGGCATCCGGATCGGAGTCGGTCTCGACGACCAGTCGTGCACCGACATCTCCGACCCGTTCCAGAACATGCGGATCGGGATCTACACCTTGCGAGCCCTGCATTCCGACGCGAAGGTGCTGATGCCGGCGGAGATGCTGAGAATGCATACTCTTGGTTCCGCCGAGGTGCTCGGCGTCGCGGACCGACTTGGCAGTCTGGAGGTCGGCAAGCACGCCGATTTTCTGGTCGTGGATCCCCGTGAGCCGGATACCGGTCCCATCTGGGATGTCTACGCGACGTATGTCTTCGCGTGCGGGCTACGTAACCTCAAGCAGGTCTACGTCGGTGGCAAGCCGGTCTACGACGCCGCTCAGCCGCCGTCCGAGCTGACCCTCGCGGCGACCACCGAACTGCACGCCCGGGTCGCCCACGCGGCCCGGGCTGCCGGCGTCACTCCCGGGCCGCTGACCTTCTGATCTTCGGCCCGGCTTTGATCCTCCGACCGGCTCATCCTCCGAGGAGGGCCAGCAGTCCCGGCGGCAGCAGCTGCGGCGTCGACGGGTCAGCATCGACGAACCGTGAGATCGGCTGCCAGCTGACCTCGTCGTTCGCGTCGAGGACCTTGCCGAGCTCGTCGCGCGCGTAGAACGACGCGTCAACGAGGTCGGCGGCGAAGATGAAGGCGATCTCGTGGTGCGGTCGGTCTTCCCACTGAAAGACGTTCTCCAGCACACCCAGCAGGGAGACGTTCGTGAGCTCCGCGCCAAGCTCCTCGCGCAGCTCACGGTGTACCGCCTCTACCGCCCGTTCGCCGAACTCGACCCCGCCGCCGAGCGGCCGGAAGATCCGCCGGCCGTTGGCGCGGTCGACTCCCTCATAGACCAGGAGGTCGTCGCCACGGCGCACGGCCGCGAGCGCGATCGGCCGAATCCGCAATGATTTCGCCACGTCCCGGACGTTAGCCGAAGATCGGCGATCATTCGGGCGGCTTCGGCGCGGAGTTGCCCAAGGCACGTCCGCCCGGCGGCTCAGTCCGTAGCGGCCTGAGACAGGGGCGTGCCGGCCAAAGGTTTAGTGGGCGTGCTTCTCGCCGGCCTGCTCGGCCACCTCGGCGCGGACCGTGTCCATGTCGACGGCCTTGGCCTGCGTGATCAGGTCCTCCAGCGCGGCCTCGGGGAGCGCGCCGGGCTGGGAGTAGAGGACGACCTTGTCTCGGACGATCATCAGGGTCGGGATGGACGAGATGCCGAAATGCGCGGCGAGCTCGCGCTGAGCCTCGGTGTCGACCTTCCCGAACACCGCGTCCGGGTGCTTCTGTGACGCCCGCTCGTAGACCGGAGCGAACATCCGGCACGGCCCGCACCATGATGCCCAGAAATCAACCAGCACGAGGTCCGCGTCGCCGCCGACCACCTCGTCGAAGTTTTCCTTGGTCAATTCCACAGTCGCCATCGCTGGCCTTCCTCGATCGAAATTCCCTCGACCACCTCAAGCTACGGCGGCCGGCCAGCATTCCCACGACGCGGCGCTCCCAAGGCCTCCCGTCGATCAACCGGAGACCCGCGGAGTGGCCGCTCGCCTCGCGCGGCGCCCGGCGGTGGCTACTGCCACCCGGGCCGTCGTCGGGCCTGGATGGACCACACCGACGAACCGGCAGCTCCGCCTCCGCGCGCGACGCGGAGCTGGACCGTTCGGGGAACATGAGGACCCGCTGCGGTGCGGGGCGCGCCGTTCGGCGTTCCGCGGAACGCGAAGATCGGCTGTGTCGGGGTGTGGGAGTCCGCTGCGGTGCGGGGCGCGCCGTTCGGCGTTCCGCGGAACGCGAAGATCGGCTGTGTCGGGGTGGGTGGGAGTCTGCTGCCGTGTAGAAGGTGTCGGCGGGCCGTTCCCAGGAGCAGGAAGATCGGCCGCCGCGCGGACTACCGAGATCGGCTGTGTCGGCGTGCGTGGGAGTCCAATGCGCTGTGGAGCGCGCCGTTCGGCGTTCCGCAGAACGCGGAGATCGGCCGCCCGGGGCGCGTGGGATCCTGCCGCGACCCGGCCGGGCGGCGGCGGAGATCGTGGTGGTCTGATCTGTCACGCGTGGTGGCTCGGTCGGGCTGGCCCGTGACGACCCTGTGGGGTGGCCCCGCTTCGGGCTGCGGGAGTCGGGACGGCGCAATGCCGAAAACGCTTTCGTAATTATCGGCGAGGCGCTTTCCAGCAACCCGGTCGTTGATTTCTCCTGGCCGCTTCCGTTCGCGAAAATTCGCTGGACGTCCGCCGGAGTCGGCCCGGAGGATGGCTCCATGCTGAGCCCGACCCGCTACCGCGAGCGTTTCGTCGCCGACCGCGCGGCCGCGCACGCCGTTCTCGATGAAGCGCTGTTCTGTCACGTCGGCGTGGTCGTCGATGGCCGGCCGCACGTGCTGCCCACGCTGCACGCCCGCGTCGACGACACTCTATACGTACACGGATCATCGGCGGCGCGGATTCTTGCGACGGCCCGCTCCGGGCCGTTGTCGGTCTGCGTCACGGTTTCGTTGCTCGACGGGCTGGTGATCGCCCGGTCCGCGTTTCACCATTCGTTGAACTACCGGTCGGTCGTCGTGCACGGCGCCGCCCGCCTGGTGACCGACGCCGAGGAGAAGAGTCGGATGCTGGACGCCCTGGTCGATCGGGTCGGTACCGCCCGGTCCGCCCAGTGCCGCCCGCCGACGGCGAAGGAGCTCGCGGCGACGTCGGTGCTTGCCGTCGATCTCGCGGCCGAGACCACGGATGTCGCGCTCAAGGTGCGGACTGGTGGGCCACTCGACGATGAGGCTGACCTCGAGCTGGGTCACTGGGCCGGTGTCGTCCCGGTTCGGCTCGTCGCCGGCTCGCCGGAGCCTGCGTGTGACCTCCCCATCCCCACCGGACTCGCGCCGTCCCTCCGGTAGGACTCACCTGGTTGGCCTGGCCGACGTTCGGCGGGCATGGGCGGAAAATTTTGCGGACCGATGACTTCGGCACGGTGGGCAGGTCAAAGAAGCATCTCAGTGACCCGCTCGCGGGCCAGGAAACGCGCAGACCAGGCTGCCACGTTTCCGTCGGTTCGTGCGCCCAGCAAAGGAGCCACCATGCCCAAGCCAGACAGCACCGTCGCCGGCGGACCGATCTGGATCGACCTGATGACGACCGACACGGACGCTGCCCGGGCCTTCTACGGAGAGCTGTTCGGTTGGACGGCGGAGACCGGGAGTGAGGAGTTCGGCGGGTACTTCAACTTCCTGCGGGCGGGCGAGCCGGTCGCGGGCGGCATGGGCTACCAGCCGGGGATGCCGGCGGAAGCGGTGGCCGACCGCTGGTCGATCTACCTGCGCACCGACGACGCGGAGAAGACGGTCGCCGCGGTCGTCGACCGCGGTGGCCAGGTGATCGCCCCGCCGATGCCGGTCGGAGACCTGGGAGCATTCGCCGTCGTGCTCGACCCTGGCAGCGCGGCCATCGGCCTGTGGCAGCCGGGTACTCACACCGGCTTCGCGAAGGTCGGCGAACCGGGTGCGCCTGTCTGGTTCGAGCTGTTCACCCGGGACTTCGCGGCTGTCCTCGACTTCTACCGGGATGCGTTCGGCTGGACGGTCCAGGTGGTGTCCGATACGGACGAGTTCCGTTACGCGACGCTGGTCAACGCCGCCGGTGAGCAGCAGGCCGGAGTGATGGACGCGAGCAGCTTCCTTCCGGCGGGGGCGCCGTCCAGCTGGTCGGTGTACTTCAACGTCGAGGACGCCGATGCGGCTACGGCGAAGATCGCCGAACTGGGTGGAAAGGCCCTGCGGGAGCCCGAGGACACGCCCTACGGCCGGATCGCCGAGGCTGCCGACGCTACCGGCGCCACCTTCAAGATCATGGGTCCGAACAAGGGGTGACTGCCCTATACCCGGTGAACGCCCGGAGTCGGAGAGCTCAGACGTTCACCGGGTGGTCGCGCCGGCCCTGGACGCGAGTGCCGTGACCGCCAAGGTCCGCCCGTCGCCTTGATCGCCGTTCCGGAACGGGCGAACTGCCGGCCCGGGAGGCTAGCCGGCTGGTGCCTCGAAGATCTGGACCGGGCTGCGGAGCACGCTGGAACGAGGGCGGTCCTGGTCGGGCAGCCGGCGAAGCAGCGCGATCGTCGGCTCGACCACCTCGGCCCAGGTCTCGGCCGAGAGATCCCACAGCCGTGACCAAAGCCGCTGCTCGACGCCGTCTGCCGCCTGCGCCGGTGTTGTCTGGCCGACCTCGTGCACGCTGACGAGATCCTCGACCAACCGCAGACCGGCCCGTTCCGCCGTCGTCGTGAGCGCGGCAACCTGCGCGCCGCGTTCCCTGAGCGCGCCGTGCTCCAAGCGTGCCTGCATACCCATCATCGCCTCGGTGATATCCGAGAGATCGACGTTCGCGCCACCGCCAACGACGGCGAACCGGCCACTGGGCCGCAATACCCGGGCGACCTCGGCCACGACGGCCGGAGCGTCTCCGACGAGATGCATGACGTGAACGGCCAGACAGGCATCCACGCAGCCGTCGGCAACTGGAAGCTTCGAGGCGTCGGCGCGGACCACCCGTCCAGGCACCCGCCGGGTGGCGTGGGCGAGCATCTTTTCCGAAAGGTCGATGCCGACGATCTCCCGGCCCAGGTTGGCGAACGCGGCGGCGATCAGCCCAGTACCGACGCCGATTTCCAGTAGCCGCCCTTTCGGCAGGTGCGGCGCCACGTCTTCGGCAACCAGGGAGCCGCGTAGCTCGCCGCCCCTGGTCGCGTCGTAGCGGTCAGCCATCCGGTCAAAGTTGACGGAGTTTGGCACGGCCTCAGCCTATGTGGCCTGGCTGGCCAGCCCGGCGCATTCATCCAGTTGTCACCGGCCCCCTGACCTCTCGCCTACTTCGGCCGTGTACGCCGCGCTACCGATCGTGCGCAGCCACTCGGCGAATCGGGCCCGGCGCTGGGCCGCCCCGGATGGGGAGGTATCCGCCAAGAGGGGGCGAAGGCGCCGTTCCGTGACCCTGGTGCAAGATGGCTGGACGGCGGGGCGGGTCTTGGTCGTGGATGGGAGCGGCGTGGGTCAGGGGCTGCAGTGGCTGTCACTGGTCGCGATCGTGGCCAGCCTGCCGGTGGTCGTGCTGGTCAGCAACGTGCTGCACGAGCTCGGGCATGCCCTGGCCGCGTTGGCGGTCGGGTATCGCGTTCGCGGGTTCATCGTCGGTGGGACCAGTGCGGACTTCTCCCGCAGTGGCGGCTTCCTGCAGTTCGGCCGCAAGTTCGGGCGGGCCGCGACGCTAATTTCGCCGGGAAGCGGCTGGATAACTGGCTGGCGGGGGATAGTCACCTACGGTGGCGGCGCAGCGGTGAACCTGTTCATTGTCGTGGTGACGGCACCCGCGAGCCTTAGCTGGGAGTTCCGGCACGGCGTGGCGGTGCAGCCGGGAGCACACACCTATCTCCCGGTCGTCACCGTCTTCGTCTTCGTCGTGAACCTTGTCTTTCTGGTCGCGAACCTCGTGCCACGGGTGCACTCGTCCGGGGCCGTCAGCGACGGCCGGCTCCTGCTGAACCTGATCCACTCGCGGCGGCTCGTCGAGTGGATCAAGATTGGCGAGTCATCGGTCGTCATCGACCGGCCCCGCGCGCAGGTATGGCATTTCCTCGACGATCCGCGCAACGTCACCAGCTACGACCACACAGTCGAGCGCGTCTACCAGAAGCCCGGCACGCCCGCGGGAGTCGGCCGGATTCTGGTCGCCCACCTGTTCCCGGTTCCGCCGTCAGCGGTCGGGGATGTCGTCGAATCCGAGACGGTCGCGTTCGACCCACCGCGACGCATGATGGCGCGCGGCGCCCGTAACCACGCCCTGCGCGTGGAAACGGCGCTGCGTGCGGTCGGGCCGGACAGCACTCGGCTTACCCGGACCGTGTGGCTGGGAGCGAAGCCGCTCGCCCCGGAACAGCGCCAGCGCCTGCTTGAGACGCTTGGCGAGGCCGGTTCGCGGCTTGCCCAGGAGAACGAGCGCATCCGGCGCATGCTCGTCCCTGACACGACCGCGACGCTCGCCATCCCCGGAGCGCGGGCTCGTCGCCGCGCCCGCGCTCGTCGCGTATAGCGCGGCTCACCACAGCGCGCGGCCTCCCGGCTGGAGGTCGGCCGTCGTGTGACCCGTCCCCAGGGGGCGCACTCAGAGTCGGACGCTATCGCCTGCGGGGCCGGCACTTCTCTCACCCATCGGGTCCGCGCCGGTCGCGCTCGCGGGCGGGCAGGTGACCTACCTGCGGCGGCGGTATGTCGGTTGCGTGTGGGGCCGCGGTGGGCAATGCTTGACGCCGACGTCAATATCTGTAACCTAGCTCACACGCCGTAACGGCAGTTGAGGTGCTCGGCGCGTGCTCCGTCCTGGCTGGAGCAGGCGAAAGGTTGCGCACCGTCCTAAATTCGTCGCCGACCCTACCCAATGATCGTCACTCTATGTAGTCATGTGGCCGTCCATTGCGATGCGTAGACATGTCCCGGCGCCAACACCGAGTGGGATGAGGAAAAAGCAGTGATCCGTAAGCGCAGTACCGCCTTAGCTGCATTGGTCGCCGCTGGTGCGGTGCTCTTAGCCGCTGGCTGTGGCTCGTCGGGGTCGAGCGGCCCGGCCGCGACCGGCTCCGGCTCGGCCGGGGCGACGCAGACCGTCACGGTCGGTGTGTTCGCTGACATCACTGGTCCGGCGGCCTCGGGTAACAAGACCGTCGAGGCCGGCGTGAAGGCGGGGACCTACTACGCGGCCAGGAATGGCTACAAGATCAAGTATGTCGTCGGCGACACGGCGACAAACCCGACGACGGCCCTCGCTGTCGCGCAGAAGTTCGTCACCCAGGACCATGTCCTCGCGGTGATCGCGAGCTCGGCAATTACGTTCACTGCGTCGACCTACCTCACCGCGCACAACGTCCCGGTCATCGGGATCGGCGAGGACGGGCCCGAGTGGATTACCGCGAAGAACATGTTCTCCGTGACTGGTCCGCTGCAGCAGACCAAGGTCGCCACGACGATGGGCAAGTTCTTCAAGCTGGAGGGCGTCACCAGCCTGGGCTCGATTGGCTACTCGGTCTCGCCGCTCTCGTCCGAGGCGGCCTCCGCCTCGGCGGCCTCGGCCGAGGCCGCCGGCATCAAGGTCGGCTACCTGAACGCCAAGTTCCCGTTCGGCAGCACCAACGTCGGTCCGGCGGTGCTGCAGATGAAGGACGCCGGCATTGACGGGCTCGTGACCTCCACGGACTCCGACACCGGCTTCGCCCTGATCAAGGGCCTGCGTGACTCGGGCGTCAACCTGAAGGCGGCTCTGCTGCCGACCGGGTACGGCGGCGACCTGATCCAGGCCGGGGCTGGTGCGTTGTCGTCGGCGCAGAACGTCTACTTCCTGCTCGGCTACGAGCCGGTCGAGATGCAGACCACCGCGACCAAGCAGTTCGTCGCCGACCTCAAGAGCGGCGGCACCACCGGTGAACCGACGTATGCCATGTACAACGGCTACGTCTCGATCGGCCTGCTGGTCCGCGCGCTGAAGGCGGCCGGGGGAACCCCGAGCCAGGCGGGCCTGCTCAAGGGTCTGGAGGGCATCCACGACTGGAACGCGCTGGGCCTGTACGGCTCCCACAAGGTCGACATCAATGACCGCGTGAATGTCGTCAGCGGTCCGGACAACTGCTCCTGGATGACGAAGCTGGTCGGCGACAAGTTCGAGCTCGTCAAGGGCGCGACCCCGATCTGTGGCGACGTCATCCCCGGCAAGACGGTAGCTGCGGCGTCCTGATCCACCAGCGCTGAGCATTTTCCGGTACGCGCGAGAGCCGCGAGAGCCGCGACAGCGGGCCAGTCTCGAAGCGCCACCGTAAACAGCTCGGTAAATACCGGTTAGGCCTGGCCGGCGTGTCCACAACGGACACGCCGGCCTCGGTCTTTTCCGCCCGAGGTGATAGCCGGTCGCGCCCCCTGATGATTGGGGAATTGCCCTGATCGCGGCTCTCAGCGGGCGGAGACGGCGATCGGTGGGCCCGGCTGGCTACCCGAGGGCCCGGCTGCGACCGGCATCGGGCGTGGGCGACGAGCACGCCGAGGTGCTGGCCGCGGGGGTCGCGGCGCTAGATCAAGAGGAGCGTTCCGACCTGCGGACCCGCGGGTCCGAGGGAGCCCAACGCACGTGGGGCCGTCCCGGCGCGAGCCCGACGGCTGCCGGTTACCCGCGAACGCCTACCCACCGCGGCGCCCAGAAACTCGCCTGGACCGTTTCGCCAGTTACAATTCTCCGGACCGCGCCGTAAAGGGAAAATAGGCAAGGCGGATTGTACTGTCCGGGGAGACGTATTGTCAAACGAAGAAGTGGGGCGCGAGCAGGAGTATGTCTCGATGCTCTACGAGCGTCTTGACGGCTTCCGGGAACAGGCGTCCACCCGGCTCGCCGAGGTGCTGGCCGAGCGGCCGGGCGGCCGGCCACAGGCGCACACCGAACGGCAGGCGGCCGCCTCGACCTATTCACGTCAGCTCGCCCGCTATGACGCCGCCGAGGATGGGCTGTGTTTCGGCCGGCTCGACCTCGACGACGACGAGACCCGCTATGTCGGCCGTCTCGGCATTTTCGACGAGTCGGACGACTATGCCCCGCTGCTGATCGACTGGCGGGCCCCCGCCGCCCGGCCCTTCTACCTGGCGACGGCCGCCTCTCCCGAGGGCGTCCGCCGGCGTCGCCAGATCCGGACGGCCCGGCGACGGGTTGTCGAGATCGACGACGAGGTACTCGAGCTGGCCGACGCGAACGCGCGCACCGGCCATGAGTCGCTGACCGGCGAGGCCCGGCTGATGGCCGCGCTCACCGCCGGCCGCACCGGCCGAATGGGCGACATCGTCGAAACGATCCAGGCCGAGCAGGACCGCATCATCCGGGCGGAGAATGCCGGGGTCCTCGTCGTCCAGGGCGGCCCTGGCACCGGTAAGACTGCCGTTGCGCTGCACCGGGCCGCGTACCTGCTCTACACGTACCGCGAGCAGTTGACCAAACGAGGCGTCCTGGTCATCGGCCCGAACCCGACCTTCCTGCGGTACATCTCCCATGTACTGCCCGCGCTGGGCGAGACCAGCGTGGTGCTCTCGACCGTCGGTGACCTGTTCCCCGGCGTCTATGCCACGCGAACGGAGCCGCGCGAGACGGCGGAGCTCAAGGGCGGCCCGCGGATGGTCGAGCTGATCACCGCCGCCGTCCGCGACCGGCAGCGGGTGCCAGACGACCCGCGGGAAATCCCCTTCGAGGACGACATCCTGCTGCTGGACGCTGCCACCTGCGAAGCCGCCCGCGACCGCGCCCGAGCGACACATCGACCGCACAACCAGGCCCGCGTGGTCTTCGTCCAGGCCGTCGTCGACGCGCTCGCCCAGCAGTACGCCGATCGTCTGGGGGCCGACCCGTACGCCGACGACCCGCTGGGCGAGGACGACGCACCCGGCGGCGACAGCAACCTGCTGGGCGACGAGGTCGTCGACGACATCCGCCAGGAGCTGGGCCAGGACGACGCGGTGCTCACCGCGCTCGACGAGCTGTGGCCCGTGCTGACACCGCAGTGGCTGCTGGCCGACCTGTTCGCCGACGCGGAGCTGCTCGCCTCCGCCGCCGAGGCGGCCGGGCTGACCGACGCCGAGCGTGACCTGCTGTCGCGGCCCGATCCGCACGGTGGCCGCGCGGCCGACCAGATGTGGACCTCCGCCGACGCGCCGTTGCTCGACGAGGCCGCCGAACTGCTCGGCGACGACGAGGCGGCGGCGCTGGCCGCCGCCGAGCGCCGCCGCCGCGAGCGGATCGCGTACGCGCAGGGCGTCGTCGACATCCTCACCCGGGATATGGACGACGACCCGGACATCCTCATGGTCTCCGACCTCATCGACGCCGAACGGCTCGCCGAGCGGCACGAGGACTCCGATGACCGTTCGACCGCCGAACGGGCCGCCGCGGACCGGACCTGGGCCTTCGGGCACGTCATCGTCGATGAGGCGCAGGAACTCTCGCACATGGCCTGGCGCATGGTGATGCGTCGGTGCCCGAGCCGTTCGATGACGCTGGTCGGCGACGTCGCCCAGACCGGTGACCTCGCCGGAGCCTCGTCCTGGGCCCGGGTTCTCGGACCCCAGCTGGGCGATCGCTGGCGGCTTGAGCGGTTGACCGTCAACTACCGCACCCCGGCCGAGATCATGGCCGTTGCCGCCGAGGTGTTGGCAGCGATCGACCCTGGGCTGGAACCGCCTCGATCCGTCCGGGAGACGGGCACCGCGCCGTGGGAACTCACGGTCGCCCCGGACGCGCTGGCCAGCCAGTTGGCCGCGATCGCCGCCAGTGAGGTCGCCGAGCTGCGCGAAGCCCTCGGTGACGGCCCGGATGGCGGTCGCGTCGCGGTTCTCGTCCCATCAGGCCTGCTCGGCGACCTGCGGCCCGCGATCGAGGCAGCCCTCCCCGCCACCACGACGGCCGGCGACGAGCCGGACCTGGAATCGCCCGTCGCGATCCTCACCGTCCGTCAGTCCAAAGGCCTGGAGTTCGACGCGGTCCTCGTCGTCGAGCCCGATCTGATCATCGAGGAGTCTCCGCGCGGCCTGAACGACCTCTACGTGGCTCTTACTCGGGCCACCCGCTCGCTCGCCGTTCTGCACACCGCCGCGCTCCCGGCCGCCCTCGGAAAGTTGGAACCGGGCCCCGCGGTGGCCCAGGCCGTCGCGGGCTGAGGCTCAGCTCGGCTGGTCGGCCTCGTAGCCGCCCTCCGCCAGCCAGGCGTCGACCCGGCGCTGGGCCTCGTCGGGGTCGACGTCCTCGACGCGGGTCATCAGTGCCCAGCGGTGTCCCCAGGGGTCCAGGATCGCGGCGAACCGGTCGCCAGTAACGAAGGTCGACGGCTCGCCGTAGCCCTTCGCGCCGAGTTCGACGGCCTTCGCGTACGACGCGTCGACATCCGGCAGGTAGGCGACGACCGAACCGCTGACGACGTCGCCGCCGGTCGGCGCGACCAGATTGTGGTCGGGCATCGGGTCGGACAACTGCAGGCGGCCGTTGGCGAGCTCCAGCTCGCAGTGCGCGATCTTCGCCCCGTCCGGGGTGTCGTTGCGACTGATGACCCGGGCTCCGAAAACCGCCTGGTAGAAGGCGATTGCCTGCTCGGCTCCGTCGACGACGACGAAGGGTGTGAGTGAGGTGAAACCGGCCGGAATCGGGCTCACCGCGCCGGGGATGGCTGCCGAGTGGTCGCCTGGCTGTGAGGTCTGCGTGGTCATGCGGTCGATCGTGCCTAGGCTGGGTCCGTGCGGGCTTGCACGAACGCGACACAGCAGACGGGGACACCGTCGGATGACACCGCGGCCGGCGGGGCTCGGCCGCCGGTGACGTCGAACCTCGCGGGCGTGCTGCGTCCGGACGAGGGGCTCCGGCACTTCACTCTCGGCCGACCGGCGGCCCATCCGGACCTCGACCTCTGGGTGGACCGGTACTGGACAGTTCGCTGGGAGCTTCCGCCCGGAGCGTCCTACCTGTCGTCAGTGCTCTCCCACCCGGCCTTGCACCTCTCGGTCGAGTCAGGCGACGGTCCGCGTCACGGCTTCCCGATGCCGGCCGCACTTCTGCACGGTGTGGTGACCCGACGGTTCGACATCGTGCTGCGCGGCGAGGGCCGAGTGTTCGGGGTCAAGTTCCGGCCTGGCGGCTTCGCGGCCTTCACCGGCCTGGACACCGGCGCCGGTGTCGATGTCGCCAGCTACACCGATCGGGCGGTTCTGCTGGCGGACGCCCTCGGCGGCGCGATCGCCTCGTCAGACGACGCCGACGCCGACGGCGGGGTCGCGGAACTCCAGGCCTCGATACTGGCCGCCGACGAGGACGACAAGCGGGTCGCGTTGATGGACGAGTTCCTGCTCGCCCGCCGCCCTTCGGTGGCTGATCCTCGCTACCAGGAACTGCTGGCGATCGTCGCCGCGATGCTCGCCGACCGGAGCCTCACGAGCGTCCAGGCCGTCACGGACCGGTTCAACGTCGAGCCGCGCACCTTGCAGCGGCTGTTCCGCCGTTACGTCGGCGTCGGGCCCAAATGGGTGTTGCGACGCTTCCGCCTGCACGACGCCCAGCTCATGCTCGACGCCGGCGAGGTCGAGGACCTGGCGACCCTCGCCACGACCCTCGGCTGGTTCGACCAGGCCCATTTCACCCGCGACTTCCGCGCGGCCGTGGGGGTTCCGCCGCGCACGTACACCGGGCCCGCCGCCGGATAGTCCTGGCGTTCCAGGGCCGGGTCGGCGCGACGAATAGGGCCGCTTCGGGCGCTGACGCGAGCTCGGCGAGAATTGTGGCGCCGGGACCAATCCGCGCGCCGGTTTGGCACGAAGTAATGGATGACAGCGGCCCGGCGGGGCGGCGCCCCGAGGCGTCAGCGACCGGGCCTTGCCTCACGACCCGGAGGTTCCGGCCATGCCGCGACGCGCGGACGAGGATGACGGCCCAGCGCTCCACGCCGTCCCGACGCCCGATTTCGGCGTCAGTCCCACGGGCGGTGGGGCCCCTGACGTCGAACAGCTCCTGCAACGCAGCGGCCGGGGAGACGGCGACGCCTTCGCCGCGTTCTACGACCAACTCGCGGCGCGGGTGTTCGGCCTGGTCAAGCGGGTGGTACGCGACCCGGCGCAGGCCGAGGAAGTCACCCAGGAGGTGTTCGTCGAGATCTGGCGGCTGGCAAGCCGCTTCGACCCGACGAAGGGCAGCGCGGTCGGCTGGGTCTGCGCTCTCGCGCACCGTCGGGCCGTCGACCGGGTGCGTTCGGCGCAGGCCGCGACCGACCGGGAACGCCGCGTCGGTGTCGCGTGGGCGGGCGCCGAGGACTCCGGCTACGACGAGGTGACCGAACAGGTCGAGCTGAGGCTTGAATACGAGCGGCTTCGCCGCTGCCTCGACGGTCTCACCGACCTGCAGCGCGAGTCGATCGTGCTGGCCTACTACAACGGCCATACCTACCGTGAGGTCGCGCACCTGCTTTCGACCCCGGTGCCGACAGTCAAGACCCGCATGCGCGACGGACTGATCCGGCTGCGCGACTGCCTGGGGGTGGAGGCATGACATCGCCGTCGCCGGAGGCACATCTGCTTACGGGCGCCTACGCCCTGGACGCGCTCGACAGCCGTGACCGGGCCGAGGTCGAGGGGCATCTCGCCGGCTGCCCGACGTGCACCCGGGAGGTGGCCGAACTGCGGGTGGTCGCCGGCCTGCTCGGCCAGTCGGTGCCGGAGACGCCACCCAGCACGTTGCGCAGCTCGGTGCTTCGGGAAGCCGCTCGAACCCGTCAGCTGCCGCCGCTGGTCGTCGAGGTCGATGACGACCTCCTCGCCCGGCGGGAGCGGCGACGACTGAGGACGATCACCGGCGTGGCCAGCGCCGCCGCGGCCGTCGCCCTGGTCGCGCTGGGCATCGTCGGCGGCGTCTCCCTTGACCAGCACCATCAGCTCGCCGCCGAGCGCAGCCGGGCGACCGACCTGAACTCGGCGGTCGCCGCGGCCGCGGACCGGCTGGGCCAGCCGGTGGCGGGCGGCGGAACCATCGCCGTGATCCCGTTCGGAAACCAGGCGTACGTCGACGTCCACGACCTGCCGCCGCTCTCCGGTGGCCGGGTGTACCAGCTGTGGATGTCGAGCCCGCAGGGCGTCGAGTCGGCCGGAGTCGTCGGAGGAAACGCCCAACGGGCCGCGCGGGTGCTCTCGCTGCGCAAGGGCGTGGATTCGGTGAAGATGACCATCGAGCCGGCCGGCGGCTCCCAACAGCCGACGACACCGATCATCGGCTCGGCGGCAGTGCACAGCTGAGATCGTCCGCATCCGGCGGCGCGGCCGCGGCTTGGGCAGAGTCGCTCGGTTGCGCCCCGGTGTGGACGCGCACAGGCTTTCCACAGGTTTCGCTCAGGAAGCCCACAGTCGGCTGGCGGAACCTAGGGGACATGGGATGGCGTGAACCGGTGTCGACGTCCACCTCCGCTTCGCGGAACAACGACGGGGCGGCGTCGCGGACCTATGACAAGGCCGCTTCGCGGGCCGATGACGAGGCTGGCCCGAACGGCGCTCCCGGCGGGACCTTCGCGGGCCCAGCTGGTGGTGGCGGGTCCATGGCCGGCGTGCGGCCGCTGCCGCCGGTGAGCGCGGCGGTCTCGGTCGAGGCCGCCGGGACGCGCGGGCTACGAGGTGGTTCACGGGAGACTCGCGCCGCGGACGGTCGGGCGCTGCGGGTGCTGGTCGTCGACGACGAATCCGTGCTGACGGAGCTGCTGACAATGGCGCTGCGCTACGAAGGCTGGGAGGTCGCCGCCGCCGGCACCGGGATCACCGCCCTGCGGATGATCGACGAGTTCCAGCCGGACGCGGTCGTCCTGGACATCATGCTGCCGGACATGGACGGGCTCGCGGTGCTGCGCGGGATGCGTTCGGTTCGGCCTGACATCCCGGTGCTGTTTCTGACCGCGAAGGATGCGGTCGAGGACCGGGTTCTCGGCCTGACCGCCGGTGGCGACGACTATGTGACCAAGCCGTTCAGCATCGAGGAGCTTGCCGCCCGGCTGCGCGGGCTGATGCGGCGGGTGCACGGCACCGTCGCCGCCCGCCGCAACGTCCTGTCGGTCGGCGATCTCACCCTCGACGAAGACAGCCGCGAGGTCTATCGCGACGGAGCCGAGATCCACCTGACCGCGACCGAGTTCGAGCTCCTTCGCTACCTGATGCGCAACCCACGGCGGGTACTGAGCAAGGCGCAGATCCTCGACCGGGTCTGGAACTACGACTTCGGCGGCCAGGCCAACGTCGTCGAGCTCTACGTGTCCTACCTGCGCAAGAAGATCGACGCCGGCCGGCAGCCGATGATTCACACGATGCGTGGCGCGGGCTACGTGCTCCGGCCGGTCGCGGCGCCGGCCGGAGCCGCCCTGGTCAGGGTGGCGAATCCGGCGGCCACGGGGTGACCGGCGCCGCCAGCCCGGAACCGAGGATCGACCCGGCCGCCGGGCGAGCCGCCGCCGAGCGCGCGAGCGGTGGCGACCGGGCCGGTGCCGAGACGGGGTCGCGCGGCCGTCGGCATCGGCAGTCGCGCTCCGGGCCCGGCCGCGGCGCACCCCCGCGTCCGGCGTCGCGCCCGGACCGGGTGAGACACCGCGAACGGTCGTCACGCCGGGTGCTCGCGCCGCGCCGATGGTCGCTGCGGACCCGGCTGCTGGCGTTGCTGTTGGTGCTGCTGACGGCCGTGTCGACGGCGATCGTCGGAGTGACGGCGCTCGAACTGCGTTCCTACCTGATCCACCAGGTCGACGCGCGTCTCGGCGCGGTCGACAAGCGCTGGGTCAAGCCGCCGCCGACCGATGCCAACGCGCGGGCCGGCGGCGGCTTCGCGCCGAGTGGTACTGGGTCGAACACCGACGGATCGTCGTCGAGCGCCTCCGGGACGCCAGGCTCGAGTGGTAGCACGCCGGGTAACGGGACCGGCCTCGGCTCGACCGCCGGGCCAGACGGCAGCCCGACCGGCGTGCTGCCGTGGCAGGGCACCCCGGCCGATTTCGTCAACCTGCAGGGCCAGTCGACCGGCACCGTCGCCGCCCACATCGTCGGCAGCAAGGTCGAGACCGCGGTGATCCCGGCGCCCGGCGAGGTCGCCCAACAGCTTCCGGCCAGCGAGGCGGCCAAGCTGGCGGCCATCCCCGTCGACGACACGCCACGAACCGTGACGCTGGGCAGTTTCGGGGAGTACCGGGTGAAGGCCCGGCTGGTCCCCGACGGCACGGCCGTCGTCAGCGGGCTCTCGCTCAGCGAGGTCAACGCGACGGTCGATCAGCTGATCATCATCGCCGGCTGCGTCGCGGGCTGCGGGGTGCTGCTGCTTGGAGTGGTCGGCGCGGTGACCGTGCGGCGAACCCTTCGACCGCTACGCCGAGTGGCCGCCACCGCCGCCCAGGTCGCCGAGCTGCCGCTGGACCGGGGAGCGGTCACGCTGCGGGTCCGCGTCCCAGATGTCGACACCGACCCGAGGACCGAGGTCGGCCAGGTGGGCGCGGCGCTGAACCACATGCTCGGCCATGTCGGCGCCGCCCTCGCCGCCCGGCACGCGAGCGAGACACGGGTGCGCCAGTTCGTCGCCGACGCCAGCCACGAGCTACGCACACCGCTGGCCGCGATCAGCGGCTATGCCCAGCTGACGCGGCGCATCGGGGCTCAGAACGGCTTCGACGACCCTCGCCGACCCGTGGTGCCGCCGGACGTCGCCTACGCGCTGAGCCGGGTGGAATCCGAGACGAAACGGATGACCACGCTGGTGGAGGACCTGCTTCTGCTGGCGCGCCTGGACTCCGGCCGGCCGCTTGAACATGGCGAAGTGGACCTGTCCCTGCTCGTCGTGGACGTGGTCAGTGACGCGCATATCGCGGCGCCTGGGCATCGCTTCAGCCTGTCGCTGCCGGCCGATCCAGTGACCGTTCGTGGCGATGAGGCTCGGCTGCATCAGGTTCTGGCGAATCTTCTGGCGAATGCCCGTACCCACACACCGGCCGGTACCTCGGTGACCGTCGCGCTGGAACTGCCGCCCGGGTCCGGAACCGAGAAGTCGTGGACCGGCGAGGTCCAGCTTTCGGTCATCGACGACGGGCCGGGTATCCCCGCCGACCTGCTCCCCAACGTCTTCGAACGGTTTGCCCGGGGAGACTCGTCGCGTTCCCGGGCGGCTGGCAGCACCGGACTCGGGCTGGCGATCGTCGCCGCGGTCGTCGAGGCGCACGGCGGCCGGATCAGCGTGACGAGCAGCCCCGGGCGCACGGCCTTCACCGTCACGCTTCCGCGTACCGTGCCGGCCGCCGCGCCGGCGGTCGCGGGAGTGGCAGGTGATCTCTGCGCGGCGGATGCCCACCATCCGCTGGGTTTCCAGCACTCCTTGGACGACCGGTACGCGCCGGACGAGTTCGACCCGTCGGACGGCCTGGAGGCCGGGGTCGGCCTGGGGGCCGAGGACGGGCTGTACCTGGCGGATGACCTCGATGCCGTCGACGACCTGGACACGGTGGTGGACCTGGCCTCGGCGGGCTCCGGGCAACCGGGAGAGATCCGGATTCGCTGACTTCGGGCGCGGGTGGGAAGCCACGTGAGAAACGGTCCGCCGCGGGCCACCGGGCGACATGTCGGTGAAACATTTCCGACGTCGTCCGGTCATTGTCGCGGCGTTTGCGATATTGTCGCGCACACGACTGAAGATCGCCCTTCGACGGGCCTGCCGTTAATGTGGCATGCCTTTTATGCGTCGTGACCTGCGGCTCGTGGGCGGATGGCTAGTTCCGGACGGCGTGCGCGCGGGGCGGCTCGACGTTTTCACAGCGGACCCACAGTTGGCCGCAATGGAGAGCACAGGCCGAGGCGCCAGCCTGGGACCATGACCACGACAGGGCACCCGCAAGGCACCGCGGCGCTGGTCGAGCACATTCCGGCTCGATCGGAGCAACTGGGGCCACGTCCCGTGCTGGATGTGGTAATTCCCGTCTACAACGAGGAAACTGACCTGGAGCCGTGCGTCACCCGGCTACGGCGGCATCTCGTCGAAACATTTCCTTATCCCTTTCAGATAACGATCGCGGATAATGCCAGCACCGACCGGACGCTGGCCGTCGCGAACCACCTCGAGGCGACGATTCCCGAGGTCGCCGTGCTGCACCTTGACGCGAAAGGTCGCGGCAGAGCGCTGCGCACGGCGTGGGGGCTGTCCCAGGCGCCGGTCCTCGCCTACATGGACGTCGACCTGTCCACGGACCTGCGTGCCCTGCTTCCCCTGGTCGCGCCGCTTATTTCCGGCCATTCGGACCTGGCGATCGGCAGCCGGCTCGCCCCGGGCGCCCGGGTCGTGCGTGGCCCGAAACGCGAAGTGATCTCGCGTTGCTACAACCTGCTGCTGCGCCGCGCGCTGGCCGCCCGGTTCTCGGACGCCCAATGCGGATTCAAGGCGATTCGTCGCGATGTGGCCCGGGCGCTGCTGCCGCTCGTGCAGGACACCGGCTGGTTCTTCGACACCGAGCTGCTCGTGCTCGCGGAACGCTCCGGGCTGCGGATCTACGAGGTCCCGGTCGACTGGGTCGATGATCCGGACAGCCGGGTCGACATCGTGGCCACCGCCATGGCGGACCTGCGGGGGATCGCTCGTCTGGGCCGGGACCTGGCCACCGGCCGGCTGCCGGTGCGGGAGGTGCGCGCCCAGCTGGGCCGTCGCCCGCTGACCGCGGGAACCCAGGCGGCGACCGAGGCCACCGGCCAGCGTCAGCTGATCCAGCAGCTTGCCAGGTTCGGCGCGATCGGCATCGCGAGCACCGCCGCGTACCTGGCGCTGTTCGTCCTGCTGCGCGGATGGTTCGGCGCGCAGGGCGCGAACTTCTTCGCCCTGCTGGTCACCGCCATCGCGAACACGGCAGCCAACCGGCGCCTGACGTTCGGGCAGCGCGGCGTCGGTGCCCGCAGCCAGATAGAGGGCCTGATCGTCTTCGGCCTCGGCCTGGCGCTCACGAGCGGTGCGCTAGGCGCGGTGCGGGCACTGGCGCCGGGAGCCGGCCGTGGTGTCGAGCTCTCGGCGCTGATCGCGGCGAACCTCATGGCGACGCTGCTGCGCTTCGTCGCCTTCCGAGCGTGGGTCTTCCACCCGCGCCGAGCCGAGGCCGGCTCCAGCCACCCGCCGACCGGTCAGGAAACCGCCGAGCCGGTGCCGGGCAGTCTCTTCCAGCCCATCCGCCCGCGGAGCCCGCACAGCGACGAGTGACCACGCGGCCGGGCACTGGGAGTGCCAACCCGCGCTCCTCTTCCCCGCCCGGCCCGGCATCGCGTTCTCGCTCGGCCCCGCTTCCCCGCCTGGTGTCGCTTCGCAGCCTGGCCCGGCCCGCACGAACTGGCCCAGCACTTACCGCACCTGTCCGACCTGGCAGCTACTTCCCCGCCAATCACTGGAACTCGGAGAACGACCGATGAGAGCGGACGAGGGCGCCTGGCGCGCCCCGCAACACTCCCTTGACCCCTACGCCACCCAGCCGCCGCGGGCGAATCCCTATGCGGCGGACGCGAGCCAGACCGGCGGGATCGACGTCGTCGAGACCTGGCCGGGCCGGCAGGCCCCCGAGTTTCCACGTGACGGCGAGCGTCCCGTCGGTTCCGGCCCCGCGGACGGCGACGGCGAGCGCGGCGGCGACGGTTCCGGCGGTGGCGCAGGTGGCCGGGGTTCCGGCGGCGGGCGGCACGGCCGGCCCGGACGGTCCGGTCGGCTCCTGCGGGGCCGGCCCGACGACCCCCGCTGGGCCCGGCCCGCGCTGCTGGTCCTGCTCGCCGCGACGGCCGTCCTCTACCTGTGGGGCCTGGGCGCGTCCAACTACGGGAACAGCTTCTATGCCGCCGCCGTCCAGGCCGGGACGAAGAGCTGGAAGGCCTTCTTCTTCGGCTCGATCGACGCGTCGAACTACATCACCGTCGACAAGCCGCCCGCCTCGCTCTGGATGATGGCGCTGTCCGGCCGGATCTTCGGATTCTCCAGCTGGAGCATGCTCGTTCCGAACGCGCTCTGCGGCGTCGCCTCGGTGGGGCTCCTCTACGGGGCGGTGCGGCGGGTGGCCGGGCCGGCCATGGGACTGCTCGCCGGCGCCGTGTGCGCGTTGACGCCGGTCGCGGTGCTGATGTTCCGTTTCAACAACCCGGACGCGCTGCTCGTCCTGCTGCTGGTCTTCGCCGCCTACTGCGTGACGCGGGCGCTGGAATTCGCCTCCTGGCGGTGGCTCACGCTGGCGGGCGTCCTCCTCGGCTTTGGCTTCCTCACCAAGATGCTGCAGGCGTTCCTGGTGGTTCCGGCGTTCGCGCTGGCCTACCTGATCGCCGCCCCGACCGGGCTGCGGGCCCGGATCGGCCACGTGCTCCTCAGCGGGGTCGGCATCGTCGTCGGCGCCGGATGGTGGGTCCTGGCCACCATCCTGTGGCCGGCGAGCTCACGGCCCTACTTCGGCGGCTCCGGTAACAACAGCGTGCTGGGCCTCGCCTTCGGCTACAACGGCCTCGGGCGGATCTTCGGCGGCGACGGCAACGGCGGTGGCGGCGGCCGGCCGACCGGACAGGCTGCGGACGCGCTGACCGCGCTCGGTTCCAACGCCTCCGGCGACGCGTCGACCGCGGCGGCCGGCGCGGCGGCGCGGGCAGCCGAAGGATTCGCGGGCGGAGCGCCGACCGGCGCTGGCGGCGGTGGTGGCGGCGGCTTCGGTGGCGCGACCGGCATCACCCGGATGTTCAGCGACAACTTCGGGGCTCAGATCTCCTGGCTGCTGCCGGCGGCGTTGATCCTGCTGGTCGGGGGCCTGTGGGCGACCAGGCGGGCGCCCCGGACCGACCGGCTCCGCGCGGCGCTGGTGCTCTGGGGCGGCTGGACGGTCGTCACCGCTCTCGTCTTCAGCTACATGAAGGGCACGATCCACGAGTACTACTCGGTCGCGCTCGCCCCGGGCATCGCGGGGACGGTCGCGCTGGGTGCGTGGTCGCTGTGGCAGACCCGTGACCGGCTGGTCAGCCGGGCTGTTCTCGCCGTGAGCTGCGGGGTCACCGCGGTCTGGGCCTTCGTTCTGCTCGGCCGCACCGACTGGCAGAGCTGGCTGCGCTACCCCGTCCTGCTGACCGGCCTGCTGGCCGCCGTCGTCCTGCTGGCCTGGCCGTGGCTGTCCAACCGTGAGGACATCGACGCCCCGACCGGCCGGCTGACTCCGGCGCGCCGGGCGGTGGCCATCGTCGCGCTGGCCGCGGCCGCGTTCGGGACGGTCGGCGCGCCGGCCGCCTACGCGCTGGAAACCGCTTCGGTCGCGCACACCGGCTCCACTCCGCTCGCCGGGCCGGCGTCGGCCCGAGCCGGCGGCTTCGGCGGGCCGGGTGGCGGCTTCAACCCGGGCGCCGCTCGTGGCGCCGACGGGACCAACCAGGCTGGCTCCGCGCCTGGCGGTTTCCCCGGCTTCGGCGGTGCTGGCGGGCCGGGCGGCTCGGCCACCGGCGGTCAACCGGCTACTGGTAACGAGGCCTCAGCCGAAGGCGGGACCTCGGCCGAAGGCCAGACCGGGACAGCTGCCCGATCTGGCGGCGGCATGGGCATGGACGCCCAGGCCGACAGCGCGGTGACGAAGCTTCTGTCGACGAACGCCGGCCTGTACCGCTGGGTCGCCGCTGTCAGCAGCTCGCAGTCCGCGGCCTCGTTGGAGCTGGGCAGCGGCGGCCTCCCGGTCATGGCGATCGGCGGCTTCACCGGCAGCGACAACGCCATAACCCTGGCCCAGTTCCAGAAGTACGTGAAGGACGGGGAGATCCACTACTACCTCGGCGAGGGCGGCGGCGGCTTCGGTGGCGGCGGCAACGGCGTGATCAGCCAGATCACCACCTGGGTCGAGGCGAACTACTCGACCGTCACCGTCAACGGCCAGACCCTGTACGACCTGACCAAGCCGAAGTCGTAACCCACTCACCCGCGGGCTTCGCCCAGCGGGGACGACCCAGGGTGCTGGTGCCGGCGCGACTCGCCGGCACCAGCATCTTTCTCGTCTGGCCTGCTGAGGAGCTCTAGGGCTGTTGAGGAGCCCAGGCCGCGGCCGCGGTGCGAAGGTGCTGGAGAAGGGCGGCGGTGGTCGGCGGGTCCGGCGGCTCGCCATGGACGGCGGCCGTCACCGTGCGGGCGAGACCGGGGATCTCCGTCACGCGGACTCCGGGGTGACGGTGCGACCGCAGACTCAGACCGGGCAATGTGGTGACGCCGAGGCCAGCGGCGACCAACGCCTGGACCGCCAGGTAGTCGTCCGTCGTGAAGGCGATGTCGGGGGAGAAACCGGCGGCGGCGCAGGACTGAACCAACGCGGTGCGACACCGTTCACAGCCGGCGATCCACCGCTTCGAGCTGTGGTCGACCAGCCGATCTCCGGGCATGTCCTTCGGAGTCACCAGATAGATCGGCTCGGTCAACAGCGGCACCCGACGCAGGCCGTCGTCAGTCGGCTGATCGGCGGTCTCTTTGCCCGGCGGCTCGTTCTCCGCCGTTGGCCTGCTCTGATAGCTGAAGATCAGGGCGACGTCGACCTCACCGGAACGCAGCAGCCGGATGGCATCGGGCGGCTCGGCCTCGGTGAGACGCAGTTCGATGCCAGGGCTGGCGGCGGCGAACGCGGCCGCGGCCGTCGGCACGAAGGTCCCAAGGGCGGACGGGAATGCGGCCAGACGGACCCGCCCTGCCCGCAGCCCCGTGTACGTCGCCAGCTCGGCCTCGGCGGCGTCGAGGCGGCCGAGGATCTCCTCTGCCCGTTCGGCCAGCACCTGGCCGGCCTCTGTGAGGCGAACGCCCCGGCCGACCCGCTGGATCAGCTGGCTGCCGGTTTCCGCCTCCAGCCGGGACAGATGGTGGCTGACGGACGGCTGCGCGTACTGGAGGGCCCGGGCCGCGGCGGTCACCGAGCCGTGCCGAGCAACCGCTACGAGTACCCGCAGCCTGGTCACGTCCAGCATGCGCCGAACGTATCAGTCTGATTGATGGGTTCGGGTGATAGTTGGCATTGGACCGATGGATGGACTTGTCGGACCATGCTCGTATGGCAGACGGTTGTGCCCCGCTCCCCACTTTTGCCGACCTCGCCGCCGCTCGCGACCTTCTGGCCGCTCACCTCCCCGTCACCCCGATGTGGTCATATCCAGCCCTCAACGCTGCGGTCGGCGCGACTGTCCACATCAAGCACGAGAACGTCCAACCGACCGGGGCGTTCAAGGTCCGCGGCGGCTTGAACCTGCTCGCCGGTATGTCGCCGGCTCAGCGCGCAATCGGGACGATCACGTACTCGACGGGGAACCACGCCCAGTCGATGGCCTATGCCAGCGCCCAGTTCGACGCGCCCTGCACCGTGGTCATGCCGTCGAACGCGGCGTCCTCGAAGGTGCGAGCGCTGGCGGCCCTTGGCGCCGTCGTCGAGCTTCACGGACTCGACATGGCGGCGGCGCAGGCCCGAGCCGAGGAGCTCGCCGTCGAGACGGGTCAGCTCCTCGTCAGCCCTGGTGACACCCCTGAACTGATCGCCGGCGTCGGAACGGCCTATGTGGAGATCTTCGAGGCCCGGTCCGACTTCGACGCCGTGATCGTTCCGATTGGCAGCGGCACCGGCGCCTCGGGAGCGTGTCTGGCTGCCGCCCGGCTCGCGCCGCACTGTCGGGTGATCGGCGTGCAGTCCACGGCCGCGCGGGCCGCGCACGACTCCTGGCGCGCGGGCGAGTGCGTGCGCCGGCCGATCCGCACCTGGGCCGACGGCCTCGCCACCGGCCGGGGCTACGAGCTGCCGCAGGCGGTGTTGTGCGGCGGCCTCGCGGACTTCCAGCTCGTCACGGACGACGACATCCGGTCCGCGCAGGCCCTGCTGGCCAGCGATGCCCACACCTTGGCCGAAGGCGCCGGGGCGGCATCCTTGGCCGCGATCCTCGCCCATCCGGCGCGATTTGCCGGGAGACGCGTCGCGGTCGTCGTCACTGGCGGGAACGCATCACCGGCCGAGATCGCCGCGCTCGGGGGCGCCGCGAGGACTGCCGTCTCCGACGCGGCGTAGACGCGTCCAGCGCGCTCCGCTCCCGTCGACCAACCCCAGCGGGGTTGCCCGCCCGACCGGCGAACTGGCGATGATGCTCAGGCACGCGCGAACGGGCGGCGGCGCGCGCCACTTTCCGGGGCGCACCCACGGCCCGGCGTGGTGTAGTAGTCGGACATGGCATTCTCGCCAGGCGAGAAGCGGACTGTTGACGCGGTCGGGCTGACACGTCGGGCCAGAGCTGGCGCAGGATCTGAGGAGGCGAGTGCGGTGAGCCGGAGGATGGGTTCCTGGTTCGAGGAGCTGCCGGTCGGGACCGTCGTGCACCACGCGATCACCCGCACGCTCACCGAGACCGACAACGTGCTGCTCACGACGCTGTCGATGAACCCGCAGCCGCTGCACCTCGACCACGAGTTCGCGGCCGGGAGCGAGTTCAAGCGGCCTCTGATGAACTCGATGATGACGATCGCGACCGTCGTCGGCCTCGCGGTGCCGGAGCTCACGCTGGGAACGACGGTGGCGAACCTGGGCTTCGGTTCGATCGAGTTTCCCAAGCCGATGTTCGCGGGCGACACCCTGCACGTCGTGACCGAGGTGACGAAGGCGCGGCTGTCGAGCTCGCGCCCCGGCGTCGGCATCGTGGAGTTCCGCCACGACGGCTACAACCAGCACGACGAGCTGGTCTGCCGGGCGTTCCGGTCCGCGATGATGCACTGCCGCCCGGCCGACGAGGCCGAGTAACCCCTTGCCACCCAGCTGGTTGTAAGAGAGGCGCGAGGAGTCTCCATGGAGTTCGCTGAACCCGCCGAGCACACGGCCATCCGCGAGGCCGTGCGGGACATCTGCAAGGGGTACGACGCCGAGTACTGGCGCCAGCATGAGAAGGACCACGAGTTCCCGTGGAAGTTCTACAACGACATGGCCGCGGCCGGCTGGGTCGGCATCGCGATACCGGAGGAGTTCGGCGGCGGCGGTGGCGGTATCACCGAGGCGTCGATCGTGATGGAGGAGGTGGCGGCCGCCGGCGGCGCGATGAACGCGGCCAGCTCGCTGCACATCTCCATCTTCGGCATGAACCCGGTCGTGAAGTACGGCAGCCAGGCGCAGAAGGAGAAGTACCTGCCCCAGGTCGCCACCGGGGAGATGCAGGTCGCCTTCGGTGTCACGGAGCCAGACGCCGGTACCGACACGACGTCGATCACCACCCGCGCCGTCCGTCACGGCGACGACTACATCGTGCACGGCCAGAAGGTCTGGACGACCAAGGGCCACATCGCCGAGAAGGTGCTGCTCCTGGTCCGGACGACTCCGCTCGAGGAGGTCCGGAAGCGTACCGACGGCATGACCCTGCTGCTCGCCGACCTGCGCCGCCCCGAAGTCGACATCCACCAGATCGACAAGATCGCCCGCAACGCCGTCGGCTCCTGCGAGGTGCGCTACGACGGCCTGCGCGTCGATGGGTCGGACCTGGTCGGCGAGGAGGGCCGGGGCTTCAAGTACCTGCTTGACGGCCTGAACCCGGAGCGGATTCTCATCGCCTCGGAGGCACTGGGTATCGGAAAGGCCGCGCTGCGCATCGCCGCCCAGTACGCCAACGAGCGGGTCGTCTTCGGCCGGCCGATCGGGAAGAACCAGGGCATCGCGTTCCCGCTCGCCGAGGCGCACATGCGCCTGGCCGCCGCGGAGCTCGTCATCCGGCAGGCGTCCTGGCGTTACGACCAGGGCCTACCGTGCGGGGAGCATGCCAACACGGCCAAGTTCCTGGCCTCCGACGCCGCGTTCTTCGCCGCGGACCGGGCGATGCAGACGCACGGCGGTTTCGCGTTCGCCACCGAGTATCCGGTCGGCCGCTTCTGGGCCGAGTCGCGGCTGATGAAGATTGCCCCGGTCTCGCAGGAGATGGTGCAGAACTACATCGCCGAGCACGTTCTCGGGCTGCCTCGCTCGTACTGATCGGGGTAACCGGCGGCCGGTGCCCTGAGCGGCCGGCCGTGCAGGGCATCGGGGGGGGGGGGGGGGGGGGGGGGGGCGGGGCGGCGGCGCCCGGCCGGGGGGGGGGGGGGGCGCCCCGCGGCGCGGCCGCGGCGGGCCGCCGAGCCGGCGTTCGGGCCTCAGGCCCCGGCGGTGAGGACGCGGCGTGCCTGGGCGACCAGTGGGACGTCGACCATGCCGCCCTCGAAGTTGATCGTCCCCCGGCCCTCGCGCTGCGCCTCCTCGTAGGCGTCGACCAGCCGGCGGGCCCGGTCGTACTCCTCGGGCGACGGAGTGAACGCCTCGTGGGCCAGCGCCACCTGCCCGGGGTGGATGCACAGCTTTCCGCCGTAGCCCAGGTCCCGGGCGAAGGATGCCTCCTCCAGGAACCGGTCCCGGTCGTTGATCGCGGTGGTGACCTGGTCCAGCGCCACGACGCCCGCCAGCCGGCAGGCGATCGCGACCTGGGAACGGGCCGTCAGTACCTCGGCGTTGGATCGGGTCCGCCGGCCGCCCAGGTCGGCGATGAAGTCCTCGGCGCCGAAGTAGGCCGCGTCCACGCGGGCCGTGCTCGCCGCGTGGGCCAGCACCTCGGCGGCCCGGTGCACCCCGGCGACCGACTCGAGCCCGTACATCACGGCCCGGTCGCCGAGCCCGCGCGCACCGAGCGCCGCGGCCAGTGCGTCGACGTCGCCGACCGTCTCGATCTTCGGAACGACGACGCCGTCGAGGCCGAGGTCCGCGTAGCAGTCCAGGTCAGCGTCGAAGTTCTCCGTGTCGGTCACTCCGTTGACCCGAAGGAAGATCGCCCCGCCGAACTCGGCGCGCAGCTTCGGAACGGCCTCGATCGCGCCGGTGCGGCCCGCGGCCTTGGCGCCGAGCGGCGTTCCGTCCTCCAGGTCGACGATCACGATGTCGGCGCCGAAGCGCGCCTGCTTGGCAATCAGGTCGGGCCGGTTGGCCGGCGTGAACAGTGGCGACCGCCACCGAAGCGTTCCCGTGGTCATGGCGGGAACGCTAGCGGTGACCGGCCACCGGTTCACCTGGGATGTGACGGACTCAGCCGCGTGCGAGGACCAACGGGACGTTCATCTCGGCCGACGTCAACGAGCCGTGCTGGCCCCGCATCGTGGTCAGGTGCGGCTCGATCTCCGGCCGGACCAGCACCGTCGTCCCTCGGGCCGCCGCGATGACGTGGCCCAGCCGGTGGACGACCCGTTGGCGAACGACGGGCCCGAACCAGCCGTCGGCCACGGCCTGCTCCGCCGACAGCACCCACGCCCGCTCGCCGAGCACCTCCCGCCAGGCGGCCAGGACGTCCTCGGCCGCGCCCGGCTGCGCGTAGACGTACCGGGCCCGGGGCTCGCCGGCGATCGCGCGGACTCCGGCCAGCAGCTCGGGCGCCGCGTCCAGGCTGACCCGGTCGTCCGGGGTCACGGTGACCATGCCGTGATCGCCCGTGACGACGAGCAGCGTGTCCGGGGGGAGTGCCGCCACGAGCGTCGCGACCAGCCGGTCGACCAACGCGAGCTGCGCCTGCCAGCCCCTTGAACCTGGGCCGAGCACGTGTCCGGTCGTGTCCAGGTCGGAGACGTAGGCATAGACGAGACCGGGCTCGCGCAGCGCTGAGGTGACGGCGTCGACCAGCGTGCCCCAGGTGGGTGCGCCGACGTACCGGCCACCGCGCAGCCCGGCCCGGGTCAGCCCGGACTCCCTGAACTGCGGCGGCGAGACCGAGGTGACCAGCAGTCCGGCCGCAGCCGCGTCCTCGAAGGCTGTCGATTCGGGCTGGAGCTGCTCGGGGAGCAGGGTGTCGAGCAGCGAACGGTCCTGGCCCTGGAACTGCCAGCGAAGCGCGTTCAACAGGCCGCCGGCGCCGGCGAACGGCTCGAACAGGTAGCCGATCATGCCGTGGTCGCCGGGCGCGCGGCCCGTGCCGATGGACGTGAGGCTGGTGACCGTCGTCGACGGGTAGCAGGTGGTCAGCGCCCCCGCCCGGTGAGCGACCAGGGTCGGCGCGATCTCGGCGTGGGCGGTCAGCAGCTCGTCGCCAAGCCCGTCCACCAGCAGCAGGCAGGCCGATCGTGCCGGCTCCAGTCCCAACTGGGACGCACCGGCGACACCGGTGGCCACGACCGAAGCCAGCAGCGCCGGCACCAGCTCGGCCAGCGAATCAACGCCATACCGGGGAAGCGCGGGAGGCTGCACGGCTTGAGTCTCTCGCGCCGGACACCGGCGGGCGAACCGGTTTGACCGGCTGGCCGCGGGCTGTTCGGCCGATCGACCCGGCCGGTTCGGTCCCGGCCGGGTCGATCGGTGGTGCTCAGGCCGCGGTCAGCTGGGCCTGGGCGTTGCGCAACGCCATGTTGGCGTTCTCCGGCAGGGCCAGCAGGGGCTCGGCGACTTCCTCGACGGTCGGGCCGTACTGCGCCGCGAGCGGGGCAAGGGCGTCGAGGTCGAAGCCGTAGAGCCTGGCGGCGTTACCGCCGAGCGCGGCCCGCAGCTCGGCCTCGGACAGGTGGTGGAGAACCTGACGGAGCGCCTCGTGGGTGAAAGGCGTGGTCCCCTCGTCATGCGGGTAGTCGTTGCCCCACATCCACCGATCGGCGCCGATCACGCTGCGGGCGGCGACGTCGTCGGGACGGGGGAAGCTCGCGCCAACCCAGCAGCTCTGCTCGAAGTACTCGGTCGCCGAACGCGAGAGCGCGTCTTCCTTCCGGTACTTCAGCTCGCCGATCGAGCCACCGCGGATGTTCGCGAGGACGCCGTCCAGCTGCTTCAACAGCGGCGGGATGCCTGCGGCGGACGCCTCGGTGATGACGAACTTCAGCCGTGGGAACTTCTCGAACACGCCGGCCAGCAGCATGTGCACGAAGGGCCGCATGCCGTAGAAGCCCACTTCGCTGATCATGAGGGCCGGCGTGGCCGCGTAGCGGCCGTAGTTGGGCGAACCGGTGCCGCCGTGCAGGTTGACCGGGATCTCCAGGTCCTGCAGCGCGGCCCACAGCCGGTCGTACTCCGGGTCGTAGAGCGGCTTGACCCAGCTCACGTCGGGGGCCACGTTCGGCAGAAGGACGCCGCCGCGCAGGTTGTTTTCCTTGATCCAGGTCGCGTCCGCGATGGCGTCGTCGATGTCGTTCAGGAAGATCTGACCGACACCCGCCCGCTGGGCGGCCTTACGGGAGCAGAAGTCCGCGAGCCACCGGTTGTGCGCCTGGATGCCGGCGCGGCGGTGGCGGTACTCCTCGGCCTTCGGCGGCCCGGCGAACAGCACGAAGCCCGGGTAGAAGGGCGGCACGGTGTTCGGGAAGATCACTTCGCCGACGACGCCCTGGGCGAGCTGGTCGCGGTCGCGCCGCTCGTCGTCCCAGTTGCGGACCCGCAGGTCGGTGTCGCGCAGGTCCTTCCAGGGGTTCTTGTACCTACCGCGCCAGGCGTCGAAGTCCTCAAGGAACGACGGGTCCAAGTACTCGCGGTAGGTCTCGTGGTTGGCACCGGCGTGGGTGTCAGCCGAGATGATCGTGTACCGGGCGGCCACGGGCACTCCCTGATCGCGTCAAGGTGGACACGACCGATAGAACGCGATTTCAGTATTGGCTGTCAAGCGGTCGGGCAGGATGGCCAGCCTGCCCGACCTCGGCGGCCAGCGGCCGTTGATCGGCGAGGTCGGCCCGCTGGCTTGATCGCCGTTTTGTCCCTCACCTGGTCACAAACCCGCCGCGGCTACAGCCACACGAGGGCGAAAACGGCGATCTTGCTGGTCTCGGGACCAGGCCAACCTTGTCAGATGCGGCACTAGCGGCCGTTGATCGGCGACTCTGGTCCGGGGTCGGAGAGCACCTCCGGGTTGCAACGATGTTCTCGCCGCTGCGGCGCGCCCCGACTTGGGACGGTGGCCTGGCGCCTTGGGCGCCGTGCCGACCCGGACTTGGGTTCAGCCCTGGGTTGTGGTGGTGGTTCTGCCCGCCCCGCGACCACGGTGTAGGGCTGGGCAGGAGTCCCGGCGACCGGCGCCGTGCAGGTTACCCGTCAGCGTGGTCGTCGGATGCGCCCTCCTGCGATCGCGAGAAGGGCGCGACAACAACCACCCCAACGCCTACCCGCCGCCTTGATCACTGTTTTCGCCCTCTGGTGGCTACGGAGCAGGCCCGGTTACGGCCACGGGAGGGTCGAGGCAGCGATCATGGGGGCGCCGGACCGGGTGGAACTGGTCGGAGGCGGTGCTAGGAGGCGCTGGCGTCCTTGGCCAGCGCGACCGGGGCCGGGGTCGGCTCGGCGGCGGGAGCCGGGGCGGCGGGAGCCGGGAGGGCGGCCGGGGGAGCGGGAGCGGCGATCGCCGCGGGCTTGTCGTCCTCCTGCAGGCCCTTGATCTCGGACTTGAAGATCCGCATGGACCGGCCGATCGACCGGGCGGCCTCGGGCAGCTTCTTCGACCCGAACAGGACGACCGCCACGATGGCAATGATGATCAGTTCCGGAGCGCCCAGATCTGGCATATGTTTCGCTCCTCCACTCTTGGACGCCGGCATAACGCCAGCACTCACCGAATGCTACGGCGCCCGCTGGACGGCCGACGCCCGGACCACCCATTCCGTCGTGTGGTCTGGGCCGCCTGATCGGTTCTACTCCGTTGTCTTTCGGCCCCGGCGACCTCTCTCCGCCGCCTAAATCCGCCCGTGCCTGCGTCCTGTTTGAGGCCGACGTTCTAGCGCGGAGATTGACAGACCGGGCACCAGAAGAGGTTGCGGCCCGCAAGCTCCGTGGTCAGAACTGGGTTCCCACAGATCAGGCAGGGCTGACCGGTACGGCGGTAGACGTAGACCTCGCCGCCGTGGTCGTCGACCCGCGGTGGGCGGCCCATCGCCTCGGGGGTGTGTTGCGGCCGGACGGTGTCGATCCGCCCTGTGCGCACGCCGTCGGCCATCAGGACGCCCAGGTCGGCCCAGAGCGCTGCCCACTGCGACGCGGCCAGGTCCTTGCCCGACACGCGCGGGTCGAGGCCGGCGCGGAACAGCACCTCGGCCCGGTAGATGTTGCCCGGACCGGCGACGACTGCCTGATCCATCAGCAACTGCGCGATGACCGTCCTGCTCCGGCTGATGCGGCGCCAGGCAAGCTCGGAGTCGGAGTCGGGACGCAGCGGGTCGGGGCCGAGCCGGTCCAGCAGCGTCTTCACATCGCCGGGTTCCAACAGCTCGCAGGCATTCGGGCCGCGAAGGTCCGCGTAGCCGCCGTCGGCGGTCAGCCGCAGCCGGACGGCCCCGGTCGGCACCGGTGCGGGGCCCGGGCTGAGTGTGTACTTGCCGTAGATCCCGAGGTGAACGTGCAGAACCTGCTCGCCCTCGAAGCGCAGCAGCAAATGCTTGCCATACGCGTCGGCGCTTTCCAGCACCCGCCCGGTCAGCCTTCGCGCCCCGTCCGCAAAACGTCCCTGCGGGCTCGTCACCGCGACCGGCCGGCCACGGAACATCTCCGCGTGGGCGGCGGCCAGCCGGTGCACGGTGTGACCTTCGGGCATGACTGAGCCTATCGATCGCTGGCGGTCGCCCGGAATGCCGTCCCGGCCCGCCCGCCGGGGCCGGGACGCGCTCGCCGAGCTCAGGTGTTGCGGCCGCCGTTGACGCCGAAGACCTGGCCGGTGATGTAGCCGGCCTCCTCGGAGGCGAGGAAGGAGCACGCCGCGGCGATGTCCTCCGGCAGGCCCATCCGGCGCACGGGAGTCCGCGCGATGAGGTCGTCGGCGGTGTTCGGGCCCCAGCGGCCACGGGCCTCGTCGCGCCGCAGCATCGGGGTGTCGACGAAGCCCGGCGGAATCGTGTTCACCGTGATGCCGGCCGGGCCGAGCTCCAGCGCGAGCGCCTTCGTGAAGGCGATGACGCCGCCCTTGGACGCGACATAGTGGCTCATGAGTGCCTGGCCGCCCTGGGCGCTGGACGACGAGATGTTCACGATCCGCCCCCAGCCGGCCTCGACCATGTCCGGGACGACCGCCTGGCAGCACAGGAACGTGCCGGTCAGGTTCACGGTCAGCACCGAGGTCCACTGCTCCAGGGTGATGTCCAGGAAGCGCTTCGTGCCGGTCTTCCCGGCCGAGTTCACCAGGATGGTGACCGGGCCGAACCGGTCGCGGGCCGCCGCCAGGGCGCGGGCCACGCTTTCCGGATCCGCGACGTCGGCGGCCACCGCCAACGCCGAGCCGCCGGCCGACTGGATCTCGTCGGCGACCGCCTTGGCGTCCCCCTCGTTGAGGTCGAGGACGGCGACGGCGGCGCCGTCCTGGGCCAGGCGCGTCGCACACGCCCGACCGATGCCCGACGCGGCGCCCGTGACGATCGCGACCTTGCCGACCTGGTTCCCGGCCATCTGATTCCTTTCAGCTCACCTGATACCGACGGGCTCGTCGGCTAGCTCTGGCGCTGCGCGGCGGCGACGTAGTCGGCCGCGGTCTTGTGAAGGTGCCGGATGAGAATCTCCTGGTCATTGATCGGGAACTCCCGGACGACCCGTGACTCCAGCATCGTCTGGGTGGCCTCAAGGGTGTTCGAGTCCTGCAGGGCGAACTCCTTGAAGGTGACCGCGGCCAGTTCCTGACGCAGCCGCTCGGCGGCGTCCTTCGGCGGCACGAAATACAGCGTTCCCTCGAAGATGTGCCGGTTGTACGCGGTCGGCCAGTAGTGGTAGGTGAGGTACCAGCCCGGCGCCCAGACCACCATCATGAAGTTCGGGAAGAAGACGTACGAGTCCAGTCCCCACCGCGGGTGACGGGCCGGGTTCAGGCCCTCCGGCAGCGAGTCGAGGGCGGCGAGGTCCGGCCGGTCCCAGGGCCCGAAGTTGCCGCTGCGCAGCACGCGGTCGATCGGCTTGACCATGCTCAGGTCCTTCGGCGGCGACATCCCGCCCCATGCCGACTGCATCGAGTGCGGACCGTCGATCTCGTAGTGCAGCCCCTCGTAGCCGAAGGCCTGCAGCTTGCGGGACTCCTCGCTGACGTACTGCTTCGAGTGCAGGACGGGCGCGTGGTAGAACTCCGCGAACGCGTCGATGTAGAGCTTCCAGTTGCTGCCCACGTCGGCCCGGTACTTCCAGACCTGGGTCATCTCACCGAACGGGTAGCCCTCCAGGCCGTGGGCGAACCGGCCCAGGTAGTCGCGCACCGAGGTGGTGTCCGTGTCGTCGAAGTTGACGAAGACGAACCCTTCCCAGACCTCGCAGCGCACCGGCAGGAGCCCGAACAACGACTTGTCGAGGTCGAAGAACTCGGATTCCTGCTGCACGAACGTGCACGCGCCGTCCAGCCCGTACCGCCAGGCGTGGTACTTGCACTGGAACTGCCGGACCGTGCCGCTGGTCTCCTCGTTCGGGAAGTCCTGCCAGACCAGCTTGTTGCCGCGGTGGCGGCAGATGTTGTTGAACGCGCGAATCTCGCCGGCCGCGTCCCGGACGACGATCACCGAGCGGCGAGCGGCGGCGATCTCCCTCGTGAAGTAGCTGCCGGTCCGGGACAGCTGCTCGACGCGGCCGACGTTCAGCCAGGTCTTCTCGAAGATCGCCTTTCGCTCCAGCTCGTAGTACTCGGGCGAGATCGAGTCCTCGAACGAGACAAGGCCCGTGCCGAGGCTGGGGTAGTGCTGCGTCCAGCTGCCCTCGGCGGGCTTGGGGAAGTGCGCCATCGATCGACCTCCATGCCACCCGTGACGCCACGCGGCACCTGGTCGGTGCCGCCGTGGCTCGCCCGCGCCGGGCACGTGACGCCGACGCGAAGAATCGTACGGTGCCGTACGGTTAGTTAACCGTACGGTGTCGTACGGTTTGGGTCAACGGGGGCCTGGCCAGGGACCTCTGGGCCTGCCGTCCTGGCCAGACCGCGCCGCGGCCCGGTCCGGCCGCGGTGGCGGAGGTCGACGGGGACGTTCGCCTCGGTGGCTGCCGCCGCCGGGCCGCATACTTGATGGATGGTGTTGTCCAGGTGAGCGTGGAACGTTCCCGGTCCGGACGACCAACACCGACCCAGGCAGCGCGGCTGACCGACCGCATTCGCCGCGCCGCGTTCGACGCCTTTCTCGAGAACGGCTACGACGGCACGACCATGGAGGCCGTGGCCCAGGCCGCGGGCGTCACCAAGGGCACCCTGTACGCCCGTTACCCGGACAAGCGAGCGCTCTTCATCGCCGTCAGCTCGTGGGCGCTGACCCGGCAGGAACGCAACGAACGCGTCACGGAGGAACTGCCCGACGGCCTGGCCGAAAGCCTCACCGTGATCGCCCGCGCGATCCTCGCCCGCTCCGTCGACCCGGACATCGTCCGGATGAGCCGGATCGCGATCGCCGAGGCGGCGCGCTTCCCTGACTTCGCGCTGAGCTCGCAGGCCGTCACCTGGTCGCCGCGGATTCAGGTCATCATCGATCTGCTCCGTCGCCACGAGGTCGAGGGCACCATCATCGTCAAGGACGTGGAGATCGCGGCCGAGCAGTTCTTCGCGATGGTCGGCGCGATGCCGGCCTGGCTGGCCGCCTACGGCATCTACCGGACGCCAGAGGTCGAGGAACAACATCTTCAGCACGCCATCGAGCTTTTCCTGAATGGCCTGCTGGTCCGCCGGCCCGACTGACGGCCAGGGGCTGCGAGGTGGAGGACGGCGTGGCCCGCCCGCGGGTCGACCCGGCGAAGCTGGTCCACACCAGCCTGCCGCCATGGGCGCGCGGGCCTGTCTCGCCCGCCCTGCCGACCGCCGCCGGTGCAGGTGGCACCTGCGCTCTGCTGGTCGGCGTGGGCCCGGAGTCGGCGCAGGTCCTGGCGCGTTGGACGGCCGAGCCCATCGGGACCCGCGCCGCGGTACGGGTCCTGCGCGCGCCGGATGGCAACGCCGCGCGAGTCCTGCTCGCGGCAGCGTTGGCGGAGGCACGGGTCGGTGTGCGCGTATGGGTCACCGGACCGGTCGGCGCCTGCCTGACGCTGCGTGCCACTGCGATCGCGGCCGGGCTGGAGGACGATGAGCTGGTCGTCGTACCGGTCGGTCGCGGCCCGATCGACGTCGCCTGCGTCCATTGCGGCCTTGTGGCCGCTGCAGATGCCGAGATCGGGGACGTCGTCGACTGCCCCGGCTGCGGGCGTCCACTGGTGGTCTTCCAGCACGTCTCCCGCCGGCTGGGCAGCTTCCTGGGCTTTCAGGCCGACGCCGGAGGAAGCGCCTGATGGCCGGCGAAGCGATCCTGGACCTCGTGGTCGTCGGTATCACCGAGCCCGTTCCCGGGGTGCGCAGCTTCCGGCTCGCGGCGGCCGACGGCCGGGAGCTACCCGCCTTCGTACCCGGAAGCCACCTCATCCTGGACTGCGACAGCCCGGACGGTGCCAGCCCAGACGGTGCCAGCCCGGACAGTGGCAGCCCAGACGGTGGCAGCCCGGACGGTGGCCGTCGAACCAACGCCTACAGCCTGACGTCCGCCGGGTTCGCGCCGACCGTTTACGAGATCTCCGTGCTCCGCGTCGAGGACGGCAACGGTGGCTCGCGCTGGCTGCACACGCACCTGGAGTTGGGCAGCCGGGTGACGGCTCGCCCGCCGCGCAGCGGGTTCCCGCCGATCGCCCGGGCCAGCCGACATCTGCTCGTCGCCGGGGGCATCGGGGTGACGCCGATCGTCTCCCATCTGCGTGCCGCCGCTCACCGAGGCCAGGATCGCCGCGTGCTGTACGTCCACCGGGCCGGGCGTGGTGCCCATCTGGACGACGTCCGCGGCCTCACCGACGGCCGTGCCGGCATCTTCACCGATCGCGTCGCGTTCGCCGCCCGCCTCGAAGAAACCCTCGTGGACCAGCCTTTGGGCACGCATCTGTACGTCTGCGGTCCAGGTCCGCTGATCGACCGGGTCGTCGGCTCGGCGCGCGGGTTGGGCTGGCCCGGGTCCCGGATCCACGTCGAACGCTTCGGTGCCGGCACGACTGACCCAGGCGCGCCCTTTGACGTGGTTCTCACCCGAAGCGGGCGGACGGTCCGGGTGCCGAGCGGTACCAGCCTGCTGGAGGCCCTCGAAGCCGCCGGACTCGCGATTCCGAACCGCTGCCGGCACGGCGTCTGCGGCGAGTGCCGAACCCCCGTCACCGCCGGACCACCGCTGCATCGCGACCTGGTCCTCACCGCGGCCGAGAAGGCCGCCGCCGACTGCCTGATGCCGTGCGTCTCCCGAGCGAATGGCCCGCGCCTGGAGGTTCCGCTCTGATGTCGGCCACCGAGGCGGCGCGGCTGCGTGGCTTCCCGTTCCCGTTCACCGCCGACCAGTTCCGCTACGCGACCAACGTCGAGCCGGCCCGGGTGCCGGTGCGGACGGCGGTCGGCTCCTGGGGCGCGTCGGTCATCGACATCGACGGCGAGTACCACCGGGATCTCGCCGAACGCGCGGAGATCCTGGCCGCCGACCCGAGCAGGCACGCGGTCCCCGGGCACATGCGGACCGCGGCCTGGGACGCGGCGCTCACCCTGATGCGGGAGCTCTCCGCCAGCTATCCGGAAAGCATGCGGCTGACCCGGACCGGCCCGGAGACCTGGCATTGGGAGAACCGTCTCCGCGGCATCACCGCGGATTTCGGATATGGCGACGAAGCATGCCTGGGCGGCGAGCCCCTGCGCTGGATAGCGCACCAGGTCCAGGAGGATCTGGTTCTTCTCGACGAACGGGCCGGCCAGCTCTGGATCGAGGCCGGCGTGGTGACGTTCGCGGCGGCCTGGAGCTTCGGCTTCGACCTCGGGATGAGCTTTCAGGAAATTCACGGTCCCGTCCCGCGCATTCATGACGAGGGCGTCGTCACCCGGGCGCAGGAGTTCATCCGCCGGCTTCAGCCGCACCAGGCCTACCGACGCACCAACTGGTCCACGAGCTTCGGCCGCCGTCTCGACCTGTCTCTGGAGCGCTACCCCGAATGGGCGCCGGACCGGAACGCGGCAGCCCAGGCGGACGACGACACATTCGGCCGGCTGCTCCACCTGCGGGTCGAGGTGCAGCACCTGCTCCGGCTGCCCGACTCCGGCGCGGTGCTCTTTCTCATCCGGACCTATCAGCTCCCGTTCGACCAGCTCGCCACCGTCGAGGACTGGCGGCGGCGCGCCGCGAGCGTCCTCGCCGACCTGCCGGCCGACATCGCCGACTACAAGGGAATCCTGCCGTTGCGGGACCGGGCCGTCCGCTGGCTGCGGGCCAGGCCGATCACGGCCGGGCCCGACGGCCCCGGCTGACTCGCGGTCTCGGCCGGGAAGTGCGGCGTACGGGCCGCCGGCACGAGGCGGGGCGCAGGTGGCGGCTACGGCATTCTTCCTACGGGCGCCGCGTCGGACTATGGAACCCGACGGCCCGATAGCCGGGCCGGTGCGGATTCTCGGGGAAGCGCCGTCCCCGGGTCCCGGAACGGACTTTTCCATCGAGGCCGATCGGCTTCGGTCTAGAGTCACCCCGAATTCGGTGACCCATTTGACAGGGCGCCGTGACCGCCTTCTGAAGCGGAGATTCCGCCCGCTGGGCGACCGGTCCCGCAGCCCAGGAATGTGGTGGTGTATATGTGCCCTCGGGCCGCCGACGCGGGCCCGCGCCCGCTGAGCAGGATGGACCGGGCACTGCTGGGATATCAGCGGGAAAACCGCGCCACACCGCTGAGTGTCGCCTATCTCCTGCGGGCCGAGGGCAGGTGCTCGGTCGGCGCGTTGCGGCAGGCCGTCCTGGAAAGGGCGGCCCTCTTCCCGCTCCTCGCTCATCGGGTGACGCACGGCGCGGGCCAGGCCAGCTGGCCTGACTGGGCGCCGGACCCGTGGTTCGACGTGATCACCCATGTGCGGGAACATCGCCTGCCGGCCGGCGCGGACGCGGCGGACGTGCGGGCTCTCGTCGCGCGGCGCTGCCAGACGCAGATTCCGCTGGACGCCCCGCCCTGGGAGCTTTGCCTGTTGCACGCTCCGGGTGCGGCGGAGTTCTACGTCCTGTTCCGGGCGAGCCACGTGTGGCTGGACGGGACCGCGTTGCACCGGGTGCTGACCGCTCTGTTCGGCGCGGAGACCGCGGTCGCCTCCGCCGGCTGGCTGCGCGAGGGGCGGGTGACCCCGCGATCGCTCGCGCTGGCCGGCGGGCGGCTCGCCGGCTGGATGACGCCGACGGCCAGCCTTGAGGCACTGGCTCGGCCGGTGGCCGGAGAGCACGACCTCTACTGGGCTTCGACCAGTGTCGAGAGACTACGGGCCCTCGGCCGGGCGTATGGGGCGACCGTCAACGATGTCTTCCTGGTCGCGCTCGCGGGCGCCTTCGAGGCCTGGTCTCGCCCGGTAGGTGGCGCGCGCCGACTGAAGATCCTCATGCCGGTCAGCGCCCGCCGACCGGACGAAAGCGACCACCTGAGCAACTTCGTGGTGGGCACCCGAGTAGGGCTGCCCTGCGGCCCCGGTTCGCCGTCGCGCCGATTCGGGGTGGTCAGGCGGCAGACCTCGCGCTATCGGCGCGGTACGGACGCGGGTGCCGGCGAGCGTTGGTGGTTCGAGCGGGTTCCTACCCGCTATGGCCGCGTCGCGGTCGCGATGGGCATGGATCCGCGCAGAGTGGCGGTCTCGACGTCGAACCTGGGCGTCATGCCCGCTCCGTTGACGATCGCGGGGAGCCCGGTGAAAGAGGCGGTCCCGGTCCCGGTTCCCGTTCCAGGCCAGCGCATGTTCGTCATCCTCGGCGGGGTCGGCCCGACGGCGTCGCTGGGCGTCGCGATCGATCGCAACGTCCCCCGTGGCGCGACCCTGGCCAACCGCTGGCTCGCCGAACTCGACAACCTGGCCCGGACCGCCGTCGCGTCGGGCCGGTCCACTCCCACCCTCTGGCCGTGATTTCGGGCAGCCGGCAGCCACCGCGCAGAAAGAGCTTCGGCGAACGCGGTCTCGGGCCGCGCGGGTGAGGCGGCCGGCGCGGGCGTCCTGCTCGCGCCGCCGGGCGGTTGCCCCGCTCCGCGTACCTCGTGCCTTGCCGGCCCCGACGCGCGCATGCTAAGCATCTGACCGGCCCCTTTTGGCGACTGCCCAACGAGTCGTCTGAGTGCCGCGCGCTCAGCTCATCGCCGCTACCGAGGAGGACGCCATGGCGACCACCGACCACCCCCTGCGGGTCGTGCAATGGACGACAGGAAAGGTGGCCAGTGAGGCCGTCAAGGCCATCGCGGAGCGCCCCGACCTCGAACTGGTCGGTGTGTTCGCCTTCAGCAAGGAGAAGGTCGGCCAGGACGCCGGCGAGCTCGCCAAGGTCGGGCGCGACCTCGGGGTCACCGCTACCGACGACATCGACGCCCTGATCGCCTTAAAGCCGGACTGCGTCATCTACATGCCGCTGCACCCGGATGTAGAGCACCTCACCCGCCTGCTGCGGGCCGGGATCAACGTCGCCTCGACGGCCAGCTTCATCACCGGCCACGCGTACGGCCCCGAGGCGCGCGCGGCCCTGGAGGCGGCGGCCCAGGAGGGGAAGGTCAGCCTGTTCGGCAGCGGCATCAATCCGGGCTGGGTCGCCTATCTCGCCACGGTTGCCTCCGGTATCTGCCGTGAGGTCAGCTACCTGCGGGTGACCGAGTCGACCAACATCGGACTGTGGGCCGCGGACGCCAACCAGGACGAACTGGGCTGGGGCCGGCCGGCCGGAGACCCCGGCCACGCCGATGACATCCGGAAGGCGACCGCCCCCTTCGCCGACTCCGTGGAGTCGATGGGCGCCCAGCTCGGCCTGGCGATCGAGGACATCCGGTGCGAGGTCGAGTTCGCCCACGCGGCCAGCGACGCCGACGTACCGGGCCGGACGGTCAAGCGCGGCACGGTCGCGGGCATCAACGCCCGCTGGATCGGCGCCAGCGCCGGCGTCGACCTGGTGGAGGCGCACATCCGCTGGACGGTCGTCGCGGATCTAGAGCCGGCCTGGGAGGTCGCGAGCGGCCACCTCATCACGGTGCTCGGCGCGCCGCAGATCCATCTGCGGGTGGATGTCCTGCCGGAGAATCTGGAGACGTTCACGCTGGAGGACGCGTCGGTGATGGGATCGATGCTCACCGCGTTGCCGGTGGTCAACGCCATTCCCGCCGTGGTGGCCGCCCGGCCGGGCATCGTCACCTATGCCGACCTTCCGACGGTCGCCTCGCGTTTCGCGACGAAGCGCTGACCCTGGTCCACGGCGGCTGACGTCAGGACGGGCCGCGCCGGCCGCGGTACATGCCGGCGCGGCCCGCTGCCGACCGCCCTCGGTCCGCTCCGCGGATCGCGCCCCGCACGGCCTGATGTGTGCATGATCAGGTGCTGGTCCGAGGCGTGGAGAGGAACCCAGGTGGATGTCAACGGCGCGGTCATCGTGGTCACCGGTGCGGGCAGCGGGATCGGAGCCGCGCTGGCGCGGCGTTTCGCGGCCGGCGGCGCGGCGGCCGTCGTGGTCAGCGATCGGGACGCGGACGCGGCGGCGAGCGTGGCGGCCGAGATCGGCGGGCGGTCGGTTCGGACGGACGTCACCGACGAGACGGCCGTCGCCGCCCTGGTCGAGCAGACTCTCGCCGAGTACGGCCGGATCGACCTGTTCTGCTCCAATGCCGGGGTGTCCGTCGGCGGCGGCCTGGAAGTCGACACCAAGACATGGCTGGACACCTTCGCGGTCAACACGCTTGCGCACGTCCATGCGGCCCGCGCCGTCGTCCCGTCGATGCTGGAGCAGGGCAGTGGCTACCTGCTCAACGTGGTCTCGGCCGCGGGCCTGCTGACGACCCCCGGCGACGCGCCTTACGCCGTCACCAAGCACGCCGCGCTCGCCCTGGCGGAATGGCTGGCCGTGACCTATGGAGACAAGGGAATTCGGGTCAGCGCCGTCTGCCCGCTGGGAGTGGCCACGCCACTGCTGCTCGACGGCCTCCGGGAAGGACACGCGGCGGCCCGGGTCGTCGCCGCGTCCGGAACGCTGCTCACGGCCGAGGACGTCGCGGAGGCGGTGATCGACGGCCTTGACGCGGAAAAGTTCCTCATCCTGCCTCATCCCGAGGTAGGTGGGTACTACGCGCAGAAGGCGGCGGACCCCGATCGATGGCTGGCCGGAATCCGGCACCTGGCGCGCAAGGTAGAGGAGTCCTGATCGGCGGGCGCCGGCCGCGGTAGACCGGGCCGGCTTACCCGGCCGACGGGAATGGCTTTCACGCGGGACCGGGGCAGGTGCCGGACCCGAGGGCTGGGATCAGCCGACGCCGAGCAGGTCGACGACGAAAATCAGGGTCTCGTTCCGCTTGATCGGGCCGGCACCCCGGACGCCGTAGCCCAGATGCGGCGGAATGACGAGCTGACGGCGTCCGCCGACCTTCATGCCCTGTACGCCCTGGTCCCAGCCGGCGATGACCTGTCCCGCGCCGAGCTGAAAGCGGAAGGGCTTGCCGCGGTCGTAGGAGGCGTCGAACTCCTTGCCCGAGCTGAGGGCGACGCCGACATAGTGGACCGACACCGCGCGGCCGACGGTGGCCTCGGCGCCGTCGCCCTCGGTGATGTCCTGGACGACCAGGTCTTTCGGCGGCGTCTTGTCCACGAGGTCGATCTTTGGCTTCTCCATGGTCCCCACCCTACGGGCGCTCCGGCGCTGGCTCCGTGGCGACATCGTCAGTCAGGACGACCGCGCCCTTACAGGCTTCTGTCGATCTTTCGGAGTACGTCGGCGGTCCGGTCCGGCGTGCTGCTGTCCAGGCAGAGGCGGTCCATCGCGATCGTGTAGCGGTCGACCTCCTCGCGTTTGTCCAGGTAGGCCGCGCCGAAAAGCTGTTCGAGATAGACGATGTCCGCCATGTCGGGGTCCGGGAAACGCAGGATGCTGAACGCGCCGCCTTCCGCGGTGTGACCGCCGAAGGCGAACGGCATCACCTGGAGGGTCAGGAAGGGGCTGCTGATCAGCTCGAGCAGGTGGTTGATCTGCGCGTGCATGATCCGGTCGCCACCGATCGGCCGGCGCAGCGCCGCCTCGTCGAGCACCACCCAGAGCCGGAGCGGGTTTTCCCTGGCCAGCACCCGCTGGCGGTTCATCCGGACGTTCACCCGGCTGTCGATCACTTCTTTCGGCGCGCCAAGGGCACCCCGGGTGATGACCGCGCGTGCGTAGTCCTCGGTCTGGAGCAGGCCGGGGATGAACTGGAGCTCGTAGGTACGGATCTGGGAGGCCGACTCCTCCAGCCCGATGTACGGGTGAAACCAGCTGGGCAGAACGTCGGAGTACGACTGCCACCAGCCCTGCTGGTTCGCCTCCCTGGCCAGCGCGAGCAGCGCGTCGCGTTCGGTCTCGTCGGTGACGCCGTAGAGGACGAGCAGATCGTTGACGTCACGTTCCTTGAAACCGACCCGGCCGAGCTCCAGTCTGCTGATCTTCGATTCGGAGGCGCGGATGTGATAGCCGGCGTCCTCGCGGCTGATGTGTTTGTCCTCCCGCAGCCGCCGCAGCTGCGAACCCAGGAGGATGCGACGCACGGTCGGGCTGCCGCCCGCCGGTACGGCCACGCCTGTTCCCCCGCTTCACTCGCCTTGTGCGATAGCTCAGTTTATCGAGACGCCACCGGCCACCCAAGGGCCGACCCGGTTCGAGGGGTCGACGCGCGACGCGATCACAGCACGGTCGGTCGTATACGGCAAGCTCCCTCTCCGTGACGTGAACGATTGGTGTCTTTAGGTAGTCGATGCTGGCCAACGGCCTACCGACCGCAACCGGGTCGAGGTTTCCCGGGGTATCGCCGAGCCCCCGGAAACAGAGAGTAAACGTGTCTGTGCAAGCGCTCCAGGCCATGGACGAGGTCTCTGCGCATAAGTACAGTCACCATGCCGGGCGCGTAGTCGATCATGCTGGCGTTCCCGACCTGTTGGTTCGTTCCCCAACACCAGGAGTCATCCATGAGCACCGACGACGAGGTCGCGGCCGAAGTGGACCCCCGCTACAACCCGGACATCCCGCACGGTGCACGGATCTGGAACTACTGGGTGGGCGGGAAGGACAACTTCCCGGCGGACCGGGAGGTCGCCGAGGCGGCCATCACCGCCTATCCCGGCATCGTGGCGATCGCGCGGGAGTCCCGTAAGGCGCTCGCCCGGGTCGTGCGGTACCTCGTCGAGGAGGCGGGCGTTCGCCAGTTTCTCGACATCGGGACCGGGCTGCCCACGGAGAACAACACGCACGAGGTGGCCCAGCGGAGCGCCCCGGAATGCCGGATCGTCTATGTCGACAACGACCCGATGGTCCTCCTGCACGCCAGGGCACTGCTGTCCAGCACGCCGCAGGGCGCCACGTCCTACCTCGAGGCGGACGTGCGCGAGCCGGCGACGATTCTTGACCAGGCCGCCGGCACCCTCGACTTCGAGCAGCCGATCGGCCTGATCATGTTCGGCGTCCTCGGGGCGGCGGTCAAGGACACGGCCGAGGCGCGCGGCATCGTGCAGCAGATTCTCGCGCGAATGGCGCCGGGGAGCTACGTCGCCATCAACGACAGCGTGCACGGGGACGCGGACAAGGCCGCCGACGCCATCGCCGAAGGCGGCTACGAATACACCGTCCGCTATCTGGAGGAGATCGCGAGCTTCTTCGACGGCACCGAGCTCGTCGAGCCCGGTCTCGTCCCGAACTCGCTGTGGCGCCCGGATGCCCCCGACCCCGAGATCCTGCCCTCCCACTGCGGGGTCGGCCGCAAGCTCTGACGCGCCTTGGCGCCTCCGTGCCGCGGGTACGGGTCGCGACGAACGGGTCCTCGGTCGTGCTCCTCCTGCCAGCGCCCGGTTCAGGCCGGGACCGAGAGGCTGACGGCGAAGTCACCGTCGGCGTCCGTCCACCAGTGGGTCATGCCCCACCCGGCGTTGGCAAGCTCCTTCTCGATGCCGTCCCGGCGGAACTTCGCGCTGATCTCGGTCCGCAGCTGCTCGTCCGCCTCGAACGGGACGGTGAGGTCCAGCGCGGCGATCCGCGCCGTCTGGGCCCGGCGGGAGCGCAGCCGCATCTCGATCCACTCGGCGTCCGGATCCCACACGGCGAGGTGCGCGAAGCCGTCCGGGTCGAGATCGCCGTCCAGCTCACGGTTGACCACCCTCAGGACGTTGCCGTTGAAGGCCGCCGTCACACCCGCGGCGTCGTCGTAGGCCGCGACCAGCCGTCCCGGGTCCTTCACCAGGTCGGTGCCGAGCAGCAGCACGTCGCCGGTCGAGGCCGTGGCCCGCAGCCGGGCCAGGAAGCCCAGCCGCTGGTCCGGGCGCATGTTGCCGATCGTGCTGCCCAGGAACGCGACCAGGCGGGCCTCGGCGGCCGGCAGGTGGCCCAGGTGGTGGTCGAAGTCCCCGACCAGCGCGTTGACCCGCAGCGCCGGGCGCGTCGTGGCCAGGGAATCCGCGACGTGGCGCAGTACGGCCTCGTCGACGTCGAAGGGGACGAACCGCTGCAGCGTTCCGATGTCGCTCAGCGCGTTCAGTAGCAGCTGGGTCTTCTCTGACGTGCCCGAGCCGAGCTCGACGAGGGTGTCCGCGCGGGAGAACGCGGCGATCTCGGCGGCGTGCTCGGTGAGGATCGCCCGTTCGCGCCGCGTCGGGTAGTACTCCGGCAGGCGGGTGATCTCGTCGAACAGCAGCCCACCGGTCTCGTCATAGAACCATTTGGGCGGCAGCTCCTTGGGCGTCGCGGTGAGACCCTGCCGTACGTCGGCGGCGAGCTGCGTGGCCCGGTCGGCGGCGGTCAGGTGCACGGCAATACGCCGACTGCCGGTGTCGCTCAGCTTCGTGGGAATCATCGGTGATCTCCTCTTCCTGGGCTGGCCGGCTAGATCGGTTGCGGTATTTCCACCCATGTCGTCGCGTCCAGCAGGACGGCGGAGGCGCCGCCGGCCTGCCAGGAGGCGAGCGCGGCGTCGGCGGGGCACTGCCCGCGCCGCACGAACGTGTCGGCGAAGTCGGCGACCGCCGCGGTCAGGGTTGGGGACAGGCCCAGCCGCGCGGCCGCCTCGACCACGGCCATCACACAACGCAGCGCCGCTGTGCGCAGGTCGGGCTGGGCGAGGCCGAGCGCGGCCGCCTCGGCCCAGTGGCCAGCCACGCCAGCACAGGCGTCGCGGGCGATGTCCGCGGCCTCGGGGTCGTCGAGCAGCGCGGTCGCGACCGTGACCGCGACCGGCCACAGCGCCGCCGACTGGGCGTCGAGGTAGCGAAGCTCCAGCCAGCCGCGGGGCCGCACGGGCGGGAAGACCGTGCTCGCGTGGTAGGCGAGGTCGTCGACGGTCGGGCGACGTGGCACCGGGCCGGCCCCCGCGACCCAGGCGGCGAAGGTCGAGCCGTCGCGGACGGGGACGTACCGGTCGTCGCCGGCGCGGACCAGCATCAGCCGGGCGTCGAGCAGGTAGCGGGCCCACTGCGCGGCCGGTCCGTCGGTCGTGGGCGGTGTGCGGGCGTCGGCGACGGGGGCGGTCCGGGTGGCGTCGATGCCCGACCAGATGCTCTGGCGGGTCGAGAGGTGGCCCGTCGGCCGGCCGGCGAGGACCGGCGACGAGGCGAACATCGCCACCAGTACCGGTCCCAGCGAGTGGGCGAGGCGCCACCGATCGTCCCAGCCGGCCTTCGGGCCCGCCTCCAGGTTGACCTGCAGCGCCGCGGTCGAGCACATCATCACCGGGCCGGCGGGAAACTCGCCCGCCTGGAAATACTCCTCCATTGCGGCGTAACGACTTTCGGTCAGCAGTCGCCGGGGCGCGCGCAGCGGGTCCGCGCCGAGGCCGGCCAGCAGCAGGCCTTCGTCGGCGAGGCGCTGGCGCACGGCGGTGAGGTCCGCGGACATCGCCCGCAGCGCGGCGGGAAGCGCGAGCGGCGGGCCGGACAGCTCGAACTGGCCACCCGGCTCGAAGGTGATCCGGCTCCGGCCGGGAAGGTCCGGACCGCAGCCGCCCAGCGCCGCCCGGGTCCGTTCCGGCGCGACCGGGCTGCCGGGGGAATGCCGGTCGACCACGAACCATTCGGTCTCGATCCCGACCTGGCCGACGGCCGTGTCGGCGAGCATCGTCCGCTCGGCGAAGTCGTGGACGTCGGCGGGCCGCTCCACCACCTCGCCGAGGTCGTCCGCCGGGCGCGTCGACGCCTCCGGCGTTTGCCGTCGTGCCATGAACCCCTCCAGGTCCGGACCGGTCAGCCGTGGTGGGCTGGCCGCGGGTCGGCGCGGGTCGTGGTGGTCGAGTCTGCTGGCAGGTTTTCTGCCCAGACAGCTAACGACTGCTCATGCACGGACATTCCGGCCAGCGGCCGCCGGATCCCGCTTTCGTGCACCTGGCTGACCTGGGACCAGCGGAGCGAGCCGTACGCAGCCGGGTCAGCTACCCCAGGACGTCGGCCATCGGATGTCAGCAGCGGTGAGGCGGGCGCGTTCGCCGGCTGGCCAGGGCGCCGTGAGGTCCTCCTCTACGAGCTCGAACAGGCCATGGTCGAACGGGCGGCCCGGGGCGGGCACCGTCTGGACCAGCCGCTCCCGGACCCCGGCCCGCTGACGGGTGAGCGCCCGGTGATGGCAGTAAGGATTGTTGCCGCCGCGGCCGAAGAACGTGTGCGCCGTCCAGGTACAGCCGCCGCGGCATACGTCGGCGTACTCGCAGGTCCGGCAGAATCCCCAGGTGCCGTCGCTGGCCGCCGCGGTGCCCGCCCCGGTGTTGATGGCGAGCTCTGGCGCGTCGCGCAGCAGGTCGGCCAGGGGTCGCTCGCGGATGTCGCCGGCCGCGTAGTCCCGTGTCGGCAGCGACGGGCAGCCCTTGATCGTGCCGTCCGCCTCGATACCGAGGGTGGACAGGCCGGCCTGGCAGCCGGTCCAGAACGCCGTGCCTTCCGGCGAGCGCAGCAGCCGCTCGTACGGGCCGTAGTACCCGACGTTGTTCCCGGCATGAATGCCGATGCCGTCGGACGCCGCCTGCCGGGCGACCCGCGCGAGCATCGGGAACACGTCCAGCAGCTCCACCGGCTGGAGCAGGATCTCGGGCTGGTCGGCCGCGTTTCCCATCGGGACGGTCAGCTGCCACTGCCAGGCGGCGATTCCGGCGGCCTGCAGCGCGAGGTAGAGCTCGGGCAGCTCCGGCGCGGTCAGCCGATTGATCTGCGTGTTGCAGGTGGCGGTGACGCCCGCGGCGCGCAGGCGCTCCATCGTGACGAAACAGGACTGCCACGAGCCGGCGCGGCCGCGCAGCCGATCGTGGGTGCCGGCCATCCCGTCCACCGAGACGGAGCACTGCCTGACGCCGGCGGCCCGCAGCCCCCGGGCCATCGCCGCGCTCAGCCTGTAGCCGCCGGTCGTCACCGTGCAGGTCATGCCGCGGCCGGTGATCGCGGCAGCGATCGTCAGCCAGTCCCGGCGCAGGAAGGCCTCGCCGCCGATGAGCGTCACCTCGTCGATACCGGCCTGGTCGAGCTGGGCGACGACGTCCAGGGCCTGCGCCGTGGTGAGCTCGGCGTCCCGGGGACTGCCGGCGCGGGAGCCGCAGTGCCCGCAGGCCAGGTTGCAGGCGAGCGTCAGCTCCCAGACCGCGTACGTCCGCCGGGGCGTGGTCATCGGCCCAGCATCCGCGCCAGCAGCTGGCGCCAGCCCGACGGGCGTCCCGGCTCGGTCCGCGAGCGATGGTCGATTCTTGGCGGCGGGCCGCCATAGACCGGTGCCGGTGGTGGTGGGCCGACGTAAGCGGGCCCAGACATGGGCGGTCCGCCGTAAACGGGTGCCGGTGGTGGTGGCGGTGGTGTCGGTCCGACGTGAGTGGGCCAAGGCGGTGGTGGTCCGCCGTAGACGGGTGCCGGGGGCGGAGCGGGGAAGGGAGGATGGAGATCGCCGGTGGGGTGCCCGAACGGGTGGGGCGACGGCGCGCCATGGGGGATGGGCGGGTCGCCACGCTGGTCGGTCCAGGGCGTGGCTGGCGGGATTGGTCCGGGAGCGACTCGGGGGAACCCGCCCTCGCCCAGGTCGATCGTGGTCTCGCCCTCGGCCGTGGCGTCGGCCTTCTCCTCGGCCTCCTCGGCGGCGAGCCGGCGCGCGATGTCGTCGGCCCGCTCCCGGCTCACCTGGTCCTCGCGGCCAGGTCCGCGGGGCAGGCGCGGTTCGGGGGAGTCCTGTGGCACAGGCGTCACCTTCCGTGGGGCCCGTCCGCTGGCGGAGCGGCCGGCCCACTCAGGGCCGGAAGCGCGAAAAGTCCAGACAGTGCGTGACATCCCCAGGCTAATGGTGACGGCGACGGAGGTCAGGTCCGCGATCGGCGCGACGACGGCCGTCCGGACCGGCACTGGGCATGAAGTCGGGAGCGGGGCCCCGGCCGACCCACCAGTCCCCCTGCGCACCTGGTGATCAATGCGACCTCGCGTCCGATCGTCGAGCCTTGATCACTAGCTGCGCAGGCAAGAGGGCGCCCGGTACCCCAATTTGTCCTCTTTATCCCTGCGCAGTTCTCGATCAAGATGCAGCAGCCTGCCCGGCCGGCCGGATGATCGGCGTCTGCGCAGGCAAGTCGGCGCCAGCGAGCCAGGCGGGACCGCGCGGGTGGGCCAGGCGCAGCTCGGTCGAGTCGGTTCACCGGGCCGGGCCGGCGCCCCTGGCCGTGGCGGCCCGGGCCGGGTGGCGTGGCCCGGGCCGGGCCGGCGTCCCTGGCCGTGGCAGCCCGAGCCGGGAGGCGTGCCAGCGGGTGACGGGCGCCATCCAGCGGCACCCACAGCCGGAGGCTGCTCGCCTGTCGGGAAATCGGGGCGAGCAATGCCGCTCGGGTGCGACTGTCCGGCGGCCGGCGCTCTGGCCACGGAGGCCTCGGCGGGCGCCGCGGACAGGACAGAGCACAGGGCGGCGGCGGCGATCGGCAGCGGAATGCCCGACTCTTTCGGTACGCCGCGTTTGCGCCCTCGGCGCATTGCACCATTTCATCGAGGATGTACCGGCTGGAATGAGGGTCCGAGATACCCACGATTACCGAGCAGCCGCGCCGGTGCCAGGTGGTCGTCCGGGCCCGAACGGTCGGGTGTTCTCCAGCTGCGTCGTCGGTCGGAGACCGCCGGCGGACGTGAAAGTCCGTCGAACCGCGTACCGGCCGCCGCCGACGCGGTCGGTCGCGCCCGCGGTGCCACCCGAGCCTCCGGTGGGCGTTTCCGTGCGGCGAGATCGTGGCCTCGGGGGACAGGCGCCGGAAGGGTCCGGCGCTCAGCCGGGTCAGGCTTGGTCGGAGGCCGGGCCGCGTCGTCCCAGCGCCCAAACCGAGTCCGGTCCATGCTGGCCGTCGCCGTCTTGGCTCGTCGGAGGGGGCTGCGCGGCGGGGTACCCCGGATGAGCGTGGCGTGAGCGTCGGCGGGTGCCCGTTGGGCCTCGTCGGTGGCGAGGCGCAGATGTCGTCGGGCAATGATTGAACTGGCCGACTCCCCCTCTGGTGGCGGGTGTGTGGTGGGGCCGGCAGGCCTCGTCATGGCTGGGTGCGGGCCAGGACTCGGGTCACCGCTCCGGCCGCGGTCTATGTCGGCTGAACCGCTTGGGCATGTCCAGCGGCGCCCGGTCGGCCGTGAGCGCGGCCGTTTGCCGGTTCCCGCCGCGACGCACGCGGACCGGGGCCCGGACCGGTGGGACCCGGGGCGCCGATGGCGCGTAAGGTGGTGGCGTTGCCTGTTCTCCGCTGTATGAGCGTCATGCATCGTCGAACGGAACGACCGGCTGTGCGGTGATCGGCGGCCGATGCGAGACCGGGAGACGACGGACGTCTACCGGAGAAACATCAAGGAGAACGCTCGTGGCTCAGGGTACCGTCAAGTGGTTCAACGCGGAGAAGGGGTTCGGCTTTATCTCCGTGGACGGTGGCGGTCCGGACGTGTTCGTCCACTTCTCGGCGATTTTGACAGACGGTTACAAGTCGCTGGACGAGGGGCAAAGCGTGCAGTTCGAGATCGTGCAGGGCCAGAAGGGCCCGCAGGCCGACAAGGTTCAGCCTGTCTGACACACCCAGACCTCAAACGGAACAGCGCGCGGCCGGGGGCCGCGCGCTGTTCTCGTTCCACGGCCGTTCGTCGCCTCGGGCCATGTGAGACCCCGAAGCACCTCATGCGAGCCGCGTGTGCCGAGTCGCAGCCGCGGTTGCCACAGCGCAGACATGCCGGTGCCGACCAGCCGGCGCCGCCTCCGAGAAGGTGCGGCCGGTCCTTAGATCCCCTTGAGCGCTGTTTCGGCCCTCCGATGGTCGTGCCCGAGTCTGTTTCGTAGCCACCAGAGGGCCTAAACAGCGATCAAGGCGATGGGTAGACCTTGGTCGTCACGCCACTGGCGCCGACGAGCAGCGGCCGGGCTGTCGACTCGGCGGGCCCCGTTCAGACCATCTCCGCGCGACTTTGCCCGACGGCACTCCAACCCTCGTGCTAGCTTGCTAGCATCGAACCGTGGGCGATGAGGACGTCAAGCAGTTCAACGTGTACCTGCCGATCGGGCTGATCAAGCAGGTCAAGCACCGCGCCATCGAGTCGGGCCTGTCGCTGTCCGCGCTGGTCGCCGAAGCGCTGCGTGGCTACCTCGACGACACCTACGATCCGCGCGAGCAATCGGCTGAGACGGAGAGCTGACGTGAGTACCGACGGAATCGAAGCGGTGTTCCTGGAGACCCACAACTGGGGCAAGGCGGCGCGGTTCTTCCAGGCGCTGGGATTCGAGCTCGAGTTCGAGACCGACCACAACTCCGGCCAGCTCCGCAACGGTGACGGCGCCACGGTGTTCATCGCGGAGATCCCCGAGCATCGCGAGCCGGGACTCCAGGTCGTGCTGAAGGTGCCGGACGCCGATGCCTTCCAGGCGGACCCGGTCGTAGAGGTGGTCACGCCGTTCGAGGAGACCCACTTCGGCACCAGGATGATGACCGTCCGTGACCCAGACGGGCGGCTGTGGAGCCTGCAGGCCCCGGCCAGGCGCTGACGGCAGGCACCAAGAACTGACAGCGGGCACCAAGAACTGACGCCGACCACCAAGAACTGGCCGCGGGGAACCAGGAGTCGATCGCGGGGAAAGGGAGACGACATGGCAGACAGACAGGCTGAGGAACCGGAGAGCTCGGCGGTCCGAGTCGCGCTCTGGCGGGCGCTGCACGTCCAGGCCGACGCGGCGCCGCACGTCTTCGTCGATGAGGTCGGCCTACGACTGGTCGGGCCCGACGACGGCTGGCGGTCCCGGCCGGACATGGACCCGCGCGGCACCAGCCCGTTCCGGGCGTCAATCGTGGCGCGGGCCCGCTTCATCGAGGACCTGCTCGTCGAACGGGCCGCGCAGGGCCTCGGCCAGTACGTGATTCTCGGTGCGGGCCTGGACACGTTCGCGCAGCGCAGGCCCGAGGTCGCCGGCGGGCTGACGGTCTTCGAGGTCGACCAGCCCGGGCCCCAGGCCTGGAAAGGCGCGCGCCTGGTCGAGCTCGGTTACGGCGTCCCCGACTGGCTGCGGCTGGTACCCGTCGACTTCGAGGCCGGCGGGGACTGGCTGAAGCAGCTGTCCGTCGCCGGCTTCTCCGACCGGCGGCCGGCGCTCGTCGTCTCCACCGGCGTCGCCATGTACCTCTCCAAGGAGGCCACCGCCGCGACGCTGCGTCAGATCGCCGGGCTCGCTCCCGGCTCCACGTTCGCCATGACGTTCCTGCTGCCCCCCGAGCTTCTCGACGAGGCCGACCGGGTCGGGCTACAGGCGTCGAAGCAGGGCGCGCAGGCTTCGGGGACCCCGTTCGTCAGCTTCTACACCCCCGACGAGATGCTCGCGCTGGCCCGCGAGGCGGGCTTCACCGAGGTTCGGCATGTGCCGGGGGCGCTCCTCGCCGAGCGTTACTTCGCCGGTCGCGCCGACGGCCTGCGCCCGTCGAGCGGGGAGGACATCCTGGTGGCCACGACCTGACGGCTGGCGGCGGGGCGACCTATTCGAGGTACGAGCGCAGGGCCTCGGACCGCGCGGGATGACGCAGCTTCGCCAGCGTCCGCTGCTCGATCTGGCGGATGCGCTCACGGGTCAGCCCGAACTCGCGGCCGATCTCCTCCAGCGTGTGGACCTGGCCGTCGGCGAGGCCGAACCTCAGTTGGATCACCCGTCGCTCCCGGTCCGGCAGGGCGCGCAGGACGGCACTCAGCTGCGCCGCCCGAACGGAGACCATGGCCGCCTCGACCGGCTCGATCGCGGCAGTGTCCTCGATCAGGTCGCCGAGCTCGGTATCGGCGTCGTCGCCGACCGGGCTGTCGAGGGATACCGGCTCTCGTGAGATGCGCTGAAGCTCGTCGACCCTGTTGGCGGTGACGCCGAGAGCGGTGGCGAGCTCCTCCCGGGTCGCCTCGCGGCCGAGCTCCATCAGCAGCTCTCGGCGCAGCCGAACAAGCTGGTTGAGCAGCTCGACGAGGTGCACCGGAAGGCGGACCGTTCGGGACTGGTCGGCCAGCGCCCGGGTGATCGCCTGCCGCACCCACCAGGTGGCGTAGGTCGAGAACTTGTAGCCTTTGGTGTAGTCGAACTTCTCGACCGCCCGGATGAGGCCGAGATTGCCCTCCTGCACGACGTCGAGGAAGAGCATTCCGCGTCCGGCGTACCGCTTCGCGATCGAGACGACCAGCCGGAGGTTGGCCTCGACGAGCTGCCGGCTGGCCACCTGACCGTCCCGCTCGATGGCGATGAGGTCCAGCCGCTGCCCCGGGGACATCTCCTCGACCGCGGTCTCCAGCTTGTGGCCGGCGAACAGCCCCGCCTCGATCCGCTTCGCGAGGTCGACCTCGCCCTCGGCGGTCAGCAGTGGCGTCTTGCCGATGCTCGCCAGGTACATCCGCACCGGGTCGAAGACGGTCGTCGTCGCCGTCGTCCGGGTCGCCGCCCGGCGCCGCGCGGGCGTCTTCGGCTCGTCGGCCGGGTCGCCGTCGTCCTGGGGGTCGTCCTGCGCCGCGTCGTCCGCACCGTTGTCGACGCTGTTCTCGGGTTCGTTGCCGTCGATGTCGCCCTCGACCTCCGGACGTCCGCCGCCGGTGCCGCGGCCGGTGTCGCCGCCGGTGCCGTTGAGTCCGAGGCCGTTCTCGCCGTCAGGCTCGCCTACGAGACGAACCGGGATCGTCGTGGTCCGCCGGCCCGTGGGGGCGCGTCCGCTGGCGACCCGGGTCGTGCTCTGCATGGCTAACTCCAGCCTGTTGGAGGGATCTGTGCGGTGGAGTCACCAAAGTCATGGGTCACGACCCAGGCTGCCTCATGTCCGTGGGGCATCGTTCGCGGCGGCATGCGACTGTCGTCGGGCGATGGTTGCAGTTGGGTAGTGCTGCCGTCCAGCGTCGGTTGTGTATGACGATGGAACGGGTGGCAGGAGTGTGCGGCGATCTACGCCAGGCTACGCCACCACACAGCGCCGACCGGGACCCGAGCCCGCGCGGCGCCCCCGGCCGGAACAGCCCTGGCCTGCTCAGGGATGCCGGTCCCGTGCGGGGCTCAATCCCGATCGGTTTCCTGTTCGTGCCCTGTGGACCGGGGCCAGGACCGGCGCGCGGTGGAGCCCGCAGGGCCGATGACGAGTACGATGGCGGCGTTACCTGTTCTCCGCTGTGTGAGCGTCATGCATCGTCGAACGGAACGGCCGAGCGTGGAGCGATCTGCGGCCGGAGCGAGACCCGGGAGACGAGAGACGTCAGCCGGGAAAGCTAGCAAGGAGAACGCTCGTGGCTCAGGGCGCTGTTAAGTGGTTCAACGCGGAAAAGGGTTTCGGCTTCATCTCCGTGGACGGGGGCGGCCCGGACGTGTTCGTCCACTTCTCCGCGATCGTGGCCGACGGCTACAAGTCGCTTGACGAGGGACAGACCGTGCAGTTCGAGATCGTGCAGGGCCAGAAGGGTCCGCAGGCTGAGAAGGTCATGCCTGTCTGACGACACACAGACCTGAACGGAAAAGCGCGCGACCGGCTGGCCGCGCGCTTTTTTGTCCTACCCAGACCCAGAACGTCGGGCCTCCCTGGGCGACCGGCGGTATTTTTACGCGGTGTGATGCCGGATATAAGGTGACAAGCTGAGAGGCAGACACGTTAAGCAGCTATTCGAGCGCGTGTACCACCTTTCCGTCGTCACGCCCGCCTTGTCGGCGAAACTGCCGCCGCGGCGCGTCGCTGAGCCCTCCGCGTGCCCGAGGCCTGACTTCCGGGTAGCTTCCCGGGCCGAGACCTGGTCCTTCCGGAGCACGCCGACGCAGGCGGCCCTCCGCCCGCGCGACCGAGGGGGCGCGGCTGTGATCATTACGGGCCCGCCGGAGACGGCGCGGGTGAGGTGACCGTGCGAACCGCCCCGTATCGGCTGGCGTCGAACGCCGCTTCGCTGTTGATGACTCCCCTGCGGCTGGACGACTTCGTCGAGCTCGTCAATCCGCTCTGGTCGCGCCGCCAGCTGTGGGGCCGGGTGCTGGCCGTGCGCCCGGAGACCACCGACGCCGCCACGCTGACGATCAGACCCGGGCGGGGCTGGCGGGAACACCGCGCCGGCCAGTACGTCGGGATCGCGGTCCAGGTGGCCGGAGTGTGGCGGCAGCGCACGTACTCGGTGTCGTCCGCACCGGGCCGTCCGGACGGCTGCTTCGAGATCACGGTGAAGGCGGTCGACGGCGGCCGGGTGTCCGGCCAGCTCGTGTTCGGGGTGTCGCCAGGCACCGTCGTGCGCCTCGATTCGCCGGCCGGGGAGTTCGTACTACCGCGAACACTCCCCGAGCGGATTCTCTTCCTGACGGCCGGCAGCGGGATCACGCCGGTGATGTCGATGCTGCGCGATCTCGAACTGCGCGGCGAGATGCCCGACATCGTGATGCTGCACCTGGCCCGTTCCCGCGCCGATGTGATCTTCGGTGCTGAGCTGCGCGGGCTCGCGGCTCGGCGTACGCCGCTACAGCTGCATGAGCACTACACCCGCCCGGGAGCGGACACCCCGGAGGCGGCCGACCGCGAGCGCCCGCCGCTGGTGGAGCTGCTGGCGACCTGCCCGGACTGGGCGCGGCGATCGACCTGGGCGTGCGGGCCGTCCGGCCTGCTGGCCGCGGCCGAGACGCTGTGGCGCGAGACCGGCATCCCCGACCGGCTGCGCGTCGAGCGGTTCCGCCCGGCGCTCGCCGGTCTCGACGCCGGCACGGCTGCCGAGGGCAGCGTGCACTTCACCCGCAGCGGCCGCCGGGTGGCCACGGACGCGGCCACGCCACTGCTGTCCGCCGGCGAGCGTGCCGGGGTGTTGATGCCGAGCGGCTGCCAGATGGGTATCTGCCGCACGTGCGTCGTCCGGCTCGGCTCCGGCCAGGTCCGGGACCTGCGCACCGGTGTCGAGCACGGCGAACCCGGCGACTTCATCCAGACCTGTGTGTCGGCGGCTGCCGGCGACGTCGACATCGATCTTTAGTTCACCAGCACACAGGGAGGCACGTTGCCGGACAGACGCGAGATGACCGTGGCGGAAATCGAGGAGCTGGGCCACGAGCTCGACCAGCTTCGGGCCTCGGTGGTAGCCAGCCTCGGCGAGAATGACTCGCGCTACATCCGCAGGGTGATCGGCGCTCAGCGCCTCCTGGAGATCGGCGGGCGGATCACGATGTTCGCCGGCTTTCTGCCGCCGGCCTGGATCGCGGGCACCGCGATGCTGACGACGGCCAAGATCCTCGACAACATGGAGATCGGCCACAACGTCCTGCATGGGCAATGGGACTGGATGGGCGATCCCAGGATCCAGTCCACCACCTGGGAATGGGACGCGGTGTCCCCGGCCGGCCACTGGCGCCAGGCGCACAACTACCGGCACCACACGTTCACGAACGTGCTCGGCAAGGACCGCGACATCGGCTTCGGCATCCTGCGGATGACGCCGGGGCAGCGCTGGAACCCGATATACCTCGCGCAGCCGCTCTACAACCTCGGCCTCGCGGCGACGTTCGAGTGGGGCATCGCGATCTTCGACGTGGAGGTCGATCGCGCCTGGAACGGCGAGAAGACCTGGAAAGAGGCCCTCAGCCAGTTCGGCGCGGTGCTGCGCAAGGGCGGTCGGCAGGTCCTGAAGGACTTCGTGGTATTCCCGGTCCTGGCCGGGCCGGCCTTCCTCCCGGTCTTTCTCGGCAACCTGACCGCGAACATCGTCCGTAACCTCTGGGCGCACACGATCATTTTCTGCGGCCACTTCCCCGACGGCGTCGAGGTCTTCGCCGCCGAACAGGCCGAGAACGAGACCCGCGGCGAGTGGTACCTGCGCCAGATCCGCGGTTCGGCCAACATCGAGGGCCCCCCGCTCTTCCACCTCCTGAGCGGGAACCTCAGCCACCAGATCGAGCACCACCTCTTCCCCGACCTGCCCAGCAACCGCTACTCCCAGATCGCCCCGCAGGTACGCGCGCTGTGTGAGCGGTACGGGATCCCCTACACGACGGGCTCACTCCCGAGGCAGGCCGCCAACGTCTGGAAGCGGGTCCTGCGGATGGCCCTGCCGGGGCCGGCCCCCCCGGGCGCCGCCGGGCCCGCCGCCGCCCCCCGGCCCCCCGGGGCGCCGCCCCCCGGGGCGGGGGCCC
>NZ_JADWYX010000015.1:98065-115345 GCF_016786355.1 Frankia sp. AgB1.9
GCACCCCCACCCCCCGGGCCCCCCCCCCGCGGCCGGCCGCCACCGGCGGGACGGGGGGCCGGGGGGGGGCGGGGCGGGGGCCGCCCCGGGGGCCGGCGGGGGGGCGGGCCGCGGCCACGCGGACCGCTGCGACTCAGACCGCTGTCGCGGAGGCCGCCACGGTCGGCGCAGCCGGAACCGTCGCGCTCGGCGAGCAGCACCGGGCGCGCCGTCTGGCCGGGGCGTGGTCGGGCGGCCAGCCGGCCGGGGCGCGTTCTGGGGCTGGTTGGCAGAACGTTGTCAGGAGGCTTCCCGCGCAGTCGCGGCGTGGCACGTACCCGGCGACGGAGTCGTTCGGCCGCAGGGCGACCGCCGGCCGGCTGGGAAGCACCTGACCGCCAGGCAGGTTCTGGCCCGTGCCGGGCGCCACGGCGCCCGGCACGGAGTGCACGGAGACTCAAGGCGGCAATCCCGTTGACTCTCGAACCATCGGCTATTGGGTCAAACTTGGTTCGACAACTGTTTTTTTAAGTGCGGGGTCCTGGCGATACCTCGGTGTAACGCGGGGGTGGGCCACGAGGCCCGGGCAACCCGGCTAATGGTGGCACACTCCACACGTCAGCCGCAGTGAGCGGGCGGATCGCGCCGGACTGCTCCGTTCGCGGTCGCGTGGGCGAAATTCTTCGTTGACCGGGTCGGGCTACCGTCGAATCCGTCGCCCAAAGCGTCGACCGCAGCTCGCGCCACACACGCCACAGGTGGCCGCGCGAGCCCGCGGGGCCTGCCTTCGCTAAGCTGACCGCAGGCTCCGACCGAGCCTGGCAGTTCTTTTGATAAAAAAGGTACTAGTCCAGTCGGAAACTGGGCGTTCGGACCGGGCTACCGTCGGACCGTTGGGACCGTCGGGGATCGGGCTGTGGGAGAAGTACGTCCGAGACGGGCCAGGCGCCGTGACCAGGCCATCGGGGCGGGGGCTTGGGCGCGCGGCGGTCATCTCAGGATGCCCGTCTGCCACTCATGGCTCGCGGGCCGGGACCGCGGAAGTCGGCGCCCGAGGGCTGAAGGAGATGGCCGATGGACACGGCATCCGCCGGGATGGAGAGCGACGCCGAGGTGGAGACCACCATGGTCGATCTACTTCGCCTCGACTTGGCCGACTTGGAGGGCCTCGAAGCCGACGTCCTCACCGAGTCGCTGCGCCGCCTACTACGCGACGCGAGTCACCCGGAGGAGACGCTGGCCGGCTTCCAGTCGAGTATATAAATTCGCCCGGAACCATCCCGCCGATCACCGCCGATCACCGCCGACCGTGCAGCTCGTGCCGTTCACCACGAGGCAGTTCCACCCTGCCTCCGGAGACCCGGTAGCGGAGTCGGCTGCTGGTAGCCCGGTAGCGGAGTGGCCGGGCGACCTTCTCGACGTTGCCGCGCTGCGCGGAGGCGGTTGGAGGCCCCGGCCTTTCCGCCAGTTCATCCTGAAAATTCACAGTCGCTGCAACCTTGCCTGCGACTACTGCTACGTCTATTCGGCGGCCGACACCGGCTGGCGCCGCCAGCCTCCTCGGATGAGCCGGGCGACCGCCGCCCAGGCGGTCCGGCGAATCGCCGAGCACACGTCGGCCCACGGCCTGACCGAGGCCGAGGTGGTGCTGCACGGTGGCGAACCGCTGCTGGCCGGCGCCGAGTTCGTCACCTGGCTGGCCGACGAGCTGCGCCGGCAGGTCGACCCAGGGGTCCGGCTGCGGGTCACCACCCAGACCAACGGGGTCTCGCTGCGGGCCGGGCTGCTCGACCAGCTCGCCGACCTGGACATCGCCGTCTGCGTGAGCCTGGACGGCCCGGCCGACGCCCATGACCGGCGCCGCCGGTTCGCCGACGGCCGCGGCAGCTACGCGCAGGTCCGGCGCGGTCTGGAGCTGCTCACCTCGGCGCGGTATCGGCGGATCTTCTCAGGCCTGCTGGCCGTGGTCGACGTCGCCGCCGACCCCCTTGCGCTGTACGCGGAGCTCCTCAGCTGGGCGCCCCCCGCCATTGATGTGATCCTGCCGCATGGAAACTGGAGCACTCCACCACCCGGGCGTCATCCCAACGACGGCACTCCCTATGCGGACTGGCTGATTCCTCTGTTCGACCGCTGGTATTCCGCGCCGCGCCAGGAGACCAACGTGCGGCTGTTTTCGGAGATAATCCAGCTCGTTCTCGGCGGCGCCAGCCGGTCGGAGGCCGTTGGGTTGTCGCCAGTTGGTCTGGTAGTGGTGGAGACGGACGGCTCAGTGGAACAGGTGGACACCCTGAAGTCCGCCTACGACCGGGCCGCGGCCACCGGGCTCGACGTCTTTGCACACAGTTTCGACGACGTCCTCGGTGAACCGTCAATCGTCGCGCGACAGATCGGCACCGAGGCACTCGCCGCGGACTGCCGCGCTTGCCCCGTCGGCCGGATCTGCGGCGGTGGCTACTATCCACATCGTTATCGGGCGGGCTCAGGCTTCAAAAACCCGTCCGTCTATTGTCCGGACCTCTTCCGCCTGGTTCGGCACATCGAGACCCGCGTGGTCGCGGATCTCACCGGACTGCGGAGGGCGCCCCAGTGCTGACCGGGTACTCAGGGCCGTCCGAACGCGCCGCGAACCCCCCAGGCCGGGCGCTCGCGGCCCTGGTGGCCGAGCCGATGGGCCACCAGGGCCTGACCCGGCATCGACTCGCAGTCGAGGAGTTCGACGCGATCGCCGCGGGCCATGGTGATCCCGCGATCCTTCGCGCCGGCCAGCTCAGCAGGCGAATGCTGCTCGTCCAGGCGCTCGCCAGCGCCGCCGCCGAACGCCGTCCTGACCTCGCCGTCCTCGCCGACCTCGACGCGTCGTTGACGCTCCTACGCGGGAGCCACCGCGCACACCGCGCCGAGGTGGACCGCCTGCTGCTGCATCCGCAGATCGGGGCCTGGGGCATGCGCTGCCTGCGGTTGCTGTACGGGCATGGCGCCCCCGCGGATCAGGCCGCGGATCAGGGGGATGAAGCGCAGGCATCCCGTCGCCCGGCCGGCGCGGACCGCGACAACCTCGCCGCCCAGCTCGGTTGTTTCGGCACGCTCGCCGCGACGGCGGCGATGCTCGTCGGGCGGGAGTGCGAGGTCATCGCGCACACCCTGGACGGTGGGCTGATCTTCCCGACGCTGGGGCTTGCCACGGTCGAGGGGACATCCGGCTGGGTGCGGATCCGCGTGGGTCCGGCCCCGGACGGGCGCGGGTCGGCGAGGCGCACCCCAAAGCCCGTCCGCCGGGGACGTCCGGCCGAGGCGCACGCGACAGGTCCCCGCCGAGTGTCGTTGTCCGTCCTGTCGCACAGCGCGCCAGGGGAGGTCCTTGCCCGCTTCGACCTTGAGCTGACCTCGGATGGCGACGGTCGGACCGGCGCCGGCACCGGGGTCATCGACCGGGCGTTCCGGGTGCCAAGCCAGGCCGACCCCGGTTCCGCCGCGCCGGGCTGGTTGCCGCTGCGCGCCCTGGTCAGCGAAATCGACGGCCGCCGGCTGGAGGTGGACCTCGACGACATCGACCCGTTCCGGTCCTTCCACCGAGTGCCTCCGACGCCCCGCCTCGACGACAGCGAGCTGGCCGTCTGGCATCACCGGCTGGACGAGGCCTGGGAGCTGCTGGTACGCCACCATCCTGATCGCGCTTCGACAGTGGCGTCCGCGCTCGCGTCCTTCATCCCGCTGCGCTCCGCGCGCGACACCGAGGAGCTGAGTGCCTCCTGCGCCGACGCGTTCGGAGCCATGGCGCTCACCCTTCCGCACAGCGGGCTGGCGCTGGCCGCGTCGCTCGTCCACGAGCTGGCCCACAGCCGACTCTCGGCACTGCTCGACCTCGTCCCCCTGTTCGAGCCGGACCGGCGGGCCGTCCACTACTCACCGTGGCGGCGCGACCCGCGGCCGGTGCCGGGGCTCACCCAGGGCGCGTTCGCCTTCCTGGCGCTCACCGATTTCTGGAACGTCCACCGGTCGACGGCAGGCGGCGCCGGCGGGCGGCTGGCCCAGTTCGAGTACGCGCGCTGGCGGGCCGAGCTCCCCGGCGTGATGGACACCTTGACGAGGTCGGGCGTGCTGACCGGTCTGGGTGAGCAGTTCGTGGGCGGCATGCGGCGCGGTCTGGCCGCGATCGCGGACGGCGCGGTTCCCGCGGACGCCGCCACGCTGGCGGACATCGCCAACGCCGAACACCGGATCACCTGGCGGTTGCGCAACGTCCGCCCTCGCGGCCCGTTCGTCGCCGCACTCGGCCAGGCCTGGCGAGCGGACCAACCATGCCCGCCGCTGCCCGCAAGCACGGCGGTCGTGAGCACCGAGCTGGGGGGCACGGAGCTGGGGGGCGCGAAGCCCCCGGCCGTTGGTTGGGCCGTCGCCGAGTCAGCCAGGCCGGACGACCTCGCTCCCAGCGTGCCGCGGTTCGTGACTCACGGTCGGCTGCGGCTGAGCTATCTGCGGCTACGGGAGCCGGAGCGGTTCGAGGAGCTCGTCCGGGAACCGGTCCGGCTGGCCAGCGCCGTTCCTGACGCGACGCCCGCCGACCTGCTGCTGCTCACCGGGCAGGCGGCCGCCGCCGTTCCGGCGTATCAGGACCTGATCCTCGCGCAGCCGGACCGGATCGACCTGTGGGCTGGGCTCGCGCTCGCGCGCCGAGGGACGCCGCGTGAGCACGACCCCATGGTCCGCCGCCCAGAGGTCGTTCTGGCCCTGTACACGCATCTGCGGGCCGCCGGCGCGGCACCGCTGCCCCTCGAGCTTGCCGACTGGTTGGCTACGGCGCCGGACGTCTACAGCGGCGACGGCTCGAACACGAAGTCGACGCGGACGCCGTCCTCGACCTCCGCGACGTCGGGATGGCTGGCGCCGAGCGCCCGACGGTAACGGCTCAGGGTGTCGTCGAGCAGCACGTCGGCCTCAGCGGCCTGCCCCTGGGACCGCAGGTCGAGGGAGAGATTGGCCGCGCACATCAGCGTGTGCGGATGGTCGTCCCCGAGCACGGCGGCCAGCCGCGGCAGCACCCGCTCGCCGAGCGCCCGTGACTCGCCGACCTCGCCGAGGTCGGCGTGGGCGGTCGCGAGGCTGGAGGCGCAGGTCAGGGTGTAGTGGTGGTCTCGGCCGACGGTTGCCTCGAGGCTGTCCAGCGCGGCCTGGAGCCGGGTTCTGGCCGCCTCGACGCGGCCGAGGTCACCGGTCCTGTTGGCGATCTGCCGCTGGATGATCGCGAGGTTGAGGATGCTGGCGTGGGTGAACGGGTGCCCGTCGCCCAGCGCGCGCCGATAGCCGTCGACCGTCTGCTCGATCCGGCTCGCCGCGCGGTCGAGGTCCCCGGTTCGGCGCAGCGCGTTGCCGAGGTTGATCGCCGCCGCGAGGGTGTCCGGATGGTTCGCGGTGAAGTCGCGGACATAGCGCTCGTGGACGTCGGTCGCGAGCTCCAGGGCGGCCGGGAAGTCGCCGGCCATCCGGCGGGCCACCGAGAGGTCCTTCGCCTGGAGCAGCACCCAGGCGTGGTTCTCGCGCAGCACGTTGCGGGCGACCACGTCCTGGAACAACAGGTATGCCTGCTCGGCGAGATCCCGGGCCTGCAGGTAGAGGCCGAGCTGGCGCAGGTCCCGGGCGACGGCGTTCATCGAGAAGATGACCTGGATGTTGTCGTCGCGGCCGTAGAAGTCGAGCCGGTCCTGCCGGGTCTTCTCGTCCGTCTCGTAGGCGGCGCGATAGTCGCTGGTCAGCTCCAGGTCGACGGCGAGGTTGTTCGCCGCCTGGAAGGTCTCCGGGTGGTCCTCTCCGAACACCCGGCGGTGGCGGGACAGCGAGTCCTCGTCGAGTGCCCGAGCGACCTTGAACTCGCCCCGGGCGCGCAGGTCGGCGCCGTGCCCGTTGGTGATGCGCAGGGTCTCCTCGTCGTCCTCGCCGAGCACGCGCCGCATCAGGTCGAGCGTCGTGCGCCGCAGCTCGTAGGCCTGCTCATAGCGTCCGAGCGCCCACAGCCCGTCCGCCTTGCGCCGGTTGAGCTCCAGAACGCCGCGGTTCTCGACGCCGCCGTCGTCGTCGATCCACTGGGCCAGCGCCTCGTCCGCGAGCGCGAGACTTCCCGCGGTGTCGCCGACGTTGTAGTAGTACCGGACGACGTTGCTGACCAGCCGGCGCACGTCGGGACGGCGGCTGGTGATCGCCCCGGACGGGCCGACATGCGGCACCACGAGCTCGAAGTCGGGCCAGCGCTCGACCGCATCGGCGTCGTCCGGGGTGGCCGCGGCGAGCATCGCGTGCACCTCGTCGCGGATGCGGGCCGCCACGTCGTCATCCAGCTCGTCCTGGATGAGGCGCTGGATCAGTCGGTGTACCTGGAGGGTGCGGCGGTGGTTGTCGATCCTGGCGAGCGCGTACCGGCCCAGCTCGCGGGTGGCTCGACTCATCATGATCGGGTCGGCGACGAGGTCGCGCAGTGGCGCGTCGAGGACGAAGCGGCCGAGCACCAGCAGCTCGCGGGAGATCGGCTCGGCGCCGAAGAACGCGCACCGGCGCAGGATCTCCAGGGCGAACGGCATCTGGTCGCGCAGCCGGGCCATGGACAGGCTCCAGGCGGCTGCGACGGGCACGGGGTAGTCCGACGGCGGGTTCTCCTGCAGCACCTCGGTCGCGGCCCGGGAGAGCAGGTTCAGGTAGTCGTCGACCGACATTCCGGTCTCGGCCTGCAGGGCGCCGGCCTGCTCCAGCGCCAGCGGCAGGTCGCCGAGCTCCTCGGCGAGCCGCCGGGCGTCGACCTCGCCGATGCCCGGCACCCGGCGGCGCAGGAACTCCAGGCTCTCCACCCGGCTGAACACGTTCACTTCGACCGTGTCGACCATGCTGTGCCAGCGATGGTTGCGGGAGGTGACAAGCACATGGCCCGGGCCGTGCGGCATCAGCTCGCGGATCGTCTCGGGCTGGTCCGCGTTGTCGAAGATCAATAGCCATTGCTGGAACGGCTCACCGCGACGCAGCGCGTCCAGTACCGCGGACACCGCCTCCTCGATCCGGGTCGCGCCGGTGATGCCGAGCCGGGGTGCGAGCGACGCGAGCGCGGCCCGGGCGAGCGCGGCCTGGTCCGCGGGAATCCACCAGACCACCTGGTAGTCGTGTGAGAACTTGTACGCGTACTCGACCGCCAGCTGCGTCTTTCCGACGCCACCCAGCCCCTGTAGGGCATGCGGTAGCAGGGCCATCCCGTCCGACGTCATGTTCGCGCGCAGCTTTTCCAGCAGGGATTCCCGGCCGGTGAAGTTCTTGTTCCGCTGCGGAACGTTGCCCCAGACGACGGGAACCGCGCGCGCGGGCAGGTCCCGGGGCTCGGCGACGGCCATGTCTCCCCCTCTGCAAAGGTTCCGACGACGCATCCTCGACATCGACGCTGGCTGCCGGCCGAGTTTTGCCGCGACGAACGACGCACGGCGCGACGCCGGGTGGGCACACGCCGAGGCGAGGAGCCACCGTCCTCATCATCGCATCTGGCCGGGCCCGCGCGCGGGTGTTTCCGGAGCCCACATTCGAGGCGTGTCAGGTATTCCCCGCGACCAGCGGTGACCGCTGCCAACTCGGCGCCGCAGGCCCGCGCCGGACACCGCTGTTCGGGCCAGCCACCTGGTAACGGGAAAACGAACGACGGCTGACTCCTCGAATTCGCCACTGTCCTCGGCCGCCGTCAGGTATACAAAAAATGCCGACGAGCCCCTGCCGGCCCGGTCGTCGGCGCGGGCTGGGTGGGTGGGGACGGGCGTGGCCACCGGCACTGGCCACGGGTGCGACCAGCGGGGGCCAGGGGTGGACGACAAGGACTGGAGCCGGCTCGTCGACCAGCTCAAGAACGGGGCGTGCACCCCGCTGCTCGGGGCTGGCGCGATGCCGCGCGACGGTCGCGGCGAGCGGCCGGTGGGCCCGGTTCATGCTGCGCCACCGAGTCTTCTCGACGGTCTCGTCGCCACGTTCGGTCCCGCGCCGGCGGGCGGAGACGGCGAACGCGCCGCGGCGATCGACCCGGTCCACCGGCGGGAGCCGGCGTTCGTGCGCCAACAGCTCGCCGACGAGATCCTGGCCGTCCCACCGCCGGACTTCGAGGTGCAGACCGAACCACACGCGCTCCTCGCCCGGCTGCCGCTGCCGGTGTATCTGACCACCAACTACGACGGATTCCTCGCGCAGGCGCTGCGCCGGCAGGGAAAGAATCCACGTTCCGCTATCTGCCCGTGGAATCTCAACGCCGAGGCGGTCGGGTCCCGCGCCGCCGAAGAAGGGCTGCTGCGCTTCCCGAACTCCCGTGAGCCGGTCGTCTACCACCTCCATGGAAACGCCAGTAACCCACGCTCGATGGTCGTCACCGAAGAGGACCACCTGGACTTCCTGCTCGGCCTCGCGGCGGACCGGGGCAACGGCCGGCAGCTGATACCGACACAGCTTCGCCCGGCGCTCACCACCCGGCCGCTGCTCTTCCTCGGATACGACATCCACGACTGGACGTTCCGGTTCCTTTTTCACGGGCTGCTGCGGACGGTCGCCGCGATGGAGCCGCGACGGCGCGCCGTCCTGCAACTCTCCCCGCCAGGGCCGGAAGATGATCCGGAACGCGTCGCCGAGGCGCAGCGCTATCTGGCGGGCTATTTTCAGCGATGGAACATCGCGGTCTTCTGGGGAGACCTCGGCGAGTTCTGCACGGCCCTCGGTGACCGACTGGGGTGGGCCTGATGGCCGCGGGGCGCCCGTATCTCGGCCTGCGTTCCTATGACGTCGGTGACCGGCACCTCTTCCATGGCCGCGACCAGGAGAGCGAAACCGTCCGGGCGCTGTGGGAGTCCCACCGGCTGGTGGTGCTGTTCGGCCAGTCCGGGGTCGGCAAGACGTCGTTGCTACGGGCCGGCGTCCTGCCCCGGTTCGCCGGCGAGGCCGCCGAGGTGCTGCCGCTCGGCCGCGTCTCGCAGGGCACCGCGTTCCCGACGGCCGGCATGCCGAACCTCAACCCCTACACCTACTCGCTGCTCTCGACCTGGTCGCGGGCGACCTCGCCGGCTCAGCTGACCGGCATGTCGATCACGGCGTTCCTGCGCGGCGTCGAGGACCAGCGGGATCGGTTCGGTGACCAGGTCCCGCTCTACGGCGCGATCGACCAGTTCGAGGAGCTGTTCTCGGATCTCCCGCATCGGATCGGCTACCGCGAGGATTTCATCGCCGACCTGCGGGAGGCGGTCGCGGCGGTGCCGCGGCTGCGGCTGCTCGTCTCGATCCGGGAGGACGCGCTCGCCCGCCTGCTCCCCTACGAGCAGGACATCGTGCCGTCCGGCGCCTACCGGTACTCGATGGCGTCGATGCGGCCCGAGGCCGCCCTCGCGGCCGTGACCGGGCCGCTCGCCGGCACCGGGCGTGCCTTCGCCGCCGGTGTCGCCGAGCGGCTGGTGGCGGACCTGCGCGCGGTCACGTTCACCAACACGCTCGGCGAGCGGCGCACGGTCGCCTCCGACACCGTCGAGCCCAGCCACCTGCAGATGGTCTGCTCCGCCCTGTGGGACGCCCTGCCCGAGGACGTCGAGCTGATCTCCTCCCAGTACCTGCTGGACCACGCGGACATCGACCGCATGCTCGGCAACGTCTGCGCGCGGGCCATCGCCGAGGTGGCCGCGCAGCACGGGCTGCCGACGGCCGAGCTGTGGCGGTGGGTGCGGGCCCAGTTCATCACCGAGCTGGGCACCCGCAGCACGGTCTACGAGGGGATCAGCTCGACCGCTGGGATGACCAACTCGATCCCCCGGGAACTGGCCCGGCTGCACCTGCTGAAGGCCGACGACCGGGCCGGCTCCCGCTGGTACGAGCTCCTGCACGACCGGTTGATCGAGCCGATCCGCGCGGGCACGCGGTCGTGGTCAGGCGTCGAGGAGGAGCCGACCCAGTCCCGCAACGCGCTGCTGCTGCGCACCGCCGAGAGCGCGCTGGCCGACGGGGACCTGGCGCTGGCCGAGCAGTACGCCACCGAGGCGGTCCGCTTCAGCACCGACCCCGGCGACGGCCGCTTCCGTGCGGAGGTCGAGGCGCTCGTCGCGCACATCGCCTCCGGTCGTAACCGGCCGGACGAGGCCGCCGAGCGGTATCGGACCGCGGCGGCGGCGTTCGACGCGCTCGGCGACCTGACCGCCGGCGGACGGGTGCTCGCCTCCCTCGGCCGGCTGCTGCTGCGCCACGCACAGGTCGCGAACGCGGCCGACGAGCTCGCCTCCGCCTCGGCGCGGCTGCCCGGCGACATCGACCTGCGTACCGATCACGCGAAGGCGCTCGCCCAGGCCGGCCAGCGGCACGCGGCCATCGGCGTGCTCAACAGCGCGCTGGCCCTGGAGCTCAGCAACATCGAGGCACTGGCGCTGCGCGGGACCCTGCACGCCGAGAGTGGCTCGATCGCGGCGGCGCTGCGTGATCTGGAGATGGTCGAGCGGCTCTCGCCGCAGACGGCGCGGCGGCCGGACGTGGCGGCGGCGCGTGACCGGGTGCGGCGGCTGCGCGGGGAGACCGACCAACCCGGGCCACTGGCACCGCCGGCCTGATCTTGCCCCGAGACCGGGGGTCCTGGAGACGGGGGGCTGGCGACGAGGTCAGCCCGCGAGGTCGAACAGGTAAAGCCCGCGGGCGCCGCCGACGGCCAGTCGGGTCGGACCGGTCCACCGGCAGCAGTGCAGCGCCCCGTCCAGCCGGATCATGGTGGCCGCCGTGCCGCCCGGCGTCCAGATGCGGGCCGTGCGGTCCCGGCTGCTCACCGAGGCGATCCAGGCACCGTCCGGCGAGACCGCGAGCGCGGCGACACCCTCGCGGTGGCCGGTCAGCACGTGCCGCTCGACCCCGCCGACCGGGTCCCAGATCCGTACGCAGGCGTCCGCCCCGCCCGAGGCGAGCCAGGCCCCGTCCGGGGCCGCGGCCAGTGCCCAGACGTCGTGCAGGTCGCCGCCGAGGACCAGACGGCGCGCTCCCGTGCCGACGTCCCAGATCCGGATGGTCCCGTCGATGCCGGCCGAGGCGAGCCAGGACCCGTTCGGCGCCGCCGCCAGCCACTGCACGCGGCTGGTGTGACCGTCGAAGACGTGCAGCGGTGACGCGCCCTGCCCCTCGGCCGGGTCCCAGACGCGTACGGTCGCGTCCCCGCCCGCCGAGGCGAGCCAGGACCCGTCGGCCGGCGCGGCCAGCGCCAGGACGCCCTGGCCATGCCCGGGAAGTACCGCGCGTTCCGTGCCGGATACCGGGTTCCACAGCCGGACCACGGCGTCCGGCCCACCGGAGGCCAGCCAGGATCCGCGCGGGTCGGCCAGCAACGCCGAGACCCGCGTGGTGAGACCGGCCGAGGTGAGCCTGGTGTGCGTGCCCTCACGCGGATCCCAGACCCGCGCGACGTTGTCGTCGTCCAGCGAGGCGAGCCACCGCCCGTCGGACGGGGCGGCGAGGGCCCGGACCGAGGCCGGGTGCCCGGTGAGCGCGGCGCGTTCGGCTCCCGCCTGGGCGTCCCACAGCCGGATCACCCCGTCGCCGGAGCCGACGGCCAGCCAGCCGTCGGACCCGGCCGACTCGATCGCGGTCACCCCGCGGATCCGCCCGACCGGCTCGGCCCGTTCGGCCCCGACCGCGGCCGGGTCCCACATGCGTACCGTTCCGTCGCCCCCGGCGGACGCGAGCCACGACCCGTTCGGCGCGGCCACCAGCGCGTGCGCTGGACGGGCATGGCCGGGCACCAGCACGCGGTCGCTGACCGCCCGCGGGTCGGCGACCTGGATCGTCCCGTCACCGGCGGCCGATGCCAGCCATGACCCGTCGGGCGCGACGACGAGCGCGGTGACGTCGCCGGCGTGCCCGCTCAGCACCCGGCGCTCGACGCCGTGGACCGGGTCCCACAGCCGCACGCGACCGTCACCGCCGCCGGAGGCCAGCCACGAGCCGTCCGGGGCCGCGACCAGGGTCGCCGGGCCGGCGGGACCGCCGGCGCCACTGGGCCGCGCGGGCGGAGCCGGCGGGCTGGAGCCCTCGGCGAGCAGCGCGGCGGGGGCCCAGAGCCGGACGGTGCCGTCGCCGCCGCCGGACGCGAGCCAACTTCCGCCTGGCTCGACCGCGAGCGCCGACACCCAGCCGGCGTGTGCCTGCGTCGATGCCGAACAGGCGCCGGTCGCCGGGTCCCAGACCCGGAGCGACCCGTCGCCGGCGCCGACGGCGAGCCAGCGCCCGTCCGGGCCGACGGCCATCGCGGAGATCCAGGCGCCGGCGCTGGGCAGCACGTGGCGCAGTGTGCCGTCGGCGGTGTTCCAGATCCGGACCGTCCCGTCGCCCGCCCCGCCGGAGGCGAGCCAGGACCCGTCTGGCGCCGCCGCCAGGATCGCGACCCGCCCGCTGTGACCGGTCAGCAGGTGCCGCGGTCGACTGGTCTCGACGTCCCAGATCCGCACTGTCCCGTCCCTGTCGGCCGACGCCAGCCAGGACCCGTCCCGGGAGGCCGCGAGCGCCGAGACGGGACCGCTGTGGCCGGCGCGCAGGACCCGTTCGCCTCCGGTGGGCAGGTGCCAGATCACCACCGTGCCCTCGCCGTCGCCGGCATCCGCGCCACCGCCGGCGGCGAGCCAGGACTCGTCATCGGCCACCGCCAGTCCGGTGATGTGGCCGATCGGCCCGGTCAGGGTCCGCAGCAGCGCCGGGTCGGGCTGGTCGGGCAGCGGCGGCACCACCGGCCGCAGCGCCTGGCCGGGCAGCCGCCGCAGCGCGCGCCGCGCGGCCGGTGCGAGCACCTCGATGCCGGCGGCGTAGGCGGCGAGCGTCGCGACGACGGCCTGTGGCGCGTCGCCGCTCTCACGCAGGTTCGCCGTCTGCCGCACGAGCCTGGCCAGCGCGAGCGCGACCGGATGCGCCCCGAGCAGCGCCATGTCCGCCTCCACGCTGGCGGGCCCGACCAGGCGGATCTTGGCAGCCACCCAGCGCAGGTCCTGCACCAGCGCGACGAGCCTGTCGTGCTCGCCGGCCTCGGCCAGGTGCACGGCCAGGTGCTCCCACAGGTACCGCTCCTCTTCCGGCAGCTGGGACCAGGCCGGCTGGCCGTCCTCGGCGGGCAGGTCGCGGGCGCGCGCGGCGAGCAGCCGGACGTGGACCTCGGGCAGCCGCGGGCCTAGCTGCGTCTGGAGGTACTCGTGCATGACGTCGTGCAGCCGCAGCCCGCCATCCTCCCCTGGCACGGAGAGGGCCAGGGACAGGTCGGTCAGCCGCAGGCAGAACCGGCTCGTCTGCAGCCGGCCCCACCCGGCGGTGTGCCGCCAGAGCACGTCCAGCAGGTCCCGCGGGATCGTCGCGCCCCGTGGGAAGGCGGCCAGGTCCTGGAATCGTTCGAGCGCCCCGTCACCGAAGGCGTCCATCTCGCCGAGCAGCCGCAGGCTCGCCTCGACCGTCGCCGCGACGGCCCGCTCCCGGCGGGTGCTGTCGTCGAACGCCGCCAGGCCCTCCTCGTCCAGACCGTCGATGACCTCCGTGAGCGCCCCGGCCAGCGGGCGGCCGTCGAGCAACATGCCGTGCAGGTGGCCGGCGACCAGCCGCAGCAGTACCGGCCAGTAGCCGCAGCGCTGGGCGAGCGGCCCGGCCCGGTCGTCGTCCAGCCCGGGAACCGCCTCGGTGAGCAGACGTACCGCCTGCCCGGGTGCCATGACGTCGACGTCGACCAGCACGCAGTCCATCGGCAGGACGGCCCGGTCCCGGGTGGTGACCAGCCGGCGGCAGTTGCGCCCGCCCTCCCGGAACGGCTGTAGCTGCTCCGCCCGCCAGACATCGTCGATGATGATCAGTATTCGGCGCTCACCGAGCAGGTCGCCCAGGCGCACGCCGGCCAGGTGCGGGTCCGCCGGGCCGGGCCCGACCGCGCCGAGCCAGGTCGCGCATTCGTTGATCTTCGCGGCGAGTCGGGGGCCGGCCAGGTCGGGACCGATGTCCATCCAGATGTGCCCGTCCGGAAACCGGGCCAGGATCTCGGGCCGGTCGGCGATGACGGTGGCCAGCGTCGACTTGCCGAACCCGCCGCCGCCCCGGACGGCGACCGGCGCGGAGCCGTCCGAGGTGAGCGCCGTGATCAGCCTCCCGGTCAGCTCGGGCCGCTCCACGACGTGCTCGAGGGGCCGCCGTGACCGCAACGGCAGTGCGGGAGGGTGGATGAGGACGGCCGCCGCCGCCCGGCGTTCCGCCCGGGCGCGGCGCTCCTGCAGGCCCACGAGCGCACGAATGATCTTTGCTTCGAGCTCCTCGGGGGACGCGACCGACGTCGCGACCAGGTCATCCATGACCCGGGTGCGGAAGGCCAGCTGGCGTTGGCCGTAGCTGACGTCGGCCAGCCACTCGTGCGTTCCCATCGTGCGTTTCTCGTCGAGGAGGAACACCAGGCGTTCCAGCCCGAGTGCGGTCGCCGTGTCGAACTCCAGCTCCGTGTAGGAGACGTCCTCGTGGCCGCGCACGGGGGAGCCGTACCGGAATCCGATGATTCCGAGGTAGATCGAGCAGTCGCCGACCCGGCGCCGACACATCTCGGCGGGGTCGTTGTCCTCCGGCTCGAAACCGGACATGTCGACCGCGACATGACCGGAGTCCGTAATGGCTCTTTTCGCGGCCACGACGAATGGCAGGCGCGCAGGGTGCCGGGCAAGCTCGCTGGTGTGGCTGATGAAGATCCGCCACGGCGGGTTCGGTCCGGAGCCACCCGTAGCACCCTGATCTCCGCCGATGAGATCCATAGCGCACTCCCTGGGGACCTGGCTCATCACGCTACCCGTATCGGGCATCAACCGCGCCTAACCCGAACAAGCGGAACGCAGCGGGGCGATTGCGGAGGGGCAGCCGTCTGTACAACTCCAGGTCAAGCCGGTGCGGCCTGTCAGCGAAGAAGATCGAAGGTCAGCGGTCGGCGCCCTCGGCGGATTCGCCTGGTTCGGCCAGCAGGGCGGACAGCCGGGCGAGCGCGGTGGTGAAAGCGTGGTCGGGCGGGGTGGCGTAGCCGACGACGAGGGCCGGCCGATGCGGCTGCCGCGCGAGGTTGTAGGCGCCTAGGCCCTCGACGGCGAGCCCGCGGCGCGCGGCCCGGGCCACCGCGGCGGCCTCGGTCTGGCCGTCGGGCAGGTCGACCACCGCGTGCAGACCAGCCGCGATGCCCCTGACCCGCAGGTGCGGGACGTCGCGGCGGAGGGTCTCGACGAGGCGGTCACGGCGGCGCCGGTAGGCGAGCCGGCGGCGGCGGACGTGCCGGTCGTACTCGCCGCAGGCGAGGAACTCGGCCAGGGTCAGCTGATCCAGCGCGCCGCACTGCCGGTCGGCCGCCGCCTTGGCCGCGGTGAGCTCGGCGACGAGCGGCCCGGGCGCGACGAGCCAGGCCAGCCGCAGCCCTGGCGCGAGGGTCTTGCTCGCGGTACCGGCATAGACCACGTGATCGGGAGCCAGCGACTGCAGGGCGCCGATCGGCTGGCGGTCGTATCGGAACTCGCCGTCGTAGTCGTCCTCGATGACCAGACCGTCGGTGTCGGCGGCCCAGCGGACCACCTCGGTGCGCCGCGCGGGGGAGAGGGACTGGCCGAGCGGGAACTGGTGCGCCGGGGTCAGCAGCACGGCGTCGGCGCCGGTGGCGCTGCCGACCCGGGCGCCCTGCGGGTCGACGGGCAGGAAGAGCGGGCGCAGCCCCTGGCCGGTCACCGTGTCGGCGTTGCCCGTGAGACCGAAGGCCTCGGTGGCGATGGTGGTCGCCCCGCGCGCCCGCAGCACCTGGCAGAGCAGGCCCAGAGCCTGGGTGAACCCGGAGCAGACGACGATCCGGTCGGCGGTCACCCGGACACCGCGGGCCCGGGCGAGGTACTCGGCCAGCGCGGCGCGTAGCTCCGGGCGTCCACGTGGGTCGGTGTAGCCGAGGGCGTCCGACGGCGCCGCGAGCAGGGCCCGGCGGGCCGCCGCGAGCCAGCCGGCCCGCGGGAACGAGGCGAGGTCCGGCGATCCGGCCCGCAGGTTGTACCGGGGTGGACCGTCGCCGGCGGCAACCGCTGTGGCGGCGTCGGTGCGGCGACCCGGCCCGCGAGCCGGACTGGGCCTGGCCGGGCGGTCGGCGACCCTGGTGCCGGAGCCCTGCCTGGCGACCAGCCAGCCTTCGCCGACGAGCTGGCCGTAGGCCTCGGCGACCGTGTTGCGGGCTATCCCCAGATCCTGCGCCAGCGAGCGTGACGACGGCAGCCGCGTCCCCGCGGCCAGGCGACCGGTTCGCACGGCGTCCCGCAGCGCGCCCTCGAGCGCCGTCCGAACCCGCGGGCCGGTCAGGTCCAGATGCAGGTCAAATCCCGAAGTGGCCCAGGTTTCTGGCACAGAAATGGACCTTACTCGCGGGCTAATCGGGGCCTAGCGTAGGTGCCATGACAACGACTCCGACCCCCGCGTCCCCTGCCCGTTCGGTCCCGGTCCGCCTGGACTTCGAGAGCCACGCCGGCGCGTTCTACCGCGCCGTCTCACACCTCGACCACGCGGCGACGAAGGAGCTGGACCGGGTCGGCCTCGACGCGCGGCTGCGTGAGCTGGTCCGCGTGCGGGCCTCGCAGCTCAACGGCTGCGCCTACTGCATCGACATGCATACGAAGGACGCCCGGGCGATCGGCGAGACCGAGCAGCGCCTCTACGCCCTGTCCGCCTGGGCCGAGACGCCCTTCTTCACCGAGCGGGAGGGCGCCGCCCTCGCCTTCACCGAGGCGGTCACCCTGCTGGCCGTCGACCATGTGCCGACCGCGGCCTACGAAGCGGTGGCCGCGCAGTTCAGCCCCGACGAGGTCGCGGCGCTGATCGCGCTGATCGTGGCGATCAACGCCTGGAACACCCTCGCCGTCACCACCCACGCCTGGGAACCAGGCTCCTACCAGCCCTGACAGACCCGGCCGGACTTGTCCGCGGCCGACGGCACGTTCACCGGGCGAGTCGACGTCGCGTCGCAGTGCCAGATCTACGACGAACGGCTCCGGCGGCGGAACGGCTGACGGACCACGAGGGGCCGACCAGCACCACGGCCAGCGCGACCAGTTCGACGGCCATCGACAGCCCCCGGCCGACCAGGGGCGTCAGCAGGCAGACCGGTGCCGCGAGGGCCCTGGGCAGCGGGTTCGCGAAGCCCAGCGCCCACCGGAAACCCGCCGAGCCCAACAGGAACGCCGCTCCGCCGGCCGCGACCAGCCAGGCGGGGGGCGCGCCGCCGGGGGGGCCCGCCCCCGCCCCCCCCCGGGGGGGGGGGGCGGCCCCCCG
>NZ_JADWYX010000160.1 GCF_016786355.1 Frankia sp. AgB1.9
CCCCGGTTCTTCCGGTGACGGCGAGCGCCGTCACCGGAAGAGCCGTCAGGCCTGGCCGGCCGGCTGCGCGGGAACGCCGACCGAGGTCGGGGAGCCGTCGGCCTCGGCCGCGCCGCCGTCGCCCGACACCAGCCGCAGCACCTCGGTGACGGCGGAACCGTCGACGGTCTCCTTTTCCAGCAGCAGGGCGGCGAGGCGGTCGAGGGCCTCCCGGTGCGTGCGCAGCAGCTCGATCGCCCGCGCCTCGGCCTCCCGCAGGATGCGCGCCACCTCGCCGTCGATGACCCGCTGCGTGTCCTCGGAGTAGGACCGGCTGACGAGCTCCTCACCGCCGAGGAACTGCTGCTGCCCCGAGCTGTAGCCGACCGGCCCGACCGCGTCGGACAGGCCGAACTCCCGGACCATCCTGGTCGCGAGCTCGGTCGCCCCGGCCAGGTCGCTGGACGCACCCGTCGAGCCGTAGCCGTAGACGACCAGCTCCGCGGCCCGGCCGCCGAGCCGGACGGCGAGGCTGTCGACCAGGTAGGGCTGCGTGTAGAGGTGGCGTTCGGCCTCCGGCAGCTGCTCGGTGACGCCGAGCGCCATCCCGGCCGGCAGGATCGTCACCTTCGCGACCGGGTCGGCGTGCGCGGAGAGGGCCGCGACCAGCGCGTGCCCGGACTCGTGGAACGCGACCGAGCGCTTCTCATCGGGCAGCAGCGCGTTGGACGCATCCCTGCGGCCCAGCAGGATCCGGTCCCGGGCCGCGCCGAGGTCCGCCGCGTTGAGGACGTCCCGGCCCTCCCGGACCGCGTGGATGGCGGCCTCGTTCAGCAGGTTCGCCAGGTCGGCGCCGGAGAAGCCCGGGGTGGCGCGGGCGACGACGTCGAAGTCGACGTCCTGGGCGAGCTGCTTGCCGCGGGCGTGCACGGCGAGGATCGCGGCCCGTTCCGCCTGCGTCGGCAGCGGGACGGTGACCTGGCGGTCGAACCGGCCGGCCCGCAGCAACGCGGCGTCCAGCGTCTCCGGCCGGTTGGTCGCGGCGAGCACGACGACGCCGGTCGTCCCGTCGAAGCCGTCCATCTCGGCGAGCAGCTGGTTGAGGGTCTGCTCGCGCTCGTCGTTGGAGCCCCCGATGACGGAGCCACCGCGCCGGCCGCCAATCGAGTCGATCTCGTCGATGAAGATGATCGACGGCGCCCGCTTGCGCGCCTCGGCGAACAGGTCGCGGACCCGGGAGGCGCCGACACCGACGAACATCTCGACGAAGCTGGAGCCCGTCACGGACAGGAACGGCACCTCGGCCTCGCCGGCGACCGCTCTGGCCAGCAGCGTCTTGCCGGTTCCGGGCGGGCCGACCATCAGGACGCCGCGCGGGCCCTTCGCGCCGGCCCTGGCGTACCGGTCGGGGTTGCGCAGGAAGTCGACGACCTCGCTGATCTCCTGCTTGGCGCCCTCGTAGCCGGCGACGTCGGCGAACCTGGTCTCCGGGCGCTCCGCGTCGGTGATCTTGGCCCGGGACCGGCCGATCGCGCCGAGCGGGCCGCCGCCGGAGAGCTGGCGCTGCGTCTGGCGCCCCGTCCAGACGAAGAAGCCGACTAGCAGCAGCAGCGGCAGGAAGCTGAGCAGCACCGAGATCCAGGAGCCGCCGGTCTGGGTGCCCTTGACCGTCACGCCCTTGGTTTCCAGCCGGCCGGCGAGCGTCGAGGAGTCCAGCGCCGTGGGGATCTGGCTGGTGAACGACTTGCCGTCCTTCAGCTTGCCGTCGACCGCGCCCTTGTCGTTGATCGACACCGACGCGACCTTGCCGGCGTTGACCCGGTTGAGCAGGTCGGAGTAGTCGATCGCCGTCGTCTTGCCGCCCGTCATGGCGGGCGTGAACAGCAGCAGTGCCGTGATCAGCAGCCCGAACGGCAGCAGCCAGCTGCGCCACATCGGCGGCTTGGGTGGCGCCGGCTTGGGCGCCGGATCCCGAGGCGGGCCGGATTTGGCCGGTGCCGAGTGATGCACGCCGGGCAGGCGCACCGAAGAGATCACGTCAGACTCCCGTCCTGGCGGCGGCCGCGTCGAGGGAGCTGCTCTGGCCCGACGTCGGCGTAGCGCACGCGCTGGACGCTACAGCCCCTATCACGCCGGCCGCCGACATGTTCCTCACGTCTCACCCGGCCCCGGGGCGGCGCCGCGAAAGGTCGCGGGGCGGTTGAAGCCAGGCGCGCCGGGCACGGCAATACGGACCATCGACCTGGCTCCCCCGAAAGGACGATGATGAGCACCGTACGTAGTCCGCTGTCCGACGAGGCCCGGACCACCACCGGCGAGGCGCTGCAGGCCGCCGTCGTCGAGCTGATCGATCTCAGCCTGCTCGCCAAGCAGCTGCACTGGAACGTCATCGGCCACAGCTTCCGCAGCGTGCACAAGCAGCTGGACGAGGTCGTCGACTTCACCCGCACCTACACCGACACGCTGGCCGAGCGGTCGGTCGCGATCGGCTGCAACCCCGACGGCCAGTCGCACACCGTCACGACCCGATCCCCGCTGCGCGGGGTGGAGAGCGGCTACCTGCCGGACGAGAAGGTCGTGCGGATCATGACGGACCTGCTGGGCGAGACGAGCCAGCACATGCGGGCCCACATGGCGACGACGGAGAAGGCCGACCCGGTGACCCAGGACATCTTCATCAACCTGCTGCAGGAGATCGAGGAGCAGCACTGGATGTTCCAGGCCATGTCCTGACCCGCGCCCAGCCGGACAGGCGGCCCGCTCCAGCCGACGCGGCTGGAGCGGGCCGCGGCCCTTCTCAGAGCTCCGCCTCAGAGCTCCAGGCCTCAGAACTGCAGGCCTCAGCGCTCCAGGCGGAACGCCAGGTCGGCCTCGGGGACGGCGGTGTCCACCTGGGCCTTCTGGAGGCGGCCGGAGTAGTCCCAGTTGACCGACTGCCAGCGGGTGACCTGGTCGAGGACCCAGCGGCCGGACTGGCGGGAGCCGTTGCCGGAGCGGCCGTTGCCGCCGAACGGCAGGTGGGCCTCAGCGCCCGAGGTCGAGTTGTTGACGCTGACCATGCCCGCCGAGATGCCGCGCCGGAACCGGAACACCGTGGCCGGGTCGTTCGTGTAGATCGCGGACGACAGGCCGTAGCCGGGGGCGTTGGCCAGCTCGATGGCCGCGTCGAGGTCCCGGTAGGTGGCCAGGCCGACGATCGGGCCGAACGTCTCCTCCAGGAACAGCGCGTCGTCGGGGCGGACGCCGTCGACGACGACCGGGTGGTAGTAGAGGCCCTCGGCCGGGTCGCCGACGAAGCCCCGGCGCGGGGCCGCCGCGGTGATCCGGCCGACGGCGGTCGAGCCGAACGTCGTGTGGTGGTCGCGGATCAGCCCGAGGTGGCGCTCGTAGCCAGCGGCGAACCTCGCGTCGAGCATCGGGCCGTAGAGGACCGGGCGGGTCGGGTCGCCGATCGCCGCGTTCTCGACGGCGGCGGCGAACCGGCGGCGGAACCCCGCGTACACCGACTCGTGAACGATCACGGTGCCGAGTGACGTGCAGCGCTGCCCCGCGGTGCCGAACCCGCCGAACAGCGCGCCCTCGACGGCGAGGTCGATGTCCGCGTCGGGCGCGACGACCATGGGGTTCTTGCCGCCCAGCTCCAGGCAAGGCGTCTGCAGGTGACGCCCGCACAGCGCGCCTATCTCGCGGCCGACCTCGGTCGAGCCGGTGAAGCCCACCTTGTCGACCAGCCCGGCGTCGAGAGCCTGCGCGAGCCCGGCGGCGGTCGCGGCGCCGTCGGCCGGGACCATCGACAGCACGCCCGGCGGCAGGCCGGCGTGCTGGGCGAGCTCGGTGAGCGCCCGGGCGCAGGCGGCGGCGTACTCGGCGGGCTTCCAGACGACCGCGTTGCCGCACAGCAGCGCCGGCACCAGGTACCAGCTCGGCACCGCGACCGGGAAGTTCCCCGCCGTGATCACCATCATCACGCCGACCGGCTCGCGGAACGTGAACAGCTGCTTGTCGGGCATCTCCGACGGGACGGTCTCGCCGTAGAGGCGGCGGCCCTCGCCGAGGAAGAACCGGCAGGTGTCGATGATCTCCTGTACCTCGCCGCGGGCCTCGCCGAGCGGCTTGCCGATCTCCCGGGTGACCAGCCGGGCCAGCACCTCGGCGTTCTCCTCGACCAGGCGGCCGAAGTTCCCGATGACGCCGCCCCGGACCGGCGCGGGCACGTCGGCCCAGCCGCGCTGCGCCCCCCGGGCGACCCGCGCCGCCGCGACCAGCGTGCCGGCGTCGCCGAGCCGGACCTCGGCGACCACCTCGTCGAGGCGGGCCGGGTTGGTCGAGGCGACGGTCGGGCCCTCGGTCTCGACACCGTGGATCATGGCTGCCGCCAGCGGCGGGTGTACCAGTGTCATCGTCGCCTCCGCGAAGGTCTGTCAGCGGGCTCGGGCCCGGCGGCTCACGCCGGGCGGTTCAGCCGCGGGCCGTAGTCTCGCCCAGGCGAGCCGACCCGGTCAGGGAGTCAAGCACCCGGCCGAGGGCGCCCACCGCGGCGTCGATCTCGTCGTCGGTGATCGTCAGCGCCGGCCGCAGCCGCACGGTGCCCGCCCCGGCGGGCAGTGCGAGGACGTGCTCGTCGGCGCGCAGCCGGCGCAGCGCCTCGTCGCGGGTGGCCAGGTCGGGCAGGTCGAAGGCGCACAGCAGGCCGAGGCCACGGGGGTTGGCCACGAGGCGCGGGTGACGTCCGGCGAGCCGCTCCAGCCCGCCGAGCAGCCGCTCCCCCGCCCGGGCCGCGGCCTCGAACAGCCGGTCGCGCTCCATGACCTCCAGCATCCGGGTCGAGCGGACCATGTCCACCAGCCCGCCGCCCCAGGTCGAGTTGATCCGGCCGGGCACCCGGAACACGTTGTCCGCCACCTCGTCGAGCCGCCCCCCGGCCATCACCCCGCCGACCTGGACCTTCTTGCCGAACGCGACGACGTCCGGCATGAGGCCGAGCCGCTGGTAGCACCACGCCGCACCGGTCGTGCCGACGCCGGTCTGCACCTCGTCCAGGACGAACAGGGCGTCGTTCTCGTGAGCGAGCGCGCCCAGGGCGGCCAGGAACTCGGGCCGCAGGTGCCGGTCGCCGCCCTCGCACTGGATCGGCTCGGCGAGGACGCAGGCGATGTCGTGCGGGTGCGCCGCGAACGCCGCCGCGGCCTGGGCCAGGGCCTGTTCCTCTGCCGCCATCACCGCGGCAAGGCCCGCCTCGGTGACCGGGAAGGTCTGGGCTGGGCTGTCGATTCGCGGCCAGTCGAACTTAGGGAACCGCTCGGTCTTGTTCGGGTCGGTGTTGGTCACCGAGAGGGTGTAGCCACCCCGGCCGTGGAAGGCGTGCCGCAGGTGCAGGACGCGGGTGCCGAGCTCTGCCGGGCGGCCATGGGCCTCGTTGTGCCGGCTCTTCCAGTCGAACGCGGCCTTCAGGGCGTTCTCGACCGCCGGGGAGCCGCCCTCCACGAAGAACAGGTGCGGCAGCCTCGGGTCGCCGAGGACGCGGGCGAAGGTGGTGACGAACTCCGCGTAGGCGACGGTCGCGACGTCCGGGTTCGCCGGCTTGTTGAGGGCGGCGCGGCCGAGCTCGGCGACCACGGCGGGGTCGCCCGCGAGGGCCGGCGGGTTCACTCCCAGCGGCGCGGAGGCGAAGAAGCTGTAGAGGTCGAGGTAGGCCTCGCCGTTGCGGGCGTCCACGAGCGTCCTGCCGCTGCTCGCGTCGAGGTCGACGACGAGGTCCAGCCCGTCCACCAGGACGTGCCGGCCGAGCACCTCCGGCACGTCGACCGGAGCGACGACGGCTCGGCCCGGCGGGCGCGGACCGGCGTCCCCGGTCAGCCGCTCACGGCCGCGCCGGCGCCTGTGTCGGTCACGAAGGCAGGCACGGCCACGGGACCTCCCAGATCACGAAGATCACAGACTTGGGACGCATGTCGCAAATACGTCGCCGCATCCGTCTCTACACAGGAGATCCTTCTTCAGATCACTGGTTTTGACAAATTTTCTACGGTCGCTGCTAGCGGTGGTGGGCGTGCGGAGCCCGCGCGCGCCCACCGAACCCACCCGAGCCAGCGCCACGGCCGGGCAGCGGGCCAGCGGCCAGCAGCATGATCGTCGTTTTGGCCCTCTGGTGGCTGTTTCGAGAGCCAGTTCGCGACCATGGCAGGGCCAAAACAGCGATCACCGGCGGGGGCCGGCCGCTCGGCTTCGGGCCGTGCTCCTCGGGAGGTGCCTCAGGGCGTGGACGTCGGGGCCGAGCCGGTGGAAGGCGTGGCCGTGGCCGACGGCGTCGACGGGTGGTCACTGGTCGGGGCGACCGACGGTGTCGTGCTCGTCGGCGGCGGGGTAGTGGTGGTGTGCGTCGGGGTCTGGGATGGCGGCGAGGTCGGCGCCTGCGTCGGGGTGGCGGAGGGCTTCGTCGTGGCCTGCCGGCTGGGCGCGGCCGACGTCGCGGCCGGCGGCGGGACCGCCGCGTCGGTGGTGCTCGCCACCGTCTCGGGCGTGGACGGGGTCGCGGTGACGCCGTCGGTCGGCGCGCCGGTCGAGGTCGAGCTGACCTCGACACCGGAACCGCCACCGCCGCCGGAGTGCGCGAGAACCAGCGCGAGGCCGACAGCCGCGGCGACCACGAGCACCGTCACGAGGGCCAGCACGATCTTGACCGCCGACGACGGCCGGCCTGGACCGACCTGGACGGGTGGCCGCGGGCCGCCCTGCCAGCCCGCGGCGTCCGCGAACGCGGCCTCGTCCGGCCGGCCACCAGAGCCGCCGCCGGCGCGTGGCCGCTCGTGGTCCGGCTGCAGCGGCGAGCGCAGCATGGTCGGCAGGTCCCCGGAGTCGTCGTCCTCCCGGCGCGAGCCGACGCCCGCGTGGCCTTCCTGGGTCCGTTGCAACGGCGAGCGCAGCATGGTCGGCAGCTCGCCGGAGTCGTCGTCCCGGCGCGAGCCGCCACCCGAGCGGGCGTCCGCGAACGCGCCCGGCGGCAGCATGGTCGGCAGGTCACCCGAATCGTCGTCCCGGCGCGAGCTACCACCCGCGCGGCCCTCGCCGTACGCGCGCGGGGTGGGCAGCGCTCCCCCGCTGGCGGCGTGCGCGGCGAGCTGCCGCGGGCCGGTGTCCGCCCGGGCGACAGCCGGGAGTGCCGGCGTCGCGGCCGGCAGCGCCTTCGCGGGCGGTAGTGCCTTCCCGGGTGGCAGTGCCTTCGCGGCCGGCAGCGCTTTGACGGGCGGCGGCAGCACGAGAGTGCCGGACGGCACGTCCACGTCTGGCTGCTCCGGGCCGGGCGACTCCCCCAGCGCCGTGTCGATCGGCGACGGCGTGGGCGGCTGGGCGACCCAGGGCAGCAGCGCGGTCTCGACCGCGCGGTCCGACTCGAGCGGCGTCTGGACGTTCTGGTGCAGCAGCGCGCTGACCAGTGCCGCCGCCGTCGGCCGGTCGTCCGGGTCCTTGGCGAGCGTCGCGCGCACCAGGTCGACCAGCTCGGCCGGCACCCCGTCGAGGTCCGGCTCGTCGCGCTGGATCCGGGCGATGATCTCGAAGGCGCCGTCCGCCCGGAACGGCCCGTGGCCGGTGGTGGCGTAGGTGACGCAGGCACCCCAGGCGAACACGTCGGCGGCCGGGCCGACCGTCCCGCCGCGCAGCTGCTCCGGCGCCATCCAGACGAACGTGCCCAGGCGCTGGCCGGCCTGGGTCTGGGCGACCGTGACGTCGGAGTCGGCGCCACTGTCGACGCCGAGCAGCGAGCGGGTGGTCAGCGCGACGCCGAAGTCGATGATCTTCGGGCCGTCCCAGGCGAGCACGACGTTGGCCGGCTTGAGGTCACGGTGTACGACACCCACCGCGTGGATCGCGACCAGCCCGTCGGCGAGGCCGGCGGCGAAACCGACGACGAGCCGGGCGGCGAGCGGCCCACGGCCCGCGACCGCGTCGAGCAGGGTCGCGCCCTGGATGAACTCGGTGGCCAGCCACGGCGGGTTGGCCTCGGTGTCGGCGGCGACCACGGCGGCCACCGAACCGCTGTCGATCGACTGGACGGCGACGGCCTCGCGGCGGAACCGGGCCCGGAAGCGCGCGTCGTCGACGAGCGACGCCGACGGCACCTTCACGGCCACGGCCTGGTCGTCGGTCCCGAAGCCGAGATAGACGGTGCCCATGCCACCCGAGCCAAGCCGGCCACCAAGCCGGAACGGCCCGATGGAACGCGGGTCGTCGTCCGTGAGCGGTGCCAGCACGAGTCCCCCTGCAGCCGTGGCGGTGCCGGAATGGGTTCGAGGCCAGTCGACTGGGTCCTACGAGAATGGCACCCCCGCTGCTCATCACCTTCTCAACCATTCGTCAGCCAGGTGGGCATTTCTCGCTACGCCGCCATGTCGGCCTGACGACGACCACCGAAGTGCCAGTAGTCAGCAGGGCTAGTCGCCAGAAGGGCCAAGGGTCAGTCGCCAGAAGGGCCAGTGGTCAGCGGCGGCTGCCGTCGACAGTCGGGTCGGACGGCGGGATGGCCGAGGGATCCTGCGGCGTGAAGTGCTGGCCGTCCCAGTTGAAACGAACCCGCGCCGTCCCGGTCGGGCAGCAGTCCGGGTCGTCGGCCGCGAAGGTGCCGTACTCGAGGACGACATACGACTTCGTGGTCGCGACCACCTTGATCTGCCGGCTGGGCTGGGACGTGTCGTAGCCGAGGAACTCGGTGTCGGTGAACACGAACGCGCGCTGGACGAGCGCGGCGCTGCCGTCGGGGTTGCCGCTCGCGACGGTCTGGCTGCCGATGACGACGTTCAGCGGGCGGGCCGCGCTGAAGGTCGAGAGGTCTGCCGAGTAGCCGAGCGACTTCACCTTGTCGCGGACAGCCTGCGCTGTCAGCCGGTGTGGTGTCGTCGGCACGGTCGTCGCAGACGACTGGCTGGACGTTCCGGTCGGCCCGCCGGCCGCCGTGGTGCCGGCATCGGTGTCGCTGGGGCTGCCGGTCGATGTGGCGTCAGAGCCCGGGCTGCCGTTCCTCATGAGCGCGACGGCGCCCGCGACGAGTCCACCGAGGAGCAGCAGCACGAACACGGCCACGAGCGCCACCATCGCGCCCCGCCGCCCGGCCCGGGGGGCAGGTGGTGGCGTCCGGCCGCCGCCCCCGCCGGCGGCCGAGTAGCCGGGCCCGCTGTACCCGCTGTCGCCGTACCCTGTGCCGCCGTAACCCGTGCCGCCGTAACCCCTGTCGTCGTAGCCCCTGTCGCCGTGCCCGGAAGCCCCGTAGGTCGGCGGCGGGGTGGGCCGGGCGTACTGCGGCGTCGAGTACTCCTGGCGCGCCGCGGACCGGGGCGGCCCGGCCGGAGGCCGGCGGGCGGCCGAGGGGTCGGGAGTGGCGGGCGGCAGCTCCCACAACCGGGCCATCGCGGTCTCGTAGCGTTCGTCCGAGGCCACGACGCGCTCGGTCGCGGCGCCCGACAGGTTGTCCGCCGCCGCGCCGCGCAGGAGACGGTCGCGCAGCTCGATAGCGGTCGGCCGGCGGGCCGGGTCCTTGTCCAGGGCGGACCGCACGATGGGCAGCAGCCCCGCGGGCACTCCGGAGAGCTCCGGCGCCGCGTTGAGGATCCGCACCCCGACGGCTTCCGGGGTGGGCGCCCGAAACGGCGGGTGGCCGGTCGCGGCGAACGCGACGCAGGCGCCCCAGGCGAAGACGTCCGCGGCCGGGCCGGCCCGTTCGCCGCGCAGCTGCTCGGGCGCCATCCAGACGATCGTGCCGATGAGCACGCCGGTGCTGGTGTGCCGGGTCGTGTCCGAGGCGCTGGCCACGCCGAAGTCGATGACCCGGGGCCCGTCCCAGGCGAGCACGATGTTCGCGGGCTTCAGGTCGCGGTGCACCACGCCGGCGTCGTGGATCGCGACCAGTGCCTCGGCCAGGCCGGCGGCCAGGCCGGTGAGCAGCCGGTCGTCGAGCTGGCCCCGGTCTGACACCGCCTCGGACAGGCTCTTGCCCTCGACGTACTCGGTGGCCATCCAGGGGCGGTCACCGGTGGTGTCGGCATCGAGCACGGCGGCGACGGCGGGGCCGTGCACCCGGCGGGCGGCGTCGACCTCGCGGCGGAACCTCGACCGGAACTGCTCGTCGCGCGCGAGCGCCGGCGCGGGGACCTTGACCGCGACCGCCTTGTCCTCGGGCGAGAAGCCGAAGTAGACGGCGCCCATGCCGCCCCGGCCGAGCAGGCTCTGGATCCGGTACGGGCCGATCTGGCGCGGGTCCTTGTCGCCCAGCGGCGTGAGCACGGGTCCTCGTCTCCTCCCCGCAGGCGTCGCCGATCGGCGCGGGCTGCGGTGTCTCGGCTGGCGGCGCGGGTACGGGCCGCGCGGGACCGCGGGCTCGGGTCCCGGCGACGCGCCGGCCCACGGGCGTCCGACCGGTCACGCGACGTCGCCATTGTTATCGCACGCCCCGAAACCGCCCGGGTCCCCCCGGCGCAAACGCTACGCGATCATGTCATTTTGCGCATCGATCACCGCGGGGGCCGTTCGCGGCACGCTGCGCCCGGCGCCAGGACCGAGCTTCCAGCTCGGCCGGCCCGGCGACGGGCGGCCGCCGCGCGGGTGAGACTCCGCGCCGGACGGGCCGGGCGGAGGGCGCGGCCGGCTCGCTTCGGGCCGTATGCAAACCTAGAACGCCATAGTGACGTTTCGCGCCCCTTGACCGCCCTGAGCACGGTATCCGCCCGTAGAGCCGCTCCCCGGCTTCACGTGCCGCCGTCCACCGGGCTCGGCGGGCTGGTCTGGCGCCTGAGGCGGGAGCGGAGAGAGCGGACGAGATGTCGGGTGCAGGCGAGCGGGCCGCGTTCGCGGCCCTGAATCTCCGCTGGATCCGCAGCTTCGACGGCGTGTGGGCCCCGGCGCGGTGGCACGTCGACGGCCTGCACGCCGACGCCGTCCGCGCGCTGTCCGACGCGGTCCGCGACGCAGCCGCCGAACCAGCGGACAACCCACCGGGCCTTGTCCTGCAGGGCGAGGCCGGCACAGGCAAGACCCATCTGCTCGGCTGGGCCCGCGAGCAGGTGCAGACGGCCGGCGGCTACTTCTTCCTGGTCGGCCCGCTCGGCGGGGGCACGCCGTTCTGGGAGAGCGTCGTGGGCGCGATCGTCGACGGCCTCGCTCGACCGGTCGACGGCGGCGAGACCCAGCTGCGGCTGTTCCTGCGCCGGCTGGCGGGCGTCGTCGGCGCCGCGCCGGCGATCACCGCCGCGGTCACCGGCGAGGCCCCACTGGAGCCAGTGCACCTGAAGGACCTCGTCGTCGCGTTGCGCGGCCACGACCGCCGGCTCGGCGGCGACTGCCAGGACACGCTGCGCGCGCTGGTCCTGTTCGGCTCGGACGACCTGGCCGACGAGGACGTCGGGCGTGGCTACCTGCAGTCGATGGCGGAGCAGTTCCCGAACCAACGGGCCGAACGGGGGATGCGCGCGCCGGCGAAACCGGCCGCCGAGGTCGTCCGCGAGCTGTCCCGGCTGCTCGCGCTGACCGGCCCGACCGTCATCGCCGTGGACCAGGTCGACACCGCCCTCGCCCCGGCCCTGCCGGCCGCGCACACCCAGCCGTCGCAGGGGGGCTCCCACGCTGACCCACCTGGGCCGCGCGAGGGAGAACCGGACGAGGGCTGGGCCGGCCAGCTCGTCCACGAGGTCGCCGACGGGCTGGCCGGCCTGCGTGACCTGACCACGCGGACGCTGTGCCTGGTCACCTGCCTGCCGGCGACCTGGGACCTCGTCGCCGGCCGGGCCGTCGGCCCGGTGACCGACCGGTTCCGGGTGCTCGACCCGCTGGGCGGCCTCGGCGCCGCCGAGCTCGCCGAGCGGCTCGTGGCCCGCCGATTCGCCCCGCGCTACCAGCTGATCGGGTTCGTGCCGCCCTACCCGACCTGGCCGGTGCACCCGGACGCGCTGCGCGCCGCCGTCGACGAGACCCCACGCGCGCTGCGGCGGCGCATCGACACCCCCCTGCGCGCCGGCCGGGCCGCCGGATCCTTCCCCGAGCGGCGCGCGCCCGGCGCGGCCGCGGACCCCACGCGCGAGCCGGACCGGGCCGGGCGCGCGTCGGCAGCGCCGCCGATCGAGCCCGGACCGAACGGCACCGGCCCGGACGGCTCGGTGGACCGCCGGATCATGGTCGGCCTCGCCGAGCTGGACGTCGCCTGGGCACGGCTGCGCGCGGCCGCCCCCGGGCTCGCCGCCCTGACCGAGCGCAACGAGGACGCACTCGTCCCGGACCTGCTTGCCGCCGGGCTGGACGCGTGGCTCACCGAGCTCGGGCCGGCGGGCGCCGCGTTCAGCCGGGACGCCCAGCCCAGCGGCAAGCCGGCCCTGCACGCCCGGCTGCGCCAGGTCCTCGCCGAGCGCGCCGGGGCCGAGGCGCACTGGTCGTTCCGGGCGATCCTCACGTCGCAACCGCGGACGGCGCTGGCCCGGCTCAACGCCGCCTGCGCGATGTCGGGGCTCGCCGGCGGCATCGGTGCCGGCGCTGGCGGCGGCGCGCGCCACCCGTTCGCCGGGCCACCCGGTCGGCGGACGCTGGTCGTGCTGCGCACCGCGGCCTGGGACCCGGCCGCGGCCTGGGAACGCCTCCCAGCCGGCGGCCGCGCCGCCGCGCGGGGTGACGCCGACCCGGTCGGCCGCGCGATGCTCCTCGACGCCGTGGCGGCGTTCGAGCGGGCCGGCGGCGTGACCCAGCTGCTCACCGAGCAGGACGTCCGCACGTTCGCGGCCCTGCGCGAACTGCTGGACGGACGGCACCCGGCGCTGGAGACGTGGCTGCTCGCCCGCCGGCCCGCGAGCGCGACCCCGCTGCTGGCGGCCACCCTCGGGCCGCTGTTCGAGGAGCTCGCACCCGAGCCCGCCCAGTACCCGCCGGTGATCGCCGTGCCCGCCAGCCGCTCCCCCTTCGTCGTGACGGCGCCGGCCACGGCTCACCTGCGTCCGCTGGCCGGGCACCCCGAGCCGGCGCCGCCGGTGCTGGCCATCGTCGCGACGCCCACCCCCACCCCCACGCCGCGGCCGACGCCGCCGGCACCGGTCGCGGTTCCCGCGCCGGCGCCACCTCCCGCGGCGATGACCGCGCCGGCACCGACTGCGCCGGCACCGACGGTGGTCCTCGGTGCGGAGCCCATGACGGTGCCCAGGCCGCCAGACCTGGACCTGACAGCGGCGGAGGTTCCGCCCGCTCCGTCGGAGGACTCCGCCTGGCGGGCTCCGAGCCGAGACGGCGCCCAGGTCGAGGCGCCGGTCCCGACCAACCTGACGGCCGCCCGGGCGCCGTGGGGGCCCGCCCCCAGGGAGCTCGTCCGTCCCGGCCGCGCGTCCGCCGCCCTGCTCGTCCCGGTCCCGGTCCGTGGAAGCGCGAACGGGGCCTCGGCCGCTGCGCCCACGCCAACGGCCCCGACACCGACGGCCCCGACACCGACACCGACCGCCCTGACGCCTCCCGTTCGGCCGGTTCCGGCCGCCGAGGCGCCGTCGGCCCTTGCCGGTCCCGCGTCCGACGCGCCGGTGACGCTGTCCGGTGCGGCACCGGTAGCGCCCCAGGCCGCCCGCCCAGCGTCCGTGTCAGCACCGGTCGAGCCGTCGCCCCCGGCCGGGCCGCCGTCCCAAGCCCCGCGCTCCAACGGCACCCGGCCGCCGGCCTGGCCCCAGCGGGTCACGCCGGTCAGAACGGCCGGCCTCGTTCCGGTGACGCCCATGACCCCCGCGCCGGCCCGGCCACCCGTCTCGGTCGAGCCGCCACCTTCGGTCCCCGAGCCGCCGGCCTCGGTCCACGAGCCGGAGACCGACCCGAAGCCCGCGGCTGACCTGCCCGCCACAGTGGCGACGGTGTTCTCCCTCGATCCGGCCACGGCCGCGTCGGTCACCGTCCCCGCCGCCCCGTCCGCGTTCTCCGACCTGACGATCTCCGTCGGCCCTGCCGTCACGGCCGAGCCAGCCCGCCCCGCGCCCCGCTTCGCGCTGCCGCTCCTGGTCGCGCAGCCCACCGGACGCGCCGAGCGGGCCGACGACACGCCGGCGACGCCGGAACCGACGAGCGGCGCCGCGGAGTCGGTGCCGATCGGCACGGCCGCCGGACCGCGGGCGCCGGTCCGGCTGCCACTGGCGGCACTGCGCCGCCACACGGTGATCTTCGGCGGGTCCGGCGCGGGGAAGACGGTGCTCGTCCGGCGCCTGGTCGAGGAGTCCGCGCTGCGCGGCGTCTCGTCGATCGTGCTCGACCTGACCGGCGATCTGGCCCGCCTCGGCGACGCCTGGCCGTCGCCGCCGACCGGCTGGGTGCCCGGCGACGCGGAGCTGGCCCGCGAGTACGTGGCGAGCACGGACGTCGTGGTGTGGACGCCGGGACTGCCGGACGGGCGCCCCCTCGACGCCGGGTCCATCGACCCGGGCGAGCTGCTCACCCCGGCGCCGGGCCTGCGGGCCCGGGTGTCGGTCGTCAGCCTGGCCGGCCTGCCCACCGACGAGGCCCGGCAGGTGTTCGTCCGTCAGCTGCAGCTCGCGACCACGGCCTGGGCCCGCCGGCTGCCCGCCACGGACCGGCCGCTGGCCGGCCTGGTGGTCATGGACGAGGCGCACCGCCTCGTGCCGGCCGGCCCGCCGACGCCGAGCACCGACAGCACCCTGCTCCTCGCCGCCGAGTCGGCCGACCACGGGCTCGGCCTGATCTTCGCCGCCCCGTCCCCGCACGCCCTACCCGACCGCATCCCGCGCCTGGCCGCCACCCAGTTCTTCGGCCGCCTCAACGCGCCGGCCCAGATCGACACGGCCCGGGCGATGGCGCGCGCGCTGGGTGGCGAGGCGCCGGAGGTCGGCCGCCTCGGGGTCGGCGAGTTCTACGCCGCCGGGGCCGGCCTTCCGTTCCCCTGCGTCACCACCGCGCTGTGCCTGAGCCACCACCCAGGCTGGCCACTGCCCGTCGAGGAGATCGTCGCTCGCGCCGGCCGCGGGCGGACGGCTACGGTCGCAGCGATCGGGCAGAGTTCGTGAAACCCACTCGGACGGGCCGCAGCCGCAACTCCGCGTACGACTGGAGCCGGACATGACCACAGCCGACGTGGGAAGCCCGCGCCGCGGCCTCGCGCTCACCGCGATGATCTTCGCCGTGGCGATGACGTTCATCGACATGACGATCGTGTCGATCGCCGCTCCGCAGATCCAGAGCGAGCTGAAGCTGTCCGCGACCGGCGTCCAGTGGGCGGTCAACGCCTACCTGCTGGCCCTCGCGGCACTGTTCGCGTTCGGGGGACGGCTCGCGGACACGCTCGGGCACCGGAGGATGGTCCTCATCGGGATCGCGACCTTCGCCATCGCCTCCGCCATGTGCGGCCTCACCCCGTCGGGCGGCCTCGCCGAGGCGTGGATCGTGACGTTCCGGGCCCTGCAGGGCGCCGGCGGCGCGCTGATGTACCCGGCGGCGCTGGCGATCGTCGTCAACAGCTACGAGCCAGGCGAGCGCGGCAAGGCGATGGCGTTGTTCTTCGGGATCGCCGGCGGGCTGACGGCCGTCGGCCCGGCGCTGGGCGGCTTCCTCACCCAGTGGACGTGGCGGGCGATCTTCTGGGTGAACATCCCGATCGCCATCGTGGCGCTCGTCCTGACGGTGCTCGCGCGACCGGCCTCGGTCCGCACCGGCGCACGGATGGACTACCGCGGCTTCGCGCTGGTCGCCGCCGGGACGGGACTTTCGGTGTTCGGCTTCCAGCAGGCGGCGAGCTGGGGCTGGTCGGACCCGCTGACCGGCGGGTGCATCGCGCTGGGCTTCGTCCTGCTGCTGGTCTTCGGCTGGGTCGAGCTGGGCACGAGGTCACCGCTGATCGAGCTGCGGATCTTCGGCAACCGCGGCTTCCTGGTCGACAACGTGATCCTCGGCCTGTCGATGGTCGCGTTCGTCCCGATCTTCTTCTTCGCGAGCGAGTACGCCCAGGTCTCCCTCGGTGAGAAACCGGCCGACTCGGGCCTGCTGCTGCTCTACTTCTTCATCGGCTTCGCGACGTCCGCGCAGCTGGGCGGGCGGATGCTGGACCGGGGCGGCGCGTGGCGCCCGGTGGTCCTGGGCTGCGCCGTCGCCTCCGCCGGGCTGGTGCTCTGGGGCCAGCGGCTCGACTCGCTGCACCTCGGCGGCCAGATCTGGTGCATCATCCTCACCGGCGCCGGGATGGGTCTGATCATCGGGCAGGCGAACACCGACGCCCTCAACCGGGCGCCAGCCACGGCCTACGGCGAGGTCACCGGCATCACCCAGACGGTCCGCAACTACGGCTCCAGCCTGGGCATCGCCGTCCTCGGCACCATCCAGGTGACCCAGCTGCGCTCGCACCTGACCAGCTCGCTGGTGGCCCAGGGCGCGCCGCCGGCCGAGGCCCACCGGATCGCCGCCCAGTCGTCCCAGTCCGACCGCGCGACCGGCTCGACCGCGCAGATCCCCCATTTCGTCCAGCTCGACTTCGCCCAGGCCACCCGAACCGTGTTCTACGTGATGGCCGGCGTGATGGCGCTGGCCTGCGTGATCGCCGCGGTGGCGCTGCCCCGCGCGTCGACCGCCGTGGGGCCGCGGGCGGCGCTCCCCGAGACCGGGCACCCCGCCTAGCCCGGACGGCGGTACCGGTCACGATCCGAGCAACCGCGGCCGCGTCCGCCGCTAAGCTGTGATCATGTCCGGCTGGTTGTCCGCCGTTCTCCCGGCTCTGCCGCTCGCGACCATGTCGGTGGAGGCGGTCCGCGCGGCGGCCGTACACGCCGGCGCGACTGGTCCGATCGTCCGGGCCGCGCCGGACCCGGAACGGGTCGCCGCCGCGTTCGGCAGCGAGCGCCTGTTCCGCGACGGCGACAGCGGCGCGGACGCCTTCGCGCCGCTGTCCGGCTTCTTTCCCGCGCGGGACGGCTGGCTGCGGACCCACGCGAACTACCCGCACCACCGCGACCGGCTCCTGCGCCTCCTCGGCCTTCCCGACGACGCCGACCGGGAGACCCTGGCCAGGGCGATCGGGGCGCGGCCGGCCGCCGAGCTGGAGGACCTGGCGGCTGCGGCCGGCGCCATCGCGGTCCGGGTCCGGACCGAGGCCGAGTGGCGGGCGTCCGAGCCTGGCGTCGCCGCGGCCGTCGGACCACTCGTGCACAGGGTGGACCGCGACGACGTGGACCGCGACAATGCCGCCGCCCGCCCGCTGGCGGGGGGCGCGCTCCCGCTGGCCGGTGTGCGGGTGCTCGACCTGACCCGGGTCCTCGCGGGGCCGGTCTGCGGGCGCACGCTCGCCCTGCTCGGCGCGGACGTGCTGCGCCTCGATCCCCCGGTCCCCGCCGAGATCGGCTGGCAGCAGCTGGACACCGGCCAGGGCAAGCGGACCGCGATCCTCGACCTGCGCATCGAGCGGGACCGCGCCCAGGAGCTCCTCGACGCGGCGGACGTGCTGGTGACCGGCTACCGGCCCGGCGCGATCGAGGCCTTCGGGCTGCGCCCGCCACCCGGACTGATCCGCGCCCGGGTGAACGCCTGGGGCGACACCGGACCGTGGGCCGGCCGGCGCGGCTTCGACTCCATCGTCCAGGCCGTTTCGGGCATCGCACTGATCGAGAGCGCCGACGGCGCGACGCCCGGCGCGCTGCCCGCGCAGGCGCTCGACCACGCGACCGGCTACCTGCTCGCCGCGTCGATCATCGACGCGCTGGTCGACCGCGCCGCCGAC
>NZ_JADWYX010000161.1 GCF_016786355.1 Frankia sp. AgB1.9
ACCCGCGTACCTGCCGGCCCGCGCCGGTCGTCTGGCGGCCGGTCACCGTCGCCCCGCCCCGCTGCCGGGCCGCCAACACCGCGACCACCGCCGCCCAGGGGCCGGGCCGGGGCGCCGGCCGGGACCACCCGCAGGTGCTCCGGCCGGATGCCGAGGGTGAGCTCGACCGGGTCGGTCGCCCCCGGCCACAGCGGGAGGTCGGTGCCGTCGGCGGTGACGACGATCCGCCCGTCCCGGGTGCTGGCCCGCGCGGGCAGCAAGTTCATCGGGGGCGAGCCGAGGAAGCCGGCGACGAACACCGACGCGGGGGTGTCGTAGACCTCGGTCGGCGTGCCGACCTGCTCCAGGCGGCCCTGGTCGAGCAGCGCGACCCTGGTCGCCATCGTCATGGCCTCGATCTGGTCGTGGGTGACGTAGATGAAGGTGGAGCCCAGCCGGCGGTGCAGGGCGGTGAGCTCGGTGCGGGTGGCCGTGCGCAGCTTCGCGTCCAGGTTGGACAGCGGCTCGTCCATCAGGAAGGCCTGGGGGTCGCGGACCAGCGCGCGGCCCAGCGCGACCCGCTGGCGCTGCCCGCCGGACAGCTCGCGCGGCCGGCGGGCGAGCAGCCCGTCGAGCTCGAGCTGGGTGGCGACCTCGCGGACCCGGCGGGCGATCTCGGCCTTCGGTCGCCGCGCGGCCCGCAGCGGGAAGCCGATGTTGCGCTCGACGGACAGGTGCGGGTACAGGGCGTAGCTCTGGAAGACCATGGCCACGTCGCGCTCGCGGGGTGGCAGGTAGGTGATGTCGCGGTCGGCGAGCATGACCCGCCCACCGCTCGGCTGGATCAGGCCGGCGATCATGCGCAGCAGCGTCGTCTTGCCACAGCCACTGGGGCCGAGCAGGACGAGGAAGTCGCCGTCGGCGATGTCCAGGGACACCTCGTCGACGGCCCGGGTCACGCCGAACTGCTTCGTGAGCCCCTCGATGCGGATCCCTGCCACAGGTGTCTCCCCGGTGTGACGTGCCTCATGTACTGGAATTCCACAGATCGGCGATCCGTGAATTTCCGTTACATGGGCAGAATCGGGGACCGAGGTGAACGGCGCGGATACTCCCCACGACGCCGCGCGGACGGCTAGGGCAACCCTCCCGGCATCGACTCCGGGTACTGACCGTGATCAGCCTTCGTCGTCGTCGGCGGGCTCGTCCGGGCCGATGATCATTGTGCCGAGCAGCTTGCGCTGCTCCTCGGCCGATGTGCCCGGCGCGCCCTCCCGGCGCAGCCCGACGGCGAGCTGGAGCGCGTTCACCAGGAGTAGCGACGGCAGGCGGCTGCCGATGGTGTCGCTGCCGAGCGGCCAGTGCGCCACGCCGACGACGAGGGTGGCGCTGGCAAGCCCGGCGACCGGGCCGGCGGCGTAGCTGGTCATCAGGACGATCGAGGCGCCCCGCTCCCGCGCGATCGTGGCGACCCGGAACGTCAGCTCGTTCACGCCGCTGCCGGTGATCAGGAGGCAGGCGTCGGCCTCGGACAGGCTGGCCGCGGCCAGCTGCTGGGTCTGCGCGTCCGCGGGCGCCTCGACCGACCGGCCGACCGAGAGGAACCGCAGCGCCGCGTCCTGCGCGACCGAGGCCGAGCCGCCGTTGCCGACGACCAGCAGCCGGCGCGCGCCGTCGAGCAGGTCGACGGCCAGCGCGACCTGGTTCCGGTCGAGGGCGGTCAGCGAGTCCGCGAGCACGGCCCGGCCGAGCTCGAAGACGGTGTCGACGATCTGGTCCGGCGGGTCACCGGCCCGCGGCTCGCGCAGGGCGGCGCGGGTGCCGGCGGCCCCGGCCTCCGCCTCACGGAAGTAGGCGCCGGTCTCCCGGGCGAACGCGACCCGCAGCTGCTGGAAGCCCCGGAACCCCATCGACTGGCACGCCCGGACCACCGTCGCCGCCGACACCTCGGCGGCCGACGCGAGCTGCGCCGCCGACCAGTCGGCCACCTCGTCCGCGCGCCGCAGGCACACCTCCGCGACCCGCCGCTCGCTGGGGATCAGCGCCGGCAGGGTCGCCCGGATGGTCGCGAACAGGCTGCCGGGACTCGGCTGTGCCGTCGTGGCCGCGGGCTGAGGGGCGGCGGAGCTGACCATGCGTACGTCTTACCTGACCCGCCTGGCGTCCGTCGCGACTGTTACGGAACTGCGGCGACGCCATGTCGGCAACGTGACGGCGCTCTTGTTGGTCATTTTGTTCGTCGGTACGGTCGGGAAGCCGCACGTCAGAACCCCGGAGAGGACCCGCACATGGTCGCCGACAGCTGGTCGTTCGAGACCCGCCAGATCCATGCCGGTGCCCAGCCGGATCCGACCACGGGCGCCCGCGCGGTCCCGATCTACCAGACGACCAGCTACGTCTTCCGGGACACCGACCACGCGGCGGCGCTGTTCGCGCTCGGCGAGCCGGGCAACATCTACACCCGGATCATGAACCCGACCCAGGACGTCTTCGAGCAGCGGATCGCCGCGCTCGAAGGTGGCGTCGGCGCGCTCGCGGTCTCCTCCGGCCAGGCCGCCGAGACGCTGGCGATCCTCAACCTGGCCGAGAGCGGCGACCACCTCGTCGCGTCGGCGAGCCTCTACGGCGGCACGTACAACCTGCTGCACTACACGCTGCCGAAGCTGGGCATCACGGTCTCCTTCGTCGAGGACCCGGACGACCTGGCCGCCTGGGAGGCGGCCATCCAGCCGAACACGAAGGCCTTCTACGGCGAGAGCGTCGGCAACCCCAAGGGCGACGTGCTCGACACCGAGGGAATCGCCGAGCTCGCGCACCGCCACGGCATCCCGGTGGTCGTCGACAACACGCTGACCACGCCGTACCTGTACCGGCCGCTGGAGCACGGCGCCGACATCGTCGTCCACTCCGCGACGAAGTTCATCGGCGGCCACGGCACCGCGATCGGCGGCGTCATCGTCGACGGCGGCACGTTCGACTTCGGCGCCTCCGGGCGGTTCGCGAACTTCACCACCCCGGACCCGAGCTACCACGGCCTGGTCTACTGGGACGCCCTCGGCCACGGTTCCTACATCGCCAAGGCGCGGGTCCAGCTGTTGCGCGACATCGGCGCCGCGATCTCGCCGTTCAACTCCTTCCTGCTGATCCAGGGCCTGGAGACGCTGTCGCTGCGGATCGAGCGGCACGTCGCGAACGCGCAGAAGGTGGCCGAGTGGCTGCAGGCGCGCGACGAGGTCAGCTGGGTGAACTACCCGGGACTGCCGTCGTCCAGGTGGTACGACCGGGCCCAGCGGGTGCTGCCGCGCGGCGCGGGCTCGATCCTCTCGTTCGGCATCCAGGGGGGCGCGCCGGCCGGCCGTAAGTTCGTCGACGGCGTCGAGCTGTTCAGCCACCTCGCCAACGTCGGCGACGTCCGCTCGCTGATCATCCACCCGGCGACGACGACGCACTCCCAGCTCACCGAGGCCGAGCAGGCGGCGACCGGTGTCACCCCGGACCTGATCCGGCTCTCGGTCGGCATCGAGCACATCGACGACATCCTCGCCGACCTCGACGCCGGTTTCCGCGCGGCCAAGGACTGAGCCACGGTCACCGTCGACGACGCGCGGGTCGCGCCGGCCGGGACGATCCCTGCCTCGGCCGCGTGGCGGCCCGGGGTGGACCCGGCCGGCGGGCGGCGCTTCGTCGTGCTCGACCGTCCCGTCGAGCTGGAGCTCGGCGGGACGCTGCCGGCGGTGACCGTCGCCTACGAGACGTGGGGCCGGCCCCGGCGTGACGCCGCCGGCCGGATCACGAACGCGGTGCTGGTGGCGCACGCGCTGTCCGGTGACAGCCACGCGGCCGGGCCAGCCGGCCCCGGGCACTCGACGGCCGGCTGGTGGGACGCGCTGATCGGCCCCGGTCGGCCGATCGACACCGACCGGTTCCACGTCGTGTGCCCCAACGTGCTCGGCGGCTGCCAGGGGACCACCGGCCCCGCCACCGCGGCGCCCGACGGCGCGCCGTGGGGAAGCCGGTGGCCGGAGATCACCATCGCCGACCAGGTGCGGGTCGAGGCGGCGTTCGGCGCCGACCTCGGGATCGCCCGCTGGGCGGCGGTGATCGGCGGCTCGATGGGCGGCATGCGGGCACTCGAGTGGGCGATCGCCTTCCCCGACCGGGTCGAGCGGGCCGTGGTGATCGCCTGCGGGGCGACCGCGACCGCGGACCAGCTCGGCCTCTACGCCGCCCAGCTCGACGCGATCACGCTCGACCCCGGCTGGCGAGGCGGCGACTACCACCAGGCGGCGCCGGGCGACGGTCCGCATGCCGGGCTCGGGCTGGCCCGCCGACTGGGCCAGCTCAGCTACCGCAGCGAGGCCGAGCTCGCGGCCCGGTTCGCCAACCGGGTCCAGCCCGATGGCCGGTTCGCCGTCGCCTCCTACCTCGACCACCACGCGGTCAAGCTCGCCCGCCGCTTCGACGCGGGCAGCTACCTGACGCTGACCCGGGCGATGATGACCCAGGACGTCGGCCGGGGCCGGGGCGGGGCCGCCGCCGCGCTGGCCGGCTGCCCGGTCGCGCTCACGGTCGCCGGCGTCGACTCGGACCGCCTCTACCCGCTCTACCTGCAACGCCAGCTCGCCGGTTGGGCCGGCGCCGCGGGGCCGACGGTGATCCGCTCGCCCTACGGGCACGACGGGTTCCTGCTGGAGAACGACCAGATCGGGGCCGTGGTGGCGGCGGCGCTCGACGGTCAGGCCCCGCAGGTCGTCTGCAACGCCTAGCTGCCTGCCGGCTTCGTCACGGCCCAGCAGACGTCGGACCAGCCGGGCGGGGCGTCGTTGCCGAGGTAGTACCAGCCGGGCGGCAGGAACGTGCCCCAGGGTGGCGGCGATCCGGCGACGACGGGGCCGAGGTCGTTCGGGATCAGGAATGGCAGGGTGCCGCTGGCGCAGCCGCCCCGGCCCGCGCGGAACAGCGGGTGGTGGGTGTTCGGGGGTTCCTGGCACAGGATCGCCGTCGTCGGCGGCCAGAAGAGGCCGGTCTGCGCGTAGAAGCCGCCCTCGACCCGGACGGCCCTGCCAGCCGCGGCCGGGCCGTCCGCCGGGATGTCGGTGCGGGCGCTGTCGGCGCAGTAAGGGCCGGGCGATCCGCCGGCGAGGGCCGGCGTGGCCGGGCCGATGGTGGCTCCGCAGGACGCGGCGACGGCGGCGGCCACCGCGATCTCGGCGACCCGGCGGCTCGTCCGGCGGCGACGGCGTGCGGCGGGCGGTGTGCTTCTCCCCTTGTTCACGGAGCGTAATTTAGTTATTGCTATGGGCTGCCATGGTGCGGCGAATGGGCATGTCGTCATCGAAACGTGGTCTCGACGTAACCAGACGGAAATCATTTCGCCGAATGGACGTGGCGGGTGACGTGCTCGAAGCTTGCTGTGTATCGCCAGAGGAGGCGTCGGATGATCCGTCGGGTGCTGCTCGCGGCCTCGCGCAGCGCGCGAGCCCGCGAGTTCGTGGTCGCCACCCCGGTGACGCGCCGGGTCGTCGACCGGTTTGTCGCCGGTGAACGCCCGCTCGACGCGCTGGAGGTTGTTCGGGGCCTGGCCGGCGAGGGGATTCTCGCGACCGTCGACCGGCTCGGGGAGCGGGGCGCCGACCTCGCCGACGCGCGGGAGGCGACGACCGCCTACCTGGGCCTGCTCGACCTCGCCGAGGACGCGGGGCTGGCCGCCGGGCTGGACGTCTCGGTCAAGCTCTCCGCGCTCGGCCGGCTCATCCCGTGCGGCGGCTGGAAGATCTGCTACGACAACGCGGCGGAGATCTGCGCGCGTGCCGCCGTCGTCGGCGCGACCGTCACCCTCGACGCCGAGGAGCACACCACCGTCGAGCCGGCCCTGCGGCTGCTCACCGACCTGCGCCGCGACCACCCGGCGACCGGCGCCGTGCTGCAGGCCTACCTGCGCCGGACCGAGGACGACTGCCGGCGGTTCGCCGTCGCCGGTACGCGGGTGCGGCTCTGCAAGGGCGCGTACCGCGGGCCGCGCGACGTCGCCTGGACGCGCCGGCCCGAGGTCGACGCGGCGTACGCCCGCTGCCTGCGGATCCTGATGGCCGGCGACGGCTACCCGATGGTGGCGACCCACGACCCGAGCCTGCTGGCGCTCGCGGAGCGGCTGGCCGAGGAGCACGGCCGCGCGGCCGGCAGCTTCGAATACCAGCTGCTGCACGGGATCCGCCCGCACGAGCAGCTGCGCCTCGCCAGCATCGGCGCCCAGGTCCGGGTCTACCTGCCCTATGGGCCCGACTGGTACCCGTACCTGCTGCGCCGGATGGCCGAGCGCCCAGCCAACCTCGCCCTCTTCCTGCGCGCCCTGCGCAGCCAGGCCTGAGCGGCGCGCGCCGGCTTCGAGGTCGATCGTGGCGACGGTGGCTGACGCCGTCAGGTGTGGAGCTTCTTGGCCTTCGCGCTCTGGAGCGAGCGGTAGCCGGGGTGGACCCCCGGCGTGAGGTCCTGCTGCTCGGCGATCCGCCGCAGCAGCGCGGTCAGCTGCCGGTGTTCCTCGGCGGAGAGCCCCTGGCACAGCTGCTGCTCGTGGGCCGCGCTCGCCGTGCGTAGGTCGGCCAGCAGCTCGGTGCCCCGGTCGGTGAGGTGCAGCGCGTAGAGACGCCGGTCGGTGGGGTTCTTGCGGCGCTCGATCAGCCCGCGCTCCTCCAGCTCGTCGGCGAACGGGACGAAGCGGCTCGGCGGCATCCCCAGGTCGTCGGCGAGTTCGCGCTGACTGCGTCCGGGGCTCAGGGCCAGCAGGCGCAGTAGCCCTGCCTGCGGGGGAGTCAGGTCCAGGGCGGCGATCCGCCGCGCGAACAACCCGGTCGCGTGCGCGCCGAGCTGGGCCAGCAGAAACGCGGCGCCGGGGCCCTGCGGTCCCGGACGCGAACCCTCGTCAGTCATCGCCATGGCGGTATTGTGCACCCTTGACATCGTTACAAACTGAAATCATTATCGGCTGTATAGCGATCGACTGAGGAGTCGTCATGACTGCCACTGCCGCCCCACCCGCCACTGGGACCGCCAACCGTCGGCCGCAGTCCGGTCCGCCGCTGCTGGCTCCCGTGCTGGCCTTCACCGGGCTGACCATCGCGTACGTCGTCGCCAACCGATCCACCCCGCATCCCGACGCCTCCGGCCTGGAGGTGCTGCACTACGCGGGGCTGCACGGCACCACGATCAAAGTCGGTGCCTTCCTGCTGTTCGCCTCCGCCGTGCCGCTCGCGGTCACGGCGGCGGTGCTCTACCGGCGGCTTCGGGCGCTCGGCATCACCGCGCCGGGCTCGGCGATCACTCTGGTCGGCGGAGTGCTGGCCTCCTGCACGCTGACGCTCAGCGCGCTGTTCGGCTGGGCCGGCGGACGGCTCCCGGCCACCGCCGACCCGGCGCTCGCCCGGGCCCTGGCCGATCTCGGATTCCTTGCCGGCGGCCCCGGCTACGCGGTGATGTTCGCTCTGCTGATCGCCGGAGTCTCGGTGACGGGCCTGCTCGCCGGCCTGCTGCCCCGGGCGGCGACCTGGATCGGGCTGCTCCTCGCGGCCGTCGGCATGGTCTCCAGCCTCACCCTGCTGGGCTCCGGCTTCGGCTACCTGTTGCCGGCCGTCCGCTTCGGCGGCCTGATCTGGCTGGTGGCCGCCGCCGCTCTGCTCCCGCGCACCCGCCCGTCCCGTCACCAGTAGGAGGCCCGGATGTCCGGCAGCTACCCCGACCTGGCCAGCCAGGTCGTCGTCATCACCGGTGGCTCGCGCGGAATCGGCGCGCGGACCGCGCGGTCGTTCGCCCACCAGGGCGCCAAGGTCTGCGTCGTCGGCCGCGACAGGGACGCCCTGGCCTCGGTCGTCGCCGACGTCACCTCCGCGGGCGGCGCTGCGACCAGCCGGGTCGCCGACGTCACCGACTCCGTCGCCCTGGCCGGTCTGCGCGACGAGGTCGAAGCGCGGCTCGGCCCGGTCGACGTGCTGGCCGCCTTCGCGGGCGGCCAGGGTTTCCCGGTCCCCTCCGCCGCGCTCTCACCGGAGCAGTGGCGGCAGATCCTCGACTCCGACCTGACCTCGGCCTTCCTGACCATCCAGGCGTTCCTGCCCGGCATGCTCGAACGCGGCCGGGGCTCGATCCTCACCATGTCCTCCGCCGCCGGCCGCCAGCCCAGCCAGGCCAACCTGGCGTACGGAGTCGCCAACGCCGGCCTGGTGATGCTGACCCGCCAGCTCGCCACCGAGCTCGGCCCCCACGGAATCCGCGTCAACTGCATCGCCCCGTCCTCGATCCGCACGGAGAAGGTGCAGGCGCGCATGCCAGCCGAGATCCAGGAACAGGTGGCCGCCGCTCACCCGCTGCGCCGCCTGGGCAGCACCGACGACGTCGCGCAGACCGCCCTCTTCCTCGCCTCCGACGCGGCGGCGTGGCTGACCGGCGTGACCATCGACGTCGCGGGCGGCCGCGTGACGGGGTAGGGGCGTCACCCCGTCGGTAGCGGAAATCGGCTGGCCGTGGTCACGACGGGCTGGTTGGCTGTCGCACGGTGCGTGTTGTCGAAATGACCGCGCGGCGACTGCTTCTACTGGCAGGCGACTGCTTCTACTGGCATCAGTGGCGGGGTGGCTGGGTGGATCGGGATCAGCGGGCGGGAGGTCCGGCGTCGACGGACCGCTGGTGGGACTCGTACGCGGCCCGCGCCTCCGGGATGGTCGCCTCCGAGGTACGCGCGTTGTTCGCCGTCGCGAGCCGCCCGGAGATCGTGTCGTTGGCGGGTGGGATGCCCGCGGTGGACGCACTGCCGTTGGAGGCGGTCGCGTCGACGGTGGCCGACCTGGTGCGGAGCCGGGGTCCGGTCGCGTTGCAGTACGGCTCGGCACAGGGTGATCCGGAGCTGCGGGCGCGGATCTGTGACGTGATGGCGATGGAGGGCATCACCGACGCGCGGCCAGACAACGTCGTGGTGACCGTTGGATCGCAACAGGCGCTCGATCTGCTGACGAGGGTGTTCATCGATCCCGGTGACGTGGTGTTGACCGAGGGTCCGACCTATGTCACGGCGATCAACACGTTCGCCGCCTACCAGGCCCGGGTCGTGCACGTCCCGATGGATGGTGACGGGTTGGTGCCCGGCGCGCTGGGCGAGACGCTGGCCAGGCTGGCGGCCGCGGGTGCGCGGGTGAAGATGCTGTACACCGTTCCCACCTTCCAGAACCCGGCGGGGATCACCCTTACGGCGCCGCGGCGTGCTGAGGTCCTGGAGACGTGCCGGCGCGCCGGGGTGCTGGTGGTGGAGGACAACCCCTACGGCCTGCTTTCGTTCACGGGTGAGCCGGTCCGGGCGATGCGGGCGGATGCGCCGGATGACGTGGTCTATCTGGGTTCGTTCTCCAAGACGCTGGCGCCGGGCATGCGGGTCGGCTGGGCACTCGCGCCCCAGCCGGTGGCCGCGAGGCTTGTGCTCGCGGCGGAGTCGGCGATCCTCTCCCATTCGATGTTCACCCAGCTCGCCGTCGAGCGGTATCTGGCGACTCAGCCGTGGCCGGAGCAGATCAAGACGTTCCGGGAGCTGTACCGGGACCGCCGCGACGCGATGCTGACGACTCTGGCCGAGACGATGCCGGCCGGCACGACCTGGACCAGGCCCGAGGGCGGGTTCTTCGTCTGGCTGACACTGCCGGACGGCGTGGACGCGAAGGCGATGCTCCCAAGGGCCATCGCGGCCAGGGTCGCCTATGTGCCCGGCACCGGCTTCTACGCCGACGGGTCGGGCCGCGACGCCATGCGGCTGTCCTACTGCTACCCGCCCCCTGAACGCATCCGGGACGGCGTGAAGCGGCTCGCCGATGTGCTGCGGGCCGAGATCGGCCTGCGCCGAGCGTTCGCCGGCGATCCCGCCACCGACCCTTCCAGCCACTGAGGACGTGATCGTGACCGACCTGGGCCGTGTGCTTGTCCTCGCCGGGGGCCTCTCGCCCGAGCGAGAGGTCTCCTTGCGCTCCGGGCGCAGGCTGCGTGACGAGCTGGAACGCATCGGCGTCGATGTCGAGCTGCGTGACGTCGACGGCTCGACGCTGCCCGCGCTCGACGCGGACCCGCCCGCTGTCGTGATCCCCGTCCTGCACGGCACCTCGGGTGAGGACGGCACGATCCGCGAGGTGCTCGACCTGTACGACCTGCCGTACGTCGGTGCCACGCCGGTCGCCTGTCGGGCGGCTTTCGACAAGGCGACCGCGAAGGCGGCCCTCAGCGCGGCCGGGTTCGCGACGCCGTCGGCGGTGACCCTGCCTCGGGAGGCGTTTCACGACCTCGGAGCCGCGGCCCTGATCGACCGGGTCGTGGCCCGGCTCGGCCTGCCGCTGGTCGTGAAGCCCCGCGCGGGGGGATCGGCGTTCGGTGTCGGCCTCGTCGAGGAAGCTGGCCAGCTCGCCGAGGCGCTGATGGCCTGTTTCGGCTACCACGACTGGGCGCTGATCGAGAGCGCTGTCGCCGGGGTCGAGATAACGGTCGGCGTTCTCGACACCGGCGACGGACCGGTGTCCCTTCCGGCCGTCGAGATCCAACCGGTCGCCGGTGTCTACGACTACGCGGCCCGCTACACCCCTGGTGCGACCACCTTCCACATCCCGGCACGGCTGGACGAGGACGTGCTGCGCGCGGCCGCGGCGACCGCCGTCGCGGCCCACCGGGTCCTGGACCTACGTGATCTGTCGCGCACCGATCTGATCGTCGACGCCGACGGCGTCGCCCAGTTCCTGGAGGTCAACGTCGCCCCGGGCCTGACCGCCACCAGCACGTGGCCGATGGCCCTGAAGGCCGCCGGCCTCGACCTCGCGGTTGTCTGCCGTGACCTGGCCGCGGTGGCAGCGCGCCGCGCCGCCGGGTGAGCGGTGACGGGTGGGCGGTGACGGCACGCGGCCATCAGCCGTCCCGCGTCAGGCGGTCAGCGCTGCGACGAGCCGGGGGAGGTCTCCCAGGGTGCGCAGCGTGTCGTTGAGGTGGGTGCAGGTGGTGATGCCGACGAACTCGCGGGCGACGCCGTCGCGCAGCTCGCCGGCCTGGCGACCGACGATCCGGGCCGCGCTCGGGCGTGCCTGCGGGCACTGCGGGCCGGGCACGACGCCGATCCCGGCGGACGCGTCCAGCACGGTGCCGTCGGCGGCGACGGCCGCGCGCACCGTGAACTCGTGCACGACCACCTCGGCGTCCCGCGGGTCGTGGAAGCTGTCCCGGACCAGTCCGTCGGCCAGGAACGCGGCTCCCGCGGGCGCCGCCGCCCGCGCGGCCGGGCCGGCCGCGCCGATCGGGACGAGGTCGAGGCGGCGGACCCGGCGCATCGCGGCCGGCTCCAGCGACGGCATCGGGTGCCAGCCCGGCTCGTCGGCCGAGACCAGGTCGCCGGCGAGCGGGCCGCGCTCGCGCATCGGGCCCTTCTCGGCGCCGGCCGCGCGCCGGCGGGCCAGCGCGCCGTCGGCCTGCCAGCCGGCGCAGATGTCGGTGCGCGCGGTCCGCTGGACCCCGGAGGCGGGATCCCGATGGACGCCGAGGCGGGCCAGCGCCGCGGCCGACACGATCGTCGCCACCGGAACGTCGTCGAGCAGCTGGGCGAGTACCGAGCCGAGGTGCCCGTCGCCGAGCGCGGCCCGGGCCGCCGGCCGGAACTTCGACAGGGCCGAGCGCCCGACCAGGTCCGCCGCCGCGGGCAGCGCCGGATCGGTCCGCAGCTCGTGGATCAGGCGGGCACCCGTGTAGTCGAGGGCGACGAACAACCCGGCGGTGTCGAGGACCCGCGGGCCGCCGTCCGGGCCGGTAAGCAGGTCGTGGCCCCGCCCGACCAGGTGCAGCGCGCCGTCCGGGCCGTCGGGGCGCAGCATGTCGATGCTCGTCGTGCGGCGCACCGAGCCCGGCACCCGGGCGGGGCTGCGCGACGTCGGGCCCTGGGTGCCCGGCCACAGCGGACGGTCGGGCCCGGCGGTGGCCTCCTGCCGGGTCTGGACGGTCATCGAACGCTCCGATCGGGCGGGCCGGGACGGCCGCAGGCCTCGATCATGGCCGCTAGCATGCGGCGCGGTCCACGTCCAGAGGCCAAGGGTGAGCAACCTCGCGCCCGACCGCGTTCGGCAGCCTGCCCGCTGACCTTCACGTCCGGGTCGCCCGAATGATGACCGGGGGCGACGTTTCCCGCCTATCGTGACCGCCATGCGAGGCGCTGACGGCGCGGCATCCGCCGCCGGTGCGAGTCCCCAGCTGTGTTGATCGTCGTCGCGCTGAGCCTCGTCGCCGCCTTCCTGTTCGCCTGCTCCGCCGTCCTGCAGCAGCACGCCGCGACGCGGCAGGACGGGCCGGGCTCGTCCGCGCTCGCCCAGGCGGTCCCGGGCGTCGGCCTGCTGCTCGCGCTGGTCCGGGACCCCTGGTGGCTGGCCGGCTGGGGAACCAACGTCTGCGGGTTCGTCGTCGAGGCCTCGGCGCTGTACCTGGGCTCGGTGTCGATCGTGCAGCCGCTGGTCGTCACCCAGCTGCTGTTCGCCCTGTCTCTCGGGACCCGCCGGTCGGGCCGGCGGATGCCGGCCGGCGCCTGGTGCGCGGCGGGCTCGGTGTGCGCGGGGCTCGCCGTGCTGCTGGTCGTGCACGGCCGGCCGCCGGTGGACGAGCGGCTCGACGACCAGCGCCTGCTCGCCATGATCGTGGTGCTCGTCGCCGCGGCGGCAGCGCTCGTCGCCACGTCGGCCTCGCTAGGCCGTCGGCTGGCCGCGCGGGCTGGGCTGCTCGGGGTCGCCTCCGGGTTCTTCTTCGCCCTGACCGCGGTGCTGCTGAAGCGCTCGGCCGGACTGCTCGTCGACGCCGGCCCGGCCGCGCTGCTGCGCGGCTGGTACCTCTACGCGCTGATCACCTCGATGCTGTGCGGCATGGTCACCGGCCAGACGGCGTTCGCGACCGGGCCGTTCGCCGCCGCGATCACGGGCATGAACATCACCAACCCGGTGGTGTCCTACCTGCTGGCCGTGCTCGTCTACGGCGTGCCCGCGCCGACGGGCGTCCCCCGGCTGGCCGGCGTGGCACTAGCCGGCGCGCTGGTCGCCGTCGGCGTCGCGGGCCTCGCCCGCGGCATCCCCCCGAGCCACCACCTCGGGGAGGAGCTCTTCGCGGGGTCAGGCGTCGCGGCGGACCAGCGTGTAGGCGGCGGCGCCGAGGCCGACGGCGAGCCAGATCAGCAGCACGATCAGGCCGGCGAGCGGTGGGAGCACGTCGTCGCCGGGCGCCCTGGTGCTGGTCACCAGGGCCTGGCCGGCGCCGTCGGGGATGTACTCGTGGATGCGGGACCAGTGGCCGGGCAGGAAGTTCGTGATGATCGGTACCACGAAGATCAGGCCGAGCAGGCTCGCGATCGAGCCGCCGGTGCTGCGTAGCAGCGTCCCGAGCGCGAGGCCGAGCAGGCCGATCGCCGTCACGAAGAACGCGGCGCCGAACAGCACCCGCACCGCGCTCGGGTAGCCGAGGCCGACGCCGATGTGCTTGTGGGCGAAGATCGCCTGCCCGGTGAAGAACGCGACGAGCACCGCCACGAACGCGACGACGAAGCTCGTCACCGCGAACACCGCGGCCTTCGCGAACAGCACCCGCAGCCGGCGCGGGACCGAGCCGAGCGAGGTGCGGATCATCCCGGTCGAGTACTCGCCGGTGATCAGCAGCACGCCGAGCACACCGATCGCGATCTGCGAGAAGTAGGCCCCGGTCAGGCTCTGCAGCACCGGCTGGAACGTGAGCTTGTCCTGCACGCTGGCCTTGTCCCAGTGCGCGACGACGGCCCAGCAGATCAGGTCGCCGAGACCCACGGTGACGACGAACGCCGCGAGCAGCGTCCAGACCGTCGAGCGCAGCGACGTCAGCTTGGTCCACTCGGACCGCAGCACCCGCGGGATGGTCACCCGCGCCGTTCGGTGGAAATCAACCGGGGCGCGGTCGGCCGCGACCGGCGCCGCGACGGGGGACGCCTCAGGCGTGGCGGTCATGCCTGTCCTTCCAGCGGGATGACGAACGCGTGCGGATGCGGGCCGGGCGGGCGGGCGCCAGCCGTCAGGCGTCGCGCCGCAGGAGCACGAAGGTGGCCGAGCCGAGGCCGACGGCGAGCCAGACCAGCAGGACGATGAAGCCGCCCAGCGGGGACAGCAGGTCGCTGCCATGATCACCGATGGTCACGAGTGCGCCGCCGGCGTTGTTGGGGATGAACTTCTGGATGTCGCCCCAGCGGCCGGGCAGGAAGCTGGTCACGATCGGCACCACGAAGATCAGGCCGAGGAGGGCGGCGATCGAGCCGCCGGTGCTGCGGATCAACGTGCCGAGCGCGATCCCGAGCAGGCCGATCGTCATGACGAAGAACGCCCCGCCGAGCAGCACCCGCACCACGCTCGGGTCCCCGATCGAGACGCCGGCGTGGATCTGGTTCAGGATCGCCTGGCCGCCGAAGAACGCGACGAGGATCGCGGCCAGTGAGACGACGAAGGTCGTCACCCCGAACACGATCGCCTTGGCCGCCAGCATCGGCGCCCGGTGCGGGATGGCGCCCAGCGAGGTGCGGATCATCCCGGTCGAGTACTCGCCGGTGATCAGCAGCACGCCCAGCACGCCGACGGCGATCTGCGAGAAGTACCCGCCGACCAGGCTGGTCATCACCGGGTCTTTGAGGTCGTCGGGGTTCGCGGAGTGGTGGAAGTCCGCGACGGTGATCGAGCTGATGAGCAGCCCGAAGCCGATCGTGACCACGATGGCGGCCAGCAGCGTCCACACGGTCGAGCGCAGCGAGGTCAGCTTCGTCCACTCGGACCGGAGGATCCGGGGGAGCGTGACCTTGGCCGTCGCGTGGAAGCCGGCGCCCCGGACGTTGGCCGGGCCGGCGTCGGCGGTGGTGGCGGTCACGCGTTCGCCCCGGTCGGCGCCGAGACCCGCTGACCCGGGGTCGTGCCGTGGGTGTACTCGACGGCGTCCTTGGTGATGTCCATGAACGCGTCCTCGAGGGACACCTGGCGCGGGGTCAGCTCATAGACCGGTACGCCGGCGGCGAAGGCCGCCTCGCCGATCTGCTGGGCCGTCAGGCCGTTCACGTCCAGGGTGTCCAGCCCGGTCGCGCTGACGGTGACGCCGTCACGGGCCAGGGCCTCGTTCAGCCGGGCCGCCTGCGGCGAGCGGACGTGCACGAGGTCGCCCGAGGCCTGCCGGATGAACTCCTCGACGGTGGTGTTCGCGATCAGCTTGCCGCGGCCGACGACGATGAGGTGGGTGGCGGTCAGCGCCATCTCGCTCATCAGGTGGGACGAGACGAAGATGGTCCGGCCCTCGGCGGCGAGCGCCTGCAGCAGGGTGCGGATCCAGCGGATGCCCTCCGGGTCGAGCCCGTTCACCGGCTCGTCGAGGATCAGCACGCCCGGGTCGCCGAGCATCGCCGAGGCGATGCCCAGGCGCTGCCCCATGCCGAGCGAGAAGCCGCCGACCCGCTTGCCGGCGACCTCGGTGAGCCCGACGAGGCCGAGCACCTCGTCGACGCGCCGGCGCGGGATGCCGTGCGTCTGCGCGACCGCGAGCAGGTGCTTGTAGGCCGACCGGCCGGTGTGCACCGCCTTGGCCTCCAGCAGCACGCCGACCTCGCACAGCGGCGCGGCGAAGTCGCGGTAGGCCTTGCCGTTGACGGTGATCGTGCCCTTCGTCGGCCGGTCGAGGCCGATCGCCATGCGCATCGTCGTGGACTTGCCCGCACCGTTCGGGCCGAGGAATCCGGTGACGACGCCGGGCTGGACGGTGATCGTGAGATCGTCCACCGCCGTCTTGCTGCCGTACCGCTTCGTCAGGCCACGCGCCTCGATCATCCGGCCACCTCGGTCTTCCGTCCCCTCAACGCAGCAGTTCGAACGGCTGAACAGTTCGAACGGTTGTCCGTCCCGTCCACCTTAGGACCACATCGCCGCGGCCCCGGCGGCGCCGGGTTGCGACATGCCGACGATGACATGGCCATCCGATGACGCCGCGTCGGCACCGGTCGGGCCGGCCGCGCCCCCGGCGACGGTGCGGCCTCGGTTATCGCCGCGTCACCACAGGTCAGCGCCCCGGTGGGCGGCGCCGCGAGGTGACGGCCGCCACGTGGCCGCGAAACCGGCCGGGCGCCCCCTGTCGGGAACTCGACAACCCGCCGACCTCGGACCGGTCGAGCCCGCGGCTCGGACGGCATCGGTCGCGAATCGGACAGGCAGGACAGCGCGAATCGGTCAGCTGCCCGATGTCGGACCCCCCGTCCGACGGTGATCGTGGGTTACGCGACGACAGCACCGAGAGACGCGCCAGGTGGCGCGAGAGGACGTGACCAGCATGTGGTCCTGGCAGATCATGGAAGCGGCCGGGCGGGAGCACACCGAGGACCTGCGGCGGGCCTCCACCGCGGCCCGTGCCGCCCGGGAGGCTCGGGCGGCCGACGACGCGCCGCCCCGCCGGCCGCTCGCGCTCGATCCCGACGACGTGTACCCCGACGAACCTGCACCCGACCGGGCCGGGCGGGGACGGCCGGCGAGCCGGCGCCGGGGCTGAGCCCCGCCGGGCGCGGCTTCGCCGATCGGAAAAACGAGTGGAGTTGTCACACCTGACGGCCAGACTGGAGGGCATGACCCCACTGGCGAGCCCCGTGTTCGTCGGCCGCGCCGCCGAGCTCGGCCGGCTCGACGACGCGCTGCGCCGGGCCGAGGCTGGCGAGGGGGCCGCCGTCATCGTCGGCGGCGAGGCGGGCGTCGGCAAGACCCGGCTGGTCGAGGAGCTGGTCGCCCGGGCGGACGAGGCCGGGCACGCGGTGCTGACCGGCGGCTGCGTCGAGCTGGAGGGCGACGGGCTGCCGCTGGCGCCGGTGGTCGAGGCGCTGCGTGGGCTGGCCCGCCAGCTCGGGCCCGTCGGGCTGGTCGGGCTGGTCGGCGACCGGCGCGGCGAGCTGGCCCGGCTGCTGCCGGAGCTGGGCCGCGGGGCGCTGCCCGCGGCCGGCGAGGACGCGCACAGCTCCGGGCGCCTGTTCGACCTGGTGCTCGGTCTGCTGGAGGCGCTCGCCGCCGCCCGGCCGGTGCTGTTCGTGATCGAGGACCTGCACTGGGCCGACCAGTCCACCCGGGCGCTCGCGGCGTTCCTGCTGCGCAACGTGCGCGGCTCCCGGGTGACGCTGGTGCTCACCTATCGGGCCGACGGGGTCGGGCCCGGCCACCCGCTGCGGACCTTCCTGGCCGAGGCCGAGCGGCTGCGCTGGGCCGCGCCCTCTGGGCGGGAGCGGACGCGCTGGGTCGAGCGGGTCGAGCTGCACCGGTTCGGCCGGGTCGAGGTCGCGCAGCTGGTCGGCGCGATCCTGGGCGCCACCGTGCCGGACAGCCTGGTCGACGACGTCCTGGCCTGCTCGGATGGCAACGCCTTCTTCGTCGAGGAGGTCGTGGCCGCCTCCCAGGACGGCAGCCTGGGCGTCGTGATCACACCCACGTTGCGGGAGGCGTTGCTCGCCCGGGTCGACGCGCTGCCGGCCGCGCCCCGCGCCCGGGTGCGGGTCGCGGGGGCCCGCGGGCCGCCGGGTGCCCCCGGGGGGGGGGGGGCGGGCGCAGCGCGACACGGTCGTGAAGCTGCTGGCCGACATCCCAGGGGTCACCTGCGTCCCGCCGCGCGGCGCGCTGTACG
>NZ_JADWYX010000162.1:0-1759 GCF_016786355.1 Frankia sp. AgB1.9
CACTACCTGATCTTGAAATCGACCCGGGGTCACATTTCACGGACCCCCAGGGGGTCAAATTTCAGAAACCGTTGACAACGTCCATGTTGACGGAAGACTGCAACGGAGACGTGCACCGCAGAAGGCCTAAAGGCCCACGCCCGTGAAGGGTGAGACAGGGACTTTCGGCTGTGACGAGCTACCACAGCGGCGCGGCGCGTGGTGTCTTACCTGTGACGCCGCTTGTATGGCGCCGGGGCGTTGGACGGCCAAGCGCGGTGCGATCTGCCCTCTGTCGGCGGCTGTTTGACGCGCATGTGCGGGATCCGACCGGGGCGAGCGTAGGGCGCGGCCATGAGGAGCAGCGGGTGACCACGAGTCGGCAGGAAGCATCCTCAAGCTTGACGACTGGTGAGGTGGGGGCGCGATCGTCGCCCGGAGGGCTGGCCGGGCCGCCCCCGGTGACGATCATCTATATAGAGGGATTCGGGCGTAGTGGCACCACGCTTCTAGACGCGATGCTCGGGCAGGTCGAGGGTTTCTGCTCGTTGGGGGAGACTGCCTATCTCTGGGATCGGGGCCTGACGCCAGGTGAGCGCTGCGGCTGCGGTGCACCGGCCGCGCGCTGTCCGCTGTGGAGCGAAGTACTTGACGCGGTCCAGACTGGTGCGCACTCGATGCTGCCCGAGCAGATGACTTACTGGCGGGACCATGCGTTCAGACTGCGCGAAACTGCAGCTGCCCCGCGAGTGTTCGACGTCAGGGTCATGGCCCGGGCAGAGCGCTACCTCACTGCTTTGTCGCACGTCTACCGGACCGTGGCAGCGATGACCGGGGCGGACGTGCTCGTCGACTCGTCGAAGTCGGCGCGGCACGGCCATATGCTTCACTTGCTCCCGCGCGTGACGGTTCACACCGTCCACCTGGTGCGTGATCCCCGCGCGGTGGCGTTTTCCTGGCAGCGTGACCGCGCGGACGAGGGTCTTCCCGCCCGCCCAGTCGGGCGAAACGCCAAGGCGTGGACCTTCGAGGAGGCCGTCGCCGAGATGCTGAGAGCCCAGCGACGCGGCACCCGCAGCGTCGTACGCTACGAAGACCTCATCGCGGCCCCGGTGCCGGTGTTGCGCAAGATCCTGCGGGAGGCCGGCATCGACGGCGCAAAACTCGATTTCGTCGGCGATAGCAGCGTGCGGCTTGAGCCGAACCACATCGTCTGCGGGAACCCCAGCCGTTTCCGGACCGGCCTCGTCACGCTCAGCCTGGACGCCGAATGGGAGACAGCGATGGATCGACGTCAGGTCGCCGCAGTGACGGCGGTCTGCCTTCCGTGGATCGTCCGCTACGGCTACCCGATACGGGCGGGCCGGTTCCAACCGCTCAGCTAGCTAGGCCGTTAGCCGCTTGCGTGCCTCCCATGCGTAGAGAGGCGACGGGGCCGTCCAGGATGATCGAAGCGCGGCACCGGCACCGAGACACGAGGCGGGAAGTATGGGAGGTATGGCCCCAGCGCAGTTTCGCGAGTCGCACGAGGCGTCCGTGGGGTTGTCGGCGGGCAGGGTGGACAGCCAATAGTCGGTGGGTTCGGTTCGCCGGGGGGCCAGTCAGCGAGTGGCCAGCATGAGGGCAGGCTGCGGTCGTCGGCGCGGGTGAGGGCTTGGGCGGCGGGGCGGATCCGCAGGTCCAAGAACCGGGAGGGGATTGTTGCGCGGTACGCGCCCGTCGGCGCCGGGGGGCGGGCGCCCCTCGGCGCCCCGCCGGCCCGGCGGACGGCCGCCGCGTC
>NZ_JADWYX010000162.1:1769-17629 GCF_016786355.1 Frankia sp. AgB1.9
GGGGGGGGGGCGTACCCGCGGGCCAAAAACGGGGGTGGTTATTGTGGCGCGGCCCGCGCCGGGGGGCGCCGGGCGGGATCCCCGGCGCCGACGGGCATCGGGAGAAATGGCGCCTCACGTTGGACATGCTCGACGAGGTCACGGCTGGGGCGCGCCCGCCCGGCCGGTCCTCGCCGGTGCCGCGGAGTTTGGCCACGGTCTGACCGAACGTGGCCTGGTCTACGTCCTCGGCGTCACCCACACGGCCACCACCGAGCCGGCTACCGCCTCGCCGGTACCCGCCTACCCGGGACCGCCGGCGACACTCAAGGCCTTGGTCCAGGCCGTCGGCCGCGGCACGGCACGGCACGGTGGGTGACCTGGTGACGCGGCGCCCATCACGGCATCGGCAGCCCAGCCGCCGCGATGCGCTCGTGTCTATGGCCGGCGACGCGACCTGGGCGCTGCGGGTCGCGAAGAGATGGCTCACCGCTGACCCCGAACAGACTCTCCTTTTCGCGTCTATCTGCGGCAGAACGGGTGCTGGGCGCGATCCCTGACCGGTAAGGACCCGGCCGGAGCCGCGGCGGAAGCCGCGGATTTCCCGACCACCGCTCTGCTCGACCCGCCACGCTGGGGTATCGCCTTTCACTACGGTCTGATCGTCGAAATGTGGCTCGCGGCCGGGCTGCCGGCCAGAGCCGAGGCCGCTCTCGACCAGGCCGAGCACGCCCTCGACACCTACGGCCAGTACTACGGGAAGGTCTGCTCCTTCTCCTCCGGGCGAAGCCCCCCCACCAGGCTCGCGGCGAACCCTCCTCGTTGTCCGCTCGGCCGCCGCGAAGGCCCACGCCAGGTCCACCGAGCGCGAGGCAGGACTTTTCGCCTACCGCGCCACCACCTTCCTGGCCGACGCTTGGAAGACCCGTCCGGCCGCCTCGCCGCGCCGGCAGGTGTCGGCCGTCATCGCCACGGCCAGCCCTGCTCCGCCTCGTCGATCGCGAGCGGCTACCTGGTCGTGCCGACGAGCGTGGCGACGATTTTCGCCAGCTCCTCGCCCAGGGGGTTCGTCCCGACGAAACCGGCCGAACGCAGCGCCGCCGCGCTGAGCCTCCGGCCGGGGCGGGGCTGCCCCAGCAGCCGCGCCGCCGCGTCGATGGCGGCCGGGTGCAGCGGAAGGCGGGGTAGCGGCGGTCGACTTGCGAGCCGGCGGACCTCGTCCTGCAGCGCCGCGTAGTCACCATTCGCCGCCGTCAGCGGACCGACCGGCCCGCCCGCCGGCTCGTCGACGACATTGAAAACCGTACGATCCCGTGGGAGCTCCGCGTCGACCGCGAACCGCACAGCTGCAGCTGCGTCACCTACCGTGACGTAGTGCATGCCGGTGCCCTGGCGCAGCGAACGGAGCAGGGTGGCTCTCACCGGTCGGCGCAGGGCGTCCTCCACCAGCTGGTATGACGACGCCCGTTCGATCGAAAGCACCGCGCCGAGTCGCAGCACCACCAGCTCGCAGTCCCGGCGAAGCGCGGCCCGCCAGAGCCGTTCAGCGGCGAGCGTGGCCTTGGCGTCCGACCCGCGCGGCCGGCACCGGGCATGTTCGTCGACAGGTCCCCGATGCTGTGGCCCATAGACGGCGGCGGTGCTGACCAGCACAACCCGGTTGATCCGCGGGCAGGCGTTGACGGCGTTGAGCAGGTCGAGCGTCATCGTCGCCGTCTGTTCGGCGAGGCGGCTGTGGGTGAGGTGGCACAAGACGGTGCTGTCCGGCAGGTCCAGCGACCCGAGGCGGCGGGAGAGGTCCGAGCTGTGCGGCCCGGCGGCGGGGTCGGCCCAGACCCACTGCTCGTGGCGTAGGCGGCCTACCGGCGGGCGCCGGCCGAGCAGCGTTACCTGACAGTCGGCGAGCGCCGCCCGGACGTGGGCGCCGAGCGAGCCGCTGCCGCCGGTCAGGACGACGGGCCGCCCAGAGGTCTGGCCTGCCCGGGCGGCGGGTATCGCCGCCGCTATCGGCCATGCGGGCCGGTGGCCGGCGGGCGCGCCCGGATCGGGGTGGAAGGCCTCGCGCCGGTGGTGGAAGACGCCGTGTGCCAACAGCCGGGCGGCTGCCAGGTTGACGTTGGCTGGGTACAGTGCCACAGCCCGTGCGGCGCTTGCGGCGGCGGGTCGGTGCCGTTGGGCCCGCAGATGTCCCCGTGCCTCCAGCAGGTAGGCGCTGCTGAGTGCCTGTGCCCTGCTGCTGCGCAGCGCATCGGGAACGGCGGTCGAAGCGAACCATTCCTGCATCACCTTGACGTACTCGCCGGCGAGCCGCGCTGACGGCGCGGCGAACGACAGCCCGCTGTCGTGGACCCGGAACCGGGCCAGCGTGCCCGGCACATGCACGAACGGCCCGGACAGGCCCAGGCGCAGCCAGAAATCGTAGTCGGGTATCAGCCGCAGGGAGGTGTTCCACCAGCCGGCCGCCGCCGCGGCCGCGCGTGTGAACAGCGCTCCTGGGCCAGGCGGGCAGAGCAACCGTCGCACCATGGCGTGGTAGTCGAAGTCGGGCGCCACCACGTCGCGTACCACTCGGCCATGGGCGTTGATGAGCTGGTAGTCGCCGTAGGCACAGACAGCTTCCGGCGCGCAGACCAGCGCCTCGGCGAGCGCGCTGACCGCCTGGGGCGCCAGCACGTCGTCGGCGCTGAGGTAGCCGACGAGCTCACCGTCGGTCATCGACCAGCCCCGGTTCATCGCCGCCGACTGGCCGGAGTTGGGCTGGCGCACCCAGCGCACTCCAGGGCCAAACGCTTCGAGCACGCGAGGGGTCTCGTCCGTCGAACCGTCGTCGACGACGACGAGGTCGAGGCGGGGATGGTCCTGGGCGAGCACGCTCTCGATCGCCTCGGCGAGATAAGCGGCCTTGTTGTAGGCGGGGATCACCAGCGAGACCGTCGGTTCCCGCCCGACCGGGGCTCGCCGCGTGTCCGCGGCGGTGACGGGCTCGGCGCTGGCGGGGTTGGTCATGGGCGCGTCCCCAGGCCTGGCGGAGCACCGAGCGGCCGGCGCGCCTCGGGGACCGATCCCCGCGAGGCCGGCGGGATCAGGTCGCGCAGGAAGGCGAACAGCTGGTCGGCGGAGTCTTGCCAGAGGTGCTGGCGCGCGTAGGTCTGGGCGAGCCCACCGAGCCGGACGCGCAGGTCACCGTCGGCCAGCAGGGTGCGCAGCGCCGCGGTCATGCCCGCGACGTGGGCCGGGTCGAAGTAGACGCCCGCATCGCGCAGGATATCGGGCAGCGGCATCCGGTCGGAGCACGCGATCGGCAGTCCGCAGGCCATCGCCTCCAGCAGCGTGATCCCGTAGGTCTCCTGCCCGGAGGGGAAGACGAACACGTCACCGCTGGCATAGAGCTCCGGCATCCGCTGCGCCGGGACGTCCCCATGCACCGTGACGAAGCCGGTGGCACGGCGCTCCCGGACCGCCGCCGCGACCCGCCGCGCGGTCGGCGCGTCACCCCCGCCGACGAGGTCGAGGCGCAGGCCGATTCCGGTCTGGTCACGCAGGTCGCAGACGGCGTGGACGACGTTCCACTGGTACCTGAACAGGAACTGGGTCGTCACGCACAGAATCCGCGGGGCCGCTGGGAGCGTCGCCCGGGCGGCGCGCGGCAGGTCGAGATACCGCGCCGGTGTCCCGTGGCCGATCACCGTCGTGGCCCGGATCCCGCGCACCTGGCGAGTGATCTGCTCACGGCAGCTCTCGTGCAGGAACACGACCCCGTCGGCGCGCCGCATCCCGGCCACCAGCCGCTGCCGGGTCGCGAGAAAATGCGCGCTGGCGGCACTGAGCCCGTAGAGGCGGTAGGTCTCGGCGGCGAACGGGGTCGGATTGTGATGGATGACCGCGCGTGGGACGCCCGGGGCGCGGCCACGTACCAGCCCATGCTCGTGCAGCAGGACGTCCGATCCGACCTCTCGCACCAGGCTGGGGAAACCGGTGAACCACCAGCGCCGCCGGACGGCTCGTCCAGGGTGGTCGAGCTCCGGTGGGCGCACCACCCGGACGTGCTCGCCGAACGGTCCGAGCCGTTCGGCGAGCCGGGCCGAGACCAGCAGAGTGATCTGAAGGTCAGACGGCGGCTGGGCGTTGAGCACTCCCCGCAGGTGGTGCAGGTAGCCACCGCTACCACACGTCCCCCCGTCCACCAGGATCTTCATGGAATGTGAGGCTCCTTCTCCAGGTCGAGCTCTCGGCGCCGGAGACTGCCCGCTCTCGGCGTAGGCACGGCGCTGCTTGTCCGCCCCGGCGGCCCGGCCGGCGGTCCGTCGGCAGGAAGTGCGCGACCGGAGCTCGCTGGCCAGCCGGCTCTTCGGGGCTCGCACATCCGGTCCTGTGGCATGGCCCGGCCGGTGATCAGATGACGGCGCACCAGCAACCCGATCACCGGGATTACCGGCCAGTGCTGGGCGACGAACGAGCCGACCAGGTAGGCCTCGGTGGACAGGCCGAGCGCGACCGTCCACACGGCCAGGACCCAGGTGATCTGCGCCGGTCCGGGCAGGCCCGCGACCACCCGCAGCAGCACGCGGGTGACCAGTCCGAACAGGAAGGCGCCGACGAGGACCCCGCGGACACCGAAGGCGAGGTACAGCTCGCCGGGCGCGGACGGCAGCGAGCTCGTCTTCTGGGCGCCGAACTGCCACGGGCCCATGACCTGCAGGCTCGGATGCCAGGACGACAGCGCGTGCCCGGCCACGATCCGCGGCAGGAAGATCGAGTTGAGCGACCCTTTGACCGCGTCGAAGTAGTCCTGCACGCCGAAGCCGTGCGCGGTCGAGTGCCGGTTCACGATCATTCGGACCGCGTCGAACCGTCCGGTACCGAGCACCTGGGTGATCTCACCCGACGAGTACGAGTTCCCGACATAGGGATTCCCCGCGAGCGAGGTGAGTGAGTTCACATGGCCGGTGCGCGCCTGTGCGAGCAGCAGCAGCAGCACGCCGGCCAGGCCGATGGGGACCAGCACCGGCCGGTACGCGCGGGCCCCGCGGTACCCATGGGCGCGCATCGCGAACAGCACCGCCACCACCACGAACACCAGGTCCCCGCGGCCGCCGGAGGGCAGGACGCAGACGCCGCACAGCACGAGCACCCCGGCGTAGCAGAAGGCGCCTCGGCGCCCGGCGTCATGGAACCCATACCGGACCGCCAGACACAGCAGGGTGACGCCGAAGATCGGGAACAGGATGCCGAACATCCAGATCACGGGATTGACCTTGGTACCAGTGCCACCGTCGACGAGCCCGAAGTACTCGGTGCGGGTGACCATCGACAGGACGAGTCTCCGCAGGCCCAGCTGGGAGAGCGCGACGAGTCGCGCGGCCACGAAGGGGGCTGCGACCGCCAGCAGGATCAGCGTGACCCGGCGCTGGCCGCGGCGGGTCCTCGCGTTCTCGGCGACGAGTCTGTCCCCGGGAGCACCGCCCGGTCCAGCGGACCTGAGCACCGGAACGAACCGGTGCAGCGGAACGTCGCGGCCAAGGGCCACGAAAAACAGCACCTGGAACCCGGTCAGAAGCGCGACTGTCCCGAACGTGCCCGCGTTGTCAAGCGACCCCTGCCAGAAGCCGAGACTCAGCTGGTCGTATCGGAAGCACTGCTCGGCGGCGGCCCAGGAGAACGCGAAGAGGCTCCAGAGCTGGAGCATGCCGACGGCGGAGAGGAAGCCGTTACGACGAAACGCCCGCCAGGCTGCCAGCAGGTTCCAGGCGCCGGTCGCGCCGGCGAGTACGAACGAGGCGGTGCGCCAGCACACCCGCATCGGCGCCGGATCAGGTGCGGAGCGGACGGAGAGCGCCACCGCGACGAGCCCCACCGCCGCCACCACGAGCGGCAATGGCAGCCCTTGACGGGACCCGCCGGTCGCGGGCGGCCGGCTGCGCCGCGCGCGGACCCAGGTGGTCATGAGGTTCTCCGCCGCGCCCGCGCCAGCCTCAGCCGGCGGGTGAGGGGATGCGGCCACGGCCAGCGGCGCTTCGGCCAGCCAGGGGGACGCCGGTCCAGCGGCCGTCCGATCGACCATGGCCCGGCGCGACGTCCCGAGCCGGTCACGACGCCGCGGCCGGGAGCCGACTGGTGCCCCGTTCGTCCGCGCGGCGACCAGACCGCGCACGTCCACCCGCCGCCGGTGATCCGGGCCAGCAGCACCAGCGCCAGGCTCTGCACGGTGAGCCCTCCGGCCGCGAGCGACGCCGCGGCCGTCGGCCCGCCCGCCGGCACGACCAGCACGATCGCCGTCAGCGTGGCGGTCGCGGTGAGGGTGCTGGTGACCAGCATCAGCCGGTGCCGTCCGCAGTTGGCCAGCACCGCGCCGGCCTGCCCGGACCAGGCCGCGATCGTGTTGCCGGCCGCGAGGATCGTCAGCGCCAGGCCGCCACTGCGGTAGGTCGGCCCGAACACCAGGCCGAGTAGCGGCCCGCCGCGAACGGCGAACAGGAGCGTCGCGGCGGCGGCAGGCGCGGTGGCCACCGCGGCGCCGAGGCGCAGGAGCCGGAACAACGGCGCGCGTCGCTTCGTGGCGAACAGCTCCGCGATCATCGGGAGCAGCGCGGGGCTGACCACCAGGGTCGGCATCGCGACCAGCGTCGCCACCCGGGACGCGACCGCGTAGGCGGCCACCTCCTCGCCGTGGCGGGTCGCGCCCAGCACCCACAGGTCGGCCTGGGTGAACGCGCTGTAGAGCATGAGGGAAACCAGCCAGGGAAGGGACACCGAGAACAGCCGGCCGACGCTCGGCGCCGCCTCGGCGACAGGCGTCTCAGGCGCGGGCGCATCGTCTGCCCGAGATTCCGCTGGCGACGGCGACCGCAGCCGCCACAGCCGCGGCGCAAGCACCGCGAACCCGGCCGCGACGCTGACCGCGGACGTGACTGTCGCGATCCAGAGCAGGTCGGTAGCGCCGAGATGGCGTCTGCCCGCCTCCCACAGCCCGAACAGCGCCCCCATCAACAGCACCGACCCGACACAGCCACCGAACACCGACGCCGAGCGGGCATCCCCCAAACCGCGATGGCACTCCCCGACCAGGGTCTGGCCACCGCTGCCCACCAGCAGCGCCGCGACCACCGCCGCGGGCAGCGCCACCTGGACGCCGCCGGGCGCGCCGCCGGCCAGCAGTCCCAGTGAGTCGCCGGTGAGGTGGTCGCCGAACAGCGCGAACAGCGCGCCGAAACCGACCAGGCCGAGGAAGCCGAGGGCCACGCACCGCCACACGACCTGACCGGCGGCCCGGCGGCGGCCGAAGGCCAGCTCCGAGGCCGCGAACTGGACCACTACCTGCGAGAGGCCGAGCCCGCCGATCAGCCCACCGACCGTGGCCACGCTGGCGCCGATCGCGTACGCGGCCATCCCGGCCGGCGTCAGCATCCGCGTGGCCAGCGCGCTCGACCCGAACGCCGCAAGGGCGACGCTGACCCGGCCGGCCAGCGTCCACCCGCCTGCGCGGGCCGCGCGCCCGGTGAGCTGGCGCAGGCCTTCAGGTTGCGGCTGCGGTATGGGCCGATGCCGGCCGCGGGCCTGGCTCGCATCAGGGACGACACTCTCCATGTGCCGGTGGGTTGCGTACGCCTCGCGGCCCACCGACTCCTCGCCCGCGACGGATTCAACCGCCCGACGAGGCTGGCTCTCTCGAAGCACCCCGGACGCCGGCTCGCCAGAACCGACGCCGGCCGGCCCGTTGTGGGCGATCGTCACCGGCGAGCCCGCGCACGCGTGTCCTCCGCCGAACGCTGAGCCGGAACCGCGGTGCCGCCGGCCAGGGCCGCGGCGCGACGGCCGCGATGCCCGCCGCCGTAGCGCCCGTAGCCATACCGACCGTAGCGCAGCTCAGGCGACGCCGACCGGTTGAAGACGTAGCCCAGAAGCGGGGTCCCGACGAAGTCGAGGCGGTGGCGGACCTCTTCCAACACCCGCAGCGGAGTGCCGCGCTCGACGACGACCACGACAGCATCAGCCTGCGCGGCGATCGCGGCCGCGTCACTTACAGCGAGCAGCGGCGGGGAGTCGATGACGACGATGTCGGCGCGGTCACACAGCCGGCCGATGGCCCGGCGAAACCTGCCCGTCCGAAAGAAGGCGGCCGGGTCGTCGAGGAACCCACCGGCCGGTACGACGTCGAGCCCTTCAACGCCGTCGAGCTTGCGCACCGCCTCGCCCACGGGCAGCTCACCGCCCAGGTCGGACAGCCCCGGCGCGCTGGCGGCGTCGGCGAGCCTGCTCAGCCCACGCATCCGCTCATCGGCGTCGACAACGGCGACCCGACAGTCATCGCGTGCCATCGCGATCGCGAGGTTCAGCGTCGTCACAGTCTTACCGTCGCCGGGACGCGCACTGGTGATCGAGATGACGCGGCCGCCGACCGCCCTGAGCGCGAAGCCGACGCTCTCGACGAGGATGTTGTACGCCTCGGCCGCCGGGGAATGCGGCTCGAGCGCGGCTGGCAGCGGGCGGCCGTCCCCGGACACGACGAACTCCGGGATCTCGCCGAGCAACGCCGCCCCGAGGACCATCGACGCGTCCTGCTTCTCGTCGGCCCGCCGACGGTACTCACCCCGCCACCAGACCACACCACCACCGAGCACCAGCCCTAGCAGCGTACCGATCACGATGTCACCCAGTGGCTTGGGCGAGGACGGCGAGGACGGCGGCTCCCCCCGGTCGAAGAGCGCAACGCCGTCGCCGAACCTCGCGGTGTCGACCGAGATCTCATCCGCCCGGCTCTGCATGGTCAACAGCTGGGTCGCGGCGGCCTGGCGGGCCGCCGAGATGCTCGGGTCGTTCGCTCCGTCACCCGACTGGGCGAGCTGCTGGTCGAGGTCGCTGATGTGGGAGCGAAGCTGGCTGACCGAATGGTCGAGCTCGCCGGTGGTCTCCCGGGCGTTCGCCTGCACCCTCTGGCGGATGACCGTGCGGTACGCCATGGCGACGCCGTTCGCGAGGTCGGCGGCGCCCTGGGCAGTCGAGTCGGTCCCGGTGACGCTCACCTGGTTGAACTCGTCGGAGGCGGAAGCGCTCACCTGTGACCGCAGTCCATCGGGGGTGAACCGGCCCTGCAGCAGCTTGGACGCGGCGGTCATCACCTCGTTGGAGGTGATGTACGCGGCCTGACCGCGAACGTACCGCGACGGGTCGACGACCGTCTGGTTGTTGGCACTGAAGACACTGGAGCTGCTCGGGTCATTGAGCAGCAACGTCGCCGTGCTGGAATACCGCGTCTGCTGCGCGCTCGACACGAGGAATCCGGCCGCGCCACAAACGACCGTCACCGCCAGTAGCAGAGGCCATCGTCGCATGACCAAGGCGACCACGCTCCACTCACCGCCGACACCGCTGCCCGTCGCCACAGGCCGCCTCCTTCCCCGGACCGGACTGACCAGCTCCTACGCCGACCTGCGGTCGACCAGCGGTGATCACGCCACGAGATGTATCGACTACGTACAGTGACCATAGAGACATGCGTCGAAACGTGACGGAGGCGCGCCGACAAGCACAGGCGTCACGGCCGAGCGGCTCGCACCATCAGACGGCTACGCCGAGACACCGGGCCCGACCAACGCCGCGAGCATCACCGGACTCTGATCACGGCCACCGGAAAAATCCGGACCCACCGCTGTCAAGCCGGTATGGCCGGTCAGGACAGCCTGCTCCACTCCGCTCCCCCGACCCCACACTCACCGCGCCGTCAAGGCTGCCTGCTCGGCGGTCAGGCACCACGGCTGCTCCGCATCGGCGCAGGTCATCAGACAACCGTCATCAGGACAGACGCGGCTTCACTCCTGCTCTGGATCACTGACCCGTCAACCTGGGAGGAAACCGGGGAGCGATCCGAACACACCCCGACGGCGTTGGTTGACCAGAAGACAGTGAAGGAACGCCGCCTGGGGAGAGATCGCTGCCGACCAGATGACGCTGGAACTCGCCGGGCGCACGGAACAGTTGATCCTCGCGGAGATCGCCGAGATCGACCGCAAGATCCGAGGGCAGCGCCAGGTCCGCCAGGCGTTGGCCGGCCCGGCCGCCGCGCGGGTCTGGGACGGCGCCGGCACGTGCACCGACGAGGGCCTAACCGCTCCCCGCAAGATCCTCATCGACGTGGTAGACCGCATCGAGATCACCCCCGGCAACCAGCGCCACGGACCGTTCGACGTCACCCGAGTCCGCATCAGGTGGACTGGCGAAGACCGACACCCGGCCTAATGCTGAGTCGAAAGGGACTTGCGGTGAGGCTGTCAGGGCGACCCTGGTGTCCGAGCTGTTGGAGCTGGTGGCTGAGCCGTCAGGTCTGATGTTCGGGGGTCCGGCGCGGCGGTCGCCAGCGTGCTCGGCCTACCCCGGCCGCGCGGCGCGGTGGCCAGGCCGCCCGCGCGGTCGAGCAGCAGGGCGATCGGGTCCGTGCATAGCAGGTCCAGTGCCTGGCGGACGGTTGTAGCCTCGTACCGGTTCTCGTCGAAATGCGCCCAGACGTGCAGCACGCCATCCAGCAGAGCATAGGTATAGGACACGCCGCAGCGATTCGTCTGGGAGAACGCGCAGGCGAAGAAGCGCTGCGGCGGTGGGGCAAGCCAGGGAAGCCGGCCCAGATCGGGCGGCTCGCCCCATGCCGTAAACACGTGCGCCACGCCGGGCCGCGGCGCCGCCGGCACCGCCGGGGTGCTGGACCGCCGCCTCGGTAGGCGTTCGCCGATCAGACCCTTCGCCAAAGTCGCCAGCGGCTCGCCAAGGTCCAGGGCACGGCGCAGCTCGGCCGCGACGGATCGCGGCGACGTCGGGTCGGCGGGCCGCAGGAGCGAGGACGCAGCGAAGTTACCGTACACGGGCGCACCGTCCTTCAGGTAACGGCGCAGGTCGCAGGGCACCCAGCTGCCGTCCGTGGCGCGGGCGAGACCGCAGTGGTCGGCGGCCGCAGCGGTGGCCGCAAACAGCACAGCGTGCAGCGAGGTTCCCACGGCGTCACTGTCGCGCCACGCGCGCAGTGCCTTCACCAGCTCCGGGCCGGACCGCGCGACCACCCGGCCAACAGGGCCGCTGACTGCGGGAACCTCACTGCCCGCCGGGCCGCCGTCCGGCCGGCCGGACTGGCTCCGCATCCGGTCCGCGATCCCGAGCAGCCGGTCCGGCCGGCGGACCAGGTGCCAGCCCAGTGCCCGGGCGAGCGGGTACCGGGAGCCGGTCTCGACGAGGCCGTCCGGCCGGCGATGCTCGACGGAACAGCACAGCATTCCCAACCAGAAGCCAACCGCCGACCGGTCGCTAACCAGATGGGGCCATTCGAAGATGGAATACCGCTGACCGACGGAGATCCGGAACGGCAGGTCGTCGAGCCCGGCCTCACACAGCATGGCCAACCGGGCCATCAAAAGCCGGTCGTCCTCGACCGGGTCGGCGAGCGCCGAGAAGCGGTCGTCGAGTTCGACAACTACCCGGGAGAGGAACTCCCCGCACCGCTCGGGCGGGATGCGGACCCACCGGGAACCGGCGAGGTCGATGCCGCGCAGGAACCGGCTGTCCGGGTCGAGCGTCGCGAACTCCCGCAACACGTGCCGCACAGCCTCGACCGAGGGCATCGCCGCCGGACCGGCGGCCACGGCGATCGAGCAGCCGGCCGCCTGCCAGATCCGCTCAAGCGTCGAGAACCGACTTCCGCAGCGCATTACCATCTCCCGTTCTCGCGTCGTCTGCGCGGAGGTGACCACGCCCGCGCCGGATCAGCGGTCCGAACCGTCAATATCCGACGAGTGGATAAGGACATGGCGGCTCACACTTCGAAAGAGTCGGCGCATGGAGGCGCGGAACCTCGCCTCCTCGACAAGGTGGCAGATGACTTCCAGGGAGATCGCGAGGTCGGCGGTGAAGATGCCTGCGTTGTCGGAGAAAGCGGCCGGTCCGTACCGGAAGAAGCTCTTGTCCGGGTCACCGGCGAGCCGACTGGGGCACCTAGCGACGGCGCTACGGCTGACGTCCGGCCTAGGTAGACCGACATCGTGGACAACTGGTTGCCGTCGCCGCCGCCCCATTCGATCACCGAGGCGACCGCCCACTCTTCGCACACGTCCGTGATGACCTCGGCTTGAAGGCGGGCAGACGGCCGAAAGAGCCGAGACCCGAGTCGCTTCCGGCGGAGAAGCGCTGTTCCCAGAACACGGCCGAATCGTGGAACCTGGCGGTTCGGTACCGGCGGGCCTCGGCCAAGGCCAGCTCACCCAGGACAGGCGTGCCTCGGACGGTCTGCAGCACGATCGTCGTCAACCTCGGCTCCGCGGTACGGGAACCTGGCCCAGGCTCCGGACCCGCCGGTGGCCCGCTCACCGTACTCACCGTGCTGCTCACCACCGTGCGCTCCTCGCCTTCCCGCCTCCGTGCGCCCTGCGCGGCCTAGGTACAGGGGCGCAAGCTAACACGGGCAGGCGTGCGGAAAGGGGTCAGCTTTCCTGTCCGCCATGGCGTTTCCCGTGCGTCACCCGGAGAGCCGGGTCGAAATGCATCGATAGCGTCGCGATCATAACAAGGCCGACCAGGCGGACCGTCGCGACTTACAGACGACCTCGTCTCGCGACGAGGCGCGGGAGCGACACACCGTAGCTCGGCGGCGGCCGATCAAGGGGGTCGGGGTGGATTCTGTGATTTTTCCGGAAGGCTGCCGAACGTTCGCGCCGGTCGCCCGCAAAAGGATCGAACGTGGCGTTCGCCGAAAATCGACCACCGGCTTCCGGGCCGAGAATGTGACTGTGATGAAATCTTGGTTGATGGCAGCCGCTGGAAGTGGTGGCTATCTGCGCTATCCGCGCGGGGTGCTGACCGGGCGCCGGCCGCGGGACGTCGCCGTCACCTTGCTGCGCTCCCGGTCGCACGCCGACTGGCTTGGTCGGCTCGGGGAGCACGTGCGCGTGCGCTCCCCGACGGAGCTCGCTGATCCGAGGCGGCGTGTCCGGAGTCCTGGCGGCTTACCGCGTTCCCGGCGCTGGTCTGGAGGTCCGGCCGGAGGTCCTCCTGCGCGCGCGGCTTGCGCGGGCGAGTGCCGCAGCCGTTCCCCGTGTCGTCATCCATCACCACATCTTCCCGTTTCATGGCAAGATCTATTGGCTGTATGCAGTGTCGATGACATCTGCCCGGCATCTGGCGGTCTGGGCGGCGCAGGCGAGCGCCTTCCTGCAGATAGACTGGGTCGTGTTCGTCGGGGAGCCCGCGCGTGACAGGAGGACCCGGCAATCCTTTGGATCCGGCGGCACGCCGTGAGTGGCAACGCTATCCCGGACGAGTACCGGGATCTCCCGGGCGCGGTACGCCGTCCGCTGCCCGATCAGGGCCGGCCCCGTCTACGCTGACGTGTCCGTCTTCCCATCCCACGCAGGAGACGTGGCCGATCACGCGGCCGGAGGCGATGAGCCGCGAGCTTCCGGTCGCATCTTCCAACAGGATGCGGGGCCACCGATACTCCGAGACGGCGGCGCCTCCTTCGATCCGGTCGATCCCAACCGCCTCGCCTCTGCGCTTGGGCCTGCTCCTCGCCGTGACGACCTGCGCGTTCGCCATGGCCAGCGCGCACGGGGCCTACGCCCGCGACCACCAGTGGCAGACCTCGCCGACAGGCTGTTCGAGTTTCTGCCCAACGATCGTCGAGGTGGGCGGCGGTACGGTCGACGGCCCCCGCCGGGCGGTGCGGCAGTCCCGGCGGGGGTGCTCGTCGTTCCCTGGCGTGTACGGCACCAGGCGCCACGGGCAATCCGTGTACGGCCGCTCTCAGCCGTCGTGACCTGACCGCATGCCGCCGCAAAGCCGCGGGGGGTAGATGGTCGCGGCCAGCCGGGGTCGAGGGCTCGCCCCGGCCCGACAGCACCGAGGTCAGTCGGCCGTGGGCTCCCTGGCTGGGACACGGGTGTAGAAAAAGAAGTCGGAGAACGAGCCCGCCTCCTCCACACCGGTGAACGGGTATGGGTTCCGGATGGTCTTCGTCAGCTCCCAGTCGGGCTCATTGCTCTCAACCCAGGCGGAGAACTTCCGGTCCCGGACGTGGGGTTCGCTATAACGCAGCCCCTCAACATCGGACGAGTAGATGAGCACGTGCCGGCGCGCGCTGCGGAAAAGCCGACGCATATAGGTGGTGAACGTGACGTCCTCGACCAGATGGAAGATGACATCCAGGGAAAGCGCGAGGTCGGCACAAAAGAAGCCGGCGGCGTCCAGGAAGAAACTCGGGTTGTACCAGGCGAAGCTCTTGTCCGGGTCGCCGGCGAATCGCCTGACACAGTGCTCGATGGCGGTGCGGCTCACGTCCATGCCGAGGTAGCGGGGAACCGTGAGTTTCGAGAGCTGGTTGCCATCCCCGCAACCCCACTCGATCACGGAGGTGATATTTCGCTCCCGGCAGATGTCCGCGATCACTCCAGCCTTGAATACCGCCAAGTGCCCAAACGAGCCGGGGCCGGAGTCGCGGCCAGCGGCATAATGCTGCTCCCAGAATGCGGAAGAACCGGGGAAGTGCCTGACGCGGTACCGGCGGGCGGCGGTCGAAGCCAACTCTCCGAGTACCGGCGTCGCTTTGATCGTCTCACGGACGACAGCGGCCAGGGTCGGGGCCGTCGGGCGCGGCGCGCCACTGACGGAACGCGCCGGTACCGCCTGCGGGTCGGCATCGACCACCATGGAATCGGCTGCCTCTGGCCAGGGCGGCGTTCTGGTCGCCATCATGCGCTCCTCGGAGTTTCTTTCAGCCGCGCCTCGGCTGGCGCAGGCTCGCGCGGAAAATAGCACCCCTGACGCCAGTGGCCGGCAATTCTCAGATGCAGGCGTGTACGACACATGACGGGAGGATTTTCTGTTTCCGGCCCTGCTTCTTCGCCCACCGTGGTCACCAGATAGAACAGCGTCTGGGCGAACTAGATGAATTCGTCCGCAATACAGCCGACGGCGCCCGACGCAGCAGTCTCCGATGGTTTGGTTGATTTGGTTTGTTCGGCCCGCTCCGGTTGGCCGTCCAGATACCGCCGTCCGGCCTGAGCGCGTAGCGGGTGAACAGCTCGTCGACGGCGATACGCTGTTGTTGCCTGGTAATCCCGGTAGCTGGGGACCGCGCTCGCCATCTGCCAAGCGGTCGGCCGTGACGTGGTGGTAGTGCAGCAGGACGTGATCCGCCGGGAGTTGCTCAGGGAACGCGACGAGCCCGGCGCACTGAACATCGACCTGATCTCGCTGATCGTGACGCGGTGTCTGACCGCCGGCTACGACGTGACCCTCGCAGGCACCCCCGACGCCTCCCGCTACGGCCTGGCGCTGCGGGCGATCATCGCCACGCATCCAACCCCGGCCCACGTCTACTACTTCGCACTGTCGCTGGAAGAGACGCCGCGCCGGCACGCGACGAAAGCCAACGCGACCGGCTACGGCGCCCCCGAACTCGCCGACTGGTACGTCCCAGACGACCTCCCTACACGTCCCGAAGAGGGGATCCTCAAAGTCGGTGAAAGCCAAGACCGACATCGTGGCGCCCATCGTCGCCGAAGCCCTGCCGATCCGTGTCCGCCCTGGAAACGCGCCCCACCTGCCCCCAACAGGATTCTCCGACCAGACCGTTGCAGGGCCAGCGGCCCCGCCGGCACCGGCCTGTAATTGGACACGGCGCCATCTGGCCCGCTGATGAGGGACAGCCTTCGCCTCTGCGGCAGGCGGTCGTGCTCGGCCGACTTCACTACACGTTTTCCGCCTGAGGTCGCAGTGGGGTCCGTGCCGTCGTGGGTACCCGTGATCTTTGGTCAGGTCCGCCCGCCTGCGGCTCTAGGGCCTGTTTCGAAAGTCAGTCAGCGTAGCCATTGGTTGATCGCGGCGATGGTGACCGTTGCCGCGTAGCGGAC
>NZ_JADWYX010000163.1 GCF_016786355.1 Frankia sp. AgB1.9
ACAACGGATCATTCCGGCCGGATCTCACCACCTGATCCACAGCCGACCAGCCCACGCACTTCTCAAACAGGCCCTAGCGGGGTCTCGTCGTCACACGTTGGGTGCGCCTTCGCCCTTCTGGTGGGCGCCGCGCTCGAGGTGCTCGCGGTAGGCGGCGTCCTGCGCCGCGGTGGTGGTCAGGCCGTCCGCGGCGCGCATCGCCGCCTCGTCGATCGGACCGCCGTCCGCGCCCGTCACGGACTCGTCCCTGCGTCGGCCCTCTTCGGCCTCGGCAAGCGCATCGGGGTTACGGAAGTCGAGGTCGGGGTCCTGGTTCGACATCGAATCAGCTCCTCTTTCCGAAGGCTGTGCCGGATGGCTGTGCCCACCTGCCTGCGGACCTTCCCGGCGCCGGTGCGGTCAACCCGGCCGAACCGGTAATTCCGACCACCGGCGCGAGCCATTGACTCTCGGGATCATCCGTCGCATCGTGAACGAATGTTCAGAACAGACGTTCAGAACGGGCGGACGGGGACCGGGTCGTTCGACGTGGCGGTGATCGGCGGTGGTCCGGCCGGCATGGCGACCGCGCTGCGGCTGCAGGCCGCGGGCCTCTCGACGGTGGTGCTGGAGGCACACGGCCACGTCGGTGGCTGCGCGGGCTACTACCGCAGGGGGGGCTTCTCGTTCGACGTCGGCGCGACCACGCTCGTCGACTTCGCGCCCGGGGGAGTCGGCTCCGAGCTGCTGGAGTCAGTGGGGCTGAGCCCGCTGGACGCGCAGGAGCTGCCGGGCTACGTCGCGCACCTGCCCGATCGCCAGGTCGTGCTGCACCGGGACCAGGCGCTGTGGCACGCCGAGCGGTTGCGCAAGCTTGGCGACACCGACAGCCACCGGCGCTTCTGGGCGCTGCTCGACCGGCTGGCTCGGACGTTCTGGCGGGCGAGCCGGGCCGGGGTGCGCCTCCCGGTCCGCGGGCCGGCCGACGCGCTGCACGACCTGCGCGCCGTCGGCGTCGCCGGGGTGCCGCTCGCGCGCTACACGACCTGGACGCTCGGGGACGCGCTGCGCCGGCACCGCCTGCGCGACGACGCGGCTCTCGTCGGGCTGCTCGCGATGCTGGTCGAGGACACCGTGCACGCGTCCGTCGACGACGCGCCGTTGATCAACGCCGCGCTTGGCGTGACGATCCGGGGCGCCGGGCTCAGCCGTCACGCCGGCGGTATGAGCGGCTTCTGGCGGGCACTCGTGGCGCACTACCGGGGGCTTGGCGGCCAGCTGCGTGCGGGCAGCACGGTCTCGCGCGTCGACGGTGAGACGGGCGCCTACCGGGTGGCGACCCGCCGGGGCACGGTCCACGCCCGCCGGATCGTGGCCGCGGTGCCGGCCGCCGCCACGGCCGCGATCTGCACGGGCCTCCCGGTCGCCGGCCGGCTGCGTCCGTACCTGGAACGCGACGCGGAGGCGTTCGGGGGCGCGTGCGTGGTGTTCCTGGGTGTGCCCGACGGCGAGGTGGCCGGGCAGGAACTCACCCACCATCAGTTCCTGCGGTCGTACGACCAGCCGCTGGGCGACGGGAACAACATGTTCCTCTCCGTCTCCTCGGCCGGGGACACCCTCAGCGCGCCGCCGGGCCACCGGGCGGTCATGATCTCCACCCACACAGACCTGGCCGGCTGGACGGGGCTCGGCCCGGCCGAGTACGAGCAGCGCAAGAAGTGGATCGGCGAGGTGCTCGTCGCCTGCGCGCGGCAGGCCTACCCGGCGCTCGGGGAACGGGCCGTGATCGCCCAGACGGGCACCCCGCGCAGCTACGAACGGTTCGGGTTCCGGCCGGGTGGCGCCGTCGGGGGCGTCCGCCAGCACCTGGGCAACTCCAACCAGCACGCCATCCCGCACGACCTGGGTGGCCATGGACTCTGGCTGGTCGGCGACTCGACCTGGCCCGGCCTCGGCACGGTGGCCTGCGTGCTGGGCAGCCGCATCGTCGCGGACGGGATGCTGCGCGAGCGGGGATTCGCCCGACGGGGTGATGCGCGCCTGAGCACGCGACACGCCCCTGACGCCCAGGCGTGCCCGGCGGGGGAGGATCATGCGGACCGTGGCTGACACCCGCGGGCGCGTCCTCGACGCCACCCTCGCCTGTCTTGTGCGGCACGGCTACGGGGGCACGACCGCGCGGGCGATCGGGCAGGTCGGCGGGTTCGCCCCCGGGGTGATCTACTACCACTTCACCGACCTGGACGACGTCCTGGTGGCAGCCCTGGCCACCACCTGCGAGGGACGCGTCCAGCGGTACCGGGAGGCGCTGGCCGGCATCGACCGGGCCGGGCCGGCGGTCGAGACGCTTCGCGGCCTCTACCTGGAGGACACCGAGGTCGGGCACATCGCCGCCGTCCAGGAGATCTACGCCGGCGCGCGGCCGGGCTCGCGGCTCGCCGCCCAGCTCGCGCTGGAGACCCGGCGGTGGGAGGAGGTCGCCGTCGAGCTGCTCAGCACCCTGCTGACCGGTAAGCCGTTCGCCACTGTGATCCGGATGCCCGTGCTCGCGAACGCGGCCGTCGCCTTCTACCTCGGCGCGGAGACGCTCGCCCACCTCGACGACGACTCCACCCGCATGGCCGAGTTCTTCGACCAGGCCGCCCGGCTCGCCGTGTACTTCGACAGAATTCCGCGGCTGCGAAAGCGGGGCCAGCAGGCGCTCTGACGCCGGGGGCCGGTGAGCTCGCCCGCCGGGTTGTGCTGCGGGGGCGAGCTCACCGACCGTGGATCAGGACAGCAGCTGGTCCATCTGCTGCGCGCTGATCGGGTTGCCACACTGCGGCTGGCCGTCGAACATCGGCACGAACTGCTTGCCGTCCTTGCTGACCTGCACGAAGTAGTAGCAGGGCTTGGGCTGCTGGTAGTTCTGGGAGAGGTCGATGTTGCCGGGGACGAGCCCGGCGCCGTCGTAGTCCCGCACCGCGCGCAGCCCGGAGACGAAGGACTCCCGGGTCGGGCACGCCCCGGCGGCCTCGAGCCCGCGTATGAACAGGTCGGCGGACACGTAGCCATCGGCCCCGCTGTCCTGGTTCGGCGGCTGGATCTCCGGCGAGTACTGGTTCATCGCGTCCAGGAAGGTCTTCTGCTCCGGGGTGTTCAGCTGCCACGGCCGGGTCTCGGTCGAGATCAGCGTTCCGGCGAGCGCGGGGCCCTCCGTCTGGAGCAGTTTCGGGTCGTAGCCCAGCGGCATGATGACGACCTTGAGCTGGACGCCGAGGGCACGGGCGGCCGGAAGGATGTTGACGGCGGCATCCGGCAGGAGCACTCCGGCGAGGGTGTCGATGTTGTTCTGCTTCAGCTGCTGGGCCAGGTTCTGATACCCGGTGGTCTCGGAGACCGGGAATTCCTTGACGATCGGTACGTGTGCCGCGGCCAGGCTCGCGCTGTACTGGCGACTGAAGTCAAGCTCGGACTTGCTGCCGGTGGTGATGAGTGCGGCGCGCGTTCCGCCCTGGGCGCGAATGACGTCGCCATAGACGGTGCTGGAACCGTTCCCGAGATAATAGAACGAGAACATGTTGGCGAGACCCACCCAGCCGGGATCGCTGGCCAGACCGGTGACCGGAATCTTCCGTTCACCGAGCCAGGAGACCGATCCGGTGGTGGCGCCGGGCGCCTCAATGATCCCGAAGACTTTTTCCTCGTCGACGAGCTGCTGGGCGCCGAGCAGGTTGATGTTCTGGTCTGACGCGTCGTCGCGCCAGGCATAGGTGATCTTGCGTCCGTCGACGCCGCCTCGGTCATTCTGTAATCCGATCCGCGCGTCAACCCCGGCTCGGAAGGCCCGCATGCTGCTGGCGCCGCTCCCGGTGTCCCCCCACAGCAGGCCCGCCTTGATCTCGGTCTTCGTGACGCCTGGCGCCGTGGTCGAGCAGGAAACCCCGCCCGACGCCGTCCCGTTTCCCTGGCCGCAGGCGGTCAGGGCGACGGCCAAGCTGCTGACGCTGAGTGTTAGTGCGGCAACTCGCCGCGCCGTGCTGGGCTTGGGTAACTCCATATCGCCGCTCCTCGATGGGGCCCAATCGCCGCCGGTGCCGCCCCGTCGTCCCGCGCTTCATCGAAGCGCATCGACGGTGACCTGACTCTGCGCCGATAGATGGGTATTTGCTGAGTCGCAAATAGGCCTCGCTGGCCGAGGGTCATTGCCAGGTGCCGTTGCTGCGACCTGAGTACATCTCTATCTCTCGATGGTGGATTGCCGCTCGGAGCCGAAGTGCGTAGCGGCACCTTTGAGCGGGCTGGCGAGCCGGTAGGCCTACCCGGATCCCGTCCGCGCCCGGCGGAGCCGAGCGGCCGAGGCTGACCGCGGGGCCCCCTTCGCCGGCCTCGCGGGAGTCGGCTCGGTGCCGATCGGCCGGCGCGGGGCCGTCACCAGGAGTTTTACAATCGGGACGTTTTTCGTCATTGCCGGGCGGGTCAAATCGGACTATCAAGGCATCCTGTGACCTTCTACCCGCGCAATGCCGCGTTACGTGTTGGCACTCTGTTGGGCGGACCGGTGCTCGCCGCCGCGGTCCTCACCGCGTCGCCGGCGACGGCCGCGCAGGCGTCGCCCCAGGCGATCCCGCCGATCCTCCTGGCCGGCGACCAGTCGCAGACCGGAGGCGTCGACATCTCTTCGACCGGGGTGGTCGTCGGGATCACCCAGGCCCCGCCGCCGGCGAACATCCCCGGCGGAAGCTCGCCGAGCACCCCGCTGCGTTGGCTGCCCACCCCGGACGGCTACCTCAAGCAGACGCTCAGCCTGCCGGCCGGCGCCACCAGCGCGACCGTCACGGGCGTCACCGACCTCGGCGAGGCCGGGGGGACACTGACCACGGCGGCCGGCCAGCAGCCGGTGCGCTGGTCCGTCTCCGGCCTCCAGACCACGGCACTCGGGCCGGCTGGCAGCGCGGGGACCACTGCCGTCGGCGCTGGCCACTGGGCGGTCGAGACCGGCGACTCGATCAGCGGCACGGCGACGCTCTACGCGCGGGATGGCAGCACGACCGCGCTGGCCGGAACTCCTGAGCTGGCGGGCGCCCGCATCGTGACAGCGGTGTCCATCGGCGGCCCCGACACGGTCCTGCTCGGCGCGATCAGCGGTGTCGGGATGGGCACCACCGGCCGCGCCGTCGTGTGGCGGTCCGGCGCGACGGTGTCGCTGCCGGTGATCTCCGCCTTCTCGATCGGGTCGGCCTGCCTGTCGGCGATCCAGCCGGACGGTTCGGTCGCGTACAGCGGCGTCGTCATCAACCCGACCCCCGCGCAGGTCATCGGGGTGCATCGCGGCGGCGTCCCCGGCACCGAGGTCGCGCTGCCGACCGGCGGCCGGACGGCGACGCTCGGCTGCTCGCCCGCGGGTGGGCCCTTGGACGTGCTCGCCAGTGACGGCTCCGTGGTCGGCCAGCTGCTCGCCGCTCCCGGCCAGCCAGCCGAGGCCGCGCTGTGGCGCAACGGTGCGCTGGTGCCGCTGGGGGTGGCGGCCGGCGAGACCGCCACGACCGCGGCGGCCGTCGCGAGCGGCGGCCGCGTCATCCTGGTCGCGACGACCGCGGCCGGCGCCCAGCAGCCCTACCTGTGGGCGAACGGCGTCCGCGTCCCGCTGACGCTGCCCGCCGGCTGGACCCTGCGCACCATCGTCAAGTTCACCGACGCCGGCGCCGTCCTGGGCGCCGTCCAGAACGCTGCCGGCGACATACGCCCCGTCGTCTGGCGCACCCGGGGTTAGGCGCGCCAGGGGCCCGGCCAGTCGGCCGGCCCCTGTGCTCGCCTCTAACCCCTGTGCTCGCTTCTAACCGGTTGGTGCGTCGGCGGCGCCCGTACGAGTCGACAAGCCCTCGGATGGCGTCTCGTCGGCAGGGAGGCTCTGTTCCGGGGGTCGGATCGTCGGGTCCGCTGAATCTTCGCGGCTGGTCTCGGAAGGGCCATCAAGTGCCGTTGGCTTTGCGTTCTTCCGAAGCGGGCGACGGGGAAAACGGCGTGTGTCGCGTGGTCGGGCGTACGGCTCGGTGTTCGGCGGATAGCCGCCGACGATGGCCCGCTGACGCGCCAGCTCGGCGTCGAACTCCAGCCCGAGCAGGATCGCCAGGTTGGTCAGCCACAGCCAGACCAGGAAGATGATGACCCCGGCCACGGCCCCGTAGGTCTTGTTGTATGAGCCGAAGTTGCTCACGTAGAAGGCGAAGGCGGCCGAGGCGACCATCCAGATGGCCAGGGCGAGCACGGTGCCGGGCGTCAGCCACCGGAAGCCCTGATGGCGGACGTTGGGCGCCGCCCAGTACAGGATGGCGATCATCAGGATGACGAAGACGACGAGGACCGGCCATTTGGCGTATGACCACACGTCGACGGCGGTCTGGCCAATACCGAGCGCCGATCCGGCCTGCCGGGCCACCTTGCCGCTGAACACCACGATCACGGCGCTTAGTGCGGCCAGGACCATCAGCGCGACGGTCAGCCCGATGCGCAGCGGCGCGATCTTCCAGGCCGGCCGGCCCTCGGGGATGTCGTACACGGCGTTCGCGGCCCGGATGAACGCGGCCACGTAGCCGGACGCCGACCACAGCGCACCGGCGAGGCCGACGACGGCGAGCAGGCTGCCCGTACCGGCGCTGTCGCGGACGCCGTTCACCGCGCCGTTGACCACGTCCCGCGCCGAGGCCGGGGTCAGGTCCTGAAGGTTGTCGAGGACCGTCGTGGTCGCGGACTGGCCGATCACGCCCAGCAGCGACACCAGGACCAGCAGAGCGGGGAAGATCGCCAGAATGGAGTAGTAGGTCAACGCGGCGGCCCGGTCGGACAGCGCGTCCTCGTTGAACTCGGCGACGGTCCTGCGCAGCACCGCCCACCAGGACCCGGGCCGTAGCTCGCCCAGCCGGTCCGGCTCGGCCTCCTGGACCTCGGCGTCCGGTCCCGTGCCCACCGCGAGCTCGGTGGGCTGGCCGTGCCTCCGCTTGATCAACGCCATGTGGCGGCTTCTACCCCGGTGCCGGCGCGATAACGCGGCTGGTCGGAGGGCCAGGCACCATCGGGTTCCGCTGACTGGCATCGTTGGCACCGGTCCGGCCGATCAGCGGCCCCGGACCGGCCGATGAACCCCGTTTTCATCGGCGGCGGGAACGGGAGCGCATCAATGGCAGCCACAAGGACCGGACCGAACCGCCGTGGCGAGGCTCGGCTCCCAGCCGCATTGGCGACCGCGATCGCGATCGGCATCTACGCGCTGCTGCCCAGCCAGCTGGTGCTCGGTCCCCGGCTGATCATCCCGATCCTGGAAGCCGTCCTGCTCGCCAGCCTGGTCGCCGTCAACCCACGCAGGATGACCCGGCAGACCCGCTGGTCCCGCGTGCTCTCCCTGGGCCTGGTCGCCCTGATCGCGCTGACGAACCTGACCGCGCTCGGGCTGCTCGTCCGCGACCTCGCCGACGAGGTGGTCCATGACGGCCGCCCGTTGCTGCTCGGCGCCCTGCAGATCTGGCTGACCAACATCATCGTGTTCGGCCTCGCGTTCTGGGAGCTCGACCGCGGCGGCCCGGTGGCCCGGACCCAGACCGAGCGCTCCAAGCTGCCGGCGGCCGACTTCCGGTTCTCCCAGGACGAGGACCACGACACCGTGGACGAGGTGTCGCGCGGCTCAAGTCGCAATTCCGGGTGGGTGCCGACCTACATCGACTACCTGTACGTCTCCACGACCAACTCTTCCGCGTTCAGCCCCACTGACACGATGCCGCTGTCGAGCCGGGCCAAGCTGCTCATGGCCATCGAGGCGACAGCCGCGCTGCTCACGTCCATCGTCGTCATCGCGCGGGGCGTCAGCATCCTGCAGTGACGCCGTCGTCGCATCCCCCGCGCCGCGGCGACGACGCCTGCGCGCCGCGACGGGCGTCGCGACGAATCAGGACCGCTGCGACGGCGTCTGAGGTGGCGAGGGCGGCGTCGAGGACGTGGGGCTGACGGTCGTCGCCGAGCCGATCTCGGTTCCCGTCGGCGGCCGAGCGCCGCCGGCCAGCAGATCGCGGATCTCACTCAGCAGGCGTGCCTCGTCGCTGAGAGCGGGAGCCTCCGGTTCGTCGACCTCGCCCCGCCGGCGCAGATCGTTGAACTTCGCCAGCGGGAAGACGACGATGAAGTAGATCACTGCTGCGACGCTGAGGAATGTGATCACGTCGTTGACGAACAGCCCGTACTTGAAGGTGCTCCGGTGCAGGGTGAAGGTCAGCGCCGAGAAGTCCGGCTTCCCGAAGATCGCCGCGATCAACGGGGTGAAGATGTTCTTGACCAGTGAGCTGACCACCGCCGTGAAGGCGGTGCCCATCACGACGGCGACGGCCAGATCGACGACGTTGCCTCGGATGATGAACTGCCGGAACCCCACCAGCGGGGAGCGGACGGCCTTGGCCACCACCACCGCGTCGCCCAGTACCTCACGCCGACCCGGCACCCTCAGCCGCTTCATCGCCGTCCACCCTCCAACGCGCCCCTGTTGATGGCCGACTTGTATCCGTCGGGCCGTCTTTTATGCGCATTCCGGGCAAGAACGAGGTTGGGCCCTGGCGGCATCAGTCCGCCCGGGCGCAATGAGGGCCGGATGGCTTCAGTTGGGGTACAGACGGGTGTCCTCGACCTCGGCGATCGTCGCGTGCGGTGGTGGCAGGAACCCAAGCTGGACGACCTGCTCCGGAAACGCGGCGGCGAGCAGCCAGTCGCAGGCGACGTGGGCCCGGTTGGTGCCGGTGCCGAGAGAGAGCAGATGGTAGGCGCGGGTGACGAGGGCGGCCGGGGCACCGGAGAGGTGAAGCCCGAGCGGGTTGGCGACCGCGTCGCCGGCACCGAGGTCGACCACGAAACCGAGATCCCGGTGCCGGTACGGGCTGGCCTTGCCGTAGCCGAGTGAGGCGGCGACGTTGCGGCCGGCCGCGGCGCCCTGGCGGACCGCGTGCTGTGCGGTCTGCCCGGCCGGCGCGCCACCCCTGGTCACGTCCGGGACGGCCGCCGCGTCACCCAGCGCGAACACACCAGCCGCGCCGGGGACGTTGAGCCTTTCGTCGACGACGAGCCGGCCCTTGCTGGTCTCGGTGCCGACCTTCTCCATCAGCGGGTTGGGGGTGACACCCGCGCACCAGACGAGGGTGTGGGACGGCACCGCCTCGCCGTTGCTCAGGGTTACCGAATCCGCGGTGACCCGGGAGACCGACGTCTGCGGCCAGACCTCGACGCCGCGGTCCCGCAGGACCTTGAGGGCGCCCGCGCCGAGCGTCTCGTCGAGCTCGGGAAGCACCCGCGGGGCCTGGTCCAGCAGAATCCAGCGCACGTCATCTTGGGCCAGCCGGGGGAAGTACCTGAGCGCGTCAACGGTGAACCGGCGCATCTGCGCGGCCAGCTCGGTTCCGGTGTAGCCGGCGCCGCAGATGACGAAGGTGCCCCTGGCCCGCCGTTCGGCCGGGTCCGGGCAGGTGCTGGCGTACTCGAGCTGCCGAAGCACGTGGTCGCGCAGGTAGACGGCCTCGGCGAGGTTCTTCAGGCCCAGGCCGTACTGGGCCAGACCGGGGATGTCGAAGGTGCGGGTGAGCGATCCGGGGGCGAGGACGAGACGGTCCCAGCCGAGCCTGAACGAGCCGTTTCCGTCGACGACGGTGATCGTCCTCGCGGCCGTGTCGACGTCGACGGCATGCCCGGTCCGCAGGGTGGTGCGCCGCAACGACGCCCGCAGCGGGATCGCCAGGTGGCGCGGCTCGACCTCGCCGGCGCACACCTGCGGGAGCAGCGACGTGTACAGCAGATGGTCGGTCGGCGAGACCAGCTCCAGGTCGGCGGCCTGGGCGGGCAGCCGCGCCTCCAGGTGGCGCAGCACCCCGAGGCCGGCAAAACCACCACCCACGACGACGACGCGTGGCCGTCGGGCGTCCCGCGGCGGGGCGGTGCCAGCACGGCCGTCCTCGGGCCTCGCTGTGACGTCCTGGTCCTGGCCGTCTCCGCGCTCGCGGAGGGCCTCGATCATGCGGGCGGTGCGCGCAAGCGCGACGGAGTTCTTCACGATGCCGCTGTCCTCCTTATCCGAGGGCGGTGTCGTCCGAGGGCGGAGTCCTCGTGGGGCCGGACCTGATCGGCGCCTACCCGCTGGCGGTGCCCGCACACTCGTGCCGACCTGTGGACGGCTGGCCTGCGGGGCCGGGCCGCCTCAGCGCAGCCAGCGGCGGTCGCCTCGACGGGCGAGCTTCGGCCAGCGAGCGGCGAAGGCGTCCCGGGTCAGGCGCGCTGCCTCCTGCTCGCCGCCGAGCAGGACGCCGTAGGTGAACGAGGATTCGCCGGCCGCGTTGGCGGCGGTCGCGAACTCGCGCAGCACTCCCTGGGCGACGACGCAGTCCTGGTGCTCGCCCAGGGCGTCCTGGATCTTCTTGCCCCGCCTGGCGTGTCGCGCGGCGTCCTTCCCGTGAACCGGCGTGACGGCCTCGGCCGCGTAGCGAAGCCGCTTCGCCGCCTTGCGCGCGGCGTGCAGGGCGGCGTCCTGGCCGTCGCCCTCGGGGGTACGCAGCGCCAGGTCGACCCGGCGGCGCAGCCTGCGGTCGGCCTTGCGGACCGGAGCGCGCAGCGCCTGCCCGGCCGGACGGGTCCCGAGGGGCGAATAGGGCGGTATAGCGACGAAGGCGACCAGATCGTTGACGAAGTCCAGATAGTCCGGGCCGCGCATCCAGGCCAAGGCCCGCTCCCGGCCGCGCAGGTGCTCCGAGCCGAGGTGGCCCTGCACCCGGGCGGCGACGGGGCCGCGCACGTCCCGGTCGTCGAGCGCACCGATCGCCGCCATGAACCGGTCGAGCTGGACCTCGCCGTCGCGGGCGGCGTTGAGCAGCAGGTTCAGTTCCCGCAGCCGGGCCTGGAGCGCGAGCGCCGGGGCCGGGTCGAACAGCCCCTGGAACGTGCGCAGCGTGCTGCGCAGCCGACGGGCGGCGACGCGCAGGTCGTGCACGGACTCGGGGTCGCCGAGCCGGACGCGGGCGTCGGCGGCCAGCAGGGCGCGGGTGTGCTCCACCAGATAGGCCCGGACGATCTCCCCGGTGGTCCTGGCGCCCAGGTCATCGTCGGTGGGGAGCTCCGGTCGCGTCGCGGATGTTCCCAGCGTTCGCGCCAGCTTGGAGGACGCTGCGGCCGGCCGGGCCCCCGCCGAACGCAGCGCGCCGCCCGCCGCCGAGAGGACGTCCAGGTCGTCACCGAGGGCCTCGACCTCGATCTCCCGCCAGCGAGACGAGGCCGTCGAGGAGCCCAGCGTCCGCGCGTGGACCTCGTCGTCGGCGACCTCGGCGAGGTTCCGGCTCTCGGGGCCGCGCAGCGTGGTCGCGCGGCGGACGGTCTGGACCCAGGCGACCGGTGCCAGTGGCTTGCCGCGGGTGGTGGCGGCCACGATGTCGGCGAGCTCGCCCGGGACGGTGCCCTCGGCCGAGGGATCCCGCTCGACCGCGCCGAGCGGCCGGCTGATCTCGTCCCGGCCGCCGCCGGAGCTCCGGAGCTTGAGGTGCCAGCCGGCGTCGTGGCCGCCTTCGCGGCGCCGCAGCGTGATCCGGTGACGGGCCAGGCGAAGGTCGTCGGTGTCGTAGTAGACGGCGTCGAGATGTTCCTCGGTCGGCCCGACGGCCGACGCGACCCCGGCAAGGCCGATCATCGTCGGGACCACGAACGTCGAGTCGACGTCGAACTTGGTCTCTACCTCCCGGTGCCGCTGGGCCGAAGTAGCCATATCACCCTCTGCAATCTCCGCGAATGTCTCCTTTCGGACGTACCCGGTGCTCGGCCTGTAACCCATCGCCGCCTCGGAGAACGGTCGGCCGCGGCGCACCCGGCGGGTTCGATTCCCGATGCCCGGTGTTGTTGATGGCGAGGCGGGGGAGGGCGGGGTTGTCCCCAGCCACGATCCGAGGAGAGACCAGATGGCGACAACAGTCGCGGAGTCGATCGACGTCGGCGTGCCGGTGCGTACCGCCTACAACCAGTGGACCCAGTTCGAGTCCTTTCCGCACTTCATGAACGGGGTGGAGTCGATCGAGCAGATCGACGCGACCCACACGCACTGGCACGTCAAGGTGGGCGGCCAGGACCGCGAGTTCGACGCGGCGATCACTGAGCAGCTTCCGGACGAGCGGGTCGCCTGGAAGAGCACGGACGGGCCGACCCACGCCGGCGTGGTGACCTTCCACCGGCTGGCCGCGGACCAGACCCGCGTGACGGTTCAGCTGGACTGGCAGCCCGAGGGCCTGGCCGAGAAGGTCGGTTCGGTCGTGGGCACGGACGACCGGCGGGTGAAGGCCGACCTGAAGCGGTTCAAGGCCTTCATCGAGGAGCGTGGCACGGAGTCCGGGGCCTGGCGCGGTCAGGTCGACCGGCCCTGACCCTCGCCCGTCGCTGAGACGGGCCTCAAAGCGGAGACAGGCCTCAAACGCCGCTGGCACCTGACCATCCGGGTCGGGTGCCAGCGGCGTTTTTCTTGGTCAAGGTGGGTGCGTCGCGAACGCCCCGGTTTGGCGCTTTCACCCCAAGGGCACAGCGCCGAACGTGAACGATCGTTGGTACAAGCAGGCGGTGATCTACTGCGTCGACGTCGAGACGTTCCAGGACAGTGATGGCGACGGCGTCGGCGACCTCGCAGGCCTGATCAGCCGGCTGGACTATCTCTCTCGGCTCGGCGTGACCTGCCTGTGGCTCAACCCGATCCACCCCACGCCGAACCACGACGACGGTTACGACATCACCGACTACTACGGTGTCGACCCGCGGCTCGGCAGCCCCGGCGACCTGGCCCAGCTGCTGCACGAGGCGGGCAACCTCGGCATTCGGGTGATCATCGACCTCGTCGTCAACCACACCTCGGACGAGCATCCGTGGTTCCTCGCGGCTCGCGGCGACCGCGCGTCGCCCTACCGCGACTGGTATGTGTGGTCGGACGACGCCCCGCCGGACCGGCATCAGGGCATGGTGTTCCCGGGTGTGCAGAAGGAGACCTGGACCTACGACCGGCATTCCGGGTCGTATTACTACCACCGCTTCTACGATTTCGAACCGGACCTCGACACCGCCAACCCGGCCGTCCGGGCCGAGGTCAAGAAGATCGTGGCCTTCTGGCTTCAGCTCGGAGTCGCCGGTTTCCGAATGGACGCGGCGCCTTTCGTCATCGAGGAGACCCAGCCCGGAGAGCCCAGCCCGCCGCTCGACTACCCGATGCTGACCGACCTCTACAAGCACGTCACCTGGCGTCGCGGTGACGCCGTCGTGCTGGCCGAGGCCAACGTCCCTGACACCGAGATCGGGAAGTTCTTCGGCGCCGGCGAGTCCGCCGACCGGCTACCCATGATCTTCGCGTTCGGGCTGAACCAGGCGACGATGCTCGCGCTCGCCCGTCAGGACGCCGGCCCGCTGCGCACCGCGGTCGCCGATCTCCCGGTGCCGCCGCCGGGCGGTCAGTGGTGCACGTTCCTGCGTAACCATGACGAGATCGACCTGGGCCGGCTCAGCGACGCCGAACGGGCGGAGGTCTTCGAGGCGTTCGGCCCTGACGAGAACATGCAGCTCTACGGCCGGGGCATTCGCCGCCGGCTCGCGCCGATGCTCGGGGGCGACCGGGGCCGTATCGAGCTGGCCTACTCGCTGCAGTTCACCATGCCGGGCACGCCGGTCCTGCGTTACGGCGAGGAGATCGGCATGGGCGACGATCTGGACCTGCCCGAACGCAACGCGATTCGCACCCCCATGCAGTGGTCGGCGACCGACGGCGGCGGCTTCTCGGCGGCCGCGCGGGACGCCCTGGTCCGACCGGTGGTCAGCGGCGGGGAGTTCGGCTACCAGACGGTCAACGTGGCCCGCCAACGCGCGGAGCCGGACTCGTTGCTCTCCTGGTTCGAGCGGATGATCCGGACCGCGCGTGAATGCCCCGAGACCGGGCTCGGCAGCTGGCAGGTCGTCCCCGTCAAGGCGCGTTCGGTCCTCGCGGTCCGGTTCGACGCCGACAGCGGCAGCGTGTTGTTCGCGCACAACCTGGCCGAGGAACCGGTGACCGTCGAGCTCGGCCGCCAGCCGAGCCAGCGTCAAGGTCCGATCGAAGTCTTCGCCGACCAGGACTATCGGGCGCCCGGCCCGGATCTCTCGGGTATCGAGCTCGGCCGCTACGGCTATCGCTGGTTCCGGCTGGCCTAGCGGGACGAAACCCGGCGGGCGACCCGGCGACGAGCCTTGTGATAGCGGCGACCGGGACTGGCGGGGCCATTCAGGAAAACACCCGAAAGGAGCCGACACCGATGCCCGCGCTGAAGCTACGCCGCACCGAAAAGAAGCCTCACCATCAGGTCGTGGTCGTCACCGGGGCCAGCGGCGGCATCGGGCGAGCGACCGCTCGGGCGTTCGCCGCGCGCGGCGCCTCGGTGGCCCTGCTCGCCCGTGGTGTGGACGGCCTGACCGCCGCCGCGCGGGACGTCGACGACTCGGGCGGGAAAGCCCTGCCGGTCCCGGTCGATGTCGCGGACGCCGACGCCGTCGCCGAGGCGGCGCAACTCGTGGAGGACGAGCTCGGGCCGATCGATGTGTGGATCAACGTCGCGTTCAGCTCGGTGTTCGCCCCCTTCAGCGAGATCAGACCGGCCGAGTTCCGACGGGCGACCGAGGTCAGCTATCTCGGCTACGTCTACGGCACGATGGCCGCGCTGCGGTACATGAAGCCGCGCGATCGCGGCACGGTCGTGCACGTCGGTTCGGCCCTCGCCTACCGCGGGATTCCACTGCAGACCGCGTACTGCGGCGCCAAGCACGCGATCCAGGGCTTTCACGAGGCGCTGCGCTGCGAACTGCTCCACGAGCATTCGAACGTCCACGTCACGATGGTGCAGATGCCGGCCGTCAACACGCCCCAGTTCTCGTGGCTGCTTTCCCGGCTACCCCGCCAGGCCCAGCCCGTTCCCCCGATCTACCAGCCCGAGTTCGCGGCCCGGGCGGTGCTGTTCGCCGCCGACCATCCGCGCCGGCGCGAGTACTGGGTCGGCACCAGCACCGCAGCGACCCTGGCCGCCAACGCCGTCGCCCCAGGGGTACTGGACCGCTACCTGGCCCGCACCGGCTTCTCCGCGCAGCAGACCGACGCGTCCCACGATCCCGCCGCGCCCGGCAACCTGTGGAAGCCCGCCGACGCGCCCGACGCCCCCGGTGGGCACGACTTCGGCGCTCACGGAACCTTCGACGACCGCGCCCACCGCGACGACCCTCAGCTGTGGGCCTCCCAGCACCACGCCACCCTGGCCGCGACCACGACCGCCGTCGCCGCGGTCGCCGGCCGGTTGCTGACCCGCCACCGAGCCGCCCGACCAGCCGCCTGACCGACCCGAACGAACAGCGCGCCGGCCCTCTCTCGGGGTCGGCGCGCTGTTCGTGCCGGTGCCGGGCACCGTTCGTAGATCGCGGTTTTCGCCCCCTGGTGGTCGTGATGACAGCCTGCTTGCAGCCACCAGAGGGCGAAGACGGCGATCTTGCTACTCGCGTGGGGCCGCCGGCCCGGTGATCGGGGGCCGCGGCGCGGGGTCAGTCAGGGTTGTCCGCGGGGGGCCAGCCGACCGCGGCAGGATCAGCACGTCGTCAGTCCCGGACTCGGTCCGCCCCGCCGGAGCGCGCGCCGGGCGGGCGACCTCCCTGCCGTCCATCGTGTCGAGCAGATGGTCGAACCTCGCGGCCAGGCGGTACCCGAGCCGTCCGGCCAGCGGCCCCCGGAACAGGTACGGGTGGGGCCTGCTGGGCGCGCGCGGCAGCATCCGCTCGTACTCGGCGACCAGGCGCTCGCGTTCGGGGGGCGCCACGGCCTGGTCGAACTCGCGCAGCAGCGACTCCTCCTGGCGGGCATGGTCCGTGATGGCCTCGGCGAGCGTGTGCCGCAGGTTCGCGGCGCCGGTGGTCGACGCGTACGTGTCCCCCTGCGCCGACGACTGGACGCCACGCATGGTGACCAGCAGCTGGTGGGCGTCCGTGCGCAGCCGGGCGAGGCGGTCCTTGGTGTCCGGAAGCACCCGGGCCACGGTCGGGTAGACGGCCTGTTCCATCGTCGCCAGGTGCCGGCACATCGCCGCGACGGCGGCATCGCCGGTGCGGTGGACCTGGCGTGGGTCGGCGCCGGGAGCGGCCGGGCCGTCCGTCGCGTCCGCGAGGCGGGCGGCGTCCTGGTGAACCGGCCCGACCAGCCGGGCCAGCCCCTCCAGGGCGTCGGGGCTGTCGGAGGAGGTCGGGGGCTGTGCGGGCATCGAGCCGTGCTGCTCACCGGCCGCGCCGTCGGGGAGCTCGGACCCGGGCGTGCCGGCGATGTCGACCTCCGAGGGGCGGTCGTCGCCTGTGGCCGACGTCTCTTGCGTGGGCATGTGCCACCTCCTATGCGCTTCCCGTGCCCGTAAAGGACCGCACTACGACTTTTGCGCACGAATCGCGGCAGTCTCACTCAACGTGTCCAAATGAGCACGCAGGTGCGAGGGCGGGGCGCTAGGGCCGAAATGCCGCCAATCTCGACTCAACCTCCGCGACGGGGATCGCGTTCATAAGTGAGGCAACCGTGCCCCAGAGGAGGACGCGATGACGATGTCCGACCGATCAGGGAGAAATCTGATCGCCAGTTCCGCGCGAACCCGATGGAAGAGACGTCTGACCGGGCTGGTCCTGCTCGTAGCCGGCGCCGCCGCGGTGATTCCCGCGCAGGGGGCGCTGGCCGCCGGAAACGGACCCCAGCCGCCTTTCAACCGGGTGGATGCCGCAATCAAGGCCGCCTACGTGCAGGCCTTCACCGGCGGCCCGAATCAGGCCCACAATCTCGCCGCGGTAGAGGACGGGCCGGCGCTGGCCAGCACCCTCGCGCTGGCCGAGCAGAACTTCCCGGCGTCCTCCAGCCCGTCCCAGGTGACGGTCTCGGGTATCAAGTTCCAGGGCCCGAAGAAGGCGGCGCTGCGTTTCGACGTCGTCTACCAGGGCGGTTACGACATCGGCCAGCGGGACGGCACGGCTGTGGTCGTCGACCGTCAGTGGAAGGTCAGCCGGGACACCTTCTGCTCCGTGCTGAGCCTCGCGGGAGCCGTCTGCCCGCCGAAGCCGGGACGTCCGCCCCACGACCCGGCCGCCGCTCGGCTGGCCATCCAGCAGGCCTATACACGGGCGTTCACCGGTGGCGAGGACCCGGCCTACAGCCTTGCCGCGGTGGAGGACGGCCCGGCGCTCGCCGGCACGCTGGCGCAGGCAATACAGAACTTCCCCGGCGCGACGGCCACCGCCGCGGTGACGATCAGCGACATCGTCTTCACCAGTCCGCGCGGTGCGGCGCTCCGGTTCCACATCACCTATCAGCAGGGTGCCGACTTCGGCGTGCAGAACGGCACCGCCGTCTTCGTCGGTGGCCAGTGGAAGGTCAGCCGACAGACCTACTGCACCGTGATGGGCTGGGCCGGCGCCACCTGCCCGGCCCCGTGATGCCCCGGCGCCACAAATGATTCGACCGGCGGCGGCCCGCCGCGGCCGCCCCCGGCCGGGGGGCCCGGGTGGGGCGCCCGGTGGGGGGGCCGACCCGCGGG
>NZ_JADWYX010000164.1 GCF_016786355.1 Frankia sp. AgB1.9
CGCTGTTGTTATAACCCGCCGCGGCGGTGGGCCCCCGCCGCCGGGGCGGCCCCCCCACGGCCGCCGTACCCCAGTCATCACCACACCCCCCAGATCAGGTAAGGTGACATCGTCGCCGGGACCTGCGGGCAAGCCCGCAATGTTCCTGTAGGACTAAGACACGGTGATCCCGCCGGTGCAACACAGGACGGTCCCGATCTCAGGGGCTCGTTCCGGGACGTGGCGCAGCTTGGTAGCGCACCAGACTGGGGGTCTGGGGGTCGCAGGTTCAAATCCTGTCGTCCCGACGGGCAGCAAGAGGCCGCTGAGCAGGAGATCGATCCTGGTCAGCGGCCTTTTTTGCGTCCACCGTGATGGCTCGTCCGACGATCAGCCCGCGCGGAGCTTGGGACCAGATTGAGACCACTCCCCGGTCAGCGCCCGCGTCGGCGGCTTGGGCAAATGGCCCCCCGCCGGGGCCCGGTCCGGCAGGATCCACTCATGGCCAGTGACCGCTCGCCCGACGACTGGGTGTACGTCGTGACCGACATCGAGACGGACGGTGCCTGGCCCGGTCCCAACTCGATGCGGTCGTTCGCGTCGGTGGCCGTGTCGGTCGACGGCACGCGGCACGGCCAGTTCGAGGCCGTTCTGGAGCAGCTCCCAGGCGCCGCGCCGAATCCGGACACCCTCGCCTGGTTCCAGACGGAGCCGGTGGCGTGGGCGGCGGCGACGACCGGCCAGCGGCCCGTCCCGATCGTGATGGCCGAGTACGTCGCCTGGGTCCAGGCGCTGCCGGCCCGGCGGATGTTCGCCGCGTCCCCGCTCGGGTTCGACGGCTGCTGGATCGACTACTACCTGCGCCGCTTCACCCGGTACGGCCTGGTGCAGGGTCCCTACGAGGCCGACCGGCTGTTCACCGGACCTGGCCTGTGCATCCGCAGCTACGCCGCCGCCGTCACCGGGCTCCCCGTCGCGTCGGTCGGCGGGGCGAGCCTGCCGTCGGCCTGGTTCGGCGACGTGCCGCACACGCACTGCGCCCTCGACGACGCGCTCGGCTACGCCAACCTTCTGGTCGCGCTCACCAACCAGCCCCGGCCCGCCGGACCCTGACGCCAGGCGGGGCCAGGCCGGGTGCCCGGCCAGGCGGCGACCGCTAGTGGCGGCCTCTGCGGTCCTCGCGCTCGCGGACGCGGATGGAGATCTCCAGCGGGGTGCCGACGAAGCCGAAGTCCTCCCGCAGGCGGCGCTCCAGGAAGCGGCGGTAGCCGGGCTCCAGGAAGGCGGTGGCGAAGACGACGAAACGGGGCGGGCGCACGCCGGCCTGGGTGGCGAACAGGACCTTGGGAATCTTGCCGCCGCGCGGGGGCGGCGGGGTCGCGGCGACGACCTCGCCGAGCCACTGGTTGAGCCGGCCGGTCGGAATCCGGGTGCCCCAGCTCTCCAGCGAGGTGTGCAGCGCGGGGGCGAGCCGGTCGGTGGCCCGGCCGGTCAACGCCGAGACGTTCACCCGCGGCGCCCAGGCCACCCGGGCGAGGTCGCGGGAGATCTCCTTCTCCAGGGTGAGCCGGCGGTCCTCGTCGAGCAGGTCCCACTTGTTGAACGCCAGCACCAGCGCCCGGCCCGCGTCGACGACCATCTGGATGACCCGCTGGTCCTGCTCGGTCAGGGTCTCCCCCGCGTCGAGCAGCACGATCGCGACCTCGGCCGCCTCGATCGCGGCGGCGGTGCGCAGCGACGAGTAGTACTCGGCGCCGCTGGACTGGCCGACCCGGCGGCGCAGGCCGGCCGTGTCGATGAACAGCCACTGCTCGCCGCCGACCGTGACCAGCTCGTCGACCGGGTCGCGGGTGGTCCCGGCGACGTCGTGGACGAGCGCCCGCTCCTCGCCGGCGAGCCGGTTGAGCATCGAGGACTTGCCGACGTTCGGCCGGCCGACCAGGGCGACCCGGCGTGGGCCGTCCTCCTCGTCGAAACGCTCAGGCGGGGCCTCCGGCAGCGCGGCGAGCACCGCGTCGAGCAGGTCACCGCTGCCCCGGCCGTGCAGCGCCGACACCGGGTACGGCTCGCCGAGGCCGAGGCCCCACAGCGCCGCCGTGTCGGACTCCAGGCGCTGGTCGTCGACCTTGTTCGCGGCCAGCACGACGGGTCGCCCGGACCGGTGCAGCACCCGGGCGACGGCCTCGTCGGCATCGGTCGCGCCGACGGTGGCGTCGACGACGAACAGCACCGCGTCGGCGGTCGCCAGCGCCCGCTGGGCCTGCGCGGAGACCCGGCCGGCGAGGCCCCTGGCGTCCGGCTCCCAGCCGCCCGTGTCCACGAGGGTGAACCGGCGCCCGGACCAGTTCGCGTCGTAGGCGACCCGGTCGCGGGTCACCCCGGGGACGTCCTCCACGACCGCGGCGCGCCGGCCGAGGATGCGGTTGACCAGCGTCGACTTGCCGACGTTGGGCCGGCCGACGACGGCGAGCACGGGCTGGCCTCCGGCCACGGTGCCCGTCGTCGGGCCCTGGCTGTCCTGGCTGGCACCGCTGTCCTTGCTAGCGCTGTCGTCGTCTCGTGGGCTCACCGTGGTGCCGACTTCCTGGTAGGTCTCGCGTGGGTGGTTCTGGTGCTTCCGAGGGTATCCGGGCGCGCGCCAGACCGGCCCCCGCCAGACGGCGGACCCCGGCAGGGACAGGCGATTCCTACCTGGTGGTCACCGAACCTGCAGCTCTCGGGACCAGAACCTAGGACTCGGCGTCGTGCTTAGACGGTGTCGCCGGCGCGGGCGGCCGCCAGGTGGTCGGCCAGGTGCACCCGGATGTCCTCGGCGACGGCCGCCAGTGCCTTGCGCGAGCGGGGATTCGCGGGGATCTCGACGGCGAACGGCGCGCCGAAAACGACCCGCACCCGCACCGACCGCTTCGGCCAGCGCGCCCCCTTCGGCAGCGCGTCGCCGGTGCCCAGGCAGGCGACGGGCAGCACCCGGCAACGGCCGTGCACGGCGAGGTAGGCGATGCCGGCCTGGACCGCGCTCATCTCGCCGCTGCCGCGGGTGCCCTCGGGGAACAGGCCGATCGCCTTGCCGCGGCCGAGCTCGTCGAGGGCGGTGTGCAGGGCGACCCGGTCGGCCTTGCCGCGGTCGATCGGGATCTGCCCGACGAGGCGCATCAGCCAGCCGAGGAAGCCCTTGTACATCTCGATCTTGGCCAGGCAGCGGACCGTGCGGGGCGACTCGATGACGACCAGCGGGCCGTCCAGCCAGCTGGAGTGGTTTCCCGCGAAGATCAGCGGCTCGTCCAGCGGGATGTTTTCGACGCCCTCCAGCCGGATCCGCATCACCAGCCGGTTGAGCAGCACCCGGACCGGCGGCTTGAGCGTCCGGTGCAGGATGTCGTTGTACGGCTTCGACTCGGCGCCGCGGTGCAGCGGCTGCTTCGCACTGGTCTCCGCCGGCAGCGACGCGGGAGCCGGCTCGACGGCAGCTGGCGCGGGCTCGACGGCGACGGGCACCGGCTCGACGGCGACGGGTGCCGCCTCGACGACGGCGGACGTCGGCTCGGCCGGCTCCGCGTCGGGGCCGGTCATGGCGCCGACCCGGGGATCGCCGCCGCGAAGCCGGCCGCGGCGATGTGCCGCAGGACCTCCTCGACGACCTCGTCGACCGTCATGCCGCTGGAGTCGACCACGATCGCGTCCGGGGCCGCCTGAAGCGGGTCGACCTTACGGGTGCTGTCCAGCTCGTCGCGGCGGCCGAGCTCGGCCAGGGTCCTCGCGACGTCGTCGACGCCCTTCTCCCCCAGCTCCCGGGAGCGGCGCAGCGCCCGCACCTCGGTCGACGCGGTCAGGAAGACCTTGACCGGGGCGTCCGGGGCGACGACAGAGCCGATGTCGCGGCCCTCGACGACGATCCCGCCGGCGGTGTCGACCGCGTCGGTGATGATCTGCTGCTGCTGGCTGACGAGCCGGCTGCGGACTACGGCCACGGCGCTGACGGCGCTGACGGCGTTGGTGACCGCGCGGGTCCGGATCTCCGCGTCGACCCGGACCTGGTTGACCGAGATCGTCGGGCCGTCGGGGTCGGTGCCGGAGGTCAGCACGGCCCGCTCGGCGAGCTCGGCGACCGCCTGCGGGTCCTCGATGTCGATGCGCTGCTCAAGCGCGAGCTGGGTGACCGCGCGGTACATCGCGCCGGTGTCGAGGTAGCGCAGGCCGAGCCGGCGGGCGATCGCCTTGGCCGCGGTGGACTTCCCGGAGCCACCAGGCCCGTCGACCGCGACCACCAGACCGGGCCCGCTCCGGCCGCCGCCCGACTTCTCGCCGGAACCGTGGTCGTGCTCCACCCGCGTCCTCCGTCCGGACAGCATCAGACGCTGCCACTCGTCTCGAACCGATAGTGACCAGTCCGGCCGTCCCTCGGGAACCGGCGGGACGGCCGGGATCAGGCTACTCGGCCCACCTCGTCACCGACCGCCGGCTCGGCCCTCCGCGCGTCCCGCCCGCGATGACGCAACCACAGATGCCGACTCCGGCAGGCGCCCGCCCCAGTCGTCGGCCTGCAGCCAATTAGACGTTGGGAGGGCGCTCAGCGCCCGACAGGCAGGGCGGCCGAAGGGCGCTCAGCGCCCGACAGGCAGGGCGGCCGAAGGGCGCTCCGCGCCCGGTTCCGGCCGCACGCCTCAGGAGCGGGGATAGGCGCACCAGCCGGCGGCGTTCAGGCGGTCGACCAGGTCGGCGGCGACGTCCGGGGCGACGGCGAGCTCGATCACGCCGGCGGGGGCCTGGAGGCTGTGCTCGAAGGGCCCGATGTCCTCCAGGTTGACCCGCCAGTCGCCCATCGTCGTCAGCAGCGCGGCGAGCTGCCCCGGCCGGTCGTCGAGGACCACGCCGACCCAGCCCCAGGGCCGGGCCGCGGCCGGGCCGGGCTTGCTCGGCAGCAGGGTGCGGCCGGCGCGGCCGCGGTCCATGAGATCCGTGACGACCTTGCCGACCGAGGCCTCCGACGCGTGGTCGAGGGCGTCGGCGAGGGCGCCCAGCTCGGCGGCGACCCGGCGGGCCTGCGCGGCGACCGGCCCACGGTTGCCCTCCAGGATCGAGGACCACAGCGCCGGGTCGGAGTCCGCGAGCCGGGTGGAGTCCCGGAAGCCCTGCCCGGCCAGCGCCAGCTCACCGGGCCGCAGGTGCGGGGTGGCGGCCGCCAGCAGGCTGGAGACCACCTGCGGCAGATGGGACAGCGCGGCCATCGCCTCGTCGTGCCGGTCGGGGGTGGTGCGCACCGGCAACGCCCCGCAGGCGAGGGCGAGCGCCTCGGTGGCCGCGACGGCAGCCGCGGTGGTGTGCGCGGTCGGGCACAGCACCCAGGTCCGCTCCGCGAACAGGTCCGCCTGCGCTGAGGCGGCACCGCCGCGTTCCCGGCCGGCGATCGGGTGCGCGGGGCACCAGCTGGTCAGGTCGCAGCCGGCGACGACGGCCTCGGCGATCGGGCGGCTCTTCACGCTGGCGACGTCGCTGGCCGAGTCGGTGATCCCCGCCTGCTGGAGCGCGCGCAGCTCGGCGGCGACCGCGTGCGGCGGTACCGCGACGACGGCGTGCTCGACCCGCTCGCCCTGCCACAGCGAGCCGGCGCCCAGCGCCTCGGCGAGCTTGACCTGCTCGGGGTCGGTGTCGCGTAGCAGCACCTCGACACCGGCCCGGCGCAGCGCCAAGCCGATGCTCGTGCCGATCAGACCGGATCCGACGATGCCGACCCGGCGGGGCAGGTTTGGCGACGGCACGGGCACAGGTGTCACGTCGGCCCACGTTACGGCCCGTGGCCGGGCTACGCGGACGCGACCTTCCCCACTCCGGGCGCCCGGAGGCTGCCCGCCGACGACGCCAGCCCCGGTTGGGCACCCGCCGCCTGGGCTCAGGCCGCCCGGGGGCCGAGCCGGAGGCTCAGAGGCCGACCATGGAGTGCAGCGCGCCGACCTCGTGCAGGGTGAGGTGGCGGGCCCGGCCGGAACGCAGCGTGCCCAGGTGCACGGCGCCGAACTCGGTGCGCAGCAGGCGCACCACCGGGTGGCCGACCTCCTCCATCATCCGGCGCACGATCCGGTTGCGGCCCTCGTGCAGGACGATCTCCAGCAGGATCTGGGAGCCGACCTGGTCGATGATGCGGGCGTTGTCGACGCGCACCGGGCCGTCGGAGAGCTCGACCCTGGTGTGCAGCCGGCGCATCGTCTCCTTGCGCAGCGGGCCGTTGATCTGGACCTGGTAGGTCTTCGGCACCTGGTAGGACGGGTGGGTCAGCCGGTGGGCCAGGTCGCCGTTGTTCGTCACCAGCAGCAGGCCCTCGCTGTCGACGTCGAGCCGGCCGACGTGGAACAGGCCGGGGTTCGCGCCGAACTCGGTGAGCAGATCGGTGATCGTCGGCCGGTCCTCCGGGTCGGACATGGTCGACACGACCCCGCGCGGCTTGTTCAGCGCCAGATGGACCAGCCCGGTCCGGGTGACGACGCGCTCGCCGTCGACCTCGATGATGGCGGTCTCCGGGTCGACCCGGCGGCCCTGCTCACGCACGACCTTCCCGTCGACCCGCACGCGGCCGGCGTCGATCAGCTCCTCGTTGTGCCGGCGCGAGCCGACCCCCGCCGACGCCAGCACCTTCTGGAGCCGGATGCCCTCCTGGGCCGCCGTCTCGCCGCGCCCGCCACTGTCACGCCCGCCACTGTCACGCCCGCGAGTGTCACGCCCGCCGACGCCGCGCTCGCCGACCTCACGCCCGGCTGACCCACGCTCTGCCGTCCCGCTCACCTGCACACCACTTCCGCCACGTCCGCCACCCCGCCGCGGCCTCGTCGCCGCGTTCCGGGGATGTTCATCTCCAGGGTACGGACCGCGCGCCCGACCTCGTCACGCGCGCCGGCCCGGCGGGACAGCGCGGGGCGTCAGGGGGCGATGAGGTCCTCGATGTCGTCGAACCCGGGCAGCAGCGGAGCGAGCGGAGGAAGCTCGTCGAGGCCGCGCAGGCCCAGTCGCTCCAGGAAGTAGTCCGTGGTGCGGTAGAGGATCGCGCCCGTCTCCGGGTCGGTGGTGGCCTCCTCGACCAGCCCGCGGGCGGTCAGCGTGCGGATCACGCCGTCGGCCGAGACACCCCGGACCGCGGAGATCCGGCCCCGGCTGACCGGCTGCTGGTACGCGACGACGGCCAGCGTCTCCAGCGCCGCCTGGGACAGCTTCGACATCTGCCCGGCGAGCACGAACCGCTCGACCCAGGGAGCGCACTCCTCCGCCGTGTAGAACCGCCAGCCGCCGCCGATGTGGCGCAGGTCGAAGCCACGGCCGTCGGCCCGGTACTGCGCCGCGAGCTCGGCCAGCACCCGCTCGACGTCGAGCGCGTGCGCGGCCAGCCCGGTGGCCAGCTCCGCCACCCCGACCGGCTTCTCCGCGACCATCAGCACGGCCTCGATGAGCGCCACCAGCGGCGGTCGGTTCGCCGGCTCCGGTTCCGGCAGGGGTTCGGGCTCGGTGTCGGTCTCGTCGACCGCGGCCGGCTCATCGTCGTGGGCATCCGCCACGACGGCCTCGCGCTGGGCCGCCGGCTCCGGCACGGGCTCGGCGCCGTCCGCGGTGGCCTCCTGGCCTGCGGGTTCAGCGGGCTCGGGGGCGAGGCGCGGGGCGGGGATGTCCTGGGGGTGGTCTCCGGCGGGGTCCTCGGTCAACGCCCGGCCTCCTCGTCCGCGTCCTCGTGGTTGTCAGGGTTCTGGGCGTCAGGGTTCTGGGCGTCAGGGTCCAGGTCGTCGTCGAAGTCGCTGCGGGCGGGCAGGTCGGCGACGGGGGTGAGGCCGCCGCCGATGTCGGTGCCCTCCGGCTGCTGCTCGCTCCAGCGCACGATCAGCTCGCCGAGCGGGGTGTCCTGCTCGAACGAGATCCGGCCCTCGCGGAACAGTTCCAGCAGCGCCAGGAACCGGGCGACGACCTCGATGGTCTCCCGGCAGCCGACGCACAGCGACCGGAACGACGCGGCGCCCAGCTCCCGCAGCCGTTGGATCAGCACGAGCATGTGCTCCCGGACGCTGACCCGCGGGGCGTGCACGTGGTCGACCGCGACGACCGGGGGCAGCACCGGCTCGCGCAGCAGGACCGCCATCGCGGCGAGCTCGGAGGGCCCGACGGTGATCTGCACCTCGGGCAGCGCGGCGGCGTAGCGCGGCTCCAGCGCGACGGCGCGCGGGGTGAACCGGGACTCCAACGTCATCAGCGTCTGGAAGATCGCCGCGGCTTCCTTGTACGCCTTGTACTGCAGCAGCCGGGCGAACAGCAGGTCGCGGGCCTCCAGCAGCGCGAGGTCCTCGTCCTCGCCGTCGCCGCCGGAGGTGGGCAGCAGGCGGGCGGCCTTCAGGTCGAGCAGGGTCGCGGCGATCACGAGGAACTCGGTGGCCTGCCCGAGGTCGAACCGCTCGCCGAGCCGGCGCAGGTGCGCGACGAACTCGTCGGTCACCTTCGCCAGCGCCACCTCGGTGACGTCCATCTTGTGCTTGGCGATCAGGGACAGCAGCAGGTCGAACGGGCCGGAGAAGTTGTCCAGCTCTACGAGGAACGCCTCCGACCGGCCGCTGCGCGCGGTCAGCGGCAGGGCGTCGGCGGGCAACGCGCCGGCGCCACCGGACCCGGACCCAGCCGAGACGGCGGCCTCGTCAGCGGGTTGCGCGCCACTGTCGGGGGTGTCCGTCGGCCGGGCGTCGGACTCGTCCGGTCCAAGGCCCGGCGCAGTCAGGGAATCGGTCACGGCATCGTCCGTGCCGGTCTCGGCGTCGGCGCCGCCAGGCACGGCGCGCAGCGCGGCCGTCCTGGACGAGGCGGTGCGCGACAGGGCCATGGCGACACGCTACAGCCGATCACTTCGGCGGTAGCCAGGTCACGCCGGTGGTCGCGATCAGTCCGCGGACCTGGCCGCTCGCTCCGCGGGGTCCCGGGACAGCACAGGATGGTCCGGGAGACGGCTGGCCGCCGCCGTGAGGATCCTCGCCCGGCCGTCGGCAAGGATGCCGTCGCGCACGAGCGTCGCGACCTCGGCCCAGAACTCCTCGGCCGTGCTCACCCGCCAGGACGGCTGCCGCTCGGCGGCCAGCCCCGCCTCGGAGAGCAGCTGGCGGGCCGCCGTGTGGTCCGCGAACGCCGACGTGAGCGCGGCGAGCTCCTCGCCCGTCAGCGGCCCCCTGGCCGTGATCGCCGGACGCGCGACGGAGGTCGGCGCCGGCCACGGACCGCCACGAGCCGAGCGGTCGGCCGCGCCCCATCCGGTCGTGGGCAGCTGATCTGTGGTCTGCCGGTGCGGGGCCTGCTGCGCTGGGGTCTGCTGGTGGGGGGCCACCCCGCAGGCCTCCCAGCGTTCGACCAGCGCGGCCAGCGCGGTCGCTGTCTCCTCGTCGACGCCCAGGTCACGCGCCGCGTCGGGCAGGTGCGCCAGCCCGGCCGCCGACCGCCCGTAGAGGTCGACCAGCGCCAGCAGCCACTGGCGGCCGCTCGGCAGGTCGGGCACGTCGATGCTGGTCCCCGACCAGCCGGCGAGCCGCCCGAGAAACAGATAGCGGCTCTGCGGGCCGTGCAGCGCCAGGCAGCCCACGAGAAGATCCACGATCAGGCGCTCGACCGGCGCGCGGCACCGCCGCACCGCCAGGTTCGATGGCCCGACCGGCATCACGTTCCCCCGTTCCCGCCGCGGCTCGTCATGGTCACTCTGGCCTACAGAAGCTCGGGGTCGATGTCGAAGTCCGAGCGCATCCACGCCGTCGCGTTCTTCACAGCCTGATGCTGGGCACCCAGGACGCGGGTGAGGCGCTCGACTGTCGCCCCGTTCAGGCGGACACCCTCCTCTGCGCGATCGAGAGCCCGCAGATCCTGGGCCAGGTTGACGGTGATCAGCAGCGTCTCGGGGTGGTCGTCGCCCAGTGTTCGGCGGCACCGGACGATCGTGTCCTCGTCACGCTCCCGCGCCCGTTCGAACTCCCCGGCCGCGAACAGGTCACTGGCCAGGTTGGCGGCCGCGGCCAGCGTGTAGGGGTGGCCAGGGCCAAGCCGATCGGCGAGCACGCCCAGCGACAGCCTGTCCATCTCGACGGCGCGCGAGACGTCGCCGCGGTGCCGGAGCGCGAGCGCCAGGCTGACGGCGGCGGCCCTGGTGTGGGGATGCGCCTCGCCGAACGTCCGCTCGCAGCGTCCCAACGCCTCCTCGGCCAGCTCGCTCGCCTCAACCAGGTTCCCGGTGTTGCGCAGGTCGGCGGACAGCGCCGCCGACAGCGCCAGCGACGCGGCGATCGTGCGGGGATGGTCCCGCCCGTAGCGCCGGTCGAGCTGCGTCCGGACGTCTCTGGCGACGCGAAGCGCCTCCTCGTGCAGGCCAGCCTTACGCAGGGCCACGGCGAGCTGGTTCTGCGCCGTCAGGACGTCGATGTGGTCCCGCCGGCCGCCGACCGCCTCGGCGAGCCGCTCGACGATCCGCCGCTGGCGGAGCGGGGCGTCCACATAATCGCCCGTCTCCCGTTGGTCGATGGTCAGGCCCAGCAGGGTGCGCAGGGTGTCGATGTTGTTCTCCCCCAGCACCGTGGCGCGCAGGCTCCATGTCGCCTCGTCGGCGCGCCGGGCCTCCTCGTAGCTGCCGACGAGGCGAAGGGCTGCGCCGACCTCGTGCGCCGCCACAAGCCTGGACGGATGATCCGGACCGAGGGCCTGGGTGGCGCGGCGCAGCCGCTCCTCGGCGAGCTCCAGACAGCCGTGGAAGTCACCGGCCGCGACCAGGTCCGCGACCCGGTTGCCCATCGCCAGCAGCGTCTCGGGGTGGGCTTCGCCATGGACCCGCGTGCACAGCTCCAGCGTGCGGGTGTTGATCCGGGCGGCCTCGTCGTAGTGGCCGTTAGCGTGGTGAAGCCGGCCAAGCCAGCCGGCAAGGCGCACCATCTCGGGCGCCTCCTCGCCGGTGGTCTGTTTCCAGGTCTCGTGGACCTGCATCGCAAGCTCGAGGCTGCGTTCGTGGTCACCCCATCGGAAGAGGTAGATGACCTCGTTCACGAGCGTCTCGCGCACGCGCGGGTCCCTGCTGTCCGCCGCGTCGGTAGCGAGAAGGTGTGGGTACAGCTCGGCGTACCGGAGCCAGGAGCGCGGATCGTCAGGAGCTCCCGGGTCAGCGGAGGCCAGCAGGGCGTGTGCGACGTTTCGCACGGCGTCACGTTCGCCTGCGGGAATCTGGTCGATGACCCTTGTCTGAATCAGTCGCTGCATTTCCAGTGAGTCCGTCTCGGTATCGACGCGCGCCAGGCCATATCGGCCGATCTCCCGAATGGCGCGGTCTAGCTCAACTGGCTCTCGCAGCGCCGCGAGGAGCGCCGGCCTGATCCCGGTCCCGGGGCCGTCGGCCAGCAGTTGCTTGCGGACCGGCACCGCCGCGAGGAAGGCCAGGAGCCGCGCGAGCAACAACGCGTCCGGCGTATTCTGTTCGAGCTGGTCGAGCGCCAGTCTCAAGACAGCCTGCACCGGATACTCATAGTCGAACGAGGCTCCGGCATGTACGGCGCGATTGTCCTCTACCAGGCGGATATACTCGTCCGCCGGCATTCCGGTCTCCGCCCTCCACGCCCTCGCCTGTTCCAACGCCAGCGGTAGGTCGCCGAGAGTATCCGCGATCCGTCCAGCCTCCTCCTCGGAAAGCCGCGGCCGGCCGTCCGGCCCGACGACGGAGCGCAGCATCTCGATGCTTTCCGAGCGTCGGAAGACGTCCGCCACGATGCCACGCGTCACCTCATTCCACCGCGCATTCCGTGAGGTGATCAGAATATGACCACCCTCCGCGAAGAAGTCTCGGACGGCTCTTGGATCCTCAGCGCCGTCGAACACTAGCAGCCACCTGCGGAACGGCTGGCCGCGACGGAGCGCCTCAAGGACCGCCGGTACGGCGGCGTCCGCCTCCGCGCCAGCCTCGATGTCAAGCTGCCTTCCGAGCTCGACCAGCGACGCCTCGATCTGCGCGACGCGTTCGGCCGCAATCCACCAGACGAGCTCGTACTCATGCCCGAACCGGTGGATGTACTCAGCGGCAAGCGCCGATTTACCCACCCCACCCAGTCCGTGCAGCGCCTCCGGGAGAAGCGCCGTCGAGCCTTCCTCCAGGTTGGACCGTAGCGTTTGCAACAGGTCCTCGCGCCCGGTGAAGTGCGGGTTGCGTGCCGGAACGTTTCCCCAGATCACGTTCCTCGACGGGGGCGCAACCGTCAGCGGCTGGGCGAGGGCGGTCTGGAGGCGGCGGGCGCGGGGGAGGTAGGGGCCGGACAGGGCGCCGAAGGCGAGCGCTTCGACGGCGACGTAGTCCTCGGTGTCGGGGGTGACGGCCGGGATGGGGGTGCCGTTCGGGTCGAGGAGGGCGTCGGCGAGGTGGCGGACAGCCGGGACCTTCGGGCCCAGGTCGGCGCTCACCGTCCGCAGCACGCGGACGGTCTCGGCGCGGCTGCAGTACGGCAGCAGGTGTTCCCGCAGGCCCGGGGCGAAGTCGTAGGCGATGTCCGTCTCCTCGGCCGACGAGGCGGCGACCGGGTACAGCAGCCCGTGCGCGAACAGCTCGCTCAGGGCCGCGGTGGTGCGCCCCGGCGGTCCCTCCACCAGGCGTAGCAGCGGCCGCAGCGTCGAGCGGGTGATCGGGGCCGCCGCGAGGTGGGTGGCCAGGTCGAACGCCACGGCGCTCGCGGCCGAGCGGAAGGCGTCGACCTGCCGGCGGGGCAGTGCCAGGCCCCAGGCCGCCTCGCCGCCGTCGCCCGCTGGCGGGCCCGGCTCGGGCGGCGCCGGCGAGACCAGGACGGTGGGCAGCTCTCGCCCGCCCGCGCCGTCCTGGGTCAGCCGCGCGGCCCAGCGGGCGAGCGACGTCGGATCCGGCTCCAGCAGCGGCACCGCGATGGACTGGCCGTCGGTCACGGGTCGCAGGCCCTGGTTCTCCTCCAGGCCGGTGTAGCGCAGCGTGGACCGTGGCACGGCGCCGAGCAGGGCGACCGGGAGGCGCCGCGCCCAGGTCCACACGACGCGCCCCGCCAGCCCCCGGCGCCAGGCCGTGCCCATCCCGTCGGTGAGCACCCAGACGACCCGCCGGCCGGGCGGTTCGAGCAGCCGGGACGGCGAGAACCCGTTCGGCGCCTGCCTGCTGCCGCGCAGCCGCAGGTCGCGCGCGTCGCCGACGTCGGTGTCCAGGTAGCAGAGCCGGACGTCCTCGAACACGCCGAGCCGTTCCAGCATGGCGACCAGGCGGGGCACCAGGCTCTGCCACACGGACATGGTCCAGTTGTCGTCTACGACAAGGGTCAGCGACCACCGCCGCTCGGGCACCGGCCGGTAGACCGGCCGCCAGCGCCCGTCGGCGAGGTGACGCGCGGTCGCCTCGTCGTCCAGGACGACGTCTCGGGACGAGGGCACCCACTGGCGCGCCACGTTCAGCGCCTGGTGGACCTCGCGCCACTGGGTGACCAGCGATTCCAGCGTCGGCGGCGTCGGCTCGCTCCAGCCGCCGCGCCGCCTGCGCGCGCCGGCCCCGCCGCCGGAGCGCCGGCGTGCCGAGGCGCCCTGGTCGCGCGCAGGGCTTTCCGAAGGCTGGTCGACGGGCTGCCCGTCGAAGGCCGCCACGGCCCCGGCTGGCGATCCCCGGGCGCCGTCGCGCGGACTGGCCGACTCGGCCTCCCGTCCGGGCTGGCCGGTCGGACGGGAGCTGGCCGGGTCGGGGCTGGGCTGTCCCGTCTCGTCGTCCCCGCGCGCGGCCCGCGGCGCGGGAGGTGGCAGGTCGGCGGCGACCGCGGCGAGCCACAGGGCGTCGGCGAGGTCGCGCGGGTCGACCGGCTGCCCGCGCGCGGGGACCCCGGAGGGAGTCATCCCAGGTTCGCCGTCGGATCCAGTCGGCGCCAGATCGCGGCCAGCAGGTCGGCCTGGTCCGCCCCGACGCCGTCCAGGGCCCCGGAGGTGACGAGATAGGTGGCGTTGAGGAGCTGGTCGGCGGCGAGCATCCCCTGTCGGCGGCGGGCGACGAACTGCTCGACGATGCGACGATGCTGGCCGTCCCCCTCGGGGAAGTGCGCGGCGACCAGGTCCACGAGCGCCTCCGTGTCCGGCTCGGGGACGTCGAGGCGCACGCACCGGCGCAGGAACGCCGCCGGGAACTCGCGCTCGCCGTTGCTGGTGACCACGATGATCGGGAACTCGTGCACCCGCACGATCCCGTCCCGGATGGGTGCCATCTCCCCCCGATCCGCCGTGTAGACCATCGCCTCGGGCTCCAGGTTGCGGACGCGGACCAGCTCGGGCAGGTCGAACTCGCCGTCCTCCAGGATCGTCAGCAGATCGTTGGGCAGGTCGTAGTCGCTCTTGTCCAGCTCGTCGACCAGCAGCACGCGCGGACGGGCCCGCGGCAGCAGCGCCGTCCCGAGCGGGCCCAGGTGGACGAAGTCACCGATCGGCGGCACGGAGCGGTCCGCGGCCGGGCCGGCGCCCGACTCCACCACGGCCTGGGCCCGGCCGATCGCGTCGTACTCGTAGAGACCGGAGCGCATCGTCGTGCGGCTCGTGATCGGCCACCGCAGCACCCGACCGAGCCCGAGCTCCCGGGCGATCAGGTAGGCGAGGGAGGACTTCCCCGAGCCGGGACCACCGGTGACCAGCAGCGGCCGGCGTAGGTGGAGCGCCGCGTTGATGACGCTGAGGTGCTCGGTGGTCAGCTGCTTGGTCGCGCCGGAGCCGAGGCGGCGCTGGGCCTCCTGCCCGTCGCTGGGCGGCGGCGGCAGGTCGGGCCCGCCGTCGAAGGTCCGCCATGGTGGCGGCGGTGGCCAGCGCCGGTCCCGCTCGTCCGGCGGCAGCGGTCGCCCGGTTCCCCGGAAGATCCACCAGGACGGTCGTTCGGGCTGCTCGGGTGGCATGGGCCGTTCGGTCATCGCGCGCGTCTCCGTTCCACCGGGGCGGCTATCCACGGCCCCTGCTCCGGCTGCCGCTCCGGGTCGTCCCAGATCACGGCAAGGTTGCGGCCGAGGTCCGGCCAGTCCGCTGGCGCGAGGTGCGCCTGCACGCGCAGTCGGCGCAGCCGGTCGCGCAGATCGGTCAGGCCGACGCCGTCGGCGGCCGTCAGGAAGTCCCGCAGCGCGTCGGCCACCTGGTCGCGGGTCTGCTCGGCGCGGTGCCAGGCGACCACCGGCAGGCCGCAGCTCAGCGCAAGCCGCAGCTCCAGCGCGGCCGGGCCGCCCAGCGGCGGGCCACTCAGCACCAACGCCACCAGGCTCTCCTGCGTGAGGATCTTCGCCTGTAGCTGGCCGAGGTCGGGAGCGTCGAGCACGGGGTCGCAGTGGACGGTGTCGGCGAGGCCGTCGGTCAGCTGCCGCCAGCGCAGCCGCCACACCCGGTGCCAGGGCCGGGTCCGCTGCCGTTCCAGGCTGCGCAGGACGACCGGGTACTGGATGCCGATCGAGCGCGGCAGCGCCGAGTCGATTTCCTTGCGCCACTGGTCGACCGGAAGGTGCAGGAGCTCCAGCGGGAGGATGAACTCGAGCTCGACGGTGTTCTCCCCGTCGGCGAGCAGGTCCTCCAGGTCGAGGACCAGATCCTCGGTCACCCGCTCCAGGTCGCGCTCGTCCCGGGGCACGAGGCGGGTGCCACAAGGCTCGAACCCCTCGATGCCGGGCCACTGGCGCCACCAGGTCAGCTCGAGCCGGTCGTCGTCGAGCCGGTTGCGCTCCAGTTGGACGATCAGGCGGACGGCGCCGGCCGGGAGGGTGCGGCGCCCGCGGGCCGCGGCCAGCTCGCCGGCCAGCCCGTCGGCGTCCGCGCGCCGCCGGATCCAGCGCTCGACCTGCTGCGCGGTGTCGGGGCGCAGCCGGTCTCCCAGGGCGTCCACGAAGGGCAGGTAGGGCGGCAGCCCGCCGACGGCGGAGTTCCTCCGGGTCAGGTGCAGCAGCACCGCCCAGGCCGAGTCGCAGTGTGGCGGAGGGCTGACGGGCAGGTCGCCGGCCGCCTGCCGGTAGGCATGTCCGGCCTCGCCCGCGAGGATGTCGGCCAGCTCGCCGGTCAGGCGCCCCAGTAACTCGTCGGGCAGGTCGGCCAGGACGGCGCAGGCCTCCCACCAGTCGACCAGCCGGCACAGCTCGTCGAAGGTCGACTCGGGTACGCCCAGGTCCCGCGCGGCCAAGGGAAGCTGGGCCAGCCCCTCGGCGGACTTTCCGCACGTCGCGACCAGTCCGAGGAACCACTGCCGGTCCGTCGCGAAGCCGGGAAACTCGAACTGGGCGGCGGACAGCTGGGAGAGCCGGTCCAGCAGCAGGTGCCGGCTCTGCTCGGAGCGCAGCACGAGACAGTCGCTCAGCAGGTCCACGAGGGCTCTCTCGACGGGTGCCCTGCGGCGTTCGACGACGGCGCCTGGTCCGGTCAACGCACCGTCCAGCGCGCGAGTCGCGCCGACCCGGACCGGGCCCGATGCCTTCCGGGCGACCAGGAGCGCGACGCGTCCCTCATGCGCCGGCCGCCCCCCGCCGCCCGTTTGTCATGTACGCCCGTCGAAACCGAGGATCTGGCCCTACAGGCTGATGCCGACGATGTCGCCCAGCCCGCGCAGCAAGGGTGGGACGAGTTGGCCGACGACGTTCGGGAGGCTCGGCAGCAGGACCGGGATCAGCAGGATCACCAGCAGCAGGATGACGCCGAGGTGGGACTCGGTGAGCTTGTAGTTGGCGTTCTTCCAGCCCTGCGAGGTCGGGGCCAGGAGGAACAGAATCCTGCCGCCGTCGGTGGGCGGGATCGGGATCAGGCTGAGGACGAACATCGACGCGAAGGTGATCGCCATCCAGAGGAGCAGGTGCGCGCCGAACCCGCCGACGCGGCCCACCTCGATCACCCGGCTGCCGTCGGCGATGTGGCCCGGGTCGGTGACCGCCGCCAGTGCCCCGATCGACCCGAACGCGAGCAGCAGGTAGGCGAGCGGGCCGGCCAGCAGCGCCGCGCAGATGTGGAACCGCCGCTTGCGCCAGACCTCGTTCATCCGGATCGGCTCGGTCCAGCCGTTGCCGACCAGCACCATCGACACCGCGCTGAACGGGCTGATTCGGGTGGGCAGCGGCCGGGCCGACAGCCGCCCCGAGCGGCGCGCCGACGGGTCGCCGAGCAGCTTCGCCGCGTAGATCTGGGCGGTGTCGTGCGCGTAGACCCCGAGGAGCAGGGCGACGAGGATCCCGAGCAGCGCCGAAGGCTCGGCCAGGTGAAACAGCACGACAACTCGTCCGTCTTCTGTAGGGCAGCGGACCGGTCTCGACCCGCCAGTCCGTCTCCGTCACCCGTCTAACGCCCCGGGTCGCACTGATTCTCCCACGCGTGCCGCGCCGCCCGGCCGTCACCGCCTCCGATGGCCCCGCGCCGGTCATGATCGCCGTCTTGGCCCTAATGGGAGGTGCCGGGTTGCCGTGGGGCAGGCTCGGTGTCGGTAGCCGCTGGTGGGTGAGCGCTCTTTGGCCCTGGGCTGTGGTTG
>NZ_JADWYX010000165.1 GCF_016786355.1 Frankia sp. AgB1.9
CCCCGGGCGCGGCGCCGGCCGGCGCGGCGGGCGCGCGCGCGGCCGCCCACGCCACCAGGAGCCGGGGGGCCTGTACGGGCGTGACGGGAAGCCGTCGACGCGCGAGGAACGATCACCTACCAAGCACCGATGATCTCCGTCTCTGTGGCGGGGGTCCGGTTGGACGTGACCGATGGGTTACCCATCGAGGACGGGGAGAGGGATGGACGGGCCGGATCGCCGTGCTTTCTTGTGTGCCGGTGTCGCTGCCCCGGCGGCGCTCGGGACTACCGACGTGGGCAGCGCCGGGGAGGCGGGGGCGGCGATTGACGATGGTCTGGCGACGCATGCGGCCCGGTGGGATGCGACTCCGATGGCGACGGTGCTTGCGGACTGTGAGCGGTGGACGGTGCTGTGCCGGACGGTCGGGGTGGCGAGTAGTCCGCAATGGCGACGTCGCGGGGGTCGGGTGTCGTTGTTGGCGGCCCGTGCCTATTTGGACAGTGGCCGGCCGGATGGGGCGTTGGCGTTGGCGCAGCGGGCGCGGGTCACTGCGCGGGGTGTGGAGGATTTCCGGACGGTGCTGCACGGGGATCTCGTGGCGGCGGAGGTGTGGGACGCTGCCCAGCCTGGGAGCTATGACGTGCCGCTTCGGATCCTGGCGCAGGTTCGCCAGCGTGGCGGGACGAGCTGGATCGCGGCGACGGCGGCGATGTTGGCCGCGAACCTCAGTGCCCGCCGCGGTGACGTGGAAGGCGCGATGACCCTGGTGAGGGGTGGTGAGTTCCTGGCCGAACGGCTGGGCGCTCCTGAGCCCGGGGAGTACACGAGCGCGCATCTGGCGGCGTTCGGCGCGAGCGCGCTGGTCCGGGCGGGTCTGCTGTCGGAAGCCCGTCCGCGCCTGGAGATGGCGGCGTTCCTGGCGGAGGCGCAGGGTCCGGGCCTGCGCTCGGCGGTGCAGATGTACCGGTCCTCGGCAGCGTTGACGGGCGGCGACCGGGCGCAGGCGGCGGAGTACGCGCGTGCGGCGCTGGGGCTTTCGGCGGGGCGGCCGGCGGCGTGGCTGGCTCGCTCGGTGCTCGGGCAGGCTCGGCGGGCTCGTGGCCAGGATGGCTGGGAGGCGCTGGCCTACCGGGTGGCGTCCTGGCAGATGATGTAGCGGCGATCGGCTGCTACGGGCGGGGCTACCGGCAACGGCGGATTGCGCCTGTCCGGTTCCGGGCTGGGTCGCGTTTTTCGCGAGACACCGCGTGGTCTCGTGGCGTAATATTGGTTTTGGCCGACTGGCGGAAGCCATAAACAAACCCAAAATTTGCCCTGACACCGGTTCGGGTGTTCGCCATGGTCAAGCCGACGCATAACTCAAACATTTCGGCCATAGGGCTGCACTGGCTTGACGGGGACACCACCTAGCGCTTGGCGTGACCCTCCGCTTTCTTAGGGCGGTGGGTATCCCGGGCGCACCCACTCCACACCGTGGAGTGGGTGGCTGCGCAAGTCACAGCCGCGCCTTTTTTCACTTGGGTTCACCTGTAGTTTCGTGCTGCCCGCGTGCGGTGTTCTGACACCGTGCGCTGATGGCGCCTCGCGGTGTTCTGTCCGTGGGGCGTCGGGTTGTGCGCTGCTGTGAGTGGCTGGTGCGCGGCTGGGCTTGCTCTCCTGGGTGGGAGCGTGTCCGGTGGCGGACGCCGTGGTTTCCAAAGCGGGTGGCTGCGTACGGCCGGTACGGCTGGCGGGCCGGTCTGATCATGTGGACGTGGGCACGGGCGAGATGCGCCGCGCGCCCGTCCCGACGACAGTGCATGTGCGCTGCAACAACCGGCGCGCGTCGGCGTGCCCGGATTGCAGCCGTCTCTATCAACGTGACGCCCGTCGGATCGTCGTTCAGGGTCTTAGCTCGGACGACGGCGCGGGCTATGCGGGGTGTCCTGCCTGGTTCGTGACGCTGACTGCGCCGAGTTTCGGGCCGGTGCATTCCCGGCGGGCCGGTAAAGGCGCGGAATCCCGGGTGTGTCGGCAGCGTCGGGGTACCTGTGAGCATGGCCGGGCGTTGGCGTGCACGGCTCGGCATGCGGCGGATGACAAGCGGCTCGGGGAGCCGATCTGTCCGCGCTGTTTCGACTACGGCCGGGCTGTGGTGTGGAACGCGATGGTTCCCGCGCTGTGGAAGGCGACGCGGGATCGGTTGGAATCCGCGGTGGCGTCGGCGGCGGGTCTGTCGGTGGCGGGTTTGCGCCGTGTGGTGCGGGTGTCGTTTGTGAAGGTCGCGGAGATGCAGCGCCGGGGCTTGGTCCATCTGCACCTGGTCATCCGCGTCGATGGACGCACGGCCGACGGCGATCGGACGGCGGCGCCGGGCTGGGCGTCCGGGGACCTGGTCGCGGACTGCCTGCGGGCCGTCGTCGCGTCGGTCGGTGTCGATGTGCCCGATCCGGCGTCGGTCGCGCTGCTCGACGCGTCGGGTGCGTTGCCGGTGCAGGCGTCGGCGGATGGCCGCTGGTCGGTCGGTTGGGGCGCCCAGGTCGACATCCGTCGTATCCGGCTGGGCGGTGAGATGGATGCGGTCAAGGTCGGGAACTACCTGGCGAAGTATCTGACCAAGTCCGTCGGTGACGACGACGCGCTGAACGCCCCGGTCCGCTCACTGGGCCATCTGCGGCGGCTGCGGCTGCGGGATCACCAGCGGCGCTTGGTGGAGACCTGCTGGCGCCTCGGCTCAGACCAGGCATTCAGCACGGCGCTCGATGAGGCGGCCGGTCGCGCTCCGGGCCGGTTGCCGGGGTTGATCCGCTGGTCGCACGCGCATGGGTTCGGCGGTCACTGGGTCGGGAAAAGCCGCAGATACAGCACGACCTTCGGCGCGGTGCGCGCGGTGCGGCGACGTTGGGCGCGGGTGTTCTCGGCCGCGTTGAGCGGTCGTCCGTTCGGCACCGACGATGCGGGCGGTTTCGTCGCGCTCGATGAGTTCGGCCGCCCGGACGGTGATCCAGCAACGGTGGTGCTTGGCCAGTGGCGCTATGCCGGCCGGGGCCGTGACCCAGGTAAAGGCACGGGCGGTTCGGGTGGTGGGTCGTGAGCCGGGCTCGTGGTCCGCGGCGGGTGGCGGGTGAGGTCGCGCTGCCGTTCGAGGACGACCACGAGGAGGCGGCTGGCCGGTTGGACGTGCCGGGGCTGATGGTCGGCCCGGCGGTGAGTACCGAAGGTTCGGTCCTGGCCTCTGCGCCTGTCCCGGTTGCTGTGGTCGCTGGGGTGACGGAACCGGTGGGGGTGGGTGGGTGGGCCCGCCGGCCGCCGGCGGCGCTGCCCTCGGGTGAGCAGTCGTGCGGTGGCGCTCGGCCGTCGGCCGGTCGTGCGTCGGGGGCTCGGCGTCGGGGCCGCTGCGCGGGCCGGGCGTCGAGTCGTGCGGCGGTGGCGTCGCCGGAGGAGTGGGGGCGGGTTCAGGCGCTACGGGCGCCCCGGTGGACACCGGAACAGCGGGCGCATGCGGCGGCGCTGTTCGGTCTGGTGCCCCCTGAGCCGGCGTCGGCGTTGCCGGCGGCGCCCCGGGTGTGGCGTCGGGCCTGACCTGGCCGGACGGCCGGCTACTTCCATTGGGGGTCCAACAGGTCCGGGTCGAACGGCGCCCCCCGGCGCGGGCTTTTCGCCACGATGACGGCGTGTAGGTAGTCCTCGATGATCGCGCGTCGGTGGGGCAGGGTGTAGCTGTCCCACTCGGCGCGGATGTTCGCGGGGGCGGCCTTCACGGTCTCGACGCGGGCGGTGTGGCGGGCGCGGTTGGCCAACAGGCCGCGTTCCTCATCCTCGAAATGCTTGATCTGGGGAAAGTAGCGGTCGCCAGAGATCTGCTTGGCCCGGTAGGCGTCGTTCAACTCCTCGATCCGGAGGCGGACGTCGGCTAGCTCGGCTTCCTTCGGCCACGTCTCGTCCACGGCCGGTGGGGCGTCGGCTAGCTCCAACTCGACTTTGTTGATCAGTGCGGCGATGATGTACCGGTCGGTCTTGGGGCCGTTGCGGGCGACCTTCCCACAGCCGTAGGTCGACGCGGGACACAGATAGTGATGGCCGTAGGGGCTCGCGGTCCCCATCATCGGCCGGTTGCACTCGCCACACCGCACGATCCCGGTCAGGAGGTATTTGCGGGCGTTCTGCCCTCGGCTGCGGGTGCCGTCGGGCCGCGCGCCGATGACGGCCACGGCCCGTTCCCACGTCTCGGGGGTCAGGATGGGTTCCCATTCGCCGATGACGGGGGTGCCGTCGGGGCCGTGGACGACTTCGACGAACGTGCATTGCTCGCCGGTTTCCGGGTCGGTCTCGTAGACGGTGCGCCCTCGCCAGCCACAGAGCCGGGGGTTGCGCAGCATCTGTTTGGCCTGGGTGAGCTGCCATGCCTTGCCGCGGGTGCCGGTGATCCCGTCCCGGTTCCACTCGGTCACGATCGCCGTGAGCGGTACCCCGTCCAACAGGCGGCTGACGCACTTGGTCAGGATCTCGCTCTCGACCGGGTGCAGGGTCCGCCGGTCGTCGTTCCATCCGAACGGCCGCGGCCCTCCGGTGATCTTTCCCGTCTGTTGCATGTCCAGGTGCCAGCGGCGCACCCGGCGTGCGGTGTCGGCAGAGGACTTGTTGGCCATCGCGACCAGGATGCGGGCGGTGAACTTCCCGCCATCGGTCAGCAGATCAAACCCACCGGTCAGGCCGACGATCGGGCGGCGGTGATGCTCCACGATCTCAATGGCGTCTTCGAGGTCGCGGGGGTCACGGGCCAACCGGTCCAGGTCCGCAACGATGACCGCGTCGATCACTCCGGCGCGCAGGTCGGCGAGCATCCGTTGCCACACCGGGCGGATCACCCGATACACCCACGACCCGTCGGGCTGGACGATCCGCTTCTTCTTGTACGCGGACGTGTCGTTCTCCTCGTAGATCGGCTCACAGACGATCCCACCGACTGAGGTGACCCACGCCCGTTCGTCGGCCTCCTGGCGGGCCACACCCTTCGCGTCGTCGTCCGCGTCATCGGAGATTCGTGTGTAGAGGCCGAAGCGGACACCCTCGAAACTCGGCGCCACGCCCAACGGGGACATGGTCACCGGGGGTGCCACGGTGGCCGGTCGGACCGTGCCGTTTCGGCTGGTTACCATACGTTGATTATAGGTTGGCCGGGTTACTGCCCGCAGAAACCGAACCCGTGCGACCTGGGCCTCCCGTTCGTGCGCCCTAGTACGTGATTCAGCTCGTAGCGCGCGAGAACTCGCCCTCACCTCGTGCGTCACGCGACGAGGCTCGTCGGCGCGTCGTCTCCGGACAGGCACGTCCTCCACCGCCCCAGTTCCGACGACACGGTGACCCATCAGGAACATTCGGGTCTATTACGCTCGTTACGAATGCCGCGCCGCGTTAAGAGCAGCTGCGATCTTATCCCTCTCGCTGAGAAGGTTCGGCGAAGGCGCGGAACCCGCCTGTATTACCGAATTGAATTTTCGAAGCTGCGTTTCGAGGCACGAAATGTTGTCGTACGTGGCCCGCCCCGGGATTGTCACGCGCGACACGAACCACACATTACCTTCGATCGGCGGCGAAATGACCGCAAACCGGCCGACCGTCAGGAACTTGCGACTCCCATCCATAATGGACAGGTCAAAGTCGTATAACCAATGGTCGAAATGCTCCACGTCGTACATATCCGGCCCGACGGTTACCGTCAGACGACCGAGCGACCGGGCGTCCACGGAAAATCGAATCTGGTCTACAGCCTCATAGGGAAGCGCCAGTTCGCGTGCTGGAATTCTTACCGAGTAGCGCCCTTCAACACCCAGCGGTCCGCTCGGAGCCGACGCCAGCGAACAGTCGCTAAAATTGTAAGCGTGGCGAATCTCAACCTTAACCTCTGATATCAGAGCCGCGCTATCCGAGTCGTTCTGCACGGTAGTGTCAATCGAAGGTGCGCCCTCCAGGTCGCCACCAACAGGGGCAGCAGCCGCCGCTGGGGTAGGACTAACCTCATCCACTTGACCCACGGACGCGGCGACAACCTTCAAACTGCCGGAAGTGCTATGGTCAAAGTCATTGGACAAAGTCGAAGGAAGGGCCACCAAAAGACTCAATACCCCGACAATTCCGCCGACCACCGTCCAAAAGGCAACTGAACGATCGCTTAGCCATTGACGGCCATCGGGTTGCGGGTCCGGATCGGGTTGCGGGTCCGGATCGGGTTGCGGGTCCGGATCGGGTTGCGGGTCCGGATCGGGTTGCGGGTCGCCAGTGCTCATCAGTGCATCCCCCGTGCCTAGCAGCCGTATCGAGTATCGCTTGTCAGGTGCCGCTAGAACCTGTAGGCGTAGGGCAGCCCGATGAGGATGTCTGTCATGTCGGCTGATGATCGGGGCCGACCGAACGGCCGACCGAACACCGGACAACACGCTTGGCGAAGATCGTTGCGAATAATCCATACGGTTTCAAGGGCGGCCTTCGGCCGCGCGCCCGGCCCCCCCCCCCCCCCCCCCCCCCGGGGGGCCCGCCCCCCCCCCCCCGCCCGCCCCCCCGGCCCCCCCGGGGGGGCCCCCGGGGGGGGGGGGCCCCGGGGGCCCCCCCCCCCCCCGCCCCCCCCCCCGCGGGGGCCGGGCTACCTCGCCGGTCTGCGCGGCCGGTTCGAGGAACCGGCCAGCCGCCCGGGGGCGGCCAGGTCCTTACAGGACGCGCCCGACGTAGTAGGTCGTGCTGTAGATGGACTCGAGCTTGACCACGTCGCCGCTGTGCGGCGCGGCCCACATCTGCCCGTCGCCGGCGTAGATGCCGACGTGGTAGATGCTGCCCGGCGAGCCGAAGAAGATCAGGTCGCCGACCTGCTTGTGCGCCGAGTCGACGTGGAGGGTGGCCTCGTACTGGGCTTCCGCCGTCCGGGGCAGGTTGCGGCCCAGCTGCTTGTAGACGTACTGGACGAGGCTGGAGCAGTCGAACGAGTCCGGCCCGTTGGCCCCGTAGACGTAGGGCTTGCCGGCCTGCAACGAGGCCAGGTAGACGGCCTTCGAACCGAGGTCGCCGTTCGTCGGAGCGTTGATCGTGATGCCCCGGGATGCCGACACGGCCGGCTTCGCCATGACGTTCAGCGTGCCCACGTTGTCCGCGACCGCGGACTGCAGCGCGTCGGTGCCGTCGAACACCGCGGTGATCTGGGTGGTGGTGAGCACCCGCGCGGTGTACGAGGTGTAGCCGCTGCCGTTCGTCGTCAGGTGCAGGAAGGTGGCGAACCCGGTCGGCAGCTTCACCTGGACCTTGACCAGCTGGTTGGCCAGCGGCTGGTTGGTGTCCTTGTTGGTCAGCTGGAAGCCGACCTCGACCGCCTGGTCGGCGTAGACGTTCACGTTCGGGTTCGTGATGTGCAGGTCGACGTCGGCCTTGGAGGCGAGCGCCGGGGCGGCCAGGTCGGACGCCGTGCCGCTGTCCGCGGACGCGAGGGTCGACGCGAGGCTGACCGGGTGGACCATGGTGCTGCCGCTGCTCCCCCCGGCGCCGAGGGCGCTCGCGAGGTTCAGGCCGGTCGTGGCGGTGCCATCTCCGGTGAAGGCGTCGTTTGTGTGGTCCGCGGCTGGGGAACAGCCGGCAAGAGCGATTCCGGATACGGCGATGGCACCGGTGGTTGCCGCGGCGACCGCGGTCCGGCCTTTCGCCTTGGCGACCACGGAGAGGCCGCGGTGACGGCCCCGGCTGGTACTGAGCCGGGCGTCGGTATCCCAAACGGAGGGCGCAGACAAGTCTCGCTGGTCCTTCCCGTACGCCTACGAGGTGAGCTGTCGGGTTCGGGCTGGGCTGCCCGGCCCCCGCGCGACTGGCGCGCGAGGGGCTTCACCCCAAGGCCAGCGCTTTCGCGCCGGCCGGTCTTGCACGGGTGGTTCCCCCGCTCCTGCCCGTGGTGACGACTCGGAGGGGACACCGGGACCGCGGGCAGGATTCGGCGTTCGGTCCGGTGGTTGGGCTGACGTCGTGGAGAAGACTAGTCCACGTGGATGATGACGGTAAACGCAGGTACCGCCGAAACGTCTGGTCTTTCACGAAACGTCGGTTCACAGACGGCGTGTCGCTCTGTCACGGTCCCGGTCGCTGACGGCTATCGGTGGTGCCGTCTGCCTGGGTAGCGGGGGTTGCGACCGCCGTGGTCGGTACTACCGGTAATCTTGACACTACGCGAAGATGTCATGATCGGCCCGAGAGACCACGGAGCGAACACTTTCCGTTGCGGGCCCCGGGGGTGTGGTACCGGGCACACCCCCTATGCCGAGTGGGCCTATCGGGCTAGACGCGCATCACCCTAAATGTGGTTGCCGCGCAAGGTAATAGGACTCAAACGTAAGGACCAAGGTCCCAAATCGCAACGGGAAGCCCGGCGTGGCCGCCTGCGGCAACCGAGCCGGGCGGCCGGGAGTCGCTGCCCGGTTGCGGCCCGCGCGTGGCCGGCAACCCCTGCCGCTAAGGCAGTTCGCCCGGCTGCTGACGCGGGGCGCGCCGGGTGATGAAGCCGGCGCGGTCGAGCACCTGCAGCTCGATCGCCAGCTCCAGCACTTCGCGCGGGAGGGTCCGGTGCATCGCCTGCATCGCCTCGACCGCGGCCCTGGCCCGCTCGGCGAGCTCGTCGAGCGCGTGCTGGCGCTGGCGCATCCGGGCGCGCTCCTCCTGGATGGTGCGGACCGTCTCCTCTTGCCAGCGCCTGGTGAGGACCAGATGCTCGCTTGCGTCGGCGGCCTGGCGCTTGGCCTCCTCCAGCCGGTCCAGCAGCTGGTCGAGCTGTTCGAGGCGGCCGGCGAGCTCCAGCATGTCGCCCCGGCCGATCCCGGGGAACCGCTGGTCCTCCCACCCGACCGGCGGGGTCTGCTGGTCCAGTGGGTCCTGTGGGTCCTGCGGCCCCGTTGAGGACTGCAGCACCGCCGGGATGTACGGGCCTGGCGGGGAGGGCGGCTCGGTGCCCGGAGGCGGCGTGGCCGGGGCTGGAACGAGCGGGTGTGGTCTGGTCGGAACCAGGGCACCGAAGTAGTCCGCGAAGGACGGCGGCGTCGGGTCGGTGGCCGCTGGCGGGCCGCCGGCGTCGTACCCGGCGGCGGGGACGGCCGCGCTCTCGGGCTCCAGGCCGTCCGGTCCCGCGAACACGGCACGGGAGCTGAGGCCCTGCTCGACCGCGAAGCCATCCCCGACCACGAACCCGCGCTCGACCGCGAACCCGTCCCCGACCGAGAACCCGGCTCCGTCAGGCGCCGCGAACCCGGCCTCATCCTGGGCCGCAAACCCGGCTCCATCATGGGCCGCAAACCCGGCGGATGGCGCGGCTTCGCCGGCGCCGAGGCCGTTTCCGGTCGTCGCGTGGCGAGGCCCGGTCGAGGGGTCCACGCCACCGGGGGCCAGGCCGTCGGCGGGGAGGACGTCCGGGCCTGAGCCAAGCGGCGCGTCGACGGTGCCGTCGGGCACGGTGACGTGGATGTAGGCGCTGTCGATCGCCCGTTCCGGTCCAGTGAGGCTGTGCGGGCCGGTCACATCCGACACGGTTCGTAACGGTAGCCCAGACCACGCGGAAGCGCGGCAAGATACCCCGTCTCGCTAGTCCGTACGCGAATCCACGACGGAAAGCGATGGCCTCATCACTGCTTCAGGCCCTGCCCGGTCTCGGTGCGGCAACGGGTCCGTAGCCCGCGGTTCGGCGGCGAACAGGTCGGTGGCCAGCGGGTTCGTGGCCGGTGCGCCGGTGGTCACCGGCTGCCCACCGGCGCACCGGTAGGCAGCGGTGGCCTGGGTGCCGGCGGTGGCTGTCCGGGTGCCGGCGGCGCCCAACGCAGGTCCCGGCTCCAGCCGCCGTCGATGACCGAGCCGCACGCGTCGACGATCGCCCAGTCGACGACCTGGTCGACGTCGACGACGACCGCCCGGCCCATCCGGATGTGGGCGAGCGACGGGTGCACCGCGTCGTTGAGGCAGCGGCCCTCCAAGCGGGCCCGGGCCCGCCACGAACGGGCGAGCACCCAGGGCGCCTCCGACCCGCCCGGGATCGCCAGCCGGTGCCGGACGATGACGTGGCCGAGCGGCGGCAGCTGCCCCTGGAGGAACCGCTGGCGCAGCTGCCCCAGTTGCCCACGGGCGCGCACCACGGCGGCCGCGGTCGTGCTGTCGGGGCCGGCGGATCGGCCGGCGGCCGGGTCTCCGGGCCTGGCCGGCGCGTCGAGGGACCGGCTGGTCGGCCGCACCATGACGGTCGTACCGTCCGGCAGCGAGAACCGATCGGATCGGCTCCTCGAGGCCGGCGGGGACCCCGGGGCAGCGGTGCCAACCATGTCGCCAGGGTAGTCGATATCTTCCGCAGCGTAGAAATTGGGCCGTCGGTCTGACACTCGCAGCGCTCGTTGAACACCACCCACGACGGGAAGTGGATCGGGTAGCGGTGCGAACGGAGAAGACGCCGCGGATGGTCACTTTCCGTGACATCGCGTCGACGTGCTCGCCGACGGCCATACCGGCGTCGTGAGCGGGCAGGAATCCGGTGTTCGGCGGTCGGTCGGTTCGCGGCCGACCGGGCCGGGGCCTGCCCGCCCAGGCTGTCATGGCCGCGCTCCCGTCCCTGGTGGAGCGGGCGCCGCGCCCAGGAGGTGCACATGCGCTACAGGACGCTGACGAAGCCGGCGACGGCCACGAAGCGGCTGACGAGCAGGCTGGCGAAGCGGACGACCCGTCGGTCTCAGGCCACCTCGCCGCGACAGGATGCCGCGGCGGCTGGCGGGCCCGACGGCAGAGCCTGGGTGGACGACGGCGCCGCGGCGCCGGGACCGCGGGCCTCGGGCCGGCCACTGGCCCAGGGCGGGTTGGCCAGCATGGTCGGCCCGGTCCACCGGGACGCGACCCGGCTCGCCGCCTGGGTCGCCGAAGGGGCGCCGAGTGACGCCGATCCTCGGCAGATTCACCACGCCGGCGACGCGGCCGTCGCGGCGATGTGCCAGCACCTCGCGACCATGGACCGGCTGGTCTATCCCGACGTGGCTCAGGTGCTGCCGCATACCGAGGGCGCCATCGCCCGGCTGCGCGCGGACGCGCACGAGATGGTGTTGACCATGCGCGGCCTTCAGCAGGTCGCGCAGGGCGACACGCACGGCCGGGGGAAGGCGACCGCTGAGCTTCGCCGGGGCTTCCTGGCCGCGATCTCCGACCATGGCCTGATCGAGGAGGAGCTGCTGCGCGAGTACGACGACGCGGCGCCCGCCTGGCGCCGGGACCGGCTGGTCGCCGAGTACGAGCGGTTGCTGCCGCGCGCGCCCAGCCGCCCGCACCCGTACCTGTTCGCGCGCGGGCCGTTCGCCAGCACGCTGAGATTCGGCGTGCTCGGCCGGTTCGATGAGCTGCTGGACACCATGGACGCCCGCGAGCTGCCCTGGGCGCCGGTCCGGGCGCCGGGCAGGGTCGGCCCGTGGGGGGCCTGGCTGCTGGGTCAGCCGCCGCGCACGGGCGGCCTTCCCAGCAAGGACAAGGCCAAGGTCGACTCCACCTCGGCGCCGGCGGGCCGGGAGCGGGAGGGCCAGCGGCCCGGCTGAGCGCTCGGGCCATCCCGTGACGGGGGCCGCCGCTGGGCCGTGGCCGATCAGGTCAGGTCCATGGGCCCTTCGTCGGTGCCGTGCGCGAGCCAGCCACTGACCAGGGACGCGAGCCGGCGGGGGTAGACGGTCTCGGCCGTGGCGCGTACCTCGTCGAGGGTCCACCAGCGCCAGTCGAGGGTCGACTTCCGCTCCAGGTCGGTCCATGCCGCGGCGTCGACGTCGACCCGCTCGGGCAGCCGCACCACGAAGAAGGACTCCTGCTGGACGTAGTGCCGGCCGGCGAACTGGAAGCGCGAGACCCGGGTGGCGGCGACGGGGCCGACGTCGGTGAGCCGGATGCCGACCTCTTCGGAGATCTCCCGGATCGCGCCCTGCTGGGGGCTCTCACCGGGGTCGAGACCGCCGCCGGGCACGTGCCACCAGGTCGGCGAGTCGGCCAGGAACGGGTCGTGCGCCCGGATCAGCAGGAACGCGTCGGATGGGTCGAGCAGCACCACCCGGCCGGCCACCCGCGCGGTCGCGTCCGCTGGCCCGTTCGGATCCTCGGCCGAGGGAGCGGCCGTGGCCAGGTCGAGCCCCGCGGGCGCGGCCGGCGTCGGTTCCAGCGTCGTCGGCAGGTCCTCGCGCGGAGCGTCCACGGCACCCAGCCTGCCAGCTACAGGCCGAGCGGCGTCTTCTCCAGCGTCGCGATGAGGGCTGGGTCACCCGTGACCTCGATCTGGGCGGCGGACCGCCGGCCGAACCCGTAGAGCAGCAGCTCCGCGGCCGGGCCCCGCAGCGTCACGGCAGGCTCGCCTTTGCGGGCGACGACGCGGCTCGGACCGGAGGCCACAGGAGACGTGGTGCTGTCGGTCCGCCCGAGAACCAGGCCGAAGGGCACGCGGCGGTAGGACAGGCGCGCCATCCGGCGGACCGACGCCCACAGCTTCTCGCGCAGCTCGGGGCTGAGCTGCCGGGCCGGCACCGCCTCGGGCGCCCCGCCGCGCCGGACGTCCTCCCCGTGCACGAAGAACTCGACCAGGTTCGTGGCGTCATCGAACGCGCGGATCCGGGACGGCTGCCAGGCCGGCGCACCGGACCGGAAGACCGTCAGCAGCTCGGGGAACGTGCGCGCGGTCCGGGTCGCCTTCTCGGCGCGCTCCGTGATCCCGTGCAGCTTCGGAATGATCAATCCCGGGCTGGCCTTGGGCACCCGCTCCCGGGTCACCAGGTGTGCCACGAGGTCGTAGGTGTCCCATCCCTCGCACAGCGTCGGGTGATCCGGCCCGGCGGCTTCGATGACGTCCGCGAGCAGTGCCCGTTCGTCGCGCGCGCTTCCCATGCGGGCACTGTAGGTCCGTCGTGCCGTGACGTGCATCGCCTGCGGAATCCCTTTGCCGGGGCTTTACCGGAGCCGGGTCCGGTCGTATTCCATCGGCTGTTTTTCGCGAGACGGTCGCTGGCTGTATCGCCCGGGCCGGGGTGGTCGCGTCGGTGGGCTGTTCCCGGGCCGGCCACGGGCCTCGCGGCCCGGTCACGGGGCCGCCGCGGTACGTCGCCGGCGGTCTGACCGCACGGGCCGGGTGGGCCGGCCGAGCTGGGCGAAGATGTGTGGGCATTGGGCATTGTGGCTGCGCAGGGCCCGTGTGGCGTGGGCCGGTTGTGCCACAATGTGCCGCGCTGCCTGGGCGGACGGACCTGCTCGGGTGGTGGTCTGGCGGTGAGCAGGAGGAGAACGTGATGTCGACCCGGCTGGGCCGGACCCGCCGGCGGGTCGGCCGGGCGCGATGTCGACTTTCGGACATCCCGCACCGAGTCGCGGGGCGAGCCGGTACCAGTCGACACGGATGTCCAAAAGAACCGGGCGCGGCTAGCGCGACGAATCGAAAGGCGCGGTCCCGACCGTGACGACACCACCGCCCTATGGCTCCCCGAACCCCTATGGCTCCCCGAACCCGTACGGCTCCCCGAACCCGTACGGTCAGCAGCCGGGCCCCCCGCCGGGCGGCTACGGAGCACCCCAGGAGCCGGGTTACGGCTTTGGCCAGCAGCCGCCGGTCTACGGGGGCGGACTGCCCGGCTACCCGGCCGGTGGGCCGCCCCAGCAGCCGTACGGCGGCACGCCGATCCCGAACTACCTGTGGCAGTCGATCGTCGTGACGATCCTCTGCTGTCTGCCCGCCGGAGTCGTGGCGATCGTGAACGCCTCCCGGGTCCAGAGCCGCCAGCAGCTGGGCGACATCCAGGGCGCCCTGGACGCGTCCCGGCGGGCGCGGACCTGGTGCATCGTCTCGCTGGTCGTCGGGCTGGTTCTGATCGTTCTCGACCTCGTCCTGGTCGCCACCGGCGCGATGAGCACCAGTTTCTCCACCCACGCCTCCTACAACGCCTGACCTGTGCGGCCCGGGTTGTCGGGCCGGCTGTCGCCGGCTGGCCATCCGGTGCGGTGGCCGCGCGGACTTGGGTACCCGGTGTGCGCCCCTAGCCCGGTATCTCGTAGCTTCTGCTGACCTGTCGGAAACGCCTCGGCGCTGACCCTCCGACCGCTCCACGATCTCGATCGGTACCGAAACCGACGGCGCTTCCGTAACGGGAGCGATCAGGAATTCACCGAAAGGCGCGGCCCGCGACCGTGACGACTCCTCCGCCCTACGGCAACCCAGGCGACCCTTACGGTCAGCAGCCCGGTTACGGCCAGCAGCCGGGATACGGCCAGCAGCCGGGTTATGGTCAGCAGCCCTATGGCCAGCCCGGTTACGGCCAGCAGCCCGGCTATGGCCAGCCGGCCTATGGCACGCCTCCGCCCGGCTACCCGGCGCCCGGTGGCTTCGGCACGCCTCCGCCCGGTGGCGCGCCGATCCCGAACTACCTGTGGCAGTCGATCGTCGTCACCCTGCTCTGCTGCCTTCCGGCCGGCATCGTGGCGATCGTGAACGCCACCCGCGTGCAGCCCAAGCAGCAGCTGGGCGACATCCAGGGCGCGCTTGACTGCTCCAAGCGGGCGCGGACCTGGTGCATCGTGTCGGCTGTTTCCGCCGTCGCGTTCTGGGTTCTGTACGTCATTGTTTTCGTCATCATCATTGGCTCGATCAGCAGCAGTAGCAGCTAGCCATTCACCGCGGCACCCGGGCCTGACACTCCGAGTCCGGTGGTTCCCCCAGTTGACCAGGCAACCACCGGACTCCTGGCGGCTACTCCCAGCGGAGCAGGTCGCTGACGGGGCGGCGGACCAGGCCGCGCGCGGCGGCGGCGCCGGTGGCGCCGGCGAGGGCCAGCGTGGCCAGCGCGATGCCGACCAGGAACCACGCGGACGGCATCCGCCCGATTCCGGGGCCAAGGCCGATGCTGTCGGACACCGCGTCGACCTGCAGCCTGAAGACCAGCAGCCCCACCGGGATGCCGACGACCAGTGCGAGCGCCGCGAGGCCCAGGGCCGCGACCGTGCCCTGGCCGACGATCTGTCGTGGCGTGAGCCCGAGCGCGCTGGTGACCGCGATATCCCGGGCGTTCTCCCGGTTCGACGCGATCAGCGAGTACAGCATGTTGGTCAGCGCGACGAGCGCGAGCATCAGAATGATCGTCGTCGTCACCGACTCGATGATCGCCCGGCCGGTGATGCTGGAGCTCTGGCTGGAGATCTCGACCCCGTCGCCGAGTCGCTTCGACAGGGCGGCCTGCACCGTCGAAGCGGACGCGCCCGGCGTCAGCGTCATCCGGTACTGGCTTGGCGCCGCGAGCGGCCCGAGGTCCGACACCGGCATGACCAGGATCTGCCCGCTGTCCTCGGTGGTCCGGTACCAGCCGACGATGTGGACGGGATGGTCCACGCCGCCGATGTTGACGGTCGTCGTCTCGCCGACCCGCAGCCCCAGCTCGTCGAGCAGTCCGTAGCCGACGGCGGCCTCGCCGGCCGCGGCTGGTAGCCGGCCGGCCCCGACCCGGTAACCCGGTGCGCGCGGCCCGCCGAACGCGCGGACCCGGAAGGTCAGGTCCTCGTCGCTGCCACGTCGCTCGGTCTCCGACCACCAGCCGGAGATCCCGGGCGTCTGGTTCAGCGCCGCCTCGACCGTGCCGGGCGCGACGTCCCCCCGGCTGACCATCACCTGCCACGGGTCACCGGTGGCGGCCGGGTTGGTGAGCGCGTGCGAGACGGTGAGATGCCACCCGCCGCTGACGACGGCCCCGGTCACCGCGACCAGCAGCGTCAGCGCGGTGAGTGCGCCGCGGACCGGTCGGGCGGCGAGGCGACCCATACCGAGGAAGGCCAGCCGGCCGGGGACCAGCGCCGTGAGTCGAGCGAGTGGGCCGCCGCGCTGGCCGGCCGCCGGCGCATCCCGCAGGGCGGCGACGATCGACGCCCGGCCGGCGCGCACCGCACCCACCAGCGTGGCGAGGGCGAGCAGCAGGAGCAGCGCTCCGCCGCTGACCAGCAGGTCACTCACCGCCCAGTGCGGCGCCGGCCGGCCGGTCACCGTCGCGCCGACATCGACGTTCGGCGCCAGCTCCGTCGCGGCGACCCAGCCGAGCACCGCGGCCACCACCCCGAGCACCAGATGCTCGACCAGCAGCGCCGCGGCGAGCTGGGCCGGTCGGACGCCCACAGCGGCGAACAGGGCCATCTCTCGCCGCCTGGTAACCATCCGGCTGGTCATCGAGCCGGCGACGATCACGCCCACGGCGACGAGCAGGAAGACACCGAACGCCGAAACGATCTTCCCGAAGATCTGTTCCATCCGGACCAGATCACCCCGGGTGCTCGGCCAGGTGTTCGTCCCGAGGACCGCGGGGCCGAGCTGGGCGATGACCGTGCTGGAGACGGTTTCGGCCGAGACCCCTGGGGCGTCCTCGACCCAGTAGGTGACGCCGTCGGCGGGCCCGACCCTCGACAGGCCGGCGTCTGAGATCCACAGCCGGGCCTGGCCACACTGCGGGAAGCCGCAGTCGGTCAGCTCGTTCGCGGTGCCGGCGATCGTGAAGGGAACGTCGCCGCCCGGGCCGCGCAGCGCGAGGTGGTCACCGGGGTGCAGCCCCAGGTCCGCGGCCACGCTGCGCTCCAGCACGATCTCGTTCGCTCCCCGCAGCCAGCGCCCGGCCACCAGAACCGGATGGTTCACGGCGACCGCCGGGTCGGCCAGCGTGGTGACTTCGCTGTGGTATTCGCCGCTCGTGCCCGCGCTGCCTGCCGGCGAGGCCGGGACCACGAGGGTGGTGTCCAGGAAGCGCAGCGGCCCGACGACCGTGCGGACTCCGGGGATCTGGCGCAGCTGGGCGGCCAGGGCGGTGGGCGACGCCGTCGTGCCACCGGGAGTGGCCTGGCCGGGCTTGTCGATGGTCGAGTCATGCGCCCAGACGACGACGTCGGCGACATTGGTGCGCTCGGCGAGACGGTCGATCGCCTTGGTGCCTTGGCCGCTGACCACGAGGCCGATGGACAACCCCAGTGCGGAGAGGGCGAGAACCAGCACGGTGACCGCGATTCCGGCGCGACTGCGACCGCGCAGGCCGGCGAGTGCGAGCAGCAGAACGGTGCGCATTACCAACTCCCCAGCCCGAGCAGGTCGTTGAGGTCGCTGCCGCCTGGCGCCCCGCGCGTCCCGTCGACGCCGTCCTCGGCGACAAGCTCGTCGGCTGCCTCGTGGAGCGAGGTCTCGCCGGCTTCGTCCGCGTCGAGCGCACCGTTCGGGCCGGCGGGTGGAGAGTCGCCGGCACGGCGGCCGGCGGGCCGGCGTTCGTCGATGATCTGGCCGTCGCGCAGGAAGATGACCCGGTCGGCGGCCGCGGCGACGGCGTAGTCGTGGGTCACCATGATCAGGGTCTGGCCGCGCCGGTGCTCCTCACGGAGCAACTCGACGACGCGGCGGGAGGCAGCCGTGTCCAGTGCGCCGGTGGGCTCGTCGGCCAGCACCAGGTCGGGTCGGGTCGCGAT
>NZ_JADWYX010000166.1 GCF_016786355.1 Frankia sp. AgB1.9
ATACTTCACCAGCCTCGGAACCCGCCTTCCCGACGCCCTGTGGATCGAACTCGCCACACTCGCCGACCGGCTGCGCTAACCGTTGCCCCCGCACCTCGACCCGCGGCCCCCGGGAATCCTCACGTGCTCTCCCGATGACCGCCTGACGGTGACCTACCCGAGACCGCCTTCACCGACGACGAAGAATCCTTTTCGCAGTCGCCCCACCGTGGCACGAAAAGGTCGCCTGCCGGGTCCGCCAGTGCTGTGTCGGGGTGTCCGGAACCTCTCGACGCGAAAGGTCCACGCCTTACTGGGCCGGAACGCCGCCCGTGCGGATTCGCATAACCGTACTGCCCGGCAAGGATGCTTTCGGCACCTTGTTCGCGGCTCCGAAACACCAAACATGTCGGCACACAGATGCGCCCTCGCCCGGTTTGATCGACTGCGGGCGAGTGGTACTTGAGCCTCCGGCCGGCCCTTTCTGCATAACTTTCAGTCGCCGCGCGGACCTCTATATTTTCGCCAGACCATTAGCGAGGTTCACTGTTCCACGTAATCTTGAAGTCGGTGCGAGCGTGACGGGTGGCGCAGCTTCGACAAGGTCCTCGACTCGAGCTGTCGGATCCGCTCGCGGCTCACCCCGAACTCGCGGCCGACCTCGTCCAGCGTCCTGGGAGTGCCGCCAGCCAGACCGAACCTCAGTTCGATGACTTTCTTGTCGCGGTCGGACAAGGTGCACAGAATCGAGTCGATCTGCTCCCGCAGCAGGACAGAACTAGCCGCGTCGAACGGCACCACCGCGTCTGTGTCCTCAATGAAGTCCCCGAGGGGGGCATCGCTGTCCGCACCGACCAGTGTGTCCAGCGAGACTGGCCGCTGGGAGACCTCTAGGCCTCCCGTACCTTTTCCGGCGAGAGGCCCGTGTGTTCGGCGATCTCTTCCGACGACGGCTCCCGACCCAGGTCCTCCATCAGCTGCAGTCGTACCCGCGTCGTCTTGTTCATCATTTCGACCATGTGGACCGGGATGCGGATCGTTCGCGCCTGGTCGGCGAGCGCCCTGCCGACGCCTTGGCGGATCCACCAGATGGCGTAGGTGGAGAACTTGTAGCCTTTGGTGTAGTCGAACTTCTCCACCGCTCGGATCAGGCTCAGGTTGCCTTCCTGGATCAGGTCCAGAAGAAGCAGACCCCGGCCGCGGTAACGTTTCGCGACCGAGACGACAAGCCGCAGGTTCGCCTCCACCAGCGCCCGTTTGGCCACCTGGCCGTCCCGCTCGACGGCCTCGAGGTCACGGCGCTGTTGCGGGGAGATAGTCCGCCCCGACGGGGCGAGCTTCTCCGCGGCGAACAGGCCGGCCTCGATCCGCTTGGCCAGATCGACCTCCTCTTCCGCGCTGAGCAACCGGACCTTGGCGATCGCCTTGAAGTACATCCGCAGGGGATCGGCGCTGACTGCATTCAGCGCCTGCAGGTCCTCGTCGCGTCGGCGGCTGAGCAAATCCGCGTCCTCTTCGTCGGAGTCCTCCCCGCCCGCTTGGTCCACGCCGGCATGGTCGAGACCTTCGTCGTTCTTCTCAGGGCTCGTGGGTAGGACCTGGCGAAGGGGTTCTGGCGCGATCTCACCTGGCAGCCGGCCCGCCGCCGGCGCGCTAGCAGCCGGCGACGAGGACATGGGTCGCAGCCGCTGCGACAGCGGGAGTCAGGCGCGGGTGGTCGAGGGAAGGCAGCAGCGCGCCGGAGGGCGTCGCGGCCACGAGGGCGTGCACGGCGGCGACACGAGCCTCGAGAGTGATCGGCCGGCGGGTGTTGACGGCCGCGCGCAACAGCCCGGGCAAGGCGTGCAGCGGACGGGGCCCTGAGGTGGCGGCGGCCAGCGGAGGCGGAGTCTCCGGGCGGGCACGCAGTACGAAGACGCCGTCGGGCGGCGCCGCCAGTCCGATCAGGTCGACGATCAGATCAAGGCCGGCGGCGATCCGGTGTAGCGGTCGGATGCCGTACTCGATCGGGTCGTAGAGCGTGAGGTCACCGACGCCGGCCGCGATCAGCAGGCCGGCCAGGTCCCCGCCCCGAGCCGGATCCACAACGGCCACCCGGGCCCGTCCCGCGTCGACGCTACGCGCCCGTAGGTAGTTGAGTACCGCGGCGGTGGCGGCCACGGCGAGGCCGTCGTTGACCGCGTCGAGCAGCAGAGGGGAGCCAGGCGCGAGTGCGGCGCGGGCGGCGTCCATGCGGCGAAGGTGCGTGTGGACCAGGACGATCGCGGCGAACCCGGGGGCAAGCATGCCGATCGCGGTCGCCAGGTCGGCCGGGTCATGGGCGGCGACCGGCAGCGGGACGACGTCCAAGCCGGTGGCCAGGTGAAGGTGCAGTGCCTGGGACTCGACCGCCGGCAAGGCGGCCGCGGGGGCGAGTGGCTCGAAGTCCAGCACCGCGCTGGCGTCGGTCAGCAGCGCTACCCGGCGGGAACGGCCGGTGAACCGGTCGACGTGGCGCGGGTGACCTGCCAGGTGGCGGATGACCCGTCGGTCGGCGTCCACGTCGGACAACGCCAGGTCGTGGCTGGTCGTAGCCGCAGCGCAGGCCCGCTGGACGAGCTTGCCGGTGGACGCGGCGGCAAAGGCAAGGTCCTCGGTCCGCAGCAGGTCCGCGCCCAGTCGCTGGCGCAGGGCACCGACGAGCCAGCGCAACGTCGGGCCGCCGTCGGCATCCAACGTGATGTAACGATTGCCCGTTGAATCTGACGTGTTGGCGTGAACCGTGACCGTGCCGGGCGCGTCGGAGACGACCGCCGCGACAGTCGCCGCCGCCGGTCCCCGGACGAGGATCCGGATGCTGTAGGCCGGATTCGCCTTGGGCGGGTGCGGGGTCATCCCGTCGACGCCCTGACGACCGGCTCGAACGGCTCCGGCCGCGGCCGGGACGCCCGGTTCGTTGCCTCGCTCGGCGGCGTCTGGTTGGCTCCGCCGGGCGCGCGATCTGCGGACGCCCTGTGCCTCGCTGACCGGTTCGATCGCGCTGCTGCCACCTTCACCGCGAACTCATCTCGGCCTCGCGCAGCTCCTCGAGCAGCCCTGCCTGCCCGGTGAGCATCTCGGTGAGAATCCGCCGGGCGGCTCGCATCAAGTCGGCTACGTCGACACCAGCCAACGCGTATACGACGGTCGAACCGTCGCGGGTCGCGGTCACGATCCCCGACCGGCGCAACACCGCGAGTTGCTGCGACAGACTCGATGGTTCGACCTCGATCGTCGTCAACAGGTCCCGCACCGGCATCGGCCCGGCCTGCAACAGCTCCAGCACCCGAACCCGCACCGGATGACCCAACATCCGGAACAGCTCCGCCTTCGCCTGGTACAGCGGAACCTGCACCGCCACCCGCCTCCTCCCAGACACATCGCACGCAACAGCCGAGGCTTAGAGGTTCCACCTACGAGAACTACCATGTCAGCAATTGAAGAAATCATCAACTCCCTGAGGCCGACCCACCGATCAGGAACCTGCGCAGCCGAGCCTGCCTGCCGAAACCTCATCCGTCCCGCCCGGGTGGCCCGGGGCCGGGGCCGTCGGCGTAGGCCCCCGTCATGAGTCGCTTGTGAGCTGGCATACACGAAATGAACATGTTCGAATGTCAGGTAGCCCGGCAGGTAGCGTCCGGGGCGGACCGACCCGGGAACGAGACCGGGACAAAGGTGCGGACGCTCGGCCACCGTCGTGATCCGTTCGGGGACTTCGTGCCCTGGCTGCTGCCCAGGTATCAGCGGGCGAAGTCGTCGCAAGAGGACGTCGTGAAGGCGCGGATCTAGGCCCTGGAATGCGGTGTGCACCGAGACTCGGTGGTCAAGGTGCATCGCAGTCATGAGTTCCTGGAGCGACCGGACGTCGAATCCGTACCCGGCGTCGCCATGAGGCGCGAGAAGCACGAGTCGCTTCGTCGCCGCCGCGAAGATGCCCTCGACCAGACTGGCGTCCTTGCCCGACGGCTGGAAGCCGGCGTCGTGCAGAACCTGCCAGGTGATCGTCCTGAGTTCGTCGGCGCCGAGAAGCGCAGTGGACCGGTCGCCAGACTCGCTGCGGACTTGGAGCTTGTCGAGCCGGGGATCGTGCTGGCGCACCGGTGGCGATCCGACATCGATCTCGACCTGTACCCGGGCACTGCCGTCAGCTTCACGCCCTGATCGCCCCAAGCGAAAAGGCAACCCGGTAGCCGCCCCCGGACCGCGCGAGTCAAGGCCGTCACGGCGCGGGCGGCGCAGTAGCGTCCCGGCCGGGGGCAGCGGTTTCGCGACACGTTGGCGCTGGCCCCACCCCGCGCCTCCTGTATCGGCCTCCGAGCGTGAGGACCGCTGGCCGCCTGCGTGGCGCGTCGGCCTAGTCGCCGTCCTCCCAGTCGTTGGCCTCCTTGTCATTGCGGTCGGCCGCGTTCTGCCGTCCGTCGAACCCGCTCTGCGCGGTCGGCGAGTGCGGGTCGTGGTCGGCGGTCTCGTTGATCCGGTCCGCGGCTTCACGATCCATCGGCGTCGGCGCTATCGCCATGCTCCTCGCGCATTCACACCCCGATGACACAGGGCCGGCGCAGCCTGACAGCGAACGACGCGGCCAGGCGATGCCCAGGGACAGCCGGACGCCACGGGCCCGGTCGGCCGGGCCCCGTGCTGGCGCCGTGCACGCGGGACCTCGGTTGGGCCATGCGAATCGTCCGCGCCCGCGCGGGTCGATCGGATACCGGCCGTCGCGACGACGGTGACGCTCGCGGCTCGTCAGCGCCGCCCGACGACCATCTGACGGAGCCGGCCGGCTTTGCCCGCCGGCCGACTGGCCGTCTCCGGTGCGCGGTGTCCTCTGGGGGTGGGAGGATCGGGGGCTGTGTCCGATATGGGGGTTTCGATCGGGGAGCCGGCGTCGCGGTGGGATTTCTTCGTCTCCTACACGGCTGTCGATCGGGGTTGGGCTGAGTGGGTGGCCTGGCAGTTGGAGCACGCCGGTTACCGGGTGTTCGTTCAGGCGTGGGATTTCGTGCCTGGGTCGAACTGGGCTGTTGGTATGCAGCAGGGCGTCGCGGGGGCCCGGCGGACCATCGCCCTGCTGTCGGCCGCCTATCTGCGGTCGGTGTACGGCGAGGCGGAGTGGCTGGCGGCGCAGGCCGCGGACCCGCTGGGCTTCGCCCGTAAGCTGTTGCCGATCCGGCTGGAGGACTGCCCCCGTCCGGGGCTGCTCGGGCAGATCGTCTCGATCGACCTGTTCGGCCGTCCCGCTGAGGTTGCTCGTCAGCACCTGCTTGACACGATCGGTCATGCCGTGGCCGGGCGAGCGAAACCCGCGGCCGAGCCCGTCTTTCCCTTCCGCGACCCGGTGCCGGCCTTCCCCGACCCACCACGGCCCGTTCCGGCTACGCCCACCCGGCCGTCATCATCGATCTCGCCGCCAGCGCGGACACTGCCGGCCCCGAGCGGCAGCCACCGGCCGGCGCCCCGGCCCCGAGCGGTTCCCCTTCCCCGCCTGCTGGAGCCACCGTTGACTGTCGCCGGCGAGGCGTGGTCGGTGGTGTTCTCCCCGGACGGCCGCACCTTGGCTAGCGCCGAGAGCAGCGCCGGCTCGGTGCGGCTGTGGGATGTGACCGATCCGAGCGCCCCCCGTCCCCTGGGCCGGCCGCTGACCGGCCACACCAACTGGGTGCTGTCGATCAGGTTCTCCCCGGACGGCACGATCCTGGCCTGTGGCTGTGGCAGCGGAGGCGGCGGCGGGTCGCTGCAACTGTGGGATATGACCAACCGGACCGCCCACCACCCTCTCGGGCCGCCGTTGACCGGCCAGACCACCGAGGCGTGGTCGGTGGTGTTCTCCCCGGATGGCACGATTCTGGCCAGTGGCAGTGGCCGCATGGACGGTAATGGTGACGATCACAACACGGTGCGGCTGTGGGATCTGACCGACCGGACCGCCCCCCGCCCCCTCGGCCCACCCCTGACCGGCGACGCGGCTTCGGTCGCCTTCTCCCCGGACGGCCACACCGTGGCCATCGGCGACGGTGACAACACGGTCCAGTTGTGGGATGTGACCGACCCGAACGCTCCTTACCCCGTCGGCCCACCGCTGACCGGCCATGCCGACCAGGTGGATGCGTCCGTATCGGTCGCGTCGGTGGTGTTCTCCCCGGACGGCCGCACCCTGGCCAGCGCCGGCACCGACGGGCTAGTGCGGTTGTGGGAGGTAGCTGACCGGACCTCCTCCCACCGGGCCGGCCGGCCGCTGACCGGCCACACCGGCCCGGTGCTAGAGGTGGTGTTCTCCCCGGACGGCCGCACCCTGGCCAGCGCCGGCAACACCGACGGGACGGTACGGCTGTGGGATGTGACTGACCCGAGCACCCCCCGCCCCCTCGGCCGGCCACTGACCGGCCACACCAGCGGGGTGGCATCTGTAGCGTTCTCCCCGGATGGCCGCACCCTGGCCAGCGGCGGCAGCTACGACGGCACAGTGCGGCTGTGGGCCCTGGGCTGACCGGGCCCACAGCCGGCCCCGGCGCCCCCGAGACGGCCCGGTCACCTGGCCCGACGCCGGAAGGGGGCGGTGTTCTGGTGGTCAGGGTTTGCCGAGGCCGGCGCGGCGGGCTCGCAGGATCGCGGCGGCGCGGTCGGGCGCGTTGAGTTTGGTGAGGATGTTCGAGACGTGGTTGGCGACGGTCTTGGGGGTGAGGCCGAGGTTGCGCCCGATGCGGTTGTTGGGCCAGCCGTTCGCTACAAGGCCGAGGACGTCGCGTTCGCGTTCGGTGAGTCCGGGAACGGTGCGGCGGTCGGTGTGGGGTTGGTGAACGCGCGCAGGCACCGTCTTTGCTGCGGGTAGCCGTGCCGGGCCTACCCGCGCCGTCCGGGACGCGCACGACGGGAGGAGCGCTACAGCCTCATCGACAACGCCACCGCCGGCTAACCGGCTGGCAGTCTGCGCTGCCTATGCAAACGGCCACCGAACCGCGGGGTCGGCGGGCAGTAGGAGGCCCGTAGGAACGCAACATCGTCACCTCGCGGCGGCCGGCGTCGGACGCGATACGCGCCCGACAGGTCGCCGATCATCGTCAGGCGCTGTCGCCGCAGCTGGGCACGACGGCTACGCGAACCCGTCAGGCCGGCGCCTGGTGAATCATCACGACAATTTCTCGCAGGGTAAACGCCGATGGGCCCGATCGCAGCAACATTTTCGGCGAAGATCGCGTGGTTGGCTCAACGCAACAGCGCCCTTCCGCTGGCACTTGGTGCCGGTGGTCACCGCGCCGACGACCAAGCGTGCGGTGAGCGCGTCGGCCGACCTGTTGAGAGGGCCAAGATACTTTCGGCGGCAAGATACCCGACGGTACCGCGACGATCAGGACGGTCGTGGCCGACCAGCACCACCTTGCCGTCTTCTCGGAGCCAGTAAACAAATACTCCTCTATCCTGATCATGCACTTCCGAAAATGGCCCCCATCCATCGTCGTTCGTGCCGGTAATCAGCCTCGAGGGCCGACCGGCTGTCCTCAAAGCTTTTGCTGCGTCGCGCGAGGAAACTCTTCCGAGTCGCTGGCCTTTGAAATGGGGCGCTTTTGACCTGGCTTGGAAATACTCAACAAGCGTCTGAAATGACATTTCCGGGAGCCCAGAGACTCGCTCAAATTCGGCGCGAGCAGTCTCGAATGCCCGTCGTCGATCGCTTTCCGACAACTCCGCTTCTTTCCGCGCCTCCTCCAATGTTATCGAATGGCATTTAGAACATTGACTTGACAGCACAATTCCGTAGCCGAAGCCCCTATCTTCGTGGTGCGCATGCGACTGACACATAGCGCTACCGCATGTCGAACACATGCCGATCGCGATGACGCCAATGCAGCCAGAAACCGTACAGATCGCAGCCATCAGCTCCCCTTCGTGTGGCCCGCGCACCGGTGCTCCAGCACGGAGGCCGCCGACGTCGCCCCTGTCTGATCCGCCCCTGTATAAGAGACGAAAAATTGACCGACCCACGCCGCCCCCGTGCCCATAGCGGACAGCCTGCCACCCGGCCACCAACCGTCACAGGCCCGACGCGGATCCGACCGGCGAGGCGTCGGGCTGCGAGTCGAGATCACCGCGCGGATCGCGTCGGCTCCGGAAGCCCAGCCGATCTCACGTCCACTGGCGCTGACCTCCGCGACGTCCACCTCGGCGCCGCGGACCTGACCCGCGCCAGCCTGGACGAGGCGAAATCTGGCCAACATATGGCTGGGCCGAGCTGGGCGAACCTGACCGGCGCGCGTGGTCGAGTACACGACTGGTCCAGCCAGGGACAGGTGGACGTAACGGCCCGCCACCAACTGCTCCACCCCGAAAGGCACGGGAGGCCTGTGGGGACTGTTCCAAGATCACGACACAGTCCCCCGCGCCGGCTAGACGCGGGACCAGTGGCGCTGCACTTGCCAGGTTTTCGTTACAGTGACCGTACAGTGGCCGCTTCGGGGGGAGTGCACGCATGGTGATCCCTCCGCGGGCGGGCAGCGGACGAGCCACGGCCGTGCCGGCGGCGTTGCCTCAAGCATGCCCGCTTCCCTTCGTGTGCTTGATCGGGACCGGTCAGGTTGTCCGCGCGGATGGTCTGACGGGGGGCTGAGCGGCGTGGATATCTCCGCCGTGGACTTGGCACAAGTGGCGGCCCTTGACGGGACGGGCCGTAAAGCCTTGAAGGAGGCATTGCGCTCCGCCTTTCCTACACGGGGCCGACTTGAGATGCTCCTCGACGAGCTAGACAGACGCCTCGTTGATTATGCGGCTGAAGGTCTTCCGATGGCTCAGGTCGCTTTTAAAGTCGTTCGGGGCGCATGTGATGAGCAGTGGCTTCCGGCTCTCGTGGTCGCGGCGATACAGGCCACTCCCCGAAACCCGGAACTCATTGCGTTCGCCGAGAGGTTCTGCGCCGGCCGGGCTCGAACTCTCACAGGCGGCGAGGGTTTGACATCGAGTCCGGAGGCGGAGTTACACAGTGTCCGGAGTGGATCTACGCACGCACGTCAGCGTCGAGCCTCCGCTTCTAGTCCACAGAGCGTCGTTCGTGCGAAACGTTTCCTGGAATCGGAGCCGCCGCCGTTGGCACCGAGCGTGCCACGCCGGGTTCAGCGGGCAAGCACGGTCTATTTTGACCTCGCCGACGTCGAACGGGAGTTGACGCAGGCCTGGGACTCCGGTCGGTCGCCAATTGGGTTCGCCACCAGGTACGCGGACCCATCCTATCTAAATGTCCTCCGGGAACGCATCCGGTATGTCTATCCGAATACCGAGATCAAGCTTGAGCTGTCACTCAGCGAGCACCTGACCACTCCAGAGCACGGGGCGTCGGAGATCGCCGCCTACCACGGAGAACTGGACGCGGTAAACGTGCTGTGCCTCGTTCAAGTCGACCGACCGCCCCGGCAGGGCGACGTTCCTGCTGCGCTACAACGATTCTGGCAGCTGGTATGTGATGGCCTCGGCGGAATCTCGGCTCTCCAGATTCGGCCTCGGCGGCGACTCATACTGCTGTTCGCTGTGCATCCCGAGGTCGGCCTGCCGGACGGAATCCAGCACCTGCCCGACCCGATATTCACCCGCTATGACGTGTGGAAGTGGGCCGCAGCCGTGATGGACGAGCTAGGCGATCACCATGAATGGCCGCGCGAATTCCGAGACTCCTGGCGCGACCATCTGTGCGCTAAAGCGGCTCACACTCCTGGCTCGGATCGCCTCGACCCTCGCCGGCTTTACCTCGCTATGAAAGACTCGATCCGTCTGCTGGGCGCCGACCCGGACGCGTTCAGACGCACACTGGAAGGAATCGTCCATGGCGAGCCGCCACACCATTGACGCCTCATTGCGGTTCGACGGACAGGCGGACCTTCCCGACACCCGCCGCGTCGAGAAGGTCGACGTCGAGCCAGTCCCAGCCAAGGTCACCGAGTGGATGACCATCGCCCGTGAGCCGTACATCGTCTCGCCGGAACTCGAGGACGCCGTCAACGTGGCGATCGCTCTCGGCCGACCGTTGCTGCTCCAAGGTGACCCGGGGTCCGGCAAGACCAGGCTGGCCTACGCAGTCGCCTACGCTCTCGGTCTGCCGCTGGAAGAGGCGTACATCAAGTCTACGACCCACGCTCAGGACCTCCTGTACACATACGATGCCGTCCGTCGCCTCTACGACGCGCAGCTACCAGCGGAAGCCGGATCGCACGGTGGTCTAGACATCTCCCGCTACCTGCGCCTCGGGCCGCTCGGCCGCGCGATTGCCCGCGCCGGGCTACCCGGTGGCGCCGGACGACGTTCCGTGGTTCTCATAGACGAGATCGACAAAGCGGACATCGACTTCCCCAACGACCTCCTGCGCGAACTTGAATCGCTTGAGTTCGAGATCCAGGAAGGCACCGGGCACCGCTACTCAGTCCCAGCCGACCGGCCTGACCTTCGCCCGATCATCATCGTCACGAACAACGAGGAGAAGGTGCTACCGAGCGCATTTCTGCGCCGCTGCGTTTTCCAGCATATCGAGTTCCCGACCGACCAGGCACACTTCGGTCGGCTTCTCTCCGTACACGACGTCGAGGACCCACTGCTTGCGATCGGCGCCATCGATGTGTTGCTTCGGTTGCGTTCCCTCGATCTGGTCAAGAAACCCGGCGTCTCCGAACTGCTCGATTGGGTCGGCTACCTGGAAGCCGTCGGGGCCACTCCCGACGAACTGGACGACCTCCCCTACATCGGCACTCTGCTTAAGACGCGCACCGATATCGCACTCGTCCAGGACCTTCCACCGCGCGAGGCGAGCGCACCTGCAGTGGTTGCGCCCACCACGGTCGAGCGCCAACCGTGACCGCAGCCAGACCTGTGACACCGAGAATCAACGCTCGTGGCTTGCCGGCTTTCGTCCTCGATCTCGCGACGCAGTTGCGGCAACGGGACATACCAGTCACGTCTGACGACCTCGCGGCCCTCCGAGATTCCCTACGTGCCGGGTTCGGCTGGTCGTCGCTGGCAGAATTCGAGCGCCTCTGTATCTGCCTGTGGGCGAAATCCGGCGGCGAGGCCGAGGTGATCCGAGGCGCCTTCAAAAGGTTCGAGGCCAACGGCCTGCCGAGCCTTGACTCAGCCACCGACGACGATCCGGATCTTCCCGAAAATCATCAGCACAGCATGCAGCCCGACGCGGAACACGCAGCAGATGCAGTTCCACGGATCAGCCAGGTCTCGGATCTTCCGCCCATTCCGCCCTCACCGCCAGACGAGCGCGATTATGCACTGGTGCTCATCCCGCAATACCCCCTCGGCGAGCGAACCATCGCGCAGACGTGGCGCCGTCTGCGCAGACCAGTACGGATCGGCCCCGCAACCGAACTCGACGTCGCAGAGACTTTACGACAACGGGTCCACACGGGCGTCGTATGCCCACCAGCGCTGGTCCCTCCGAGACGCAACGCCGCGCGACTGCTCCTCCTCGTGGATGTCGGCGGATCGATGCGTCCCTACGAGGGCTATGTAGAGCATGTCTGCGCCGCGATCCGCAGCGCAGGCAGGCTCGATCGGCTCGACGTGAGCTACTTCCACAACACCCCAGGCCCAAGTGAGGACCGAGCACTTGTCGACGAACTTCCCGAGCCGTTTGGCACCCGGGTCGATCCAGTTCTCCGCCGCATCCGACCGCTGACCGAGGGCCGCCTGTTCACCGATCCCCGGCTGATCGCCGCCGAGCCATTGGGAGACCTCCTGAACAGCCTCGCGCCGCACACCGCCACAGCAGTAATCAGCGATGCTGGCGCCGCGCGCGGCCACTATGATCCCCTTCGGCTCATCGACTCCCTCGCGCTCGCGAAAGCGTTGAAAGAGCGCGGCCGCACGCTTGTCTGGCTCAACCCGGCTCCCCGCGACCGCTGGCCATCCAGCACCGCTGGGCAGCTACAGCGCCACCTCCCGATGTTCACTCTCACCGAGAAAGGCGACCTGGACCGCGCCGTCGCCGTGCTTCACGGCCGGCCCGCGCCAGTCGAGCGCCCACTGTGACTCGCCCACCACCGTCGGCACCAGCCAGTCGGCCCGTGGTCCCCGAAATGCCTCGCGGCATGCGAGCGCTTGCATGCCACGCGGCGCTTCCCGTAGCGGTCGACGCGATGCTCATACACCTACTGCGCATCAACTTCCTGGCCAGTGATGAAAAAGTCCCCTACCGGACAGAAGCCGACCTACTACTGTCCCCCATATTCCGAGAAATTGGCCGCAACCTCTTCGAGATGGAGCCAACCGTCCGCAATGATCTTCTCGTCCTACTCTACGCACGATACGACTCGACACAGATCGAACAGATAGCCCGTCTCGTCCGACGCTATGCAGAAACTAACCGCTCATGGCGCGACCAACCTGAACTAGTGAGGGCCCAACAACTCACTGCACTGAACATCGTCGCGCCCGAAAGCGCCGCCGATTGGCTAGCGACCGCCCGGTCCACCCGGGCCATGCACGGCGATGACTCACCACCACGAGCCTGGTTCGTTGCAATGCACGCCCAGCTTGACGCTCTCGCGGCCGCGAAACGCTCCAACCAGACGCCGGAGACCGCCGGCGGCCCACCCGCAGCGCACGAAGAGTCTGGCCGAGCAGCCACTACTCCAGGGCAGCCAGCTGCCACGGGAAGCACCCAGCTACCCGAAAGCCCAATCGACGTCTCTGCCCTGCTTAGCGAGCTGAGGGCACTAGCTCGAGGGCAAGGGCTCCGAGCGTCGAACTTCGACGCGAGGGTCGGACCGGCGCTACGTCACCTGGCCGGACTCCGGGGAGCGATCGGAATACCAATGAAGGCCATCTTCGCCGCATGGTTGCAGGCGCAATCCGACTCACTACCCGAGGACCTCCGACTGGTCGCCAGCGTGGCGTTTGGTCTCGATCCACGTGCGGACCAACGACTACTAACCGACCGCCTGGGATGGCTAGCAGTCGAGTCGGCCCGAGACCCGCGAACCATCCGACGCCAGACCGAGCAGGCATTCCTCATGCTCGCCGAGACCATGGCTATGACCGAGCAAGAAGGGTCCCCTGGTCAGACCTCCCGTAGCGATGAAAGTCCAACTCCCTCGGCAAACTCAGACTTGACTGCAGCCGACGAACGAGACGACTCGTCGGCCAGAGGCTGGTACGTCGAACGCATTTGGGCGGTGCTTCGACTCGACGGGCAATCGCCCGAACTGCTCGAAACCCGACGCATCGTCGCCCTCGAGGACGGCCTCAGCGAACTCATCCTCGAGATGACCCTCCCGCAGCCACCCAACGCCCCGGATAGACCGCGCAGCCTCGAGGCAGAGATTCTCTTTGGCGGCCGCCTGACCCACGTTAGACGCAAAGGCCAAGCCAGCTTCTCCCGAGTACTTCACTTGCCACGCGCGCTGCGCGCCGGCGAGCAACACGATTTCGGCTTGGCATGGCTCATTCCACCAGACCAACCACTGGTCCCACGATATGTTCTTAGCCCAACGATACGTTGCGACTCTCTCGATATTCGCGTGCGATTCCCCGGCGGCGTCGACCCGCAAATCGAGCTGGTCGATGGCCTACCGCTCCGAGCTGTCGGAGACCTCTCCGTAGAACTACCATCGGTCGCTGTGGACGGCACCGGTGAAGCGTTTGCGCGTTTCGACCGACTCGCCCTCGGCCTATCCTACGGCTTACGGTGGAGAAACGGCGACACCGAGTGAGAACGAGCCGTTCATCGCGGTGTGTTTTTGCCAGGCGTGGCCCCCACGGTCATCCGCGGCCACGACCGCGACCCCACGAGGCCGCAGGAGCCCAGCGGCACGCTCGAGATTCGGCGGCCACGACTCGGTCGCCACCGTCCGGGCCGCCAACCGGGGCACACCCGCGAGGACCTCCCCGCCACCGGTCTGGATATCCAACCCGGCCGCCGCTTGGGCCATCCGCTCGCCCATCGCGCGGGCGTACCACCAGGAGGGGCGTTCCTCACTGGCCCGACCGGCCAGCCAGGAGAAGTCCCAACCATCCACCGACGCCGCCTCAGCCTCCGCGACCAGCTCATCGAAGCGATCCACCACAGCGACCCCCCACTCCACCCCGCCAGCGCCCATCAGTTCACGGTACGGCCGTTCGCTTCGCTGCCGGGATATCCGCTTTTACCCACCGCCGCGTTGACCACAACGGAAAGGCGTCATGGCCCGGCTGAAACGATAGAAGGCATTCTCTCAGTTCCGCCGCCTCGACTCCGGGTGCCTTGATCCCTTCCGCGATCCGCCTGTACGTGAGGAAGTCAATTCCTCGCTGTCCAGCGTCAGCGACGTACGCGACTGCTCTCGCCGCAAGCTCGGCCTGGCCCGGTCGTCCCGCTCCCAGAGACAGGCTTTCGAGCCTTCGCCGTTCGTAGTCGATCTCCGACGTGCCCCGAGCGGCGCGAATCACATCCTCGACCTCCGCCAAAGACCGGGTCTCGGTCAGGAGCGGCGCCAGAAGGCTGCACTCGTAAACATGACGGAGATCGGCGACGTAGACATCCGCGCTCTCATCCGTCAGTTCGACGGTCGCACCTTCACCGCGCAACTCGACGGTTCCGCGGTGGCCTTGCGCGGCAGCAGCCAAGAGGGCAGTGGCCTCCGTTGGGTGCCATTCGAGGATCATGCGCACGGACTGCGCGTCCCGGGAGTCCAGAGATGCCGACCGGCGTCCACCGAGACCGCGAAGCCGATCCAGGACGTCGGAGGCGGCGAGTTCGCCGTCCAGGCCCGGCCCGGCGACGACCAGTTCCGTCGGGACGCCGAGCTCGGAACAGGCGGCGATGACGAGGATGTCGGCGAGGGGGCTCATGAGCTCGGGCTCGTCCCCTCGTGCGACCGCGTCTCCGCCGACGTCGACGAGTGACACCTTCTCGACGCCGGCGAGTTTGATGATCTCCCGGACCTGTGCGCGGATCCCGACTGCTCCCCGGGCCGGGTCAAGAAGCAGGAGCGGCGTCTCGATGGATCCCGCGAGCCGTGGGAGCGTCGAACCACTAGGCGGGTTCACAACCGTAGACGAGAGGATGCGGGCGTTCAGGTCGCCGAACGGCTGGAGGCCGCTGAAGTCCGCGGCACTGCGCGGTCCGGGCAGCGGGTCGACACGTAGACGCTCCCAGGCGTAGGTGAGGATCGCGACGTCAACATCGGCGTGACGCGCCCGGCCGATCATCACGGCGCCCAGGGCGTCGCCGCCGCCGCCGGTGGCCACGACCAGACGTCTCATAGGCCAACCCTAGATTCCGAGCAACCGCCCGTGGCGTACGCTCGCGGCCAGTGGCATTAGCCACTGGCCGAAGGGATGTCTCATGCCCGATCTCCAGCGGGTACTGCCTAAGTATCTGCAGATCGCCAACCACATCCGGGATCAGATCCTGCGAGGCGATCTACGCCCCGGCACGGAGGTCCCGTCCGAGCGAGCCCTGGCCACCGACTGGAAGGTCAGCCGGCCCACGGCGACCAAGGCCCTGGAGGCACTACGCGTGCAGGGTCTGATCGAGTCACGGCAGGGCTCCGGCTCCTACGTCGTCGACACGACCGGCATCCACCGGCGAGCCCGCGAACGGTACGGCCGGGAGCGCGAGACAGGCACGATCTACCCCGCGAACGAGTGGGCCGACATCGTCGCAGCCGAGATCGTGCCGGCTCCAGAACATGTGGAAGCAGCTCTCGGCGGCAACGCTCCGCAGGTGGTCCGACGCCACCGGATCACGCACGGCGACAGCGGGCCCGTCGAGGTCTCGACGTCCTGGATCTCCGCCGAGATAGCCGCCGCTGCCCCACGCCTGCTGCAAACCGAGCGCATTCGCGAAGGCACCCTGGCCTACATCGCGAGCACCACCGGCGTGCGAGCCCGGCTTGCCCGGGATCGGGTCACCGCGCGGCTGGCCACCGACACCGAGGCCGCCGAGCTGGCGTTGGGCGACGGGCCACACGCCGTCTTGGTCGTGCGGCACGTCGTGTACGGCGACGCGAACCAGCCCCTTGAGTTCGTCGAGGCTGTCTACCCGCCGCAGAGCTGGACGTTCGAGCAGGAGTACCCCGTGACGAGCTAGGGATCCCGTCGGTAGCTCCCCGGCTCTTGTCAGATCAAGTGGCATATTCCACTCTCTTATTAGTGGCATATGCCATTGCTATCGCCATCGCCGCCTGAGAGGACACCATGAGCGTCAGCACCATCGACAGCGAGAGTCTGCGTCACGCGATGGTCGATCAGCTGGCTGCTGATCATGCAGGGAAGGGTCTGGTGCTGCATCCCGAGGTGGAGGCGGCGCTGCGGACGGTTCCTCGTGAGTTGTTCGCGCCGGGCCTGCCACTGGAGGAGGCGTACGACGCGAACGCAGCGGTCCTGAAGAAGATGCGGGGCGTGGAAGCGATCAGCTCGGTGTCCGCGCCGTATCTGATCACAGAGGGGAACATCAGCCAAGCCGCCGACGAACGCGGCCAAGCCCCAGCCCGACCTGCCCGGACCCCGTCTGGGTTGCGAGCCAGAAATCTGACTCACGCTGGCTCACGTGATTCAAAGCGAATCTGACGCCGACACCCGTCAGCCACACTCTGGCAAGTCCGGATACCGCCACGATGTGGGTCCACCGGCTGCTGGAAGTCTGCAGGCTTGGGGACGGGCCGACGAAGCATTGTCGCACGGCCCCGGGCCTTGGCAATCACTGGGGCCGCACACGATCCGGACGACCCCGTCGTCGCCAACCGACTCACCATGCTGGCGTTGGTGGTTGAGCCCTACATTTGTGAAGATCGCATAGACGCGAAACTAAGCCGAACGTCAGTATCTTCCTCCCCACGCAGGACCCAAGCGAACGCCAAGCGTGGATCTTCTGTATATGGATGTGCTCTTCCAAGATGCTTTCGACAGATCTCGACGACCTGTGCCTCAAGCATCTGCGCCCCAGTGCCGTCGCCCGACGCGCGCAGCGTCAGCGCAAGGCTAGCGATCGCCCGCCAGATAGCCGGATGATCGCTAATGAAATAGGACATCGCTCTGTCCAACGCTCGTTGTCCAACGATAGTGGCCGTCCCGTATTCGCCCGCAGAACGAAGGGCCGCACCGAGACTTCTCATAGACCTCAACGAATCTAGGTTCCTCTCGCCTAGTAGCGAAATCCGCCGGTCGAGGACGCGCTGCTCCAACTTGCGGGCACTCGTGTAGTCGCCAGCGTTCCGCAGCGTCACGGCCAGGTTGGCCATCGCGGTCAGGGTCCGGAGATCGTCGGAGCCCAGGAGCTCTCGCCGCCGGTCGAGGACGTGCTGCTGCAACTCGCGGGCAGCGGAGTAGTCCGCAGCGCAATACCGCTAATTTAAGCGGCTCGGATGATGTTGATAACTGGCGGGTTCGGGTATGTTGTGCAGGTGTCCGTCCG
>NZ_JADWYX010000167.1 GCF_016786355.1 Frankia sp. AgB1.9
GACTGGTCACGGGCGCCATGGTGGTGCTGCTCGCCGGTTGGTCCGCCGCGCGCGCCGGGCGGGGCGGCGTGGCCGCGGGCGGCGCCGCGGCCCCGGGGGGCCGTGCGCGCCCCCGCGGGTGCGCGGGCGGGGGGCCGGGCAGCTTGGGGGGCGGCCCGCCGACGAGCGTGCAGACGACAACTGAGATTGTCGATGCCACCGTCAATGACAATCTCAGTTGTCGTCATCGAGCGCTGTGGTGCGGCCCTGGTCTAGCCCGACGCCACCCGCACCCACCCCATGATCGGGTGGATTCGCGGTAGCTCTGGCGACCCTGAATTCACCCGATCATGAACCGGCTGGCCGTGGTCCGTTGCCTGGTCAGCCCACGATCCGTGGCTGGTTGGCCGGCGTCGGCTGATACAGCTCGGCCACCCCCGGCGGCAGCGGAACGGGTTCCTCCGGCCGGGGGAAGCGCACCAGGATCCGGCGGTAGGCGATCCGCCAGCCGGGGCCGTCGTCGGCGCGCTCCAGGATGTCGAGATAGTCGCCGTTGTGGACCTCGCCGGTGTCGGTCACCGCGAGGAACCGGCTGCGGGCCCGGACGATCCCGTCCGGGCCGACCAGGACGATCGTGTTCACGGTCTGATGGTCCGGGGTCGTGCTCGGCCGGCGGCTCAGGTACTCCCGTCCGGCGTCCAGACCGGTGACGACGGTGCCCGAGCTGTGGTGGGCCGAGGTGAAGCCCGGCGTGAAGACCAGCGGCAGGGCGTCCAGGTCGTCGTTGTCGAAGACGTGCGCGAACAACGCGATCGCCTGATGGATCCCGGCGATGTCCGCCGCGGTCAGGGTGACCGGCGCGACGGCCGCCACGCCGCCGCCGGCGGGGGAGTGGTCGACGCCGGCCGTCACCGCGCGACCTGGCCCGTCGCGACGGGCTCCTCGTCCGCCGTGTCGCTGTCGCCCACAGTGCCGGCCGCCGTGTCGTCCGCTGCCGTGAGCTGGGCGATCACGCCGAGGCGGTCGGGCAGCACGCTGTACCTGGTGACCAGGCCGTCGCGGATGGTGAACGAGCTGATGCTGATGCCCTCGAAGTAGCGGCCGTTGCCCGGAACCCCGAAGACGAGGCCCTTCGCGTAGCCCGAGATCGTCCAGAAGGCCACCACGCGGTCGCCTTCCGCGACCAGCTCGGTGACCGTCGTCCGGACGTTGTCGGCGGTGGCCGCCAGCCAGGCGGCGTGCTGGCGGAAGCCCTCGCGGCCGAGCGTCGCCGCGTCCGGGCCCCGGGTCTCGTCGACGGCGTCGATCGCGATGATCTCGTCGATCACCGTCGGGCTGGCCTGGTTCACACCCTCCTCGAAGTAGCGACGCACGACGGCCTTGTTGGCCTCCAGCGTCTCGCTGTCGACGACGGTTCTGATGCTCATGGGGTTCTCCGTAAGGGATTGCGCCGCGCGGGCGGGTGGAACGGGCCGACGGATGCCGGCCCGCGGTCAGGGGTCAGATCGGGGGTCGGGGTGTCCTGGATCAGAGCGCCGGTGCGGAGTCGGGGTCGTCCGCCTCGCGGAACACCCGCCCGGTGAAGATCTCCAACGGGTCCTGGCCGGGGTAGGTCGGGGTCGGCAGCAGCCGCGTCGCCGCCGACAGCCCGCCGTCGACCGGGATCGTCACGCCGGTGACGAAGGAGGCCGCCGACGAGGTCAGGAAGTAGATGACCTCGGCCTGCTCCCGGGCCGAGGAGAAGCGCTGCAGCGGCACCTCGCGGTTGAAGGCGGCCGCGAGCACCGGGTCGGCCAGCAGCGGGGCCGTCATCGCCGTGATGGCCGAGCCTGGGGCGATGCTGTTGATCCGGATGTTCTCGGCCGCGTAGTCGAGCGCCAGGGACCGGACGAGGTTGATCACCGCGGCCTTCGCCGCGTTGTAGCCCCAGATCCCGCCGGAGTCGCCGCGCAGGCCCGAGATGGACGACGTCGCGACGATCGAGCCGCCGCCGACCGCCCGCAGGGCCGGGACGACAGCCCGGACCCCGAGCGCCACCCCGCGCACGTTGACCGCGAGGACGCGGTCCAGCCGCTCGATGGAGCCGTCGGACTCCAGCGGGCCGGTCCCGCCGCCGCCCGCGTTGAGCACGGCCGCGTCCAGCCGGCCGAACCGGCTGATCGCCAGCTCGACGGCGGCCAGGTTCGTCTTCTCCTCCGCGACGTCGCCCACGAGGGTGGCGATCTCGCCCGGCCGCTCCAGGCTCTCCAGCCCGGCCTCGTACCGGTCCACGCCGACGACGCCGTAGCCGCGCTCGGCGTAGAGCTCGGCGGCGGCGCGGCCGATGCCGGACGCCGCGCCGGTCACGATTACCACGGATCTCGTCACTACTGGTTCTCCCTGTCGGTGTCATGGCCAGACCAGGCGAGGCCGTCGATCCACGTGCTGATCGCGGCCACGGTCGTCGCGCAGTGGTCCTCGAGAATGGTGAAGTGATCTCCGGGAACGTCCACGACGTCGGAGGCGCCGGGCCAGAAGGCACGCCAGTCCCGGGCTCCGGTGGGGTCGATGATCGTGCCCGGGATGGGTTCGGTCGCCCGCAGCAGCAGCACGGGGCTGCGCAGCGGCGGCGGGCGCCACCCGTCGAACAGGCGGATGTAGCCGCCCATCGTGGTGAGGCTGGAGTCGCTCCAGACCATCTGGTACTGCTCGATCCGATCAAGCATCCCGCGCAGCATGGCCGCCAACCACCATTCGCGCAGCCCTTCGAGTGTCGCGGCCTCCAACGGATAGGAGTCGACCAGCGCGAGCCCCGCGGGCTGGAGCCCGAGCTGCTCCAGGCGGTGGGCGACGGCGTAGGCGATCGTGCCGCCCATCGACCGGCCCACCAGCACAAACGGGTCGGAGCCCACCCACGGCACGACCGTCTCGGCGAGCAGGTGTACGTAGGTCTCGGCGCTGTCGGGCAGCCGGTCGTCCTCGGCGTAGCCGGGGCTGCGCGGCACCAGCACGTCCCGCTCGCCGCGCAGGAGGTTGCCGAAGCGGGCGTACTCGTGCGGCCCGGAGATCGCGCTCAGCGCCGGGAAGCAGACGATCCGGGGCAGCGTCGCGCCGCCGCCGAGCCGGGCCGCCTGCGGGGTGTTCTCGGCCACCGCCGCCGCGTCGAACGTCTCCCGCAGCACCGAGGCCAGGCCGATCACGCCGCCGGCCTCGTCGTACCGGTCGGCCGCGCCGAGCGCACGGAACAGGGCGGTGATCGGCCCGTGCCGGGAGCCGCCGTCCGCGATGTCCGGACGGCGGGATCGCGCGTCGGCCGCGCGGATGAGCTCCTCGCCCACGAACGCCGCCAGGCTGGCCGGGGTCGGATGGTCGAAGGTGACGGTCGGCGCCAGTTGGAGGCCGGTGGCCGCGCCCAGCCGGTTGCGTAGCTGTACGGCGGCCAGGGAGTCGACGCCGAGGTCGGCGAACTCGGCGTCGTCGTCGATCGCCTCGGCGTCGTCGTGGCCGAGCACGGCGGCGGTGTCGGTCACCACCAGCGCGCGCAGCAGCTTCGCGCGCTCGTCCTCGGCTGCCTCGGCCAGCCGGCGCGTCCAGGTGCCCTCACCGGCCGGGCCCAGCCCGTCCGGGTCCGACGGCCCGAGCCGCGCTGGCCCGTCGGACGCGGGCCGCGCGAGGCGGGGCAGCAGCACGGTCGAGTCCCGGACGGCGAGCTGGGTCTCGCCCTCGTCCCTGGCGAGCGCCAACGCGGTCGGCAGCGTCTGGAAGGCGGCCTCGGACCCGTCCACGTCGACCAGCACGAGCCGCTTGGGCTCGTCGAGCAGCGCGGCGCGCAGCTGCTCCCAGGCCTGGGCGGCTGCGAGATCGAGACCGGGATCCAGGTCGAGGTCCCGGGCGTCCTCCAAGCCGAGGTCCGCGGCGGCTTCCGGGCCGGCGGCGGGATCGAGGTTCTCGGCGGCTTCCGGCCCGACGACGGCATTCGGGGTGACGGCGACGGCCCGCTGGGTGACCGCGACGACGGTCGCGCCGGCCAGCGTCTCCTCGGCCAGCAACGTGGTGACGTCAGCCGGCGAGGCGCCGCCGCGCGGCCGGCCGGCGGGGTCCGCGCCGTCGGGACCGTCGAGCGCCCCGGCCGCCGGCGCGCCGGCCACCGAGACCAGCACGTAGTCGGGTGGCTGCTCGCCGGCCGCGAACGCGGCCCGCGCCCCGGCCAGGTCGGCGAACTCGACCACGTCGACCCCGACGATCCGCAGCGCCAGCCCGGCGGCGTCCGGGTCGGCGCCCACGACGGCCCACCGGCCGCGGACCGGTCCGGCCGGCCGCCGGGCCGCCTCCCAACGGACCTCGGCGAGATCGTCCACGGCCTCGGCCGGCGGCTGCCCGGCACCCGAGCCCGTCGACCCCGACAGGGGCTGGCCGGAGCCGGCGGCGGCCCGGGGCCCGCGGGCGGGCTCCAGCCAGAACCGCCGACGGTCGAAGGCATAGGTGGGCAGCTCGACGCGGGCCGGCGAGAGGTCCTCGGTCAGCGCCGACCAGGTGACCGCCGCCCCGCGGACGTGGGCCTGGCTCACGCCCCGCAGCAGGCTCTCGACCTCGGGCCGGCCCTTGCGCAGGAGCGGGACGGTCTCGCCGGCGCGCTCACGGGCCCCGAGGGTCCTGGCGGCCAGGCCGCTGAGCGTGGCGTCCGGGCCCAGCTCAAGGTAGGTCCCGGTCCGGGCCGTGTGGAGGCGCTCGACGACGTCGGCGAAGCGCACCGCCGCCCGGACGTGGCGCACCCAGTACTCGGGGTCGGTGAGCTCGCCGGGCCGGGCCGGCTGGCCGGTCAGCGCCGAGACGACCGGGATCGTCGGCTCCCGGTAGGTCAGGGTCGTCGCGACCGCGCGGAACTCGGCCAGCACGGCGTCGACGTGGGGCGAGTGGAAGGCGTGGCTGACCGCCAGCCGCCGGGTCCGCCGGCCGTCGTCGGCCAGCCGCGCCGCGAGGGCCAGGACCGCCTGTTCGTCGCCGGAGATGACGACGGAGCGCGGCCCGTTGACGGCGGCGATGTCGGCCGCCCCGCCCTCCGAGGCCTCAGACCCGGCGAATGCCTCCAGTGCGGACCGCACCTCGGCCTCGGTCGCCTCGACGGCGACCATCGCCCCGCCGGCCGGCAGCGCCTGCATCAGCCGGGCGCGCGCCGCGACCAGCGTCGCCGCGTCCGCCAGCGACAGCACCCCGGCCGCGTGCGCCGCCGCCAGTTCGCCGATCGAGTGCCCCGCGACGTGGGCAGGCCTGACCCCCCACGAGGCCAGCAGCCGGAACAGCGCCGTCTCCAGCGCGAACAGCACTGGCTGGGTGTAAAGGGTCTGATCGATCAGCGCCAGGTCGATCGCGCCGTCGTCGGCCGGCGGCGAGCCGGCCTCGGCCAGTGCGCCGGCGAACGCCACCCGGGCGATCGGGTGCGCCGCGGCTCCGGCCAGGGCGGTGTCGAGCGCGGCCGCTGTCTCGTCGAAGGCGGCCGCGAAGACGGGGAACGTCCGGTACAGCTCGGCCCCGGCGCCGGCGCGCTGGCTGCCCTGGCCGGCGAACAGGAAGGCCAGCCCCCCGGCCGGCGCGCCGACGGCGACGCCGGGATGCTCCTCCCCCCGCGCCAGCGCCAGCAGCCCGTGCCGGAACCCGTCGAGGTCGGCGGCGACGACGACCGCCCGCCGCGCGAGGCGGGCGCGGGTGGTGGCCAGCGCGTGCGCCACGTCGAGCGGGCGGGGCGGCTCTCCCGGCTGGCCGTCGTACGCCGCCGCGAGGCGTGCGGCCGACGCGCGCAGCGCCGGCACGGTCTTCGCCGACAGCACCCACGCCACTTCGGCCGGAACGACCGGCGCCTCCCGCAGGCTGGGCGCCGGGTCCGGCTGGCCGGCCTGGTTGGTCTGGTTGGTCTGGTCGTCCGGCTGCGCAGACGCTCCTTCGGCGGCCGGCGGCGCCTGCTCCAGGATGAGGTGGGCGTTGGTGCCGCTCACGCCGAACGACGAGACCGCCGCCCGCCGCGGGCCGTCGCCCTCGGGCCACGGCCGGGCCTCGGTCAGCAGCCGGACGGCGCCGGCGTCCCAGTCGACGACGGGGGTCGGCGCGTCCACGTGCAGGGTCTTCGGCAGCAGCCCGTGCCGGATCGCGCCGATCATCTTGATGACCCCGGCCACCCCGGCGGCCGCCTGGGTGTGGCCGAGGTTGGACTTGAGCGAGCCGAGCCAGAGCGGCGCAGCCTCCGGCCGGTCCTGGCCGTAGGTGGCCAGCAGGGCCTGGGCCTCGATCGGGTCGCCGAGCGTCGTCCCGGTGCCGTGGCCCTCGACGACGTCGACCTGGTCGGGGCGCAGCCGGGCGCTGGCCAGGGCCGCGTGGATCACCCGCTGCTGGGCCGGGCCGTTGGGGGCGGACAGGCCGTTCGACGCCCCGTCCTGGTTGACCGCGCCGCCGCGCACCACGGCGAGGACGTCATGGCCCAGCCGCCGGGCGTCGGAGAGCCGTTCCAGCAGCAGCAGGCCGACGCCCTCGGACCAGCCGGTGCCGTCGGCCGCCGCGGCGAACGCCTTGCACCGGCCGTCCGGGGCGAGGCCCCGCTGGCGGGCGAAGTCGACGAAGCCCTGGGGCGTCGTCATGACGGTGACTCCGCCGGCGAGGGCCAGGTCGCTCTCCCGCGAACGCAGCGACTGGGCCGCCAGGTGAATGGCCACCAGGGACGACGAGCAGGCGGTGTCCACCGTGACCGCCGGCCCCTCCAGGCCGAAGGTGTAGGCGATCCGGCCGGAGGCGACGCTGCGCAGGTTGCCCGTCCCGAGGTAGCCCTCCAGCTCCTGCGGGGTGTCGTACAGGCCGGGGGCGTAGTCGCCGCCGGCTACTCCGGTGAACACGGCCGTGCGGGTGCCCCGCAGCGAGGTCGGGTCGAGGCCGGCCCGTTCGAACAGCTCCCACGCCTTCTCCAGCAGCAGCCGCTGCTGGGGGTCGGTCGCGAGCGCCTCGCGCGGGGAGATGCCGAAGAAGGCCGCGTCGAAGTCGGCCACCCCGGCCAGGAAGCCGCCGTCGCGGGTGTAGGCGGTTCCCGGCGTGTCCGGGTCGGGGTCGTAGAGGCCGTCGAGGTCCCAGCCGCGGTCGGTCGGGAACGGGCCGATGGCGTCCCTGCCCTCGGCCACCAGCCGCCACAGGTCGTCCGGGCTGTCGACCCCGCCCGGCAGCCGGCAGGCGGCGCTGATGATCGCGATGGGCTCCCGGCTGGCCGACTCGACCTCGCGCAGCCGCCGCTGGGCGGTGCGCGCGTCGGCCAGGGCGCGCCTGAGGTACTCCCGCAGTTTCTCGTCCTGTGCTGCCATGCGCGGTGCGCTCCTTTCCGGTTCAGGGGGGCTCGTCATTCGACGGAGTTGTCGTCGACCAGCGCGAACAGCTCCTCGTCCGAGGCGGCGTCCAGGTCGATCTCGTGGCCGCCGTCCGAACCGGTCCACTCGTCGAGCTCGGCCCAGCCCGCGCCCCCGGTGCGCCGGGCCCACTCGTCGGCCAGCGCGCGCAGCCGGGCCGACAGGTCGGCCTGGCCCGCGTCGGGCGGCGCGTCGGCGCGCACGGCGGCCTCAAGCGCGGCCAGGGCGTCGCGGACGGCTTGTCCACCAGGTCCGCCGGCCTCGGTGGGGCGACCGGAGCCGTTGGGGGGAGCGGAGCGGACACGGCCGCCCGGACTGGCCGGCGCCAGCTCGACCGCCGCCAGCTGGGGGACCAGGTGGGCGGCGACCGCGTTTGGGGTGGGGTAGTCGAAGACCAGGGTCGTCGGCAGCGCCAGACCGCTGTCGGCGGCCAGCAGGTTGCGCAGCTCGACGGCGGTGAGCGAGGTCAGCCCGAGCTCGCGGAACGCCAGGTCGGCGCTGGGCCGCTCGGCCTCGTCGAGATCGTCGAGGGCCAGCACGCCGGTCAGCGCCTCCAGGACGTGCTCCAGGACGGCGGCCTCCAGGTCGGCCCCGGTGAGGCCGGCGACCCGCTCCAGCAGCCTCGGCCGGTCGTCGTCGTCCGCCTCCAGGCCGTCCAGGCCGACGGAACCGTCCACGGGTCCGCCTACGTTGCTCGGGGCGTCCAGCCAGTACCGCCGGCGCTGGAAGGCGTACGTGGGCAGGTCCACCCGGCGGGGCGCCAGGTCCGCGAAGGCCTGGGCCCAGTCGACCTCGACGCCCCGCGTCCACAGCGCGCCCAGCGCGGCGTAGAAGCGGTCCAGGCCGCCCTCGTCGCGCCGCAGCGTGCCGGTGAAGACGGCGGTGCCGACCCCGGCCGCGTCGGCGGTCTCCTGGAGGCTGAACCCGAGGACCGGATGCGGGCTGACCTCGACGAACACGGTGTGCCCCGCGGCCAGCAGTGCTTGGGTGGCCGCGAGCAGCCGCACCGGTTCGCGCAGGTTGCGGTACCAGTAGTCGGCGTCCAGCTCGCCGCCGTCGAGGAGCTCGGCCGTGACGGTCGAGATGATCGCGGTCTCGCCGGGCCGCGGGTCGAGCCCCGCCAGAGCCGCCGACAGCTCGGCCCGGACCGGCTCGACGTGGGGCGAGTGGGAGGCGAACGAGCTGGGCAGCACCCGCGCCCGCACATCCTCGGCGGACAGCTCGGCGACCAGCTCGCCCACCGCGGCCGTCTCACCGGCGACGATGCCGCCGGACGGGCTCGTCACCCCGGCCAGCCAGAGCCGGCCCGGCCAGCGCGAGATCCGGGCCTCGATGTCGGCGTCCGGCAGCGCCACGGCCGCCAGCCGGCCGTGCTCGATCAGCGGCACCGTGATCTGGCTGCGCAGCGCCACGATCCGGGCCGCGTCGTCCAGGCTGAGCGCCCCGGCCACGGTGGCGGCGGTGATCTCGCCCTGGCTCTGCCCGAGCACCGTGTCCGGCCGGACGCCGAAGGACCGCCACAGCTCGGCCAGCGCGGTCAGCACTCCCCACAGGGTCGGCTGGAGCACCTCGATCGCGTCCAGGGACGGAGTGCCGGGCCGGCCGCGCAGCACGTCGACGAGCGAGAACCCGACGTGGGGGGCCAGCGCCCGGTCGCACTGGGCGATCCGCTCGGCGAAGACCGGGGCGGTGTCCAGCAGCGCCTCGGCCATCCCGAGCCACTGCGAGCCCTGGCCGGGGAACAGGAAGGCGGTCTTCCCCGGCTCGCCGGCCGTCCCGGTCACCAGGTTCGGCGCGTCCCGCCCGTCGGCCAGTGCACGCAGCCCGGCGAGGAGCTCGGCCCGGTCGGACCCGATCACCACGGCCCGCTCGACGAAGCGGGCCCGGGTCGCGAGCAGGGAGTGCCCGACGTCGACCAGGTTCAGCTCGGGGTCAGCCTCGACCGCGTCGGCAAGGCGGGCGGCCTGCGCCCGCAGCGCCTTGCGGGTGTGGCCTGACAGCACCCACGGCACGACGCTGCCGGCCGGCCGGGCCGGGTCGACCGGGGCAGCTGGGGGTGCCTGTTCCAGGACGACGTGGGCGTTGGTGCCGCTGACGCCGAACGACGACACCCCGGCCCGCCGGGGCGCCCCCGTCTCGGGCCAGGGCCGGGCCTCGGTCAGCAGCTCCACCGCGCCGGCGGTCCAGTCGACCACCGGCGTCGGCCCGTCCACGTGCAGGGTGCGCGGGAGCAGACCGTGCCGGATGGCCTCGACCATCTTGATGATGCCGGCCGCGCCGGCGGCCGCCTGGGTGTGCGCGATGTTGCTCTTGACCGAGCCGAGCCACAGTGGCCGGTCGGCCGGCCGGCCCTGGCCGTAGGTGGCCAGCAGGGCCTGGGCCTCGATCGGGTCGCCCAGCGGGGTGCCGGTGCCGTGGGCTTCGACCACGTCCACCTGGTGCGGGGCGAGCCCGGCGGCGTCCAGCGCGGCCCGGATCACCCGCTGCTGGGACGGGCCGTTCGGCGCGGTCAGCCCGTTGGACGCCCCGTCCTGGTTGACCGCCGTACCGCGGACCACGGCCAGCACCGGATGGCCGGCCGCCGTCGCGTCGGAGAGCCGTTCGACCAGCAGCAGCCCCAGGCCCTCGCCCCAGCCGACCCCGTCGGCGGCGGCCGCGAACGCCTTGGCCCGCCCGTCGGTCGACAGCGCCCGCTGCCGGGAGAGGTCCACGAAGGCCGCTGGCGACGCCATGATCGACACGCCGCCGGCCAGGGCCAGGTCGCACTCGCCGGTCCGCAGCGACTGGACGGCCAGGTGCAGCGCGACCAGGGATGACGAGCAGGCGGTGTCGATGGTGACCGCCGGGCCCTCGAAGCCGAAGGTGTAGGCGATCCGGCCCGAGGCCACGCTGCCGGCGGTGCCGTTGCCGAGGTAGCCCTCCAGCGCGGGCGGCGCCTGCGCCAGCCGGGAGGCGTAGTCCTGGTACATGACCCCGGCGAACACGCCGGTCCGGCTGCCGCGCAGCGTCGCCGGGTCGATGCCGGCCCGCTCCAGCAGCTCCCAGCTCGCCTCCAGAAGCAGGCGCTGCTGGGGGTCGGTGGCCAGGGCCTCGCGGGGCGAGATCTCGAAGAAGCGGGCGTCGAAGTCGGCGACGTCGCGCAGGAACCCACCCTGGCGGGTGTAGGTCCGGCCGAAGGCGGCCGGGTCGGGGTCGTAGAGCGCTTCGGTGGGCCAGCCCCGGTCGGCCGGGAACTCGGAGACGGCGTCGGTCTCCTCGACCAGCAGCCGCCACAGGTCCTCGGGCGAGCCGACCCCGCCGGGGAAGCGGCAGGCGGCGGCGACGATGACGATCGGGTCGTCGTCGGGCCGGCTGCGCCGCCGGGCTGGCGGCGCGGCGCTGGGCGTGGCCGGCGCCGGGGAGTCCGCCAGCCGTTCCAGCAGGTGGGCGGCGACGGCGGCCGGGGTCGGGTAGTCGAAGGTGAGGGTGGCCGGCAGCCGCAGGCCGGTCGCCGCGTCGAGCCGGTTGCGCAGTTCGACGGCGGTGAGCGAGTCGAACCCCGCGTCCGCGAACGGCCGCCGGCCCGAGACGTCCTCGACCGGGGCGCCGAGCACGACGGCCACCTCGGCGCGGACCAGGTCGAGCGCGAACGCCTCCCGGTCGGCCGGTGCCAGCCCGGCCAGCCGGGCGGCCAGGGCGCCACCGGGCCGCACGGCCACGGGGTCGCCCGTCCGGCCGCCGCCCCCGATGACGGTGGCCGCGGTGGGCACCGGCCGTCGCTGGCCACGGACCAGACCGCGCAGCGGGGCCGGCACTCCGCCGGTCGCCCGGCCTACCGCCGCCAGGTCGAGCGCGGCCGGGACGACCAGTGGCGCGTCCAGGGCGAGGGCGGCGTCGAACAGGGCCAGCCCGTCGGCCGCGCTCAGCGCCACCAGGCCGGCCCTGGCCGACCGGGCCCGGTCGGCGTCGGAGAGATGGGCGGTGAGGCCGCTGCGCGGCTCCCACATTCCCCAGGCCAGCGACGTCGCGGGCAGGCCCTCCGACCGCCGCCGCGTGGCCAGGGCGTCGAGGAAAGTATTGGCGGCGGCGTAGGCGCCCTGCCCGGGGCCGCCGACGATCCCGGTCACCGAGGAGTAGAGGACGAAGCCGGCCAGACCGGCCGTCCGGGTCAGCTCGTGCAGGTGCCAGGCGGCGTCGGCCTTCGCCCGCAGCACCTTGCCGACGCGGTCCTCGGTCAGCGACGCCAGCAGCCCGTCCTCGATCACGCCGGCGGTGTGGACGACGGCGGTCAGCGGATGCTCGGCGGGGATCGCGGCGAGCAGGGCCGCGAGCGCGTCCCGGTCGGACACGTCCACGCCCGCCGCCGTGACCTGGCCACCCGCCTCGGCGAGCTCGCCGAGCAGCCGGCGGGTGGCCTCGTCCCGGTCACCGCTGCGGCTGGCCAGAACCAGGTGGCGCAGGCCGTGCCGGGTAACTAGGTGGCGGGCCAGCAGGGCTCCGAGGGTGCCGGTCCCGCCGGTGATCAGCACCGTGCCGTCCGGGTCCCAGCCCAGGCCGGTCGGCTGCTCTCCTGGCGGGGCCGCCCGGATCAGCCGGGGGATGAGCGCCCGCCCGGAGCGCAGCGCCAGGCGGGGCTCGCCGGCGGCGACCGCTGCCGCCACCGCGCCGGCCAGGGCGTCACTCGACGCCTCCGAGCCGTCGGTGTCGACCAGCACGACGGTGTCGGGCGCCTCGGCCTGCGCCGAGCTGACCAGTCCCCACACCGCCGCGAGGGCCGGGTCGGGGACGTCCTGGCCGCCCGCGTCGACGCCGCCCCTGGTCAGGACGACCAGCCGAGCGGCCTCGTCGGGCCGGCCGTCGCCGAGCCAGTCGGTCACGGCGTGCAGCGCCTGGGTCGTGGCGGCGTGGGCGGCGCCGGGCGTCGTCGCGTCGGCCTGTGGGTCGATTTCCAGGACCCTGAGCTCCGGCGTGCTTGCGCCGTCCGCGGCCGGGGCCTCGATCCAGTCGAGGGTGAACAGGGCGTCGGAGCGCCGGTCGCCGGGCCGCCGGCCGGCGGGGACCCGCCGGGAGCGCAGCCGGTCGATCGACAGGACTGGCGCGCCCGTCCCGTCGGCGATCCAGGCGCTCGCCGCGTCCGGCGCGGACGCGACCAGCCGGACCCGGACCGCGTTCGCGCCCACCGCGTGCACGCGCACGCCGTCCCAGGCGAACGGCAGCCGGTTCTCCCCGGGCGGCAGGTCGGCCAGGCCGCGCAGGGTGCCCAGGTGCAGCACCGAGTCGAGCAGCGCCGGGTGCAGGCCGAACGCGCTCGCCGCCGGCCACTCCCCGGCCGGCAGCTCGGCCTCGGCGAAGATCTCCTCGCCCAGGTACCAGCCGGCCCGCAGGCCCGTGAAGGCCGGGCCGTAGTCGAGGCCGGCCGCGCGCAGCTGGTCGTAGAGGTCGGTCACGTCCGCCGGGACCGCGCCCGGGGGTGGCCATTCGGCCAGGTCCCAGTCCGGGGCCTGGGCGTCGGGCTCGCTGGTGAGGAAGCCGGTGGCGTGCCGGTGCCAGTCCGCCGTCTCGGCGCCGGCGTCACGGGCATGCACCTCGACCGGATGCCGCCCGGTGCCGTCGTCAGGGCCGACCCTGACCTGGATCTCGGCCGTCCCGTCGTCGGCCAGGACGAGCGGCTCGACGATGACCAGCTCGGCCAGGACGTCGAGGCCCGCGTCCCGGCCGGCCCGCAGCGCGGCCTCGACGAAGGCCGTGGCCGGCACCAGGACGGTCCCGGACACGACGTGGTCGAGCACCCAGGGATGGTCCAGGCCGGAGATCGCGCCTACCGCCAGCGTCGTGGCGTCGCCGGCCAGCGTCGTCGCCCCGGTCAGCAGCGGGTGCCCGGTGGCGCGCAGCCCGGGGGCGGTCGCGCGCGGGCGGGGGACGTCCAGCCAGTAGCGCCGCCGCTGGAAGGGGTAGGTCGGCAGCTCGGCGACGGCCGGGAGCCGCCCGGCCAGGTCGGTGAACACGGCGTCCCAGTCCAGCCGCGCGCCCCGCGCGTACGCCTGGGCCAGCGCGCCGACGACGGTGGCCGGCTCGGGCCGGTCGCGGCGCAGCGCCGGGGCGAACACGGGCCGGGTTGCGTCCCCGCCCGCGCCGGTCAGCGCGTCGGTGACGGTCTCCTCGGCCAGGGCGGACAGCGTCCCGTCTGGCCCGAGCTCCAGGTACGCGCTGACCCCGGCCCGGTGCAGCTCGGCGACGACGTCGGCGAAGCGGACGGCGCCCCGGACGTGGCGGACCCAGTACTCCGGGTCGGTCAGCTCGGCGGCGGTCGCGATCGTCCCGGTGAGGTTGGAGACCACCGAGATCGTCGGCGCGGCGAAGGACAGGCCGGCGACGACCGCCCGGAACTCGGCCAGCACGCCGTCGACGTGCGGGGAGTGGAAGGCGTGGCTGACGGTGAGCCGCCGGGTCTTGCGGCCCTCGCGGGCGAAGGTCTCGGCCACGGCCAGCACCGCCGCCTCGTCGCCGGACAGCACGACGGAGCTCGGCCCGTTCACCGCCGCCACGTCCACCCCGTCGACGTCGGCCAGGGCGGCCCTGGCCTCGGCCTCGGTGGCCCGCACGGCGACCATCGCCCCGCCGGCCGGCAGCGCGGCCATCAGGCGGGCGCGGGCCGCGCCCAGGGCGGCCGCGTCCGGCAGGGCGAGGACCCCGGCGACGTGCGCCGCCGTGACCTCGCCGATCGAGTGCCCGGTCACGTAGTCCGGGCGCAGGCCCCACGACTCGAACAGCCGGAACAGGGCGGTCTCGACCGCGAACAGGCCGGTCTGCGTGTAGAGGGTGTGGTCGAGCTCGCCGTCGCCCACTCCGGCGGCGCCGAACACCACGTCGCGCACCGAGTGCTGGGCGTGCCCGGCGAGGTGGAGGTCCAGCTCGGCGGCGACGGCGTCGAACGCCGCCGCGAAGGTGGGGAACGTCCGGTACAGCTCGGCGCCCATGCCGACGCGCTGGCTGCCCTGCCCGGTGAACAGGACGGCGAGGGCGTCGGAGCCCTCCGCCGTGCCCCGGGCCGTGTCGGCCGGCTGCGCGGCGTCGCCGGCGGCCAGCGCGTCCAGGGCGGGCAGCGCCGTCTCGGCTGTCGCGGCGACGATCACGGCCCGATGTTCGAGCGCGGCCCGGGTCGTCGCCAGCGAGTAGGCGACGTCGGCCGCCGCCGCCGGCCGCTCCAGCAGGTGGGTGGCCAGTGCGGCGGCTCGGGCGGCGAGGGCGGCCGGGCTGTAGGCCGAGAGCACCCAGGGCAGCGGGAGCAGGCACGCGTCGGTCGGGGCCAGTTCGGTCGGGGCTGCAGCCGCCGGTTCGGTCGGCTCGGGGGCCTGCTCCAGGATGACGTGGGCGTTGGTGCCGCTGATGCCGAACGAGGAGACGGCGGCGCGCCGGGGGTTCTCGCCCTCGGGCCAGGGCTGGGACTCGGTGAGCAGCCGGACGGCGCCGGCGTCCCAGTCGACGTGCGGGGTGGGCGCGTCGACGTGCAGCGTCTTCGGTAGGACGCCGTGCCGGATGGCCTCGACCGCCTTGATGACGCCGGCCACCCCGGCCGCGGCCTGGGTGTGGCCGATGTTGGACTTCACCGCGCCCAGCCAGGCCGGCCGATCAGCCGGCCGGTCCCGGCCGTAGGTGGCCATTAGCGCCCGGGCCTCGATCGGGTCGCCGAGCGTCGTGCCGGTGCCGTGCGCCTCGAGGAGGTCGATGTCGGCGGTCGTCAGCCCCGCGCTGGCCAGGGCGGCGCGGATGACCCGCTCCTGGGCCGGCCCGTTGGGCGCGGTGAGGCCGTTGGAGGCGCCATCGGAGTTGATCGCGCTGCCCCGGACCAGGGCGAGGACCCGGTGGCCGTTGCGCTGGGCGTCGGAGAGGCGCTCCAGCAGCAGCAGGCCGACGCCCTCTGACCAGCCGGTGCCGTCCGCGGCGGCGGCGAACGGCTTGCACCGCCCGTCGACGGCCAGGCCACGCTGGCGGGAGAACTCGGTGAAGCCCAGCGGCGACGCGACCACCGTGACCCCGCCGGCCACCGCGAGCGCGCTCTCCCCGGACCGCAGCGAGGCGGCGGCCAGGTGCAGCGCGACCAGCGAGGCCGAGCAGGCGGTGTCGACGGTGACGGCCGGGCCCTCGAAGCCGAAGGTGTACGCGATGCGGCCCGAGGCGACGCTCGCCGCGTTGCCGGCGCCGATGTAGCCCTCGACGGCCGGTGGCACCTCGGTCAGCCGCCAGGCGTAGTCCTGGCCGTTCGTCCCGATGAACGTGCCGGTCCGCCCGCCGCGCAGGGTCGCGGGGTCGATCCCGGAGCGTTCGAGGAGTTCCCAGGTCGTCTCCAGCAGGAGGCGGTGCTGGGGGTCGGTGGCCAGCGCCTCGCGGGGGGAGATGCCGAACAGCTCGTTGTCGAAGCCGGCGATGTCGGCCAGGAACGCGCCGTGGCGGGTGTAGGACGTGCCCGGCGTGTCGGGGTCGGGGTCGAACAGCCCGTCCAGGTCCCAGCCTCGGTCGGTGGGGAACTCCGTGACGGCGTCGCCGCCGGTCGCGACGAGCCGCCAGAGCTCCTCCGGCGAGTTCGCGCCGCCCGGGAAGCGGCAGGCGGTCCCGACGATGGCGATCGGCTCGCGCCACTGGTCCTCGGCCTCGCGGAGGCGGGCCCGCGTGTCGTGGAGTTCCGCGCTCACCCGCCGGAGCAGGTAACGGATCTGGTCGTCGCTCATTGCTGGCCGCTTCTCTTTCGCTGTCGGTGGCGGAGCCGTGATGGGGGTCCGTGAGCCTTCCGGGGCCGCGCTCCGGGGCGGTCGTGGCCAGGGGGCGACGGGGGCTCTGACGGCGCGTCAGGAGATGCCGAGTTCCTTGCCGATGAAGTCGATGAGCTCGTCGTCGGACGCGGCGGCCAGTTCGTCGGCCACGGCGACCGCCCCCGCGCCGGCTGGGGCGCCGACGGAGGCTGCCGAGTGGGCGGCGGCCGCGGCGCCGGCGGCGGACGCCGGGCCGGTCGCGTCCGTGCTGGCGGCGGGCGCCAGCTCGTCGAACAGGTGCTCGGCCAGCGCGGCGGGGGACGGGTGGTCGAAGACCAGCGTCGTGGCCAGTCGTAGCCCGGTCTCGTTCCCGAGCCGGTTGCGCAGCTCGACCGCGGTCACCGAGTCGAAGCCCAGGTCACGGAAGGGCACCCGGACGTCGACGGCGTCCGGCCCGCCGAACCCACCGATCGCGGCGACGTGCGCGCGGACCAGCCGCAGCACCGTGCGCCGCCCCTCGGCCTCGGGCAGGTCGGCCAGCCGGCCGGCCAGGCCCTGGCGGGGCGCGGCGGTGGCCGCGGCCGGCCCGGTCGGGGCCGGGTCGGCCGGTGGTTGGCGCAGCAGGTCCCGGTAGAGCCGGTCGGGCTTGTCCCGCCACAGCACGTCCCAGTCCAGGTCGCCGACGACGAGGTGGGTGGTGTCGTGGGTGAGGGGGTGGTGCAGGGCGGTGAGGGCGGTGGCGGGCGGCAGCAGGGTGAGACCACGGCGGGCCAGCTGGGCCTCGATGTGCGGCGCGGCGATCCCGCCGCCGGCCCAGTGCCCCCAGCCGATGCTGGTGGCGGGTTGGTGGTGGTGGTGGCGGCGGTGGTGGGCGAGGGCGTCGAGGTAGGCGTTGCCGGGGGCGTAGTTGCCTTGGCCGGTGATGCCGGAGATGCCG
>NZ_JADWYX010000168.1 GCF_016786355.1 Frankia sp. AgB1.9
GACGCTGCGGGGACAGACCCGCCACGCCCGCCGCAGGGGCCGGGGGCCGCACCGCAGGCCCCACCGACGCCAACCCGTTCGATCCTGGCGCAGCCCTGAACGCCCACACGACGCCCAACCTGGGCCGTTGGGGGACGGGCCCGCCCGACGGCACGCGGAACTGCGAGCGCGGCGGCCCTGCCCGGAGTCCGCATGTGGCGAGGTCGATCGTGTCCGGTGAATTCGGACCCGGAATGACGTGCGAGTGAGCGCTCATGAACTGTAGATTCCCGGCGGACGGACTTGGTCGTCGGTTCAGTCGGTTGATTTGCGGATGGCAGTGGAAGGAACCGTCGTGATCTTTGTTGGCGTCAAGCCACGCCGCCGGGCGTGGTTACGTGGGGGCCGGGTGCTGGTGGGAGCCGCCCTGGGGCTGGTCCTGGCGAGTTGCGCGGGCGGGTCGGCCGGTCACCCCGAAGGTTCCGCCTCCGCTCGGCCGGTGGTGTCTGGGGCGATCCGACCGGTTTTGGCCTGCGGGGCGTTGGCCGGTTCGGGTCCGTCGGCTCAACGGTTGCTGGGTCTGTCGGGGGCATCGACGCGGATCACGTCGGCGGTGGTCGTCGCGGCGGCCGGTTCGGCTCCGGCGTACTGCTCCGTCAAGGGCTTCGTCGCCCCGCGAGTCGACTTCGAGCTGAAGCTGCCGGTGGCCACGTGGCAGGGCCGGTATCTGCAGGAGGGCTGCGGTGGCCTGTGCGGGTTCGTTATCCCGACCTCCTTCCCGGCCTGTGATGCCCAGCTCGGCGGGGATTTCGCGCTGGCTGCGACGGACGACGGCCACGCGACCTCGAATCCGTTCAGCGCGGAGTGGGCGGCAGGCGACGAGCAGGCACGGGTCGATCTCGGCTATCGCGGCGTGCATGTGGTGGCGGTCGCCGCGAAAGAAATCATGAGCCTGTACTACGGACGACCCCCGATCTATTCCTATTTCAACGGCTGCTCGGATGGCGGGCGTGAGGCGCTCGTCGAGGTCCAGCGCTATCCGCATGATTTCAACGGAGTGATCGCGGGTGCGCCGGCGGCCTATTTTCCGTTCCTGCCCGCCGAAGCGACCGCGTGGGTGGCGCGTGCCAACACTGACCCGACCGGGGCGCCGATCCTCACCGCCGCGAAGTTGCCCGCGCTGCACGCCGCGGTGCTCGCGGCCTGCGACAGCCTCGACGGGCTTGTCGACGGCCAGATCGACGACCCGCGCGCCTGTCACTTCGACCCGACGTCGATGCGGTGCCCGGACGGCACCGATCGGCCTGACTGCCTGACCCAGGCCCAGGTGACGGCCGTGCGGACGATCTACTCCCCGCCTGTCGACACTGCGGGGCAGCTGCTCTACCCGGGCGGGGAGGAACCCGGATCGGAAGCGTCCTGGGCCGGCCCACCCATCCCCTGGATCAACGCCGCACCAGGCGGGACGGGCCTCGCTGCCAGCACCGCGGACGGCTACCTGCGTTATGTTGCGTTTCCCGCTGGACAGCCGGGTGTCGCACTGTCGGACTGGAGCTTCACCGCCGCCGGTTTCCACTCGCTGCTGGCCGAGGCGGGCATTGTCGACGCGCTCGATCCGGACCTGCGGGCGTTCCGGGCGGCCGGCGGCAAACTGATCATGTATCACGGCTGGGCGGACGCCCTCATTCCGCCTGAGGGAACAGTCGCCTACTACCAGGCCGTCCAGGACCACATGGGTGGACTAGCCGCCACGACGACCTTCGCGCGCCTGTTCATGTTCCCCGGCATGTTCCACTGCGGTGGAGGCGGCCCCAGCACCGACACCTCCGACCTCATCCACCAACTCGTCACCTGGACCGAGCACGGGACAGCGCCCACCCAGGCGATCGCCACCCAAACCGACACCAACGGGCACATCGTCCGGACCCGGCCGGTCTACCCCTATCCCACCGTTGCCCGCTACACCGGCACCGGCAGCACCAACGACGCGGCCAACTTCGTCCCGACGACTCCCACCACCCGGCCCGACGACCACATCCACTGGCTCGGCGAAAACCTCCTCCACTGAGCCGGAAGCCCGCCCGAAGAACGGCCACAGCGTTCACCCAGACGGCGAACTCACCCACCCACACGATGACGATCATCCAGGGGCAGGGGGCCACAACCTGTAGCGTGCCAAAACTCAATTCGGGGGCGTGACCTGCGGTTTCGCTGTTGGATCAGGCAGCGCGGTGGTACTCGTTGATGACGCCTCCGAGGACCTTGCGGCGGCGAATCGGGCCGTCGAGGGGTGCCACGGCGGCCGGGTCGTCGTTCGGCGGGCGCTGGTCTCGCCCCTGGTGGGGACGATGATCGTTGAAGTGGCGGGCGTACTCGTCGAGCACGGCGGTGGCGTGGCGTTCGCCGTAGAGAAGGATTCGGTCGGTGCACTCCTGGCGGACTGAGCGGATGAACCGCTCCGCGTAGCAGTTCGCCCGCGGCGTCTGCGGCGGAGTCTTCACGACCCGGATGCCTTCGGAGACGAACACGTCGTCGAAGGCCCGGGGATACTTTGCGTCACGGTCGCGGATCAGGAACCGGAACGTGCCGAGGCGTCCCTCGAGGTCCATGAGCAGGTGGCGTGCCTGTTGGGTGACCCAGGCTCCGGTCGGGTGGGCGGTCACGCCGAGAATGTGGACGCGGCGCGTCTGGATCTCCATCACGAACAGCACGTACAGCCGGCGCAGAGTGATCGTGTCCACGTGGAAGAAGTCGGTGGCCAGCAGTCCGCTGGCTTGGGCTCGTAGGAAGGTGCGCCAGGCAGTGTCGGCCTGGCGACGTGGGGCGGGGCCGCCGAGGCCTGTACCGGCGAGGATCCGACGTACCGTGCCGGCGCCGATCTGATATCCCTGGCCGAAGAGCTCTCCTTGGATGCGGCGATGACCCCAGGTGGGGTTGTCCCGGGCGAGGCGGATCACCGGCGCCCGCAGCTCGTCGTTCACTGGCGGGCGGCCCATCCGATGCGGGTAGGTCCACCGTCGGCGGACCAGGCGGCGATGCGACGCCAGCAACGTCGCCGGGGTCACCAGGCGGTGTGATCGGACCTCCTGGGGCAACAGTCGGGCCACTGCGGCCAGGACCGCGCGGTCCGGCCAGGTGAACCGGGGCCGCCCGACCTGACGGCGTAAGACCGCGACCTCGTGGCGCAGCATCAGCAGTTCCGCCGTCCTCGCCGCGTCGCTGCGCATCAGCAGGACCAGACAGCCGAACACCCGCACCGTGACCAAATACGCCATCCGCACCACCATGAGCTACGATCATGCACCACCGTCGCTGACAGCGAAGTCGCAGATCAACGGCCCGAAATCGAGTTGTGGCACGGTACAGGTTCCGACCACTAGATCGCCGGATCAGGGCCATGAGACCAAAACTCGGGCACGTCAGTCCCCCGGGCAGGCCGGGGCCGTTCAGCAGTGAATACTCGCCCAACGATGAGAGTCGACTTGGGCGCAGGCCGCTCACCAATTGTCGATGAGATCGTCGGCGACGGCGCGAACACCCGGCAGAATAGGATTACCGGGTGTGACGCGCGCCAAGCTGTCGATCATAGCCTGCAGCAGTTGCGGCCCCAGCTGCCGCGTGGCCAATTCCACGAGGCCGGACAGCACCACGTGCCGGTAGGCGGAGGCGATCCGCGGCAGCTGCTGACCCGAAAGCCGCTCGGTGATTTGCAGCCAGCGCTCCAGGCCGGCAGGCTCCGTGAGCACATCGACGGACTCGATCAGTTCGACCAGACGCCCGATCGCCTCGTCCCGCGCTTGTGCCGCCGCGCGGTCGACTGGCGGCAGGTCCTTCGCGCGCCCGTCCGAAGCGGCGCTCAGCCGTTCGCCGGCGGAGAGCGCCGCCGACCAGTCGGTCTCGACTTGGCTTGATTCTGCCGGCAGCTTGTCCGCAGGAATGTGCCGATCAGACTGCGGCCACTGTGTAGCAGGTGACGCCTGCTGTCCAAAGGACGGGGAAAGCACGGCTGCACGCTCCGGCGCTAGCACAAGCAAATCTGCCTCCGCCGCATCGAGAACGAGATCCGCGAGCGCGATGATCAGGTCGTCATAATTCGCCGGGCGTTGTCTCATCAAGTCGACGAGACACAGCCCCTCATATATCTCGTCCAGGTATGACGCCGTCAGCTGAAGCTGACGGACTGGCCTAGGCAGGCTGTCGGGGAACGGCCCGCGCTGGCGCAGCCAGGGAACCGTGAGGACTGGAGGGCGCGGCAGGCCAGCGGCCTCGGCGAGGCGGGCCCGCTCGGCGAAGACCGCCCACTCGCGACCGCACCATGGGCGAGTGAAGTAGGCGTCGGTGAGCAGCGCAACCATGACCTTGGCCGTGCAGAGCGCCATGAGTAAGTCAGGCTTGAAGGGCTGACCGACTGACAGGTGTGACTCGCCGAGAAAGCCCCACGGTTTGGGCGTTCCGGTGAACCGTAGGCGTACCTCTCGCTCGAGGTCGTGGTGAAACCGCTTCACGAGCGCGTTATCTGCGTCCCGGGCGACGTGACTGGTGAAGAAGGTCGGCGGTCCCTGGCCGGTCTCCCGCCCCCGCCCCCAGGCGTCACCGCGGTCCACATGGCCTCCTTATGGCCGTCACGCGATCGTTACCAGGTCTGGCGGAGACGGTCTGCCGCTGCCCTGATGGCAGGCAGGTTCTGGTCACCGTCCGCGAGTTCCGCGAGGGTTGTGATCATGGTGTCCAACAGTTCGGGTCCAGACTGCTGGACCGCTAGTTCGAGGAGCGTCCCCAGAACGACTTTCCGATAGGAGGAGGTGGAGCGCGGGAGCTGCCGTCTAAGCCGACGTTCTACTTGTTTCAGCCACAGTTCCAGAGCCTGAGGCTCGCTAAGTTGTTCGACCCGGTAGAGCAGCTCAGCGAGGCTCGCCAGCGCCTCATCACGCATGTGTTTCGCCGTCACGCCACTCGTCGGGCCCGCTGCGGGCGGGCTCCCTGCCGGCCGCAGCCCCAGCAGCTGGACGCAGGCATCCGGCGTCGCCTGACCGGAAAGTACGAGATGCGCCACCGTCCAGATAGCGGCCGTGTGGCCCTCCGTCAGCCTGGCCAGCTCTGCCAGCTGTTCTACCGGGATGATCTGCGCGACGCTGTGCAGCAGGTATTCGGTGCTCCACGGGTCGAGTGGGCCCAGCAGGACCTGTCCCTCGCCGTCGGGACCCGCGACCTGGCGGATCAGGAGGAGATGCCGGCGCTGGTGGTCCGACAGGCTCGCAGGCAACGCGTCGAGCGCGTCGAGCCGGTCCGCGATCATGAGAACGCGTGAGTCGCGGCCGAGGCTCGCGGCGCGTATCCGCGCCTCGAACTCGTCTCGTTCTTCCAACAACGGCCGAGCGTCACGCTGGCCGAACATCCAGACGGCGTCGTAGTGAAGGTGGTACCGGTAGGCGTACTCGATGGCCGTCTGGGTCCTGCCGAACACCACTTGGCCAGCGGGTCCACACACGACGGCTCGGCGACGTGCGCGCAGCAGCTCGGCGACCCGCTCGATGGCGTCGTCCTGACCCACGAACAGGACATTGCGGACGGGCAGGTTCCACACCGGGGGCAGGTCATCTGGGTCCCGGTCGGTGATCGGCCATTCCGCCTGGCAATCCACAGCGGTCAACAGACGGCGATCGCCGCGTCCACCAACATCGCGGCCCGGGTGGCGGTCGCCTCGCTGATGTCTACGCCGGGCAGCCCACGCAGCTCCACCGGGATCGCGGCCCGATCGATCTTCACCCCGAGCATCGTAGCGGACGCGCCCTGACCGTCGGTCAGGATCCTCATCCAATCCAGCCGCTCTCCCGGGAGCGTCGCCGCATAGCTCCGGGACAGCAAGGCCACGACGAGTCCCGCCCGCGTCCGCGTCTCTTCAAGGACCCCGGTCGTCGTGGTGGCGTCGCCATTGGGCAGGCGCTCGAGCGTGACTGCCCGGAACCGCGGGGCCAGCTGCTTGTGAGCCCAGTCAGCCCAGCTTCGGTCCGGGCCCGCATAGCTGATGACCACTGTGACAGGCAGCGGCTGCATATTCGGTGCGGCAACCGCGCCCGGACGCCGGGGCACCGGCGGCTGCTCCGATGGTGCCGGCACACCGAACGCGGGCTCGATCGAGCTGGTCCGAGAAGTGGGCAATTCCGGCGGGCGGTAGCTATATGCGTCCAACAGCGTCGCCGCGAGCAGGTCGACGAGATCGCCATAGTTCTTTTCCCGCCTTAGCAGCAACCCGCGCATGCCCCACATCGCATATTTGTCCGCGTATACGGGGGGCTCCCAACGGGGTATGGCCTTGACTGACGCCGGTAGCACCTCCGTCATCGGGCGCCACAGCACGGGGATCAACGCAGCCTGAGTGCCCCTTGCCATGCCCACTGCTGCCCGCTCCATAAACGTGGCCCAATCCAGGCCACAACGCGCGTCCCGCGCATAGGCATCGCAGAGCAGGGCCACCAGCACGGGGGTCGTCGCGGCCGTGGGAGCCTGTGAGCTCAGGCCTCCTACCTGCGGCGATGTCCCCAGCGCACCGACGACTAGCCCTCCGGCGCGCATGCGCAGACAGCGTTCGAGGTCGGCGTGAAACCGGGGGACGCCGACGTCGCCAGTTCCGCGCGAATAGCTGATCGAGAAGTAATAACGCACCTGTTCCCCCGCAGCCAAATGCTGAGCCGACCAGCCTCACCCTGAGCGATCGTGACGCCCAGACCATACCGCTACCTGGTCCGCCGGGCGCAATGCCCACCATGGCCGGTGACCTGCACTTTCGGGAGGAGAGGGCGACTTCGAGTCCAAAATTCTGGGCAAGTTGGGGTCAAGGAAGGGCCCAGGTGGCCCTCAGTGCGCTACGATGACTCCGCTCATGGCATTCCTTGCGGTCGCACGACCGCCGAGCCGGGCCAGCGGGCCGGACTAGGGCCGCCACCGCGGAGCCTCAGACGGGGGGATGAGGTGATGGGCTTGGGCTGCTTCTACCAGCCCGACGCCGGGCGGAAAGCTCCGCTCGCATCCCCGCCTGCGCTCCGTCCACACCATTCCGGACAGCTGCCGGCGACCCACTCCCCCCCAAGGCCCCGGGAATCTGTGGGCAGCCGGAGGGCCGGGGGTTGACTTATACGGTTTTCATCAGCTATGCATCGGACGGGGATACGGCGGTTACCCGCTCGTTTGTCAGCGATCTCCGAACAGCATTCCGGAGCCAGGCCCACGGCATCCCTTCCGCCGTCGACACAGTCTTTGCGCCGCAGGCCCAACAAGGCGACATCGGCTGGTCCACTGTGGCCCTCACCTGCGACATATTCGTCGCACTATATTCTCACGCATATTTCTCGAGTATCCGATGCGGCGCGGAATGGTCTATCGTCGGCGAGCGCTGCCGCTGGTATAGGCGGCGCACGGGAGCGGATCCTGCAGCACTGGTAGGAATACCGTGGGGAATTCACTCCCAACAGATACCGGCGGCAGTGCAGTTGGCAAGTAGCCTGCCACCGTCGATCGCTGGCGCCGGGGGTGGACCCGGCGGGGTGCGTGGCCTTGCTCACGATGATGACCAGGCCGGGCGTTATCGCGCGGTTGTCCGCGAAGTGGCCCGTCTGATGGTCGACGGGATGCGCACGGCCCTCCCCACGATGACCGAGGCTGACATCGCTCACGTGCCGATGCACGCCGCCTTCGGCGCCGCCGGCGCCGCCACCCGGCCCATCGATCCCGCGCACAGACGGTCCACACCGCCGGATACGCCCGGGGTTGCGCTGCCGAGTCTGCCGCCGCCGGACGCCCGCCGGTCCGTGCCCGCACGCGGCATCGGCCGCGTGGGGGTGGTCGTCGGTGCGGCCGCGGCGGCGGACCAGCCAGCCGAAAGGACCGCGCGGCAGTTCTACGGCGCCGAGGCGACCGACTGGCGCCCTTTCTTTCCGCTGATCGAACAGACCGCATATTCGACGGCCCGAGCCGCGCTGCAGGCGGCGGCAATCCATGACGTCATTGCCTACCGGCCCGGGAGCCGGCTCGGCGCCGAGCTTGCCTCGGCGCGCGACGAGCAGCGCGTTTTGGTGATTCTACTGGACCTGTGGCTGGTCCGGTCTACTCAGCACGAGGGTACGGTCCGTGCGATAGCCGCAGAGCTGGGCGATCACAGCCCGGTCTCCGCGCTGCTTGTCGCCTTCGGTACCGCAGACCCAGAAACGAGATCACATCTGGATGTTCTAAGATCGGAGCTGGCACAACACCTGACCGCCGGGGGGACGATCACGGACATACACTGGCTCGAGGTCGACAGCCACGCCGAGCTGGCGGCTTCCGTGGTACCAGCAGCGATTCGGGCTCAGAACGCGTTGATCGGCCTCCCTCGAGCGGACTGGCCGACGGTCGCGCCATCCCCGGACGCCGACGCCCCCCGACCCTCGGGCAAACCGGTGCTACGTCGACGACGACTACCTGGCCTGGAGCATAGTAAGTGACCGAGAACGGCCGTATTGTCACCTTCTATTCATTCAAGGGCGGCGTCGGTCGCACGATGTCGGTCGCTAACGTGGCCTGGATTCTCGCCAGTGCAGGGAAGAACGTGCTCGTCGCCGACTGGGACCTCGAGTCGCCGGGGCTGAACCGTTACCTTCACCCGCTCATGTTCGATCCCGAGCTTGCCGAGTACGACGGCGTCATCGACATGGTTCGCGGGTATGCGCTCCAGCCGCCCCCCGGGATGAAGCCGGACGCATGGCGCCGCCAGTGCACCGATCTGACGGAGCGGGTGCAGCGGCTCGAGATGCCGGAGCAGGACTGGGGGACCATCGACTTCCTCGGCCCGGGCCGCCAGCACGACGGGTACGAACCCGCCGTCGCCACGATGCGGTGGACCGAGTTCTTCGACAACTACGAAGGCCGCGCCTTCTTTGCGGACCTGCGGGCCGCCATGCTAGCCGGCGACTACGACTACATTCTCATAGACAGCAGGACCGGCCTGAGCGACAATGCGAGTGTCTGTACCAAACTGCTCCCGGACACGGTCGTAGTCGGGTTCACCATGAGCACTCAGGCGATCAACGGTGGCGCGGGGGTCGCGTTCGACATCGATGCCGAACGGGACGGACGTGAGATCCGTGTCCTGCCCGTTCCCATGCGGGTGGAGGGGAACGAGCTCGAGAAGCTCGTGGAAAGCCGAAAATACGCTCGGGCCGCGTTCGGCGAGCTGCCCCGAGGGCTTGACAAGGCCGCTCGCACGGAGTACTGGGATGCCGTCGAGATTCCCTATCGGCCCTATTACGCCTTCGAGGAGGTGCTCGCCGCCATCGCCGAAGCACCAGGACAGGCGAACGCACCGCTAACCGCGTACGAGCGGCTGACCGGGTACATCACGGGCGGCGCGGTCCAGCGGTACCGGCCGATCAGTGAGGCGAAACGGCTCGACCTGCTCGCCAAGTACGAGCGTAAAGCGCCCGTGCGGACGTCGTCTGTGGTAATCGCTGCGGCGCCGCGGGCGCGGATGTGGGCGCAGTGGGTGCGGGACGAGGCCAGCCGGGTGAACGTCTTGGTCAAGGACCTGCCTACCGACCCGGATATCGGCGAGTTGCTGGCCGACTCGGATGTGGTAGTCGTCCCGCTCACGCAGGATCTGCTTGACCCGCCCTGGGAATCCGCGCTGAGCAAGGTGATCGGTCATCGCTTCGACCGGGTCACGGGCCGTGTCCCCGGGGTCGTCGCGATCCCGGTCGAGCATTTCGACCTCCCGGAGAACATTGCTGTTCTCGACAAGCTCCACCTTGAGGGAGCGAGCGCCGACGAGGCGCGCCGACGTCTCTTCGACCGGCTGGGCCTGAGCTGGGAAGGCATACGAAGGCCCAGTCTCGCAGACACAGGCACCCGGTTCCCATGCCTCGTGCCAGGCGCGACGAACATCAGCGATGCGAGCCCGCGCTTCGTCGGTCGCAGCGACTACCTGGACCGCATGCGCACCCACCTGGGCTGGGAGCCGAGCTCGCCGCTGTTGCTGTACGGGCCGCGTGGCTTCGGCAAGTCCGCGATCGCACGCGAGTTTGTGCACCGGTTCGGCGCGGACTACGACATCATCTGGCGAATCCCGGCGTATAGCCGCGATGAGGTGCGCGCCCGCCTCCTGCAGCTGCGGGCGGAACTCGGCCGGATGAACCTTGCGACCCCGCTGCAGACCGGCGACGGAGTGGACGGGCTCCTCGGTGGCCTGCACAGAGGCGACGTGCGGGGCCGGTGGCTGCTGATCTATGACGAGGCTATCAGTCCAAGCGTGGTCGCGGAGCTGCTGCCCGCGCCGTCCCGCCGGGGCCACATTCTGATCACCTCGTCCGGCGACGGTACTGGCTGGCCTGACGATGTGGTTTCTCTGCCGGTCGAGGAGATGAATCAGACCGAGGCACTCGGTCTACTGTCCACCTGGGCAGCGGTCGACCCGACGACGGTCAGTGAGCTGATCGATCGGCTCGGAACGGTGCCCGAGGTGCTGGAGCGCGCGGCCCGCTGGATAGCCGGCTCGGGAGTACCCGCCGCCGACGCCGCTCGCGAATTCATGGCCAGCTTCGAGCAGCAGCTCGATTCGGTGGCGCAGGCCGCTGACGCGTCGGCAGTCGCCCCCGCCGGTGTGATCGCGGCTTGGTCGCTCGCGCTCGAGCAGGCCAGCCCGGCCGCCCGGCTGTTATTGGAGCTCTGTGCTTACCTGTCTCCAGATGGCGTGTCAATGGATGTGTTGCAGTCCGCGCCCATGATCGACTATCTCGCCACACAGAGCGACGTCGTGAGACTGCGCCGCTCAGTGTCGCCGGTGCTAGGTGAGCTCAACCGAAATCGGTTGAGCCGGGTGGCGGACGACACCGACCGCCAGATCAGCCTACCCCGGCTGGTCTACATGATGATGCGTAAACGTACCGAGGCCGGCGGCCTGGCCGCCGAGCGTCAGACAAAGATCACCGAGGTGCTCGCCTCGTACGTGCCGGCCTGGAGCCCGAGCCCCACCGACCGGGACGACGAACGCTACGCCGAATTGCAGCGCCACCTGCCGCACTGCGGCGTCATTGACAGTGACACGCGCGACGCCCGCCGGTGGCTGGTGCAGCAATCTTCTTACCTGCTGCGGACCGGGCGGCCGCACGAGGTTCTGAGCCTCGCCCAGCCGCTGATTACAAAGTGGCCCGAGCGCGACGACCTCCGCCTCTGGCTCGGCCACTATGTCGGCAACGCGCTGCGCGCCCTGTCGCGGACGCAGGAGGCCGCCGCTCTCGGCAAGCAGATCTACGACCTTCAGGTCGAAGTCCTGGGCCGGGAGCATCTCGATACTCTCCGGACGGCGACCACCCGGGCCTCAGACATGCGGCAGGCCGGACGCCTGCAGCAAGCGCTGGAGATCGATCAGAAGGCGTACGAATCGTTCCGGACGCTTCTGGGTGACGACGACATCATGACCCTGGCGGCGGCAAGAAACCTCGCCCACTCGCAATTTCTGGCGGGTGATCCGCAGGCAGCCTATCATCGCGCCAGGGAAACATGGTGGCAACTACGGCATGTGACCGGAATGAAGAACCCGCAGACCTGGTCTGCGGCACTGTCCCTCGCCTCCCGGTACAACCAACTTGGGCTCACGGATGAGGCAGTGCCCCTCCTGCAAGGAGCTGTCCAATACTTCAGCAAGACTGGCGACTCACTACAGCTTAACTTCGCCGACCGGCTTCTCGGCATCGCCAACCGGTTGCAGGGTGAGCTGACATTCGCGCGCAGCCAGCACACGCAGGCACTGGCCAGGTACGTCGAGGACGACCGTGCCGGTCCCGACCATCCCGCGACCATGGCGTGCGAGATGAGCCTGGCGATTGACCGCCATCTCCTGGGGCAGACATCGACCGGCCAGACGGCGGGCGAAGTGCTGCTCGCCCGTTACCGGTCCAGCTTCGCCGGCATGAACGGCGAGACTCATCCATTTGTGTACCTGTGCCAGGCCAATGTCTCGGTGTTCGTGCGTGGGCGGGACCCGGCCGAGGCGCTGCGGCTGAGCACCGCGGCCTACCGGGGACTGAGCACCAACGACCAGGTCGGACCCAGCCATCATTTCACTCTCGCGGTGGCAGTGTGCCATGCGAACAACCTCATCGCGGACGGCCAGACTGCTGCAGCGTTCGCGGTGGATCAGGCCTCCTACTCCGCTTTCGACCGTTTCTATGGGCAGACTTATCCCGATACTCTCATCGCGGCCCGCAATCTGGCCGACAGCCAGCTCCGGGACGCACGAGTGGAGGCTCCGGACGACACCCATCCAGCCCGCGAGGACATCCTCACCGAAATACCGCTGCCATGAAAGAACGCGTATCACACGGGGGAAACTAATGAGAGCGTCCAGGACGCCCGAGCCACCAGGACCGAGAGTATTAAGCTACTGGATAGACGGCTCCGGTTCCGCGGCCGAAAACCGGATGAACGATTTGGTCGAGCTCTGTCGATCACAGGTCGGAACCAACCTGCTCCATCACGTCGGCCACTTCGTTGACGGCGAGGCTACGTTCTCGGTCGACGCTTTCGACGACGGCACACTCCTTGCCGGCCTCGCGGACCCGCCGCTTGACGTGGACCGGCTGCGGCATGACCTGATCACACTTGGCCGGCGCCTCAATTACGAGCTGGCCGAGATGACCAGGGTGCTCACGGCGGCACGCACCGGCCGCCTGACCAGAACGATCCTCGAGCTCAAGGACGCCGGGGTCTACTGGTACTGGATTCAGGGCAACGAGTATTTTGTCGGCTTGGCGCTGGGCAAGGACCGAGTAGTTCCGGCTGACGCCGCGATGGCGACGATAGCCGAGAAAACCATCGAGTACGACGGCCTAGCACCTCGGAGCTACGGCGAACTCGTCGAGCATCCCGCGCCCGCGGACGCTCCTACGCCGGACACCGGTCCGCAACGCGAACGACGCTCGCTGCGCGCGCCCGACAGCGTGAGGCCCGTCGTCTCCCGCTGCATGGCGGAACTCGATCTCGCTGACCTGCACTTCGTGGGACATTTCGACCAGGGCAGCTGGCAGTTCTCCGTAGACGTTCTGGACGGGCTCGCGCCCGTCGTGTTCGGTGGCCTGAGCTCGATGCACTGTCGCACGCAGTACGAGCGCACCGGACAGCTGCTACAGTCTGTCGCGGGTCAGCTTGACTGGCTCATGACGACGACGGCCGGTCAGAGCCCGGGACGGCCAGAGCGGCTGGTGCTCGATGTCGAGTCAGGTGCGTTCTACTTTCATATGCTGGGCGGCGGCCGGCAGCTGCTCGGCGTGACCCTTTTCCAGACCAGGGTCTCTGAGGCTGCGCAGCGGATGACCCGCCTCGCCCGTAATCTACGTGTCAACGGCGGCTCAGCTGGCAAGTCCGCCGTGGCGTGACGTCCAGTCCATCAGGTGCTGAGCAGCGGAGTGTAGCGCCGCGGCGGCAACGTCGCCGTCGACAGCCACCGTCTGCCAAACCTTCATGGTCGAGCGCATACCCCCGAGGAAGCGCCGACCGAGCGGCGTAACGGCCTTTGATGCTGCCAGAACGTCGAGTACTAGGTTGACACTGCCTCGCCACCTGACAATCTCGGCCGCCGCGCGACGCCTTATCTCAGGGTCGCGCGACGCCGTAAGTGAACCCCAGAACTCGACGAGGCCGAGAAATGCGTAAGCGCCCTGCAGCAATCCGGTGAGAGGTCGGGGATCGGGCCGCCAAGGCGCGTAGTAACACGCCTGCCGGTCCGTCGCCGGCTCGATCAGCTCCACCACGTGCAGCAGCGCGTACAGTTTCGCGTGCTGGACCTCGTGGACCAGCGCGGCCGCGGCCGTCATCGGATCCGGTGGACGGGTCATGGCGACAGCCCCGAACGCGTCGCCCGATGTCGCGGAGACATGCGCCGTCCGGCACGCCGCCCGCAGCGGCACGATCGTCGTCAGAGTCGCCGCGACCACTGCGGCCCGATCGGGGTCGCGTTCGACCAGCAGGCGCCACCCCCGGCCCAGCACCACCGACCATTCGCGGAACCCAACGGGTGTCAGACCATCGGACCCGGCGAAGGAATCGAGGCCGATCGATCCCGGATCCGTCTGAAGCGCGACGGCGAGCGTCTGGTCCGCCGCTCCGAGGCGGAGCCAGACTGGTGCGCGCAACGGAGACGAGTCACAGTCGTCGGGCCAGATTGTCGCTTCACCCCCCGCTGCCAGCTTGACCGTCCGATCGCCGACGCGGAGCGTCGCTGGCCGTTCGGTCACCGTCGCCGACAGCGCGCGTGTCCCGGTCTGTACGCCGACGAATAGGTCGCCGAGAACGGGCAGCCGTAGCCAGCCGTCGACGCTCGGACGGACCGGTAGCGTCACGGGCTCACCGGCTTGCGCCGCCGCCGCGACCGCAATCACGCAGAGATGGTGCAGGTCGGCCTCCATCGCCACGCTCGCTCGAGCACCCTCGTTCCTGCATCGCAATACCTGCCGTAGGCATCGCGTCACCCACCCACCCACCTCGGGCCGCATTAGAACCGCGACGACTCGGTCACGGCGCCGTCGCGTAGCAGCCGCTAGGACACGGTAGGCCTCAGTGACGAGGCCGGGGAGCAAAGGGTCGGAGAAGCGGGCCGCAGGCAGGCCGCGAGTTACCTCTACTACCGTCTGCACGAGGAGGAGACGACGACTGAGCTCCGTCGACCACAGCAGGCGGACTGTTTCGAGGTCGCCCCGGCCTGCGGCGAGTGCGTCGAAGTCTTCGAAGCCGATCCTGTGCATGCGCAGGGGCGACATCGAGTGACCTGTTCTCATCCCAACGCTCACCTTGCTTGGTTGGCAGACGGCTGGGACGACTGATGATCAGGCGGATTCACAGAGGACCCCCGTTCGCCGTCTGGTACCAAGGGTGGCAGCCACGGAAGTCCTTCGTACTGCGCCACGGCCAGCTCATGCAAAAGCGCGTCCTCTATCAGCGCCTTTCGGTTGCTCACCACCGCAGGCTCGTCAATGCCTGGAAGAAGCTCCAGATCGACGCCAGTGATGTCGGCCAGTCCAGTCTCGATGGACTGCCCGTCTTCGTCTGGATGAGAGACATACACAATATTGTCCGTCACGGCCTCACACCCCCGTCGTGCAGCGGCCTGCCCTGGTAGCACAGGGTCTTCGTACGTTCCTCTCGTCGATCGACGAGGCTCGCGGGCGGAACCTTGACGCCCTGGCCGGCGAACGCCCAGCGTTGCTGACCCGCCGCAGGCCTATCCAGCTCACCTTGATGCTGGTCCTGGCGGGGCCCGTTGCCAGGGCCTGATCTCGTGACAGACCCGGTGGGTAAGCCGGCGTTGAGTCGCTTCGCGCGGCCGCCGAGCAGTGCTTCGGTGGCGCCGGGGCGGGGCCGAGGTCCATGAATGCACCTCGCGACGCGTGGAGGGGGAATGCATCTTCCTCCATCCGATGGGTCGGATGCCGGCCCGGTGGGCTACGAGATTACGCCGCCACCCGTCACTGATCGTGATGATAGCAGCGCCGCAGAGAAAGCGCAGCCACTCCATTATGATCGTTAAACCCTGGGCTGTCCCATGTGGGGAAGCAGCCGGCGGGGCCTGAACGCGCGCAGCTACTGACTCCAGGCTCGAACGGGCGTGTGGCCGTCGCTAGAATCGGCATGCACGCAGGTCACGGCTCTCGACGCCGCTCCACATAGGCCACCCTGTCCGCAGCCGCCACATGAGCGGTTTCACATTCAAGCTGGTCACGTGTGGCGCGGCCGCTATTTCCGCAGCGACGTCCACCCGCGGCGACCTCGCCCGCATGACCGTGTCCGGCGCGCCGGTGGCCACCTACGCCACGGAGGCGCGTCACCGGATGCGGGACCTACTAGGCCGGCAGGCCAACGGCCTCCGATCGTAGCTTCACCGCGGCATACTAGGATGACCAGCGAATGCACTGAATGGTCGGACGCTGGCGACGCACGCCGAGCCGCTACTCTTCTAGGTACCTTGCCCGCACCGCCCAGCGAGCCGTCGGTGGCCGTTCGGGCCGCAGCGGTCCAGTGGTGTGTGCCGCCGTAATGACAGCCGCCCGCCGGGCGGCCTGGTAAGTTGACGAGTTCGGGAAGCTGGGTATGGCCGCCGCCGTTTTCACCGCAACCGCCAGCCTAGTTATCGCGTTGGCTGGCTTCTATCTCAACCAGCGCAGCACTCTTCTCATGAGTCGCCAACAGGCACGACTGGGTCGGGTCAATGCGCAGATACAGGAGCTCTACGGGCCTCTGCTAGCGTTGTCTGATGTCAATGAGACGCTATGGGAAGCTCTCCGCTCGGATGGGCTTCCGTCCCAACGGGAACGCCACTCGGCGACATTGAACGAGCAGGACCAGCGCGAATGGGACCGGTGGAGGCGGCTCGCCTTCATGCCCACGAACCGCCAGATGAAAGATCTGATCATTAACCGGGCGGATCTCATTGTCGAGGGAGCGGTCCCAGCACCCCTCTTACAGTTCTGCGCGCATGTCACCGCCGAGGAGGTGCTTCTCAGTGACGATGGCGCGCCCGCGTCCGGCCGGGCCCTGGTCGGGCACCCTGGCGCTGCGTTCGTGGACTACATTCACGACACCTTCACTACACTCAAGGCGCAGCAAGGTGCACTGGTCAACCGGATTGGGTCCGACTAGCTAATGCCGTAGCCGAGTATTGCTCACCCGATTTCGGTCGGCGTGGTGGACGCGTTTCGCAGCGCGACCGGGATGATCCGCTGATGGCGGAGCGGGTACGGGTCCCTGACATCGACCCGGATGAGGGGCAGTGGTTGTTGCGGGATCGTCCGACGGTCCTTGGGGTCGGTGATGCCACCTCACCACCTCCGACCTGGCGATCGAGATGCCCACCGGTAGATGTCAAGTCAAATGAGACAGTGGATCTTCGCTTGGTTGGCTTTGGGCTGGCTGGTTGATCCACACAGTG
>NZ_JADWYX010000169.1 GCF_016786355.1 Frankia sp. AgB1.9
CCCCCCCGGCCCCGGGGCGTGGTGGCGCCGGGGCCGCGCCCCGGACCCCACGTAACTACCGTCAGCGCTTAACAGGCCCGGCGCGGGAATTCCTGCGCCGGGCCTTTGCGTATCGGTGGTCGCGTGCTGCGGCGCCGAGGTTGGTTTCTCAGCTCGCGGTTTGGCGCCGGACTGGGCGGACCAGGGCCTCCTGGACGACTGTGGCTACCAGGATGCCGTCGGTGTCGAAGAACTCGCCGAAGGCCAGGCCGCGGCCGTTCGAGGCGGTCGGGCTGCCCTGGTCGAACAGCAGCCACTCGTCGGCCCGGAACGGGCGGTGGAACCAGACGGCGTGGTCGAGCGATGTCAGGGCCATGCCACCGGCCATGCCGCCGTGCGGTCCCATGATCGAGTGCGACAGTGTCAGGTCGGACATGTACACGAGCGCGCAGGCGTGCGTGTGCTGGTCGTCCGGCAGCTTCTCGGTCACCCGCAGCCAGGCGCGCAGCCGGGCCGGCGCCGTCAACCCGGAGCCGCCGGTGTACCGGTCGTCCGATCCGGTGCCCGCCATCCCGAAGCCGGCCACGACCCGCACCTCGAAGCCCCGCCGGCCCCAGGCCTCCCGTCGATCGTCGTCGCGGGTGTCCCGCGGCGACGGGTCGGTCTCGGTGCCCTCGGCGTCGCGTCGGCGGCCCTCGAAGAACGCGAGGCCGTCCGGCGGTGGCGCGGCCTTCGGCGCCGTGCGCTGGTGGTTGACCGTGCTCTCCTCGTGCCGGTGGAACGACGCCGACAGGACGAAGAGTGCCTCGTCATGCTGGATCGCGGTGATCCGGCGGGTGGTGAAGGACCGGCCGTCGCGAATCCGCTCGACCTGGTAGTCGATCGGGATCGTGGTGTCGCCGCCGCGGACGAAGTAGCTGTGCAGCGAGTGGACCGGGCGGTCCGGCTCGACCGTCGACGTGGCCGCGACGAGCGCGTGCGCGGCGACCTGGCCGCCGAAAGCCCGCAGGGGCGCGCCCTCGTGGCTGACCCCGCGGAAGAGGTCCGGCTCCGGCTGTTCAAGCGTCAACAGGCTCAGGAATGAGCCGACCTCGCCGGTCGCCGCGGTGTCCACCGCTACCTCCGTCATCTGGGAGCGCCAGCGCGGTCGCGCGGAACGCCGTGTACTGGTTGGCGAACCTACCCGTCGCCTCCGGCACCCAAGCTATGATCATGGCCATAGTCGGCCTGGTCCGTGACCTGCGTGACGCCGTCAGCGGGCGTCGCGGCACCCGGCGCGGACCCGGCTTCGGCTGTGGCGGGTGGGCGCGGCGCCTGGCTGGCCAGCCGCCTGGCCTCCTGCTCGAACCGCTCGGCCTCGGCGACTCGCTCGGTCCCGGCCGGGTAGCGGCCCAGGCGGGCCTCGACGGCCGCTCGTGCCTGGCGCACAGCGTCGTCCAGGCTACCGTCGCCGCTGGCAAGACCGGCGGCCAGCAGCGCCCGGGCGAGCAGGAGCTCCGGCCAGCCTGGGTCGAGGTTCGCCCCGGTCCTGCGGTTGGTCGCCAGGACGTAGCGGATCTCGGCCACGGCGGCGGCGGGCTCCTCGGCGAGCAGCAGCGCGTGCGCCCGCACCAGCTGGGCCCGCAGCGTCGCCCCCGAGGAAGGCCCGAACCGATCCTGTCGGGCCGCGACCACCGCCTCCGCGAGGGACCGGCCCTCGGCGACCAGGTCCGCGCCCGGTCTGGCCAGGTCGTCCCGGGTGACCCCTGGGTACCCGCCGGGCCCCTCGCCACCCGATCCACCGCCCGCGCCGTCGGCGGCCCCGGCCTGACCCGCGCCGGCCGGCCTGAGGACGCTGTCCGGACCGAGGCGGATCGCCTCGGGATCCACCGGCCCGGAGCCGGCGGCCTGGCGTGGGACGGCCCGTTCGGCCGCCTTGAGGAGGCACTGGGCCAGGATGATCTGCGGGATCCAGGTGAACGAGTGCTCCGGGCCCCAGACGGCCAGCCGGACCGAGATCTCCTGCCGGGCGATCACGCAGGCGCGGCGCAGGTCGTCGGACGTGCCACGCTCGCGCAGCGCCGTGGCCAGGTTCGCGTGCGCGGTGCTCGTCCGGTGCGCCCGCGCGCCGAGGATGGCCAGCCGCCGGCGCCACTCGACCTCGTAGCTCTGCACGGCCGCGTCCCGGTCCACCGGGTCGCCGGACAGCCGGACGTACCGGGCGTGCAGCGCCTTGATGCTCATCAGCGTCGTGTCGCGGCGGTCGAGTGACGAGTCGGCCCGGACGTGCAGGTCGTCCCAGACCCGGGCCGACTCGGCCACCGAACGGGTCCGGCTGCGCAGCTCCTCGACGGTGTACTCGACCAGCAGGGCGAGCGGGCTGTCCGCCCCGAGCCGATCGGAGACCTCCTCCAGCAGTCCGACGAGCGGCCGTGGGTCGGCGGCCTGGTCGGCGTAGGTGAGCATCGTCTGAACCCGGCCGCGCAGGCGGCGGGTCGACTCGCCGCTATCCTCGGTGCCCGCGGCGGCGGGCCGGCTCATCGGCCCTCCGCCAGCAGCGTGAGGACGGCGCGCAGCCGGGGAGTGAGCTCGTCGGCGATCCGGACACGCTCGTCCGCGGCCAGCCGGGGCAGCTGGTGTTCCAGCTGGGTCATCACGTCGGCGACCTCCGCGGTGATCTTCTCGGTCCCGGGCCCGGCGGCGGAGACCAGGCTCGTGAGGCTCGGATGCACCGCGGCGAGCACGAAGGCCGGGCCGATCCCGCTTGCCTCGACCGCCGTGCGCACCACCGTCGTGAGCAGGGCGGTGACCGCGGCCAGGCCAGGGTCGACGGGCGGGGCCGGCTTGCGGGCCGCTGACGACGCCTCGCGGGCGCCAGCCCCGTTGGCGCCAGGCGCAGCCGGGTTGGCGGGCTTGCCGTCCCCGGGCCGGTCAGCAGTGGGCCGGTCAGCAGTGGCCCCGCCGGGCCGGCCGCCGTCGGCGAGCCTGAGCAGGTCCTCGACGGCGGCGACCGGCGGGGCGAAGGAGGCGGCGGTCGCCAGGGACCGGGAGCACATCGCCCAGTCGGCGACGACCCGGATGAGGCTCGCCGCGGCGAGCCACCGGTCGATGACGGTCAGGTCGTCGAGCGCGCCGAGCCAGCCCTCCCGGTGCGGCCAGTAGCTCCACACCTTCGTCTCGGTGACCAGCAGGTCGAGGACCCGTTCGCCCCGCTGCTTCTCGTAGAGGCGGCGCGGCGACGCCGCGACCAGCGCGCCCGCCAGCGAGCCTGGGCTGCGCGGGCTTACCAGGTAGTAGAGCGTGGACGGCCGGCGCTGGCCGGCCGCCGCGGCCAGCTCGTCCCGCGCGAGGCCGTCCGTCGCTCCGCCGGTGGCCTGGAGCTGGTCGACCAGGGTCTCGTAGTACCTCGTCCTGGTCTGCCAGTTCAGGCGCTGCACCAGCCCGCCCGACTCACGCCGGGCGGGGTCGGGCCGGAAACGCGCGGACCGGTACCACCCGGCGACCGCCGTCTCTTCCAGTTCCCCCGTCAATCGCACGATGGATCCCCCGTGTCCCACCATGGCAGCCTTGCCGTGACGCCGGTTCGCGGCCGCGATGGTTGATCATCCCATCCCGGCTGCCAGCCGAACCAGCGCGGCTGCGGGCGAACGTCAGCATAATGAAAATTGCAGACCATAGGTGGCGACCTCGGGTAACTGACTGGGCGCGGGACGCCAATGGCCGGTCGCGCCGGACGACCCTGTCGGGCCGACCTTCTCAAGGCCGGTTTCATGGTGTTCCGGGCCGCCGTCGCCGCCTACTTCGCTACTGTTGTCCGACACGCCCGGTCACACTCAGATACCCCGCCCTCACGGTGCCGGGCCGACAGCCCCGTCCGAGATGAAGAATGAACGCTTCTGACGCCGCGGCGCTTCATGACGAGCTGCGATCGCTCGCGCGCAGCCGCGGGCTTCGCGCCGCGAACCTGGGCGCCCGGGTCGGTCCGTCGCTGCGCCGGCACGCCGAGCTGGGTGACTCCGCCGGCATCGAGCTGCGGACCCGCCTCGTCGCCTGGCTGCGTGACCGGATCGCCGCGCTGCCCGCGGATCTGCGCGCCGTCGTCGCCGTCGCGCTCGCGCTCGACCCGCGCGCCGACCAGCGGCTGCTGACCGACCGGCTTGGCTGGCTGGCGGTCGAGCTCGACCGCGACCCGCGCACGGTCCGCCGTCGCTGCGAGGAGGCATTCCGGCTGCTCGCCGAGACGGCCGCCGCGGTGGATCCCGACGTCCCGGCCGGGCAGTCCGGCCCCGCGCGCGGCGCGACAGCCCCGCCCGCGCTCGCCGGCCCGCCGTCCGGCGCCTGGTACGTGGAACGCGTCTGGGCGGTGCTGCGGCTCGACGGGCCGACGCCCGAGCTGCTGGAGACACGGCGGGTCGTCGCGCTCGAGGACGGCCTGCGCGAGCTGGCGCTCTCGATGAGCCTGCCGCGCCCGCCTGGCGCTCCCGCCAGCCCACGCGACCTCGATGTCGATGTGCTGTTCGGCGGCCGGATGGTTCGGATCGACCGCCGGGGCGACACGCACTACTCGCCGGTGTTGCGGCTGCCGCGGGCGCTGAGCCGGTACGAGCGGCACGACTTCGGCTGCGTGTGGCGGGTGCCGGCCGGGCAGCCGATGGCGCCGCGGTACGCGCTCAACCCGACGATCCGGTGCGACGCGCTCGACCTGCGGGTGCGGTTCCCCGAGGATGCCGACCCGAAGGTCGAGCTGGTGGACGGCCTGCCGCTGCGGGCCGTCGAGGACCTCGCCGTCGACCTGCCGGCGGTCGCGCTCGACGGCGTCAGCGAGGCGTTCGCGCGGTTCAGCGGGCTGGCCTCCGGCCTGTGTTACGGCCTGCGGTGGTCGTGACCCGCGGTCGGCCGGCGAAGTCGCGGCGCCGGGCCACGGTCCGGGCGGGTGTGGCCTGAGCGCGGCGGAGACGGGCCCCGCGGCGCGCAGGTGAGGGACAGGTCCGGCCCGCGTCCGCACGTGGTCGGTCAGGCCGGACCGATGCGACGGCGCGGTGGAGCGTCGGGCGGGTGGTCCGGCCCGATCTGGGCTTTCTCCTCGTCCTCGCCGGTCGTCCCGTCGGTGCAGCCGCCCGGCTCGCTGGCTGCCGGCCTGGATCTCGGGCCCTGGGCCTCGCTGGCCATTGCGCGTTCCCCCGATCGCGACGTCCCGACCGACGTCCTGGCGGCCGGGTCCACTGTCACGCCACGGTTGTCCGCTGGAGGCAGGACGCGAGCCCCTGCCCGTCGAGCCCAGCGTCGAGCCTGTGGCCGACGCCTCCCCGTACCAGGCGCCGGCCGGCCCGCGCGGTCGCGTAGCTGAGCATGCGTCCTTGGCTCCCCGCCCTGTGAGACATGGCGGCGGACAACTGGACCCGTCCGGTGGCCAGCTGGATGTCCAGCGCGCTCTACCGGACAGAAAGTGGACACGCCGCAGGTCACGCCGGCCCTCGTCGCGCGCACCGGAAAGCCCGGAGCTGTCCTGGCCTCATGGGCAAAGGAGCGGCTGGAGCCCCGACGAGGCCGCTGTTTGTCCGAATCAGGCAGCTCTCATATTTCGACCACATTTGGGGGTTCTGCCGCTGGTCTACTGGCGCTGCCACCTGCGGCGACACCGGCCGCCAGACCGATCGGGGGGACTCGATGGAGCCGAACTAGAGCCAGGCAGATCAGCGGAGCCGGGCCGCCAGCAGGACGGAGTCGCTGTCGCGGCGCGGCGGCCGCGGCTGCTGGGCGGCGTCGGACTGGCCCGAGGATGTCGCCCTGGCGGTCGAGAGCTCGACGAGCAGCGCCTCGCAGGCCGCCGCGAGCGGGCGGACGTCGACACCAGGCTGGGCCCCGGCGCCGTCGGCCGGGGTGCTCGCCGCCGTGCCGAAGGCCTTGGACGCCGCGGTGGCCAGCGCGTCGAGGCGGTGGGCGAGCGGAGCGTCCGGCTGATCGACGAGGCCAGCGGCGTAGAAGAGCACGGTCGCGCCCGACGGCAGCGTCACGGTGCTCTGCGCGTACTCGGTCCCGCCCTCGACCCCGGGCCCGCCGGCCAGGCTCGTGCCGGGGCCGGCGCCCGGGGCCGCGCCCAGCAGCGGGCCGTGGACGTCGCCGAGGAACGAGACGTCGCCCTGCGCGGTGATCAGGACCGGCGGCGGATGGCCGGCGTTGCACCAGGTCAGCCGGCCGGTCGGGATGTCGAGGCGGGCCGTGCAGGTCGACGCCAGCGATCGGTGGCCACCGGCCCGCAGCACCTCGGTGAGCCGGCCGGTGATCTGCGCCGGCGGCAGGTCCAGCAGCGCGTAGGCGCGGGCCGCGTGACACAGCTCCGCCATCTGGGCAGCCATACCCGGGCCGTGGCCGGCGACGTCGCCGACGCCCAGCACCACCGCGTCGGCGTCGAGAGCGATGACGTCGTACCAGTCGCCGCCGACCCGGTCCGGGTCGCTCGCCGCCAGTCGCCGGGCGGCCAGGTCGAGGCTCGGCAGTACCGGCAGCCGCCTGGGGGGCAGCGCCTCCCACAGCGACCGCGCGGCCGCGAGCTCGACCGCGTGCCCGTCCGACTCCCGGGCGGGCCGCGGCGCGGTGCGCGTCGAGGAGGTCGATCCAGCGGCGGGACCCAGGCCCGATTCGCCAGGAGGCGTCGCGGCCGTGGCCGGCGCTGTGAGAGCAGCGGCCCGAGGACCGTTCGCGTCGCGGTCCACGGCGGGATGGCCGGTCAGGCTCGCGGCGGCGACGGTCGCGAACGCTTCGGGCAGGTCGCGCGCGACGGCCGCCGAGACCGCCTCGACCAGCGCCTCCTCCAGGGCACCGGCCAGGCCGCCGGCCATCATCTCCGTGAAGGACTCGTTGATCGACTCGGCCAGCGAGTCCGTCAGCGACTCGGCCACCGCCTCGCCCAGTGCCGCCGCGATGATCGCGTCCACCACACTGTTCGTCGCCCCGGCCGGGGCACCGGCCGTGGCCTCGTTCGAAGGCTCACGGGACTTCTTGTCGCCCTTGCCCGCGCCCGCCTTCTTGAGCTCGGCCTTGGCGGTCTTAGGGCCAGCGCCCTTCCCGCCACGCGCCTTCTTGGCCTTGTCGGACCGTGCGTCGGGCTTCGTCGTCAGTCCAGGCGACGTCGCGGTCGCTAGATCCGCGTCGTCGCTCCGGTCCCGGCGGACCTTCGTCGCTGCTCGTCCCACTGCACACCCCGGTTGAGTCGGTTACACCGACTGGCGGGGTACCCGGCCCGACCGCGGGAAACCGCCCCCGACCAGCGCCGCCCGGTCGCGGCGCGGCCCGCGGCCGCCCGGTCGGGCCCTTTCGCCGCCCAGGACTGGGCGCCTGGTGCCGCTCGCGGGATGACAGCTTGGCCGACGTCACCGCTCGCTCGCGGTGCCCTGGGTGTGCTTCGGGCCGGTTTGCCGCTCGGTTGCGCGTCGTCGATCGACTGGCCGATACCGCGCGGGCCGACCGGTGCATCCGTTGCGACGCTGGGCAAATGTAGCGTTTCGTAACGTCTGCGCCCGTGGCGGGACGAGGCAGGCCGCTGCCACGGTCCGTGCCGGCCGGACAGCCGTAACCAGGCGAGCGGGACCGAGTCAGTGGGGGCCGGAGAGCGGATGGCGCAACGAGACGGGCGGACGGCGCCGCGCCGGCTGCTGCCACCGCCCGATGTGGAGCCACGCCAGCCTGGCGCCGGGCGGTCCCCGTTCCGGCGGCCGGTACTGATGGTGCTGGCGGTCCTGTCGTTCTCCGTGCTCGTCGTGAGCACGGTCGGCTGGGCTGGCTACCGCCGCTTCGACAGTGCCCTGACCAGGGAGAGCGGCTGGAACCTGGCCGGCGCGAGCGACCCGTCCGGCACGATGAACGTGCTGCTGCTCGGCAGCGACAGCCGGGCCGGAACGGGTGGCGAGTACGGCCAGGTCGACGGCGACCGGTCCGACACGACGATCATCGCCCACTTCGGCGCGGACGGCGCGGTGACGCTGCTGTCGTTCCCGCGCGACACCCTGGTGCCGGTCGTTCCCCGGGTGGCCGGGGTGCCGGCGGACGGGAGGTCGAAGCTCACCGACGTCCTGAACCTGGCGGGTGTGCCCGGACTGATCGCGACCCTCCAAGCGCTGACCGGGCTGAAGATCGACCATACGATCTCCATCGACCTCGCCGGCTTCAAGGCGATGACAGACGCCGTCGGTGGCGTCACCGTCTGCGTGCGGCCGCTGCCCGACGGCGGCACCGGCAACCTCAACGACGCCTGGTCCCAGTGGCACGGCCACCTGGGGGAGAACCAGCTCAACGGCGAACAGGCCCTGGCTTTCGTCCGGACCCGGCACGCGCTCGGCGACGAGCGGTTGCGCATCCTGCGCCAGCAGCAGTTCCTCGCCCGCCTGCTGGCGAAGGCGACGGGTCTCGGCGTGCTGACGAACCCGGTCCGGCTCGCCGCGCTGCTCGGCGCCGTCGGCGGCTCGCTGACCGTCGACAAGGGCCTCGGCGAGCAGCAGCTCGTCGCGCTGGCGAACCGGTTGGCCTCCCTCGGCCCCGGCAGGCTGACGTTCACCACCGTCCCGACGCACGTCCCGACCCGCGCCGAGGGTGCGATCGACGACCGGGGCACGGTCCCGTCGCACCAGCAGGTGCTGTTCCTCGACCAGGACGCGTTCGAACGCCTGGTCGCACCGTTGCGATCCACTGCCGGCCGGCGGTCTGGCGCGCCCGCGCACCCGGCGACGACCGGCGGCGCGACCGGTACGCCGGTGCCGGCCGTCGGCCCGACGCTGGCGCCGAGCGCGGTGACGATCGCCGTGGTGCGCAATGCCGCCGGCCGCAACGGCCTGGCCGCCCAGACCGCGGCCTACCTGCGCGAACGTGGCTTCGCCGGCCCGATGACCATTGCCGACGCGCACGGGACCCAGGCGACGACCGAGATCCACTACGGCTCCGCCGGCCCGGACGTCGGCGCCGGCGCGGCCGCTGCCCGCACCCTGGCCGCCGTCATCCCCGGCGCCCGCCTCGTCCCGGACCCGGCCGCTCGCCACGGGCTGGTCGTCACGCTCGGAGTGTCCTTCACCAGCCTGGCGACCGGGGGCCCCTCTACGCCGCCGCCGGCCGCGACGTCCCCGCCCGCCGTTCCCGCGCCGGCTGACACCTCCTGCACGCCCTAGAAGAACGGGCTGGTGGCCGCAGGGGTCCGGCCACGCTGGGTGGCGCCCGGCGGCATGAACGGCGCGACCTGGGCCCGGGCCGCGGGCGGTCTCGATGTGAGGCGAGGGCCTGATCCGGTCCAGGGCGAATAGAGCGGGTGGCCGAGGCGATACTCGTCGTATGGAGCTGTCATCGGTGTCGGATGTGGACAGGCCCGCGGTTCCTGGCTCGGCGGGCGGTGCCGCCGAGGCGACGGAGGCCGCCGATCAAGAAGAAGCCGGTCCGGCGTGCTCGATCGACGACGCGCGACGGTCGGTTCCGGCGGTCGACCAGGTGGCGACCAGGCCACCGGCCAACGAGCCGCCGCCCGGCCCGGCGACGTCAACTGCCGTCACGGTCCGCGAGGCCGCGTCCCGCGACGGCGCCGCGCCCGCCGACCGGGACGGCGCCGGCGGGCTGGCCGCGCCGGTTCGGCTGGATGACCGGCCGTCGCGAGGGGAGCTGACCGCGCCGGTCGTGCTCGTCGAGTACGGGGACTTCGAATGCCCGTACTGCGCCCAGGCCGCGCCGGTGCTGCATGAACTGGTGGAGACCTGCGGGGGGCTGGTACGGCACGTCTTTCGGCACTTTCCGCTGTTCGAGGTGCATCCGTACGCGTTGACGGCGGCACTGGCGGCCGAGGTGGCCCACGCGCACGATCGGTTCTGGCCGATGCACGACCAGCTTTTCGCCTATCAGTCCCGGCTGAAGGACATCGACCTGCGGATGCGGGCCGAGCGGCTCGGCCTGGACCCGGGTCTCGTCGTCGGTGCCGCGGCCCAGCCGTATGGCACGGCCGTCGAGGCCGACTACGAGCACGGCGTCGGTGTCGGGGTTCGAGGCACCCCGACGATCTTCATCAACGGCCAGGCCTACCGCGGCCGCACCGAGCTGCCCGCGCTGCGCCGGGCCGTGCACCTGGCGGCCACGTCCGCGATCGTGGCCAGCCCGCCGCTGCCCCGGCTCACGGTGCCTGACGGGCCGCCGATCCTCGTCCTCGGGGTGGCCGAAGGCGACGGCCCGAACGGCGCCGCGCGGCTCGAAAGCGTCCCGCTGTCAGACGGTGCTGCCCAGCCGGACGGTGTTGCGCAACCGACCAGGGACGCCCAGCCGGAGAGCGACCAGCGACCAGCCAACGCCTCGGCCGACTCCGCCAGGCAGGACGACTCCGTCAGCCAGGACGACTCCGCTAGCCAGGACGACGACGCCCAACAGGAACCGCGGCGAGACCGCCGCCGGCTGCCGTGGTCGAGGCGCTGAACGGCCTACCGATGCAGCACTGCCCCATCGAGTGGATGCACGGGCATCCCCGGCGCGAGCCACGGCTGGGGCGGCAGCGGTGGGGGGAGGCCGTCGCTCTCGGGGGAGCAGAGCGGCATGCGGTCGCCCAGGAAGCGCAGCAGGAGGCTGCCGAGGATCGCGGCGATCAGCGACCCGAGCAGGATGCCGATTTTCGCCTGGTCGCGCAGCTCCTCGCTGTCGAACGCCAGCTCGGTGATGAACAACGAGATCGTGAAGCCGATCCCGGCCAGCACGGCGGCGCCGAGCAGATGCCCGTAGCGGACCCGGCCGGGTAGCACGCCGAGCCCGCCGCGCACGGCGCAGGTCGCGGCCACGGTGATGCCGACCGCGTTGCCGAGCACCAGCGCGGCCGTGACGCCGTGCGTCACCGGTGACGTCGCCGCGGTCCGCAGCGTGTGCGCGTCGAGGCTCACGCCGGCGTTCGCCAGGCCGAACAGTGGCACGACGACGAACGCGCTGACCGGGTGCAACAGGTGCTGCAGACGCTCGTTCGGGGTGACGGCGGCCCGCGCGGCCGACACCGCGAGCGCCGACCGCGACGCCGTCGAGTCCTCCTGCAGGGCGCGCACGAACACCGGCACGTTCTCGATCTGCTCGCGGCGCGGCGGCGTCGCCGGCACCAGCAGCCCGATGAGCACGCCCGCGAGCGTGGCATGCACGCCGGACGCGTGGACCGCCAGCCAGAGCAGCAACGCGGCGAGCAGGTAGGGCGTGAGCTGCCAGACGCCCATCCAGCGCAGCACGACGATGGCGACGACCGCGACCCCGGCGAGGACGAGGGCGACGACGTCAACGTGCTTCGTATAGAAGACGGCCACGACGGTGATGGCGCCGATGTCGTCGACGATGGCGAGGGTGAGCATGAACAGCCGCAGCCGGTCCGGGCAGCGTGGCCCGAACAGCGCCAGCATGCCGAGGACGAACGCGGTGTCTGTCGACATCGCGATGCCCCAGCCGGACGCCCCGCTGCCGGACCGGTTGATCAGCCAGTAGATCAGCGCCGGGGTCGCGAGGCCGCCGAGGGCGCCGAGCGCCGGCACCGCCACGGCCCTGCGGTCGCGCAGCTCGCCGGTGGTCGCCTCTCGGCTGATCTCCAGCCCGACGACCATGAAGAAGATCGCCATGGCGCCGTCGTTCACCCAGTGGTGCAGGGAGAGGTCCAGCGAGGCACCGCCGACCCGCAGCGCCGCGTGGGTGTTCCACAGGTCGTCGTAGCTGGACGACCAGGGCGAGTTGGCCCAGACCAGGGCGGCGACGGTGGCGCCGAGCAACAGCACCGCGCTGCCTGCCTCGGTCGCGAGGAACTCGCGGACGGCGGGCGCCGGAGCCGGGATGCTGACCCGCAGCGCCGGGCCGGGACGCGGTGGCGCGGTCACGGTTTTGTCACCCTTCCGGAGCTAGGGCTCGTCGATGACGAGCGGTACGAAGCGCCCGGCCAGCACGGCGTAGACGACCGACGAGGGGTCGCGCCGGTCGCCGAAGGCGTCGAAGGAGACCTGGCCGGTCACGCCGGCGAACGAGCCGCGGCCCACCTGCGCGGCGATCGCGGCGCGGGCGCCGTCGTCGACCGCCAGCCGGCCCGGCAGGACCACCGCGGCGGCGCGCAGCAGCGCGCGGGCCGAGTCGTAGGCGTAGGCGGCGAGCGCCGGGATCATCTCGGCCCGCTGCGCGGTCAGCGTCGGCGGCTCGGACGCGGCGGGCGCGCCCCCGTCGGGCCCCGGCTGCCGCGCGGCGGAGCTGGCAGCCGGCGGACCCTCGGGCGCCGACCCGTCCGTGCCCGCCGACGGCGTGGCCGAGGAGTCCGGCTCCTTGTCCGGGGTGGCCGGCTGCTCCGGGCCGCCGAGGACCGGCCCCCACCGATTGAGGAACTCGGCCGCGAACGCGCCGGCGGCCGGAAGCCTGGAGATCGGGACCGCCAGGTCGGTGGCGAGGTCCCCCTCGGCGGTGTCGCCGGCTGAGTCCAGGTAGCGGGCGCTGAGCATCGCGTCGGTACCCAGCAACGGGACCGACACCTCGGCCGCGGCCATCCGCTTGCGCAGCGCGCTCGCGAACAGGTAGCCGGTCGTCGTGTAGATCAGGTCCGGGTTCAGCGTCTGGATGCCATCGGCCACCGACTGGACCTCGACTGCCGGCGCCGCGTCGCCGTCCACCTGGTAGCTGGCCACCACCTCGGCTCCGTCGGCCGTCGCGTCCCGGGTGAACCGCTCGGCGAGCGACTCGCCGTAGGACGGGCCGCCGTCGATGACGAGAATCCTGGACCGGCGCAGCGTGTCGACCGCGTAGTCGGCGCCGGTCTTCGCCTGTAGCGCATCGGTGCCAGACAGCCGGAAGTAGCGGCTGTAGGGGCGTTTGCGGGTGCTCGCCGACGCGTCCTGGGCGGTCAGGTCGGGCGAGCTGTTCGACGGCGAGACGACCGGGACCCCGGCCGCGTCCAGCACCGGCAGTGCCACCCGCGCGACGGTCGAGCTGAGTGGCCCGACGACGCCGATCAGCGACGAGTCGTCGGCGAACGCCTCGGCGGCGGCCGCCCCGCCGTCCGGGCGCGACAGGTCGTCCTTGGCGACCAGCTCGACCTTCCAGCCGGGGATCGCGTCGGTCTTGTTCGCGTCGTCGACGGCGAGCGTCACCGCGTCGCGCACGGCGATGCCGATGTTGCCGAGGTCGCCGGACAGCGGCGCCATCACCCCGAGCCGCAGCACCCGCGGGTCGGACGCGCCGGGCACACCGTCACCGCCGTGGTCCCGGGCGAGCTCGACGAGGCCGATCGTCAGGCCGGTCGGGACCGCTACCAGCAGCGCGGCCAGCGCGGCGAGCAAGGCCTGGCCGCGGCCGGTCCCGCGCCGCCGGCCGACCCAGCCGGCCGTCGCCCGGGCCGCCCGGCGCGTCCAGCCGGCCGCCCGGCGCAGGCCGGCGACGGCGATCTCCCAGCCGGGCACCAACGGTCCGTCGGCACCGCCGGCGACGACCAGCTCGGAGCCGACGCGCTCGCTCTCCGGCCCGCCGGACAGCCAGCGGCCCAGCCGGCGCAGCGGCGAGGACGTGTTCGCTGGCTCCGCGGGGGGTGGCGCGGGCGCGTCGGAGCCTGGACTCTCCTCGTCGGGCGTCATCGGCTCGTCGGGCGTCGGCGGATCGCGGCGGCCGGCGCGGGCAGGGCGGCCGTGGACGGATGGGGGTTGCGCAGCAGGGAGGTCACTGCCCGGGGAGGGCCTCCCCGGACAGGACGGCCTCGGCGACTGCCCGCATCGTCCGGCGCTGGTTCATCGAGGTGCGCTGAATCCAGCGGAAGGCGTCCGGCTCGGTCATCTTGTGCTCGGTCTGCAGCACACCCTTGGCCCGCTCGATGATCTTGCGAGCCTCCAGTCGGCCCTGCAGGTCCTCGACCTCGGCCTCCAGGCTGACGATCTCGGTGAACCGGCTCATCGCCATCTCGATCGTCGGCAGCAGGTCCTTCTTCTGGAACGGCTTGACGACGTAGGCCATCGCGCCGGCCTCCCGCGCCCGCTCGACCAGGTCGCGCTGGCTGAACGCGGTGAGGATGACGACCGGGGCGATCCGCTCCTTGGCGATCTTCGCGCCGGCCTCGATGCCGTCCATCTTCGGCATCTTCACGTCGAGGATGACCAGGTCTGGACGCAGCTTCGTCGCCAGCGTCACGGCCATCTCCCCGTCGCCGGCCTCGCCGACGACCTCGTAGCCCTCTTCCTGCAGCATCTCACGCAGGTCGAGACGGATCAGCGCCTCGTCCTCGGCGATCAGCACCCGGCGCGGCGTCGAGGATGGCTGGCTCATCGAGTCTGATCTCCTGGGGTCGGCGTCGATATTGGTCGGTCGGCGTCGGTAGCCATTCTGCCGTCCGTTGGACGCATCCTTGCTGCGCTCAACGGCCGGATGGCGGCAGCCCACCGCCATGGTTGGCGGTGACGCCCGGCGACCAGGTCGGTCACGCGAGCGGCGGCTGCCAGCGCGGTCGCCTCGACTCCACGCTCCGTCCGCGGCGAGGCGGCTGGCCGCTACCGGCGCACCCGGGGCCGTCGACGACGGCTGGCCTGGAACACCGCACAGGCCCCAAACGGGCGGGGCGAGAGGTCGAATCGCACCCTACCCGGCTAGAGTCGTCACGGGGAGCACCTCCAACGCCTTATCCGCCGCGCAGCCGCGACGGACGTTCACGCCGGAGACTCCCCAGGTCCACGTCGATGCCAGGCCCGGTACTCCAACGGCAGAGAGACGGTGCTCAAACCACCGACAGTGTGGGTTCGAATCCCACCCGGGCTACCAGGCTGACCTCGGTCGGCCCTCAACGTGATCAAGATCTCCGGCTTGTTCGGGGCCTTGAGTCCGTGCAAGTCATGCGTGGTCGCCTTGGTCTGGGCTGTCCCCTGCCCCCACCCATCGCGGGGCGCAATCTCAGGTCCTACGTGGCGGCTGTCGGTTCGGTCGATTCCCGACCATCAGGGACGAGCCGGGTCTGATCCGGCGGACGTCGTGCCCAGACGGGCCACTCCCGAATAGTCGGCCAATAGCCACCTTGAGTAGCCAACCGGCCGCGCCTTCGGCAATGAGACTACAAAAAGTGACGACACTCTCACGCTGTGCTTTAGAGTGGCGCGACAAACGGCTAGTTTCGCGGCCGTCCGGCGATCGTCGGACCCGTGTGGTGAGCCCGGACAGGCCGGGGCGCCACCGGCGGGCATTCGCGGGCGAAAGAGGGACAGTCCATGGACGGTCTGACGCGGCGGCATCGGCTCATCGGAACCGTCGCGGCGGTGGCCGCTGTGACGGCCGCGGCCGGCTGCGGCGGGGACGGCTCCAACTCATCGAACGGAGGGAAGAAGGAGTACGCGATCGGGTTCCAGGGACCGCTGTCCGGTGAGAACCAGCAACTGGGGATCAACGCGTACAACGGCGTGCTGACCGCGATCGACGAGGCCAACCGGAACACCAAGCTTCCGTTCACGCTGCGGATCGTGGCCTCGGACGACCAGGGCACCCCCGAGCAGGGGCCGACGGCCGCGCAGAAGCTGGTCGACAACAAGGACGTCCTCGCGGTCGTCGGACCGGTGTTCTCCGGCGCGACGAAGTCCAGCGAACCGCTGTTCAGCCAGGCCGGGCTGCTGTCGGTCAGCCCGTCCGCGACGAACCCGCAGCTCACCGACCTCGGCTTCAAGACCTTCTACCGGGTGATCGCACCGGACACCGTCCAGGGCGCCGCCGCCGCGAACTACCTGGCGAAGGCGCTGAAGGCCAAGCGGGTGTTCTCGCTCGACGACCGCAGCGACTACGGCACAGGCCTGTCCACGTCGCTGGAGAAGGGCCTGCGGGCCGACGCGGTGACCGTCACGCACGACGGCATCAACCCGACGAAGGACTACACCTCCGAGGCGACGAAGATCATCGCCGACCACCCGGACGCCGTCTACTACTCGGGCTACTACGCCGAGTTCGCCCTGCTGGTGAAGGCGCTGCGCGGCAAGGGCTACACCGGCAAGATCATGGCCGGTGACGGCGCGAACGACGACCAGTTCATCAAGCAGGCCGGCGCCGACACCGCCGACGGAACCCTGCTGACCTGCGCCTGCGGCGACGCCAACTCCGACCCGAAGGCGGCCAAGTTCGTCTCCGAGTTCAAGGACGTCAACAGCGGCGCGAAGCCCGGCACGTACTCGGGCGAGGCCTACGACGCCACCGAGGCGATCATCTCGGTGCTCACCAACGAGGGCACGAAGGCCACCAGGACCTCGGTGCGTGACGACTTCCGGAGCGTGAACATCCCGGGCGTCACCAAGCAGATCCGCTTCGACGGGCGGGGCGAGGTCCAGGGCTCGACGGTCTACGTCTACGAGGTCCGCAACGGACAGCGGGTCGTTCTCGGCCCGACGGACCAGCTGACGAAGCCGTGATCACTGCCGACGTCACCCAGATCCCCGGCGACGTCGCCGGCCAGCCGGCCGGACCGGCCCCCCGGCGGCGCCCCCCCCCCCGCGGCCCCCGGGCGGCCGCGGGGGG